>CAZWYT010000066.1:0-25695 GCA_964638325.1 uncultured Planctomycetales bacterium
CAATGTCGCTCTCGGGCCTGAAATCCCCCCGCAGCACAGAACCAAACAGCGACAGGCGACTAATGTGGTTCCGTCGACAGAAGGCAGCCAACGCTTCCACCGGCAGGGACGCGAGGATTTCCATGATCTTGCTCCGCGCAGGGTCACCTCGATCACCTGCGTCCCATTCATTCTAACGCGCCATGGAGAGAGCGGCAGCCGCTTGTGGTGACTTCGCTGTAAACCGGGATTTCCCCGATGACGAGCTCTACTTTTTCTCGGCAATGATGTCCTTCAATCGCCGGCAAACTTCCGCCGGATCGCCAGTGCCTTCGTACGTCAGCGGCCCGTCATATCCGCACGCGCGGAGCTCGCGGATGACGGCCGGCCAGCTCACGCTGCCCTGCCCGAGCGGGCAGAAGCCGGCCGGGCCCGGCCGACTCACGTCGTAGTCCTTGGCGTGGACCCGCGCGATTCGCCCGCCCAGCGTCGCGATCCAGTCCTCGGGATAGCCGTACGCCAGCACGTTGCCGGTATCGAGGTAAAACCCGACGCCGGGCGAGTGGATGCGGTCGATCAGGTCGGCGGCTTCGACGGGCGACAGCAGGAAGCGGTTCCACACGTTCTCCAGCGCGATCACCACGGCCCGCGCTTCCGCTTCGTGCCGCAGTTCCGCCAGGGCCTCGGCCGTGCGCTGGAGCGCATCCGCGTACGCCACCTGCGGCCGCGCATCGTCGCTTCTGCCAACCAGCGCCGGGACCACCAGAATCGCGCCCGCCTGGGCCGCCGCCGCGCGATCCAGCATCTGCAGCGTCAGGTCGCAAGCCCGCTGCCGGTCCGCTTTCGCCGGGGAGGCGTAGTTGAACTCCCAGAACAGCCCGGTGGCGAGCCCGGCCAGGCGCAGCCCGAGACGGCCGGCGAGACGCGCGAGTCGGGTGAACTCAGATAATGGAGTGTCGGGCCGCAGCGACTCCGCGGCACCAAGTACGAGTTCGACCCCCTGAAAGCCGGCCGCCGCGGCGGCCTGCAAATGCTCGTCGACGGAGCCCGCCTCCGGGAAGGTCCACGCGTTGACCGCGGCGTACATGGCCGCATTATCGGCGGGGTGGGGCGCAGGAGACAAGGCCGGCGTCGGCTCGGACGTCGGCCTGTGGCGGTTGTGCTCCTTTCCGTCCGGATCGCACCGCTAGGTTCCGGCTCCCGGATTTTTCGACTCGGGCTCGCGCCCGAGTGCGAGGCTCCACCCCAGAGTATTCAAAACGAATGGCCGCTTGCCAAACATCGGCCTGCCGCAAAAAGTCCGCGCTCTTTTTTCGGCGCTAGCGTTGTGGCGCGCTGCTGAGTTGCTATAAATACGCGCTCCGACGGAATGGTCGCTGAGTTGGGTCTCGGCGCGGTCGTCCGGGCGGCGAGCCGGACCTCTGTTACACGGCGGGGCCCGCTGCCCGACCGGAGGGCGTGACATGGAACTGCTGGTTCCCAAGCGCATTTTCTTCACCCGTGGCATGGGAAAGCACCGACACAATCTGGAGTCCTTCGAGGCCGCACTGCGCGACGCCGGCATCGCGCAATGCAACCTGGTCAAGGTTTCGAGCATCTTCCCGCCCGGCTGCAGAATCGTCTCCCGCAACTTCGGCTTGTCGCGGCTCATCCCCGGCCAGATCACGTACTGCGTGCTGGCCGAAGCCCGCACCGACGAGCCCAACCGGCTGGTCTCGGCCGGGATCGGCCTGGCGGTGCCGGCCAAAGGCGATCAGTTCGGCTATGTCTCCGAGCACCATGGCTACGGCATGACGGAGAGGAAGACTGCCGACTTCGTCGAAGACATGGCGGCCAGCATGTTGGCGACCACCCTGGGCATCGAGTTTGACGCGGAGGCCGACTACGACGCGCGGCGCGAGGTCTACAAGATGAGCGGGCAAATCGTCCAAACCCGCGCCGTCGTGCAAACGGCCGAAGGCGACAAGAACGGCAAGTGGACGACGGTGGTGGCGGCGGCGATCTTCTTGTTCGACTAGGGCAACGTGGCGCACCATATTCCGGACAATTTCCTCGCCCTCCCCCGCCGTCGCGCCGATTACGCGACGGCCCGCTTCGCCGTCCTGCCGATCCCCTACGAGGCGACGACCACCTTCGGCGCGGGCACGCGCGACGGCCCGCGCGCCATCCTCACCGCTTCGCAGCAGGTCGAGCTCTACGACGAGGCGCTCGGCCGCCAGAGCATCCAGGCCGGCATCGCTACGCTCGACCCGCTGGAGCCCGACGCCCGCGGTCCGGCGGCCATGCACGAGCGCGTCCGCGCCGCCGCACGCCGCGTCGTCCGCGACGGCAAGTTCCTCATCAGCCTGGGTGGCGAGCATAGCCTCACGGCGGGTCTGGTCCGGGCGGTGAAGGCCCGCTACCGCAGCCTGAGCGTGCTCCAGATCGACGCCCACGCCGACTTGCGCGACAGTTACCAGAGCACGCCGTGGAGCCACGCGTGTGTGATGCGGCGGATTCACGACCTGGGTGTGCCGGCGGTGGGGGTCGGTATCCGCAATTGCTCGGCCGAAGAAGCGCACTTCATTCGACAGATGGGCAAGCCGATCTTCACCGCCCGCGCGTGCCGCCAGTCGCCCACGTGGATGGACGACGTTCTGTCGCACCTGGACGATGACGTCTACGTGACGGTGGACATCGACGGGTTCGATCCCGCGTATGCACCCGGGACCGGCACGCCGGAGCCCGGCGGGCTCGACTGGTATCAGGTGACGGATCTCCTGGCCACCGTCGCGTGCAGCCGCCGGATCGTGGCGGCGGACATCGTTGAGGTTCGCCCGCTGCCGGCGAGCACGGTGACTGAGTTTCTGGCGGCGAAGCTGGCCTATCGCCTGATCGGGCTCGTCCAGCAGCGGCCGCAGGCGTAGGGCAGGTCGAGCGTAGCGCGACCCGCCAGGGCAGCCGAGCCACGCCGCGCCCGACTTGTCGCGTCGCCGCCCCTCGCGTAGCCTGACACCATGTCGCAGCAGCGCGGATCTGATCGCGGCGGCGCGAAACGACCTCAGCCGAGTCATGGTGCCCCGGCGGGGTCGACCGGGTCGCGCAGGGGCCCGATTGCGCTGCTGGTGCTCGCCGGGGTGCTCACGGCCCTCGGCCTGGTCCAGCTTCGCCGGGTGTGGGTCAACCTGCCGCTGCCCCGGCTGGAGCGACTCGACGCGAACGCGGTGGTGCAGGCGTTTCGTGCGGCGCGCTCCGCGTGGACGGGCGATGTGCGCAGTGGCGCCCTCCTGGCGATCATCAGCTCCCACTTCACGACGGCGCTGCGCGAGCCGGGCCGGCTGTCCGAGCTATACGAGGACGCGCGCGCCGGATACGCGCAGATCGCCGGCACGCAGCTTGGCCGGCTGCAACTTGCCACCCTTGGAATGCTGCGCCTGGAGCGCGAGAACGTGCCGCCCGCCAACTGGTGGGCGATCCTGGAGCCCTACTTCACCGGCCTGGATAACGCGAGCTTCGGACATTTCCTGCCGGAGCTGCTCAGC
Source organism: uncultured Planctomycetales bacterium (assembly GCA_964638325.1). GTDB lineage: Bacteria > Planctomycetota > Phycisphaerae > UBA1845 > Fen-1342 > JALHJL01. The sequence goes on from CAZWYT010000066.1 coordinate 3,501, forward strand.
GCCAATGCGGCCGTGTACGAGCAGGTGGGGCTCGCCGCGGGTTCGGCCCGGCGCAGCGCCCAGAACACCGTGGGGTATCCCCACGGGCCGTTCGTCGAATACTTCGCCGAGCAGATGGAGCGCGTCGCCCGCGCGCGGCAGGACGCCGGCGACCCGACCACGGCCGCGACCTGCCGGCGGCTCGTGCGGCGACTCTTGCGGCAATGGGTCCTCGACCCCGCGCCGCCCGCCGTGCGCTTGCTCGCTGCGGAGCTGCTGTTGGGCCAGCTCGAGGCCGAGCGTACGACCACGGCACCGACTTCCACGGCCGGCGTCGTGGCCGGGCTGCGGCAGTGGCGGGCCGCGTACCGGGACGCGGCCGCACAGCGACCGACACCACTGCCACTCCTGAGCAACGCCTACACCCCCGTGCCCGACCAACCGGCCTACGATCGACTGCGGGACGCCGTGGCCGTCCTGCTGTGGGTGGCCCCAGCGTTCCTGGTGACGGCGCTCAGCGCAGCGCTTGCGGCGGCGGTGTGGCTGCGCCACGCGGCCACCGGGCGCGGGGCGCTGCTCGGCGGCCTGTTCGGCGCACTGGTGCTGCTGGCCGCCGGTTTTGTGTACTTCCAGATGAACCCGACCCCTTTCCAGGATGATCTGCAGCGCCTCAGCTCACCCGATGCCGGCTGGCCGCGTTACCCGTTCGTATCCGCGGCCACGGCCGTCTTTCTGCTGGCCGTGGCGGTGGTGTGGCGGAGGCGCGGCGGAAGACGCTTGGCGGCACTGGCCGCCTGGGCCACGACGATGTCAGCGGTTCTGGCGTTGACGTTGGTGGGAACGTGTCTGTGGGCCCGCGCGGCGACGACGCACTACGAAACGCGAGTCGCGACGCTGCTCACCAGTGGGGATTTCGAGGCGGTGGCGGGGCCGGACGCCGAGCGGCAGCTTGATCCCCTGCGCGCCTGGAACCCATAATCTTCCGGGGCCGGGGCTTCGTGGAGCACGGCGCAGGCTATGAAAACGATCATCGAACCCTTCCGAATCAAGGTCGTGGAGCCGATCCGCATGACTACCCGCGAGGAGCGTGAGCGCCTCGTGCGCGAAGCGGGCTACAACCTCTTTTTGATCCATGCCGACGACGTGCTCATCGACCTGCTGACCGACAGCGGCACCGGGGCCATGAGCAGCCTGCAATGGGCGGGGATCATGCGCGGTGACGAGTCGTATGCCGGCGCCAAGAGCTGGTACGTGCTCCAAGACCGGATTCGCGAGCTGACCGGGTTCGAGAACATTCTGCCGACGCATCAGGGGCGCGCTAGCGAGCGGATTCTGTTTGAGCTCGTGGGCGGCAAGGGCAAAGTCGTGCCCAATAACAACCATTTCGACACCACGCGGGCCAACATCGAGCACACGGGCGCCCAGGCCATCGACCTCGTCATCGAGGAAGGCAAGCACCCCAAGACCCGCCACCCGTTCAAAGGCAACATGGACCTCGCCCAGCTCGAGGGACTCATCAAGGACGTCGGCCGGGAGCACATCCCGCTGGTCATGGTTACCGTGACCAACAACAGCGGCGGTGGGCAGCCGGTCAGTCTGGAGAACTTGCGGGGCGTGCGGCGGATTTGCGACCGCTACCACCTGCCGTTCTTCCTGGACGCCTGCCGCTTCGCCGAGAATGCCTGGTTCATCAAGCAACGTGAGCCGGGGCAGCAGAGCCGCAACGTGCGCGAGATCGTACGGGAGATGTTTGACCTCGCCGATGGAGCAACCATCAGCGCCAAGAAGGACGGCCTCGTGAACATCGGCGGGCTGCTGCTGCTGCGCGACGAAGAGCTGGTCCGCCGAGCAGATGAGTTATTGATCCTGACCGAGGGCTTCATCACGTACGGCGGGCTGGCGGGCCGCGACCTGGAAGCGATGGCGCAGGGTTTCGAGGAGGTGGTCCACGAAGACTACCTGCAATACCGCATTCGCAGCACGGCGTACCTGGGCGAGAAGCTGCTGGCGTCCGGCATCCAAATCGTCGAGCCGCCCGGCGGGCATGCGATCTATGTCGATGCCCAACATTTCGCGCCCCACATCCCGCCGCGGCAGTTTCCGGGCCAAGCCATGGTCGTGGAGTTCTACCGGCACGCGGGCATCCGCGCAGTGGAGATCGGAAGCGTGATGTTCGGCCAGTCGGGGATTGCGCCGGCGATGGAGCTGGTGCGTCTAGCGATCCCGCGGCGGGTCTATACCCAGAGTCACATTGACTACGTGATTGAGGCGATCACCGAGGTGTTCCAGCAGCGCGATAAGCTGCGACCGCTGGAAATCGCCTGGGCGCCGCCGTCCCTGCGGCACTTCACGGCGCGGTTTCGGGAGTTGTAATGGAAAAGGAACGGAGCGGGCACGCTGTGCAGCGCGGACCGTCTGGCTTGCAGACGGCGCGGCCAACCTATACGCTGGGCAGCCCGATGCGCCGCCGGCTGGTGAGCGGGGCCAGTCGGGCGGCCAGAGTCCGTCCCCCGCCGCGAGAACCCATCATGAAAGCACAGCTTGTCCCCATCCCCCTTGGCCTGCTCACTGTTCTCATCGCCGCCGTGGCGCGCGGCGAGGAGAAGAAAGTCCCGGAGCGCAGCGAGATCGAGCAGAAGTACCTTTGGGCCACCGAAACCATCTATCCCGCCGAAGACATCTGGGAGGCCGATTTCAAGGCACTGGAGGGCGACCTGCCCAAGCTGGCGGCGTTCAAGGGCAAGCTCGGCGAGAGTGCTGAGTCCCTGCTCAAGTTCCTGAAGCTGCGGGACGAAGTCTCGCCGCGCTTCGCGAAGACCTACGTGTACGCGGCCCTGCGGGGCGATGAAGACACCCGCGTCAACAAGTACCAGGGCCTGCAGGATCGGCTGCGCGGGCTGGGGGTGAAGTTCGGCGAGGCGACGGCCTGGGTCGAGCCCGAGCTGACCTCCATCCCCTGGGACACGCTCGACAAGTGGATGAAGGAGAACAAGGACCTGGCGGTATATCGCCACTCCTTCGAGAACCTCTTCCGCCAGAAGAAGCACATTCTGCCCGCGGACCAGGAGCGGCTCATTGCCCTGGCGGGGCAGGTATTCAGCGCCCCGGGGACCGCGTACAACCTGCTGGCCAACGCCGACCTCAAGTTCCCCACCGTCAAGGACGCCCAGGGCAACCTGGTGGAGCTGAGCGATTCGGCGTTCTACATTTTCATGGACTCACCGGACCGCCGCGTGCGTAAGGACGCCTACGAGGGGATCACCGGCACGTACAAGAGCGTCCGCAACACCGCGGCGGCGTTGCTGAATGGCGAAGTGCAGGAGCACATCTTCACCGTGCGCACCCGCGGGTACGAAAGCTGCCTGGCCGCGTCGCTCGACGGCAGCAACATCCCGGTCGGCGTATATGACAACCTGGTGAAGACCATCAACACCAATCTGCCGCTGCTGCACCGCTACACGGCGCTGCGGCGCAAGGCACTGAAGTGCGACGACGGCGTGCATGACTACGATCTGTACGCCCGCCTGACGGCCGAGGCGGAGATGAGGTACACCTACGAGCAGGCGGTCGAAACGATGCTCAAAGCGCTGGCCCCGCTGGGCGACCAGTACTGTGCCGCCGTGAAGAAAGGGGCGGACTCACGCTGGATCGACGTCTTCCCCACCAAGGGCAAGCAGAGCGGCGCCTACTCGAGCGGGACGTACCTCACGCAGCCGTACATCCTGATGAACTTCTACGGCAACTACGAGGACGTGTCCACGCTGTGCCACGAGATGGGGCACTCGATGCACTCGTATCTGTCGCGTCGCACCCAGCCCTACGTGTACGCCGACTACGACATCTTCTGCGCCGAGGTCGCCTCGACGGCCAACGAGATCCTGCTCGAGAACTACATCCTGCAGCAGATCAAGGATCCGCAGATCAAGCTCTACCTGCTCGGCGAGCTGCTCGAGGGCTTCCGCGGCACCGTCTTCCGCCAGACCATGTTCAGCGAGTTCGAGGGGCGCATCCACGCGATGGCCGAGAAGGGCGTCCCGCTGACGGCGGATTCGATGGGCGCCGCATACGGCGAGATCATGAAGAAGTACTACGGGCCGGACTACACGCACGACGAGCTCGTGGACAACTACTGGATCCGCATCCCCCACTTCTACCGCAACTTCTACGTGTACAAGTATGCGACCAGCTACTGTGCGGCGTCGAACATCGTCGCCCGCATCCTGGCTGGCGACAAAGGCGCGGTCGAGGCGTACCTGACGTTCCTCCAGGGCGGCAGCAGCAAGTATCCGCTGGAGCTGCTCAAGGACGCGGGCGTCGACATGACGTCGCCCAAGCCGATCGAGGATGCGATGAAGCTCTTTGAGAAGTGGCTCACGGAGACCGAGCAATTGCTGGGCGCGAAATAGCCCGCGCACGTCGCCAGCCTCGTCGTGAGTGAAAGCCGCGGCCAAGGCTGGCCGCGGCTTTTCTCTTGGGGCGCGGCGCGCAGAATGTGCCACACACCGTCGGATTCCGCCAGGGCGCGAGCAATGGGCGCGTGCGTGTTGGTTCCTGCGGGTTTCGCAAGCATACTCCCCTGCGCAGCGCCGATGATCCAGGCGCATGAGAGGAGTCCGCCGTGAATCAACGTCACACCGAATTCTTCGGCCCCGACCTGGGGCGCGGGCCGTTCAGCTCTCAGCGGATCGAAACCAGCGCCCTCCAGATCGCGGCCGCGCTGGCCCAGGTCCGCGCGCCGCTGAGCCGCGCGGATGAAGAGCTGCGTGCCCACGCCGACTTCATCCGCGAGCTGGCCGACCGGCTCTGCCCGGATTGGGCCGCGGCCCTGACGATCGCCGTCGACGCCGAGCAGTACGACTCCGTGCACACGAGCATCCTCGCGCCGACCGGGACGTACAGCTTGCTCGACCTGTGGCTGGCCGACAACGGCGGCGGCGGCGTGACCGGAACCGCGCCGGGCGCCGTCACGTTCACGGTCGGCACGATTATCCAGACGATCACCACCAACAAGCGCTACCTGGTCCTCACGTCGGCCACCGGGCTCGTGGACGTGACCGTGTCCTACACTTCGGCCAAGTCGTGGTACTGGGCCGTGACGCGGTATGGTCGTGTGTACTACTCCAGCCGGCTGTACTTCACGTAGCGGGCGGCCGCGCGTGCCCCGCCCCGTATGCATAGCATCGGGGTGGGGGACTGACGCCGGGCACCGACGCGACTGCTACGCGCCGGACGACGGATCAAGCACGGGGGGGACATTGAAGAAGGGGCCGTCGCGCTCGGGCGCGTTGCATAGCGCCGTGTCGCGGTCCAGCGGGACGCCAGGTTCGTCGTCGCGAACAACGTCGGTCAGGGAAAGCGGGTGTGCGACTGGCTCAACACCTTCCGTGCACACGGCTTGAAGCTGCTGGAAGTACGCGAGGATTTGCCCGAGCTGGCGGGCGAAGAACTCCACTTCGGCGCCACTGAGGTTCAGTCCCCCCAGCTTCGCGATACGCCGCACTTCGGCTTCGTCGATCAAGACCGCCATGTCGGCGCTGAGCTCGTCATCACGTCTCGACCGGTGCGGGCGGCGGGGGCGACCAGTCACGCTTGGGCGGCTTGGGAACCAGACCCATGCGGATGGCCTTGACGCTTACGCGGACCCGCGTCACCCGGCCATCGATCAGCGCCCGCACCCGCTGAATGTTCGGCTTGAACTTGCGTTTGCTGATGCCCGTGACCTTGCGGCCCACGCCGCCCAGGTACTTGGCCTTGCCGCGCCGCGAGATCCTGCTGCCGGAGATCGTCTTCTTCCCGGTAAACTGACACTTCCGGGCCATGACACCCTCGATCCAGGAACGTCGAACATAGGTCGCGCCGGGGCCGCCCATACGCGAACCCACTAGTTTAGCCCCAGGGTCGCCCTGGGTCAAAGGTCAGTGAATTACGTTGTGGCAACTGGCGGGCGGCGACACTCTGCGGTAAAGTCCCAGCTTGCATCGGTGAGCGCGGCCGGCGCGGTCGTCCTGGGTCGCGCGAACGCCACACGGAGCAGCCATTGCCATGAAGAAAACCGACCAGACCCCGCCTGAACCTTATTCCATACGTATCAACAAGTTACGTGATGAAATAACCCGGCGTAAGCTCGACGCCTACCTCATCCAGGACCGCATGGACCAGTATTGGGCGACCGGCTTCACCGGCGAAGACGGTCCCGTGCTCTTGACCCACCGGGCGGTCGTCCTGCTGACCGACGGGCGTTTTGATGAGGCTGCCGACCGCCAGGCACCCTACGCCCGCAAGGTCCTCCGCAAGAAGCGCACCCCCGACGAGACCGTCCGAGAGATGCGGCGCTGCAAGGTCAAGCGCGTGGGCTTCAATCCGGACCACATGAATGTGGGCGACTATGAGGCCCTCAAGAAGCTCGCCGCCCCCATTCGGCTCGTCCTCGCCGAGGGTCTGGTGACGCCCCACCGGGCCTGCAAGGATGCGGGCGAAGTCGAGCGCCTACGTGTCGCCATTCGGGTCGCGGAGCAGGCGTTCGAGCGTGTTCGCCAGTGGTTGCGGCCGGGGCAGACCGAGCGCGAGATCGCCGCGCAGCTCGTTTACGAGATGCAGCGGCTGGGCGCGCAGGGCGAGACGTTTCCATCGATCGTTGCCGCGGGGGCCAGTTCGTCCCTGCCGCACTACGAGCCCGGCGACCGCAAACTGGTCGAGAACGAAATCCTGCTCGTCGATTGGGGTGCCCGCGTCGACTGGTACGGCAGCGACTTGACCCGCGTATTGTGGCTCGGTAGCATCCCGAACCGGCTGAAGGAGGTCTTCAATGTCGTGCGCGAGGCACACGACCGGGCGATCGAAGCCGTTCGGCCGGGGGTCAAGGCCAAGGCCGTCGATCACGTGGCCCGCGAGATCATCCGCAAGGCTGGTTACGGACAGCTTTTCAATCACGGCCTGGGGCACGGGCTCGGGATCGTGGCCCACGAATCCCCACGGGTTAACCGCGTGTCCAAGGATACGCTCAAGCCTGGGATGGTGATCACGATCGAGCCGGGAATCTACCTGCCCGGCGTCGGCGGCGTGCGACTCGAAGATGACATACTGGTCACGGAAACCGGTTACGAGGTGTTGTCGTCGCTACCGGTTGAATTTGCATGAGTCAGCAACAGAAGACCAAAGAATCGAACGACGAACCTGCCGCGAAGCTTCACATGGACCTCAAGCATCTGAAGAGCCTGATCGACCTCATGGTAGATAACGACCTGAGCCGCATGGAGTTGCGCGAGGGGGACTCGCATATCCTGTTGCGACGCGGACAACCCGTGGTGGCCACGCTGCCGGCGGTCCACCATGCGAATCCCGCGGCCACGAGCGAGTCGCCTGCGGCGCCTCCCGGCGCCCCCACGGCCCAGAGCAATGAGACGCTCATCCGCTCGCCCATGGTGGGGACGTTTTATGCCGCGACCGATCCCGAATCGCCGCCGTTTATCAGTGTCGGCTCGATGGTGGAGCCGAACACCGTCGTGTGCCTGATCGAGGCCATGAAGGTGTTCAACGAACTGAAGGCGGAGGTCTCGGGGCGTATTACCAAGGTGCTCGTAAAGAACGCCGCGGCCGTCGAGTTCGATCAGCCGCTGTTCGCCGTGGTCCCGGCTTGACCCAGAGTGGGGTGCGGATGTTCACGCGAATCCTCGTGGCGAACCGCGGCGAGATTGCCCTCCGGGTGATCCGCGCCTGCCGCGACATGGGGATCGAGGCCATCGCGGTCTACTCTCGCGCCGACCGGGACGCCGCCTATCTGAACCTGGCCCACGACGCCATCTGCATCGGCCCCGAGTCCGCTGCGCAATCCTATTTGAACGCGGCGGCGATCCTGTCGGCCGCCGAGCTGGCCGACGTGCAGGCAATCCACCCGGGCTACGGCTTTTTGGCGGAGAACCCGCGTTTCGCGCAGATGTGCCGGGATTGCAAGATCGAGTTCATCGGTCCCAGCGTGGAGGCGATGCAGAAGCTCGGCGACAAGGTCCAGGCCCGCAAGCTGGCCCGCGAGGCCAAGGTACCCATCATACCTGGCAGCACGGGAACCGTGGATGGCGAAGACGACGCCGTCGCCCTGGCGACGAAGATCGGTTATCCGGTCATGGTCAAGGCGGCGGCCGGCGGCGGCGGTCGCGGTATGCGCGCCGCGCACAACGAGGCCACCCTGCGTTCCACCTTCCGGCACGCCCGGGCCGAGGCCGAAGCCGCCTTCAAGGACAGCCAGCTCTATGTCGAGAAGCTCATCGAGCGCCCGCGCCACGTCGAGGTGCAACTGCTCGGCGATCACCGCGGCAACATCGTGCACTTGTGGGAACGCGACTGCTCCTTGCAGCGCCGCCATCAGAAGCTGGTCGAGGAGTCCCCTTCCCCGCACATCACCGCCCGCACGCGCGAGAAGCTGTGCAACGCGGCGGTCCGGCTGGCGCGGGTGGCCGGATACTACTCGGCGGGCACGTGCGAGTTCCTGCTGGACAACGCCGGGAACTTCTACTTCATCGAGGTCAACGCGCGGATCCAGGTCGAGCACCCGGTGACCGAGCTGGTGACCGGCGAGGACATCGTGCAGTGGCAAATCCGCATTGCGGCGGGGGAGCCGCTCAAGCTGCGGCAGGAGCAAGTGCGGCAAAACGGCTGCGCGATCGAGTGTCGCATCAACGCGGAGTCGCCCGCGGACAACTTCCGTCCGTGCCCGGGGCCCATCCGCACCTTTGTCCCGCCCGGCGGACCCGGAGTGCGGCTCGACACGCACGTTCACGCCGGGTACTGCGTCAGCCCCTACTACGACTCGCTCATCGCGAAGCTGCTGGTTCATCGCCCGACGCGCGCCGAGGCCATTCACGCGATGCGGGGCGCGCTGGACGAGTTCATCGTCGAGCCCATTGAGACGACCATCCCGCTGCACAAGGCCATCCTGGAGCAGGCGGACTTCGTGAAGGGCAACGTGGACACGAACTTCATCGAGCGGACGTTTAACCAGGCGAGCAGATAGCCCGGCAGCGTCTCGGCGAAGACCTGGCTGGCCGTCGCCGCCGACAGCCGATTGACGGTGTCTTTGCTGACGCTGGCACATGATCAGAGCCCGAAGCGCAAGCGAGGGACTTTCACCAGCGCTCCACTCATTCAGCCGGTACGTCGCCTTATCGCCGCCGAGCAGCCGAAGCTGCCCGGCGTAGGGTTCGACCCGCAACTCGGTCGGCGGATGCCACCGCTCGACCGACCGGGCCTTCGCCTCCTGGCAGTGCTGCCAGAGGGCATCGAAAGTCGCGAAGCACTCGTCCGGCCCACGCCGGAAAAGCTCATCGCTCGCACGGGTTGACTCCCGAGCTATCCGCCATCAGCCGTCAGCCCTCAGCTTTCAAGGCAGGACCACATTGAATCTGAGATCCACCACCGGTCTCTCGGCGCCGCCGCGGTAATACGCGGCGCCACTCAGGACCGGGCGATGGGAGCTCGGGCGAGTGCCCGTTCAGAAGGGTTATGGACGATTCCCGTTGTCGTGATACATGGGAAGCGAGGCCGCTCGGACTCGGGACCGAACCGGCAGATAGAGGAGCCGTCGCGCGTCCATCGTAATCGCGGCCAAGGGCCTGACGGCCTCAGCGGGACGAGCCGCGACGATGATGGCTGAGGACGCCAGAAACATCAGATGAGATCGGTGGCAACTGCATCACTGCCCGGCCGGCCATTCCCGGAGCCCGGGGCCCACCCTGCCCTGTGTCCATCCCTCACTCTGCCGCCCGAGGATCCGGCGGCCAAATCAACCGTCGGTAAGCAGCGCCACAAATGGGTTAATATCACCGAACGAGCCCTGGCCATAAGTGCCATCGCCATTGATGTCGCCAATGTCCGGCGGGCAATTGATGTACATGGTCTGCCAAGCCAGGATGTCTGACAGGTAAAGCACGAACGGGTTGACGTCACCGAAGTCGAGAACCCCGTCACAATTCAGGTCGCCCAGGGCCACCCAACGAGCCCAGTAGGCTGAGACGTAGTCGCCCGCGGTGAAGAAGACGCCCCCAGCAATCACCTCGCCGTTGAACACGGTCAGGGCCCCCACATGGCCATAACTGGGGCCGATCCCGCTGCCCAGCGGTGCCCAGCTCGTGCCGTTCCATTTCGCGATGTTGCTCGCACTGGCCCCGCCCGCAGTAGTGAACCAACCCCCGGCGATCAGCTCGCCGTTGAAGACGGTCAGGGCGTTCACGGCCGGGTAGGGCCCGCCCATCCCGCTGCCCAGCGGCGCCCAGCTCGTGCCGTTCCATCTCGCGATGTAGTTCGCACTCACCCCGCCCGCAATAGTGAACCCACCCCCGGCGATCAGCTCGCCATTGAAGACGGTCAGGTCGTACACGATCGGCATGGACCCGCCTTCCATCCCGCTGCCCAGCGGCGCCCAACTCGTGCCGTTCCATTTTGCGATGTGGTTCGCGCTCACGCCGCCCGCGGTGGTGAAATGGCCCCCGACAATCACCTCGTTATTAAACACAGTCAGGGCCCAGGCGTAACCACCGAGCCCGCTGCCCAGCGGTGCCCAGCTCGTGCCGTCCCATTTCGCGATGCTGGCCGCCCCGATTCCGCCCGCGGTGCCGAACATACCGCTGGCAATCAACTCGCCGTTGAAGACGGTCAGGGCGTTCACGGTCGCTTGAGACCCGGCGCCCATTCCGCTGCCCAGCGGCGACCAACTCGTCCCGTTCCATTTCGCGATCCTGTCTGCATTCACATCGCCCGCGGTAGTGAAACGGCCCCCGCCGATCAACTCGCCGTTGAACACGGCTAGGGCGTTTACTGCGTCGTCCATCCCGCTGCCTAGCGGCGCCCAAGTCGTGCCGTTCCATTTCGCGATGCGCTGCGCGTTGACCCCGCCCACGGTAGTGAAGCCGCCACCAGCAATGAGGTCGCTGCTAAAGACGGTGAAGCTGCCCACGAACGAGTTGATCCCGCTGCCCAGCGCCGTCCAATTCGTGCCGTTCCATTTCGCGATCGAGGCCACACCTGCCCCGCCCGCTGTAGTGAACCGACCCCCGGCAATCAGCTCGCCGTTGAAGACGCTCAAGGCCCCCACACTCGGGCCATAGCTGTCGCCGCGTATCCCGCTGCCCAGCGGCCACCAGCTCGAGCCGTCCCATTTCGCGATGCAGTTCGCGCTCACTCCGCCCGCAGTCGTGAAGTTACCGCCGGCGATCAGCTCGCCGTCGAAGACAGTCAGGCCGACCACTTGGTTGTTCATCCCGCTGCCAAGCGGCGCCCAGCTCGTGCCATTCCATTTCGCGATGCTGTTCGCACTGACCCCGCCCGCGGCGGTGAAGGCGCCACCAGCAATCAGCTCGCCGTTGAAGACGGACACGACCCACACGATGGAATTCATACCGCTGCTCAGCGGTGCCCAACTCGTGCCGTTCCATCTCGCGATGTAGTTCGCACTCACCCCGCCCGCAGTGGTGAACTCGCCGCCGGCGATCAGCTCGCCGTTGTAGACCGTCAGGGCTACCACCGTGTAGTTCATCCCGCTCCCCAGCGGCGCCCAGCTCGTGCCGTTCCACCTCGCGATGTTGTTCGCGCTCACTCCGCCCGCCGTGCTGAAAACGCCTCCGGCGATCAGCTGGCCGTTGAAGACGGTCAGGGCGTGCACGCTCGGGGGGATGTACACGCTTCCCATTCCGCTGCCCAGCGGCGCCCAACTCGTGCCGTTCCATCTCGCGATGTTGTTCGCGCTCACTCCGCCCGCGGTGGTGAAAGAGCCTGCGACAATCAACTCGCCGTTGAACACGGTCAGCGCGTCCACCGACACCCCCTGGATCCCGGCGCCCAGCGGCGCCCAGGTCGTGCCGTTCCATTTCGCGATAAAGTTTGCGAATACGCTGCCGGCCTCGGTGAAGTTTCCACCGACGTAGAGTGCCGGTCCCGTGCCATCATCGTAGACGGCGGCAGCGTTCACACGGTCGTTGACGCCGGGAATTGGCTCGCCGGCCAGCCATTCGCCCCGCGCCGACGGCGAAAAGAGCGCGGCGGTGAGACCCACAATCAGAACCAGGGGAAAACGGGCGGAAAACATCGAATTTCCGCTGCGCCTTGTTCCACGTGTGAGGAAGAACGCTCGCATACGATGCTCCTCTCTGCGCGCTCGCAGCCGGCTGACCCGGCCAAGCGGGGCACGGTGCCCAAGCGGATGCCTACTCGGCGGGATGATGTGACGCGGGCTCTTCGCGGACGCGCCCGTTTACCTATTAGACACAATACTCGCTGAGGCGGCGGTGGACAAGGAAAAGTCCAAACAATGCCACTTGCCAATAGGACGCGCTGCAAGATCCAGCAGACAATCAGAGCGCACGCCGACGGGCCAGGTTGTCGGCCACCCACCGCGCTCGCTTGCGCTTCGCGTTCTGACGACGGGGCCCACCACCCTCCCCTTGCCCCCTCCCTGCGAGGGAGGGGACCTAGTATTGCCGCCGTTGCCGCGCCGCCGGAATCCCTAGCTGCGCCCGGTACTTGGCGACCGTGCGGCGCTTGATCACGGTACCCTGGGCCTTCAGCCGCTCCACGACCTCGTCGTCGCTCAGCGGGCTCGCCTTGTTCTCCTGGGCGATGATCTCCTCTACCTTGGCCTTGATGCTCGCCCAGCTCAGCGCGTCGCCCGCGTCGGTCTCCGCTCCGCCCGTGAAGAAACGGCGCAGCGGGTAAATGCCGCGTGGCGTCTGCATGTACTTTTCGTCGACCGTGCGGCTGATCGTGGACGGATCGCAGTTGAAGCGCATCGCCAGGTCGCTCATCCGCAACACTTTCAGGTGCTGCTCGCCGCGGTCCAGAAAGTCGCGCTGCGCCTCGACGACCGCGCGGGCGACGTCGAGCAGGCGTTCGCGCCGATAGCGGACGGCGTCGATGATGGCGCTGGCGGCTTCGATCTTCTGCTTGATGAACTCGCGGGCCTGCTTGTCCCCGCGGGAGGTTTCCAGCAGGTCGCGAAACTCGGGCGAGATGCGGAGCTCGCGCGTATTGCCCCGCGCGAGGCGCACGTCGTAGCGGTCGTCCTTCTCGTTGCACTCGACGATGACGTCGGGGACGATGGGCGGCAAATGCTGGGCCACCACGTCGTGGCCCGGATGCAGCGCGAGCGTGCCGATGACCTCGAGCGCGGCCTTGACCTCGGCGAGGTCCACGCCAAGGGCCTTGGCAATCGCGGGCAGACGGTTCTTCTCCAGGTCGTCCAGGTGCTCGCGAATGATGCGGGCTTCCAGCGCATTGTCGCCGGGCAGCGCCGCCAACTGCAGCAGCAGGCACTCCTGCAGGGAACGCGCTGCGATCCCCGGTGGATCGAGCTGCTGCACGGTCGCGAGCGCCGCCGCCATCTCGGCCGGGCTGGCCGCCGGGCGTACGTCCGACGCGATCTCCTCGAGGGGCGTGGCGAGCCGTCCGGCGTCGTCAAGGTTATCGATGATTCGCGCACCGAGCCCGCGCGTCCGCTCATCCACCTCGGCCAGGTCCCATTGCTCGAGCAGGTATTCGTGCAGGCTTACCGGGCGCGCCGGCGTGTTCGCCATCGCGTCCTGCTTGTTGTCCGCCTCCTCCAGGCTGCGCGCCCGGGACTTGCTGCCGCGGTACTCGGCGTCGTCCTCGATCCAGTCGTATTCCCGCACCAGGCTGTCGAGCCGCGCGAACTCCTCGGCGTTCCCGCCCTCGACGACCAGGGTGCGCTCGCCGGACGCCGGCTCTTCCTCGACCGCCGGGGCCGCAGGGGGCGGCGCTTCCTCGTCACCCGGCATCAGTTCCAGAGCCGGGTTCGCGTCCAGCTCCTGCGCGATGCGCGACTCCAGGGCCAGCGTATTGAGCTGGAGGATGTCCATGGCCTGGATGAGCTGCGGCGTGAGGCGCTGCTGCTGCTGAAGGAGCTGCCGCGGAAGCTGGGAGAGGATCTGGGACACGGTTATCACCGTCCGTCAGCATTGGTAACGGCCGGTGTTGCAGGTCCGAAACTCAGGCCCGCGTAAGCCCAGCGGGCCGAAGAAGGGTCCGAGGTCCGGCCGCTAGCAAATTCTGTTCCGAATATCAAAAGGATACGTCCGCGAGTCGTTCATGTCAAAGCGGCCATGCGGCTGAGCGCCGTGCGTTACCGCTCACGGCTCCTTCGTCGCACGTTATCTGTCGCTCTTATTGTTATCGGCCAGCCACAGGACTGGCGGTGCGTCCGCGGCTATTATTCTGGCGTCGATGCGCGAAACGAAGGCAGGTAGATTTCCACCGCAGGAGTGACGCCAATGGCTTACAAGACTACGCAGGTCCCCAAAGGCGAGAGAATCTCGATCGACAATGGCGTGCTCCGGGTGCCCGACCGGCCCGTCATCCCCTTCATCCGCGGTGACGGAACCGGGCCCGACATCTGGCACGCGGCCGAAACGGTCTTTGACGCGGCCGTGGCAAAGGCCTATGGCGGACGCCGCAGGATCGCCTGGATGGAGGTCTTCGCCGGCCAGACGGCCCACCAGAAGTTCAACGACTGGCTGCCGAGCGAAACGCTCGACGCCTTCCGCGAGTTCCTAGTCGGCATCAAGGGGCCGCTGACTACGCCAGTCGGTGGTGGCATCCGCTCGTTGAACGTCGCGCTTCGGCAGCAGCTCGACCTGTACGTCTGCCTACGGCCGGTGCGCTACCTCCGCGGCGTGCCGAGCCCAGTCAAGCAGCCCGAGCTGACCGACATGGTGATCTTCCGGGAGAACGCGGAGGACATCTACGCGGGCATTGAGTTCCAGCACGGCACGCCCGACTGTGAGCAGTTCAAGAAGCTCTTCGCCGAGGCGTTCCCGGACCGCTTCAAGAAAATTCGTTTCCCGGCGACGACCGGCGTCGGGATCAAGCCCGTCAGCCAAGAGGGGACCGCCCGACTGGTGCGGGCAGCGATCCGTTACGCGCTCGAGAACCGCCGCAAGAGTGTCACGCTCGTGCACAAAGGGAACATCATGAAGTTCACGGAGGGGGCGTTCCGGGATTGGGGCTACGAGGTGGCGAAGCGCGAGTTCGGCGCCGTGGATTATGAAGGCGGCCCCTGGCAGGTGATCAACCCCTCGAATCCCTCCGTGCCTTCGTCGCTTCGTCCCTCGGTCCCTCTGGTGATCAAGGACGTCATCGCCGACGCGTTCCTGCAGCAGATTCTCACGCGGCCGGCCGAGTACGACGTGATCGCCACGCTGAACCTGAACGGAGATTACGTCTCGGACGCGTTGGCGGCGTGTGTCGGCGGCATCGGCATCGCGCCAGGCGGGAACATCAACTACGAGACCGGCCATGCAATCTTCGAGGCCACGCACGGCACCGCCCCGAAATACGCAGGCCAGGACAAGGTCAATCCCGGCTCGCTGATCCTCTCGGGCGAGATGATGGTCCGCTACCTGGGCTGGACGGAGGCGGCGGATTTGATCGTTAAGGGCATGGAAGGCGCCATTGCGGCCAGGACGGTGACGTACGACCTCGAGCGGCTGATGGAGGGCGCGAAGCTGCTGAAGTGCTCCGAGTTCGGTCAGGCGATCATCAAGCACATGAATTGACCGCATCGCGATTTCTCGCGGCGCGCCCGCATTGCGGAGCGGGCCCGTCCCCGGGCCAGTTTGCGCACGGCCTGGCGGCTGGTCCGCGCCGCCCCTGTGAAGGGGCGGTTGATCCTCTCGGCCGGGCCATGACTGGCCCGGCTCAGTTCCGGCCCCCGGGGGGCAGGGATCCGTCAGTCCCCCACCCCGATCCGCCTGCGGCGGATGCGGGTTGGGGCACCCACGCCCACTTGCCGTACGGCGCCGCGTCGCGATAATAGCCGGCAATTGTGGTCGGATTTCTACCTGGTGAGTTTGGAGCAGACGAAATGAGAACGATGGCTAAGGGACTGTTTCTGTCGTGTGTGCTGGTGGCGTTGACCGGTTGCGGCGTGACCGGACGCTGGACCATGCAGTCGATCGACCCGGAGACCGAGAAGGAGCATTTCAACCTCCAGTGCATGTGCCTGATGGACGGCGGCACGTTCATGGCCTGTGCCACGGTCAAGGACAAGATGGAGAAGCTCACCGGCACGTACGAGTTTGATCAGAAGGCCGAGAAGCTGACCTTCAAGGAGAAGGACGGCAAGACCTACACCTACAGCGCCAAGCTCGTCGGTCTCGGCGGCGAGATGAAGGTTTGGGGCAGCGAGAAGGGCAAGGAATGGACCGCGATAATGAAGCACGCCGGGGCCTGCCCGAAGGACAAGTGCTGCCCGGCGGCCGCGGGCTGCGATCCCAAGACGTGCGACCCCAAGAAGTGCCAGCCCGCGAAGACGGATGCGCCCAAGGCGCAGCCCGAGAAAAAGGCCGCGCCCAAGGGGGCCGACGCCAAGAAACCCACCGAGCCGAAGTCGGGCGGCAACAAGTAGGCGTGTGAGAACGTAAGTCCACGTGACGGGGCCTCCGATCCTGCGGGTCGGCGGCCCCTGCTTGTTGGCACTCGGCGAGCGGCGCGTCTGTACACCCGGCGGGCTTACCGCAACAATGTCGCTGTTGCTCTTGGGCTGACAACGGATGAGTCGGAAGCTGCCGCGGGAACGTGCCCCTCGTCGCGCCGCACCACGGCTGGACTCCGCGTGGCCGGCACGCGGACGGGGTGCGCTCGCTTACGTTCTTTTGATCGGGCTGTCGAGCATCGCCTACGTCAACGCCGGCCATCCGGAGTTCTTCTTCGACTCCGCCGGGGCGCTGATCGAGAACCCGCGCACGGTCGATCTGCCGGGCACGCTGCGGCGCCTGTGTCTGAGCCCGTGGAGCGCGGACGAGCAGTTCTCGCACCTGACCTTTGCCCTTAACTACGCCATCAACCGCGCGCTGGGACGGCCCGGCTTCGAAGTGGCCGGTTTTCTGGTGTTTAATGTCCTCGTGCATGCACTGAACACCTGCTTGCTCTATACGCTGCTGCGCGGCCTCTGCGGTATTGCCCAGCCCGACGGGGCACGCCCGGTCGCGGTGCCGCTCGTGCTCGCCGCACTTTTCGCAGTACACCCTTTGCATGCCAGCAGCGTTGCATACATCGCGCAACGCCGGGGCATGCTGGCAACGACATTCTGCCTGCTTGGAGCGCTAACGTACTTGCGGTGGCGGCGCGGCTGGCATCCGACGCCGGTCTGGCGAAGTGGCGGGCTCGGGCTCATCCTAGTCTTGTGTTGGTGGCTCAGCTTTCGGTCGAAGAGCGTGGGATTGACGTTACCGGTTGTGCTCTTATCGCTGGAGTTCTGTCTCCGCGCGCCGGACCGCGCCGTGCTGCGCCGCTATCTTCGCTATCTCGTCCCAGGAGCAGTCGTGTGCCTCGCGCTCATGGTCGTGTTCTTGTGGTCGCGGGGTCTGCTGGACCTGGCACACCTGCGGATTCTCCCCTATGGGCATGCCGAGGTGTCCTCGCCGTGGGCCCATTTCCTCACCGAGAGCCGCGTCTTTGTACAGTACTGGAAGTTGCTGCTCCTGCCGCTGCCGGGCTGGATGTCCATAGATCATGACTTCGCCGTGTCTAATAGCCTGCGCGAGCACGGCGCGTTCATGGCTCTAGCATTCCATGCTGTCGTCCTGGCAATGGGTGTATATGCCGCAAGACACGGCTATACCCTGGCGGCTGCCGGCATATTCTGGTTTTACGCGACGCTGCTCCCGTACGCACTGGTCCCGCAGAGCGAGCTCTTTGTGGAGTACAAAACCTACCTGTCGAGCATCGGGCTCATCCTGGTACTCGCGGAACTTATATCACGGTGGGCCGCGCGCGCGGGCCCCCGGCCGGCCGTGGTCACGCTCGCAGTCGTGGCCGCAGTGCTGCTCAGCCTGACCCTCCACCGGAACCGCATTTACCAGAGCACGGCCGGCTTGTGGGCAGACGCGGTGACCAAGTACCCCCATCGGCTGCGGCCACGGGTGAATCTGGGGACGGCCCTCGCGCGGCAGGGCCGGACAGACGAGGCCATCGAGCAGTTCAAGGCCGCACTGCAGATTCTGCCGAACTCTTATACCGCTCACACGGGGCTGGGGCTCGCCCTGGTTGAAAAGGGTAGGCTCGCCGACGCGCGCCCGCATTACGAAGCGGCTTTGGCGGTCAAGCCGGACTACGCGGACGTACACATCAACCTGGCGATTCTCCTTGCGCAACAAGGGATGCTGGACGAGGCCAACATGCATTACAAGGAAGTCCTGCGAACGGAGCCCGACAACGCGAAGGCACACAACAACCTTGCGGTCAACCTGGCCCGCCAGGGCCGCAGCACTGAGGCGCTGGACCACTTCGCCACCGCGCTGCGGCTGAACCCGGAGTACGCCGAGGCGTACTTCAACCTGGCGCTCACGCTGGTGAAGGAGGGGCGGTTGGTGGAGGCCGTCGCGCACTACCAGGCGGCCATCCGGTTGGACGCGCAGTACGCGCCGGCCTACTACAAGCTCGGCGAAGCACTGGCCTTACAGGGGAAAACCGCGGACGCCGTGGCCCAGTACCAGCGGGCGCTGCAAATCAAGCCGGATTTCGCCGAGGCGCACTACGGTCTGGGTCAGGCGTTGGAAAACATGGGCCGGATCGAGGAAGCCGGCGGGGCGTATCGGCAGGTCCTGCGCTGGAACCCGGAGCACGCCGGGGCGCGGGCCAGGCTGGAAGCCCTGGCCGGCAATCGCGCCAGCGGCCAAAACCCTTCCCAGTGACCGCTGGCCGTGGTAGACTACAACTACTGGGGGCATATCGCAGCGTAGGCGAGATTCCCTCGGCAAGGTGGCTCCCGGCGCGTGCCGGCGTTCGACACGTTCCGGCCCCGGGGCCCTCGGCGGCCAGTGTGGCGCCGTCCGCATCTCGGGTGCAGGCAGAGGAAGACGAGCAATGAGGGCTTCAACGAGAGTGGGACTGCTGATCGGCCTGCTGCTGGCGACGAGCACCGCGCTGTGCGCGCAAGGGAAAGCGGGCCAGCGCCACGCCGCCCCACCGAGATCCGACCTCGCGCTGTCCGCGGCTCGCCCGATCGCGACCGCCGACAAAACGACCATGGCGTCGAGCTCGCGGGCGGCAATCGGGCAGACGCCGATCATCGTGACGCCGGGTGCCGTTGGCGGGCATCAGCAGGCCACCCGCGCGCCGTGCAACGACAACTGCCAGGACGCGTACGCCTTCGACCTAAACGCCTGCAGCCCGGTCACGTTCTATGACGACAACACGGGCGCGACCGAGGACTGCCCGGCGCTGAGCGGCGGCGTGTATCGCGACGTGTGGTTCAAGTTCACCATGCATGAGTCGCTGGGTCCTGTCGTCATCAAGTACTGCGGGACGGCCCCGCCGTTCTACAACGGCTACATCGTGATGGACACGGCGTGCCCCTGCAGCGGGTCGTTCCTGTTCGCGTCAACCTGGGACAACGTCTGGTGCGGCGACGGCAACTGGAGCTTTTACTGGTACGGCCTGCCCGCCGGCACGTACTACTGGCCACTGCTGACCGACTCGGCCGGCGGCTATGCCGAAGGCCCCTACACGGTGACCTTCGACGCCCCGTGGTCGTGCCCGCCGCCGCCGGGGTGCCCCGCCAACACGATGTACGGGCAGACCCCGAATATGCCGATGGTGTCTGCTTACACCAGCGCGGTGGGCCCGAACTTCGAGTACACCGTGTATGACAACTTCTGGGGTGTGACCGGCAAGATCGGCGGCATCCACTGGTGGGGCCTGAAGGCCTACTTCTACTATGGCTGGGCGACGTGCGTCGATCCGACGCCGCTCGAGTTTGAGGTCAAGTTCTACCAGAACGGTACGACGCCCGGCGCCGTCGTCAACTCGTACGTTGTGACGCCGACGGTCGTCGATATGGGCCCGTACTGGGCTTACAGCAATCTGTTCTACTACTCGGTCGATCAGCTCGATCCGTGCGTCAACCTCGACGCGGGCTGGGTGTCGGTCAAGAGCTTGCTGAACCCGGGCGGCTGCGTGTTCTTGTGGGCGAATTCGCCCACGGGCGACTTTAGTTCGTATCAGCAGCCTGGCGGCGGCACCTTGGACCAGCTCGACACCGACATGGCGTTCTGCCTGACGGCCGGCGCCTGCCCGGACATCTTCGGCGCTTGCTGCAACGACTACAACGGCGAGTGCGTTTACCCCGTCGAGTGGGGTCAGTGCATGCCGCCGCTGCGGTTCACGCCGGACACGGACTGCGACCACATCACGCCGCTGTGCGGCATCCGCGGCGCGTGCTGCGATGCCGGGCTGGTCTGCCAGTTCACCGGCTTCGAGTCGGAGTGCGATGCGGTCAGTGGCCGCTTCTTCCCGGGCGAGACCTGCCCCGCGTGGGTCTGCCCGGCGGATTGCGAGCACCGCATTGACCTGTATGACTGCTACGGCGACGGCTGGAACGGCAATACGCTCGACGTGCTCGTCAATGGCGTGACCGTGCTGAGCCAGATCACGCTGGCGAGTGGCACCGGCCCGATGTCGTTCTACTTCATGGCCGCGACGGGCGACACGATCCAGACGATCTATTATCCGACTGGCGGCTGGCCGTATGAGCCGTACTACTACGTTTATGACGGTTTCGGCACGCTGATCGGCCTCGACGGCATCGTCGGCACCGACTGCTACGTCCAGCCGACCGCCATCACGTGCATCGGCAACTGCAACGCGCCGACCACCGGTGCCTGCTGCTACTACGCAGGCGGGTGCGACATGGTCAGCGATCCCGGCCAGTGCATCGATGGCGAGTTCCTGGGCCTGGGTCACCAGTGCTTCGAGTGCCCGTGTTACGTGCCCTGCCCGCCGGAAGGAATTCCCGAGCCCGAGCCGTGCGGCGAGGACACCGACGGCGGCTGTGGCATGGATCCGCCGACGTTCGCCCCGCTTGCCTGCGGCGATACGTACTGCGGCACAATGTGGGCGAACACGGGTCTGCGCGACAGCGACTGGTACCAGCTCACGCTGGACGTCCCGCAGTACCTGACCTGGTCAGCGGCGTCGCAAGTGCCGCTCTTGATCTTCATCATCCAGGGTGCGGGTCCCAACGATTGCTCGAGCTACTCGATCCTGGCCAGTGCGACGGCCGGCGAGTGCCAGCCGGCGAGCATCACGGTCGAAGGCAGTGCGGGCGGGACGTACTGGTGCTGGGCCGGTCCGTCGGCCTGGCAAAACTGGCCGTGCGACAAGGATTACACCGCGTCGCTGACCTGTGCCCCGGTTCCGACCGGTGCCTGCTGCCTGCCGAACGGCGACTGCATCGAGATCAATCCGTCCGGTTGCGCGGCGCAGAACGGCACCTACCAGGGCGACTACACCCTGTGCGCGGATGTCGTGTGCACGCCGTTCTACTGCCCGGGCGGCGCCCAGATCTGCGACGAGTACATCGGTGAAGTCGAGATCGGCGTGGTCTACAACTCGAGCGGCTGCGAGGCCGGGCAATACGCGGACTACACATACTTGAGCGCTGATCTGATCGTCGGCGAGCCTACGCCGCTGATTGTTACCAACGGTAACCCGATCTGGGTCGCCGACACGTGCAGCGTATGGATCGACTGGAACCATGACTTCGTGTTTGACGACGACACCGAGAGCCTGGGCGATGTTCCGGGTGTCGGTCCGTACGTCTTCAACATCATCCCGTCCAGCAGCGCGCTGCCCGGTCCCACGCGCATGCGCATTCGGATCGACTACGCGAACGTGAATCCACAGCCGTGCGGGACGACGCAATACGGCGAGGTGGAGGACTACACGGTCAATGTCCACGAAGCGGTCGGTGCCTGCTGCTGGCCGGATGGTTCATGCACGATCGAGCCGCAGTCGGCGTGCGGCGGTTACTGGGGCGGCACGGGCTCCATGTGCGCAAACACGGACTGCAACAACAACGGCGTGGACGATTACTGCGAGATGGGCTGGTGCTCGGACGCCGACCGCAACGGGGTCCTGGATGTCTGCGATCCGGATTGCGACGGCAACGGCATCGTGGATGCGTGCGAGGTGCCCGGCGGCTGCTACGTGGGCGATTGTGCCTGGTGCCATCCCTACACTTGCGGAGCGGGCCTCGACTGCCAAGGCAACGGCGTCCTGGATGCGTGCGACATCGGCAACGGCACCAGCCAGGACTGCCAAGGCAACGGCATTCCGGATGAGTGCGAAGTCGGCGGCGGCCCGCCGCACACGTATCTGTATGACGACGGGACGCACGAGAACTCGATCGGTTTGACTGCTGGTGGCTATGTGGGCT
>CAZWYT010000067.1:0-8744 GCA_964638325.1 uncultured Planctomycetales bacterium
ACCCGCCCCTTGGCCCGCGCGGCGTAAACCTACCCCTTTTCGTGACGCCGACCCGTCAGCCGTCAGCCATCGGCTTCGCCTTGACGCTGCGGCGGTGCGGGGTAAACTGCGCGCTGGTTGCAGTGGCACGCATGTTCCTGTAGCTCAACTGGATAGAGCGTCGGCCTCCGGAGCCGAAGGTTGTGGGTTCGAGCCCCGCCAGGAACGTTCGAGCGTCTGGCGAAGGGGGCCCCACCCGGTCCGAGTTGGCCGGTCCATGGGGAACAAAAGCGGGGAACACACTGGCCGGCCAGAAATTCAGAATGTCCCCTTTTTTCTACCAGCGGGCGGCCGAGTAGGGCCGGCGACGGCGGAACAGCACCGGCAGACGCACGCCGAGGGCAGCCAGTAGCGCCGCCACCAGCGCGGTGAGCAGCGCGTAGCCGAGCATGTGAGGCCACGAAACGGCCGCCCCCTGAAAGTAGCGGTCGTGTACCTGCACCAGGAGTTGGGCCGGCACGGCCACGAGGAAGCCCACGAGCCAGCGCACCCACCACAACTCGCGATTGACGGCTTCACGCATTCGCGTGAGCAACAACACGGCCAGTCCCAGAGCGAGCGCGTGAATCCCCAGGGGGCCATCCGTGCCGACGTCCTGGACCAGTCCCACAATCCAGCCCGCCAGCCGTGCTTCCCACAGGGGGCCCGCCAGGCCGCCAAGCAGGGCGAAGGCCAGGAACAGGTCGAGCCACGCCGGTGCGAAATGCCCCAGCACAGCGCTCTGCAGCAGGTAGACGATCAGCAGCGCAACTGAGAAGAGCCCCCAGGGCATCATTCTGATCCCGGTTTGACGGAGGGCCGCGATCCCGGCGCGCTGCGCTCCTTATCTGAATGAAGGGACGCCGGTGTCGTCGCCGAAGGTCGCGGCGACGGCGCCCCCAGCAGCAGCGGCACACGGAAGCGCGTGCCACGCCGGGCAATCGTCTCGCCGTCCTTCCGCTGGTAGCTCAGCATGATCTGAATCTCGCGGCCAGCCAGGTCCAGATTGGACGGCCAGCGCAGGATCAGACCATACGATTGCCCCATCACCGACGGATGCGAGATGCGATAACCCGCGGCTTCGCGCTCGTCTAAGCTCCACTCGTGTACGAGCTGACGCTCATAACTGCCATCGGCGCGGGGGGCCAGCGCATACAAGGCCGCCTGGATGAGCCCGGGGACGAACACGCCCTTAGGGATTTCGTCCTCCCGCGCCGCCGGAAGGAGGTAGATGCGGGTGCGAAGGCCGGTGATGCGCCCTTCGTCATCCCGCAGCCACGGGTCGGTCGGGGGGTATTGCTGGATCGCGACGATGTCATCCCGGAGCTGCGGCCCCGCGTCGGGACCGGCGGGGGCCTGGCAACCGGCCCCGAGAGCGAGTGCCAGCAGGGCCAACCCGCAGCCCAGACCCACCCTCCGGCATCGGCACCTGTGACTACGCATCGTCACCATTAACGGGTTCTCAGGGACACCGGCACGTCATAGGAGTCCGGCTCGGCAGGCGGGCGCTCGGGTCGCAGTACTGGCCGCAGCGGGCCGTACAGCTCGTCCGGCGACTCTTTCGCTTTCTCTTCGCGGGCCGGTGCGGACCGGCGCACCGGCGCGGCTTCACCCTGACGCGCCTCGATCGCTTTCAGTTCCTCGGGCGTGACCTGCAAGCCCTCCATCAGTGGATCGGCCAGCACCTCGGTCGGGGTCGCCTCCATCCGGTCACGCTCAGTGACAGACAGCGCGTGGTAGTCGTCAATCGTGCGGATCACGTGCGGCGTGAGAACGACGAGCAACTCGGTGCGCTTGGTGGTGTCCTGCTGGTGGCGGAAGAGGAGCCCCAAGCCGGGGATGTCGCCGACGAGCGGGACCTTCTGCTCGCGGTTCTCGGTCCGCGACGTGATCAGGCCGCCGAGGACGACCGTCTCGTTATCCTTGACCGTCACCGTGGTGTTCGCCTCGCGGTCGAAGAAGATGGGGGCCGTGATGCCCGGGCCGACGTCGACCGTCGACCCGGTCACGTCCGATACCGTCTGCTTGATCTCCATCCGGACGAAGCCATCCGGGTTGATCTGCGGCGTGACTTCGAGCAGGATCCCCACGTCCTGGCGGGCCACTTGCGTCGTGATCTGCCCGCCGGTCGTCGTGGAGGTCCCGATGACGTACGGCACGCTGTCGCTGACCTTGATGGACGCTTTCTGGTTGTCCATGGCCACGATCTGCGGCCGGCTCAGCACGTTCAGGTTGTTCTCGCTCTGCAGCGTGCGGAACAAAAAGTTGAAGTCCGCACCCGTGATCGTGAACGTGAAACCGCCCAACCCGCTGCCCGCCGCCCCGATGTCCGTGCCGGCAACGTAGTCAAAGGTGGTCGTGTCGCTCACGCCGGCCTTGGCGTACTGTAAGTCCTGGAAGGCGAACTCCACGCCCAGCTCGAGCGCGTTCTCCATGGTCACTTCGACGATGAGGACCTGGATCAGCACCTGCGGGGGCGGCTGGTCGAGATCGCGCATCACGTTCATTACGGTGTTCTCGAAGCGCGGATCGACGTCGACAATCAGCCGGTTCGCGTCCTTGTTGGCGATGACGGTGATCTGGCGTTCCTGCTTGACGCCGATGGAAACATCTTTGCCGATGTCCTGGAGCCGCTTCTGCTCGGCGTCGCTGAAGCTCTTGATGGAGGGTTCGAGCGACTCGGCCTTGATGTTCAGCGGCACATAAACCTTCGTGATCCGTGGCTGAATCGGGACCGTGTCGAGCTCGAGGATCATGCTCTCGGCAAGGTCGAGATAGCCGGGGGTTCCGGCGGCGATGACCGAATTCGTGCGGAGGTCCGTCGTGAACGCGATCATCTGGCGACCGCCTTCGCCGCCGAGCCCTTCGCCGATGGTCAGCTCGCGCTCGGGCTGCGCTCCTCCGCCGCTGGTGCGGCCGCCGCCGGTGGTCGTGGTCTTCTGCTCGAAGAGCGCCTCCAGCATCTTCACCATTTCTTCGGCATCCGCGTTGCGCAGGCGGACAACGCGGATCTTCGCGTTTTGCGGCGGCACATCGACCGCGGTAACGAGCGATTCCATCAGCGCCATGCTCTCCGGCGGCGCCGTCACGACCAGCGAATTGGTGCGCACGTCGGCAATGACCACGATGCCGCTGCGCCATGCCTTCAGGGTCTCCAGGCCAAGCTCGGGATGCTGCCGCTGGAAGATGAGCATGACCTGCTTGGCCGACTCCTGCTGGCTGCCGCCGCCGCCACCGCCGCCGCTTGTGCCACCCACGGACCCGCCGCGAAGCTCAAGGATGCGATTCAGCAGGTCGCCGGCGTCGGCGGCCGCCGCCTGCTCCAACGGGAAGATGCGGACGATGGTGCCCTTGGTGGACTCGGTGGCGTCGAGTTGCCGGACGAAGTCCTCCACATCGGTGAGCAGCGCCGGCGGGCCGAAGGCCACGATCGAATTCGAGGTCTTGTCCGCCGACACGCTGATGTCGATCTCGCCACCCTTCTGGCCGCCGCCGGCCTTGGTCTTGAAGATGTCACTGATGGCCTTGGAGACGTCTTCGGCCACGGCGCGCTGCAGCGGGATGATCCGCGTCATGCGGCCGACTTCGCTGGGCCGGTCCAGAATCTCCACCCAGCGCTCGATGACCTCGATGTCCTCCCGCGACGCGGCCAGCAGCAGGCTGTCGGACACCGGGTCGGCCATGACCTGGATCGGCGTGCCGCTGAGCTTGCTGTCCTTCTGCGTCATCGCCTTGTCGATCATCTCTTTCAGCAGCGACGCCACGTTGGCGGCACTGTTGAGCTTGACCTTGCGGGCGCGGAACACGACGGTGCCCTCGAAGGGCTGGTCGAGCTCGGCGACGAGCTTCTCGGCCTCGTCGAGGTAGTCGCGCGTGCCGGTCAGCAACAGCGAGTTGCTACGCGTATCGGCCAGGACGCTCAGCGTGTCGTTCGCCTCTTTGTTCGCCTTCTTCTCGGCGTCCGCCCGGCTCTTGAACGTCTCTTCCAGCAGGTTCTTGAGCTTGACGGCGTCGGCGTGCTGGAGCCCGCGATACCGCATGTCCACGACGCTGTACTTATCCGCCGCATCGAGCTGCAGCACCAGGTCCTCGACCATGTCGTAGACCTCTTCGGTGGCCAGCACGATCAACTTGTTGGAGCGCTCGTCGGCATAAACGACGGCGTTGTCACGGGCGGCGTTCTTGTCCGCCCCGAGCGCCTTGGCCCGGTCGTCCAGCAGCTTCTTGAGCTTCTCCTGGAGCTGGGCGGCCTGGGCCGCCTTGAGCGGAATCACGTAGGACTTGAGCCCCAGGTCCAGGCTCGGGCGGTCCAGCTCGTTGATCAGCCCGCCGGCGAGGAGCACGGCGTCCTTGCGGCCGATGACCAGCACGGTGTTGCTCCGCGGATCGTGATGCACGGCCAGCGGATAGGGCAGGCCTTTGGCGGCCAGGCCGGGCGGCACGGGCGGCATGATGCCCTTCTGCAGCCCCTTGGAGTCGCCTTCGCTGGGCCGCGCCAGGTAGGACTTGTCCTTGAAGGTGTCCTCGATCAGCTTCGCGATCACCTCGGCGCTGGCGTGCTGGAGTGCAAAGGCCTTCACGTCCGTGTCGGCCCCCGCGGGCAGCGTGTCGAACAAATCGACGATGGCGGTCAACGCATCGTTGTTCGCCTTGCTGGAGAAAATGATCAGCGAGTTCGTGCCCTTTTCCGGCACCAGCCTGATCGGCCGCTCCAGGTTCAGCTCGGGCAGCTCGCCGCCGCCCGCCAGCCGCAGGCGGATCTTCTTGACGAACGGCTTGCCGGCGGCCTTCTTGTCGCCGCCGGCGCCTTGCAGCCCCGCTTCCTGCTCGGCCTTGATCATGTCGTTGAGCACCTTGGCAACGTCTTCGGCGGTGCCGTTCTTGAGCTGAATGATGATCCCCTCGGCGGTGACCCACCCCCCGCCCTCCTTCTGCTCCGCCGTCAGCTCCACGTCGACCGTCTTAAGCAGCTTCTGGATTTCCTCCACGTCCTTCGGCGTACCGATGATCAGCACGCTGTTGGAGCGCTCATCGGCGTCGATCGAGGCCTGCGATTCCGTCG
The DNA here is from genome assembly GCA_964638325.1 of uncultured Planctomycetales bacterium. Taxonomy (GTDB): domain Bacteria; phylum Planctomycetota; class Phycisphaerae; order UBA1845; family Fen-1342; genus JALHJL01. The sequence continues at coordinate 5,081 of CAZWYT010000067.1, forward strand.
GCACCTCGCGCAGCTTGTTCAGCTTCTCGATCGTGGGGCGCAGCAGGGCAACCGCTTCCGCGGCCCGGATGTGCTCGAGCGCGATCATGCGGATGTCCGTGCCCATGCCCTCGCGCGTGATGTCCAGTTTCGTGACCAGCTCGGCGATCCGCTCCATCAGCGGCGCCGCCGCGGAGACGATGAGCGAGTTGCTCCGCGCCTCGGCGTTGATGCTGAACTTGTCCTGCGGGCCGGGCTTGGTGGTCCGCGCCTCGATCTGGGCCTTGACGGCCTTCTCGATGATCGGGGCCAGCACCGTGGCTTTCGCGCTTTCCAGCGTGAAGACCTCGACCAGCGCGGGCTTGGCCGTCTGCTCCATCATCGACAGAATCTTCTCGATGAAGTCCACATCCTGTGCGTCGCCGGTAACGACGACACGCTGGCTGTCGATGGCTGAGGCCGTCACTTCGCCGCGCAGCGCCCCGCTCACGCCGCTAAGACCCTCGACGATCAGCATGGGCGGCTCGGTCGGCGCGGAGGTCGGCGCCGGCTGCGTGGGCGGCTCCGCCCCGGCGAGCTCGTCCTCGAGCTCCTTCAAGGCCGCCGGACGAGAGACCGAGCGCTGCGGCGCGGCCGGCTGGGTGGCCGGGGGCGCGCGGCGCGGCTTGGGTTGCGGCACCTCCTGATCCGGCGGCGGTTGCTGCTGCTGGCCAGCGAGCTCGTCAACGAGCAGAACGCCCAGCAGCGGCGCGATCGGCGTCGCCGCGATGAACGGTTCGACCCAGGCAGCCGGCTTGAAGAGCAACAACTCGTCGCGCGGCCCGGGCGTAGGGTCATAGAGGAAAGCCGCGGCCTTGCTCGGTTTCTGCGGACTGCCACCGCCGCCGCCACTGGGCGTACGCGGTGGTCGCGCCGGCGGCGTGCTCGGGGGTCGGCGCGCGCCGCCGCTAGGTGCGGGCGAAGCCGAAGGCGGCCGCACGCTCGGCGTGCTCCCGCCGCCGCTCGGTCGGCGCAGCCCGCCGCCGGACGAGCTCCGCCCGCCGGTCGAGCCGCCCTTTTGCTGCAAGGTCTTGATGACGTCTTCCGCGTCCTGGGCGGAGAGGTTCTTGAGCTCGATCACGCGCGTCACGTACTGATCCGCGCGCACCTCCCCCAATTGCTTGACGATCGTCTCGGCCTGCCCGAAGAGGGCCGGTTCGCCGGCCACAATGAGTGTGTTGGTATAGTCATCGGCGCCCACAATCACGCGCCGGGGCTGGCGCCCGGTGCGACTGGCGAGCTCATCCTCGCTCTGATTGACCACGCGCTCGACCTCGCTGGCCAGCCGCGCGGCATCCTGCCCACGGGGAATCTCGATGACCTTGAACGTCTGCTGCACGAGGTCCTTATCGTCGAAGCGCTGCACGAGCGCCACGACCTCGTCGATCTGCCGCTTAGAGCCGCGGATAACCAGCGTCTTGGCGTTGTCGTTCGGGACAATCTGCGGCGCGGCCTCCTCAGCCGCCTGACCCCCGCGCCCCGGCTTACCGCCGGCCGCGGCCCGCTCGCTCATAAAGAGCGAGATGAAGCCAACGATCTGCGAGGGCGGGACGTTCTGCACCGGGACTTCGCGGATGTCGCGCTGCGCCAGCCGATCGAGCGTCTCGATCTTCTCGAAGATCAGGTCGCGCTTGTTCGGCGGTCCCCAGACCAGAATCGTGTTGGTCGAAGCGTCGGAGCTGATCCGCACCGCCTCCGGGGTTGCGCCGCCGCGTCGCGCACCGCCCGGCGCAGGGCCGGGGGCAAACAGAGGCTCGATCACCGCGGCGATCTCGTCGGCGTTGCCATACTGGCAGACGTACATTTCGGCGTCGGCGACCGCCCCCTCGATGTCCAGGGCCTTGATCTGCTTCTCGACGATCGGCACGTCCTTGGCTTCCGCGGCGTAGATGATCGTGTTCGTCCGCGGATCGGAGGACACCGTCACCGGCCCGAGCGCCGCGGGCGAAGACCCGCCGCCGGCGCGCGGCATGCCTGCCGCACCGCCGCGGCCCGCGCGGCTCCCCCCACCGCCGCCGCTCGACCCGGCCGCCTCGAAGATCTCCTGGAGCAGCGGCAGGATGTCGTCCGTATGGGCGTGCTGGAGCGGGTAGTGGTAGATACCCACGACGTCGCGGCCTTCGAGCTCTTCCATCTCGCCGAGGACGCGCTCGATGAGCGTCATGACCTCGGGCGGCGCGGACACCAGCAACGAGTTCGTGATCGCGTTGGGGACAATCTCGACGCGCTCGACCTTCGCCCCGCCCTCCACGCCGGGCACCGAAAAGAGCTGCTGCTGCAGCATCTCGATGAGCTGCTGTTGCTGTGCCTGGGGGCCGCCCCCTTGCCGCGGACGCTGCAATTGCTGCCCGCCGCGCCGCTGCTGCAACTTCGAGATGCCCAATACGTCCTTGATGTTCTCAGCGGTCTCGTCGGCCGCGAGGCTCTTGAGCTGGAAGACCTTGATCTGCACCTCGCCGGGCGGAATGTCCAGCTCGCGGAGCAGTTGGCGAATCTCGGGCAGCGCGGTTTCGTTGCACTTGACGATCAGGTAGTTGTGCCCCGGGTCGGTCGCGATCCGCATCGGCGCGCCGCCCTTCTGCTGCTGCGTGGCCCCCGCGCGCCCGCCGACCACGCCGCGGAGCTGATCGAACATGCTCTGCGGCTGCCCGCGATCTTCCTCGTCGCGGCCGCCCTGGCGCCCGGTGCGCTGTTGCTGCGGCTGCTGAATGACGAGCTGCCGCTGCTGCACGTCGAACATCATGGAGAGGATTTCCGCGGCGGCGCTCACGTCGCCATACTTGAAGTGGAAGATGCGGATGATCTCGCCGACGGCGAGATCCTCTTCGAGCAGGCTGAGCACCTCGTCGATCTCGTCGACGGCGCCCTTCGGCCCCTCGATGATCACCGTGCCGTCCGGCCGGGTCACGATGCGCGCTCTTTCCTTCTTGAACGGCGACTCGACGCGTTGCGTGGCATCCCGCTCCGGGAGCGTTTCGGCCTGCGTCGCGGCGGGCTGCGCCGCCGTCGGGCGCACCGACGCGCCGGACGTCGGCGGTTCCTTGGCGCCCAGTCCGCGGTCCGCGTAGACGGCTGGCGTGAAAACGAAGGGGCGCACCACGGTGCTGCGCGGCCCGGCGGGCCGCTGGACCGCCGGCTGACCCGTCAGGTCGGCCTCCAGGTCGTCGAGCAAAAGCTGCGACAGTGGTAGGGCCATCTGGAACGGGGCCACGTGCCCACTCGTGCGCTGGGCTTTTTCGCGCTCGGCCTTCTCGCGTTTGTCCTTCTGGAGTTGCGGCTCCTCGCCTTCCGGCCACACTTCCTCGACGATGGGCGCGAGGACGGGCTTGATGTCGGGATTCTCGATGTCGATGTCGTCGCGCTGGGCTGCGAGATAAGCGAGGGTCCGCTGCGGGTCGACTTTGAGCTTCTTCAGAATCACCTTCGTCTCGACCTTCATGTGGCGTTCGATCTCGCGGATCACCTTCTCGATCCGCGGGAACTCGGTGGGCCGGCACTTGACGATCAGGTATTCGTTGAACCAGTCGTAGTCGATGCTGGGCCCGCCCTTCTTCTCATCCGGGAACATGTCGCGCATTTCCCAGGAGACATCGCTGGGCTTGCCGCGGCCCACGTCCACGAAGTACACCTGCCGCCCGCCGGCCAG
>CAZWYT010000067.1:8844-25361 GCA_964638325.1 uncultured Planctomycetales bacterium
TCCTTGACCCACTTCTCCACCTCGGCGACGTCCTTGGCCATCCCCGCCAGCAGGATGGAGTTGCTGCCGACGTCCGCGCTGACGCGCACGGTCGACGTCCCGCTGCGGGCCCCGGGGGTCCCCGAGCCCGTGCGGTTGCCGGCAATGACCTGCAACAGCGACTGGGCCACCTGCTGCGCGTCGCCGTTCTCCAACGGAATGATGTGTACGAGGTCGCCGACCGCCACCTCTTCATCCACCATACGGATCAGCTCGGCGGCCAGCTTCTGATAGTCCTCGGGCGCGAACACAAACACGCGGTTGCCGGCCTGGTCGGCGACGACCGCCGTCTGCACGCGGGCCTTGCGGATGTCGCCCTCGCGCTCCGCGATCTTGGCCTTCAGCATAGTGTCGATGTTCGGGGCGACCTGCTCGGCCCGCGAGTTCTTCAGGAGATAGGCCTTCGCGCCGGATTCGGGCCGCTCGGCGGTCTCGAACTGCGTGACCAGGCTATCCACGAACGGCAGTTGGTCGGCCGGCGCGAGCACGACCAGCGAGTTGGTGGTCGGCTCCGCGAACGCGCCCGGCTGGAGCTGACCGCTGCGCTGCGCAGGGCTGATCGACCGCAGATACGCCTGAATCTGGGTCGCCACCTGCGTCGCATTCAGCACCTTCAGCGTGTAGGTCTTGACCTGGATGCCGCGTGCGTCCTCGGCGTCCAGCTCGCCGATCAACTTCCGCACGTCGTCGAGCTTGGACTTCGGCGCCCGGACAACCAGTATCCCGTTGCTCACCAGCGCCTGCACGTCTTGCTGGCGACTCTGGCCGGTGGCGCCGCGCTGCGCACCATAGAAAGTATTGACGGTCTGCGCCACCTGGTTCGGATCGGCGTGTTTCACCTCGACCGTGACCGGCTCGATCTCGGTCGTGTCCTGCCGGTCCAGGGCCGTGATGAGTTCCTCGGCCAGCGGGTGGACGAACTTCGGCGCATTGATGATGACCTGGTTCTGCCGCGTATCGACACTGATGTTGATGCGGTTGGCGAGGTTCTGTCCCTTGCGCTGCTGCACCTGCCAGGGCAACTGCTTTTGCAGCAGGTCCGCGATATAGCCGGCGTCGGCGATGGCAATGGGGTAAATCCGCCGCTCGAGCGCCAAATCCTCCGTCCCCGTCGAGAACTGGGCGACCAGATCATCGATCTTTGGATACATGTCCGCCGGCGCGCTGGCGATGATCTGTTCCGTCGCCACGTCCGGAATGAACGCGGCGCGCAGTCCATCCGGTCGCGGGATGCTGTTCACGATCTGGTTCAGGGTCTGGGCGATTTGGTTCACATCGCAGCCTGGCAGCTTGATGGGCCTGACGGTCATCTCCTTGCCCTTGGGATCGTCAAGCTGCTTGATGAACGCCTCGATCGCCGCGAACTTCTCCTTCGGGGCTTCGACGATCACCTGCGCGCCGGCGGCCATGGCGCGAACCTGGGCGCGACCCGCCGGCCCGCGGCCGCCGGAAGCACCCGGCCCGGCGAATATGGTCTGCACGGTGGTGGCCACATCCTGCGCCCGCGCATATTTCAGCTCGAAGAAGCGCTGCTCGGTGGCCTGCTTGGCGATGTTCTGGTCCATCCGCAGGGCGAAGTCCTTGATCTTGTCCATGTCGGACTTGTCGGCCTGGACGATCAGCGAGTTCGTGACCGGCTCGGCCTGAATCAGCGGCCCGCCCGTCGGCCCCCGCAGACCGCCGGCGCGGCCCGTAAACAGGGCCTGGAGTTGCTGCTGAAGCTGCGTGGCATCGGCGTTGACCAGCGGCAGAATCTCCACCTTGTCGCTGACGTTTTCCACGTCCAGCGTCTTGATCAGCTCGCCTATCTCCTCCAGCGCCGGACGCACGGCGTATACCCACACTTTGTCGCCATCGGCCTGGATGGCGACGGACGACCGCCCGAGCACCGGATGCTCGTACTGGCGGTACAGCGTCGAGAGCGTGTTGGCGACGGCCTGGGCGCTGCCGCGGGTAATCGGGAACATCTCGAGCTTCGCGGTGCTGGTCAGCGCGCGCTCGTCCCACATCTGGATCGTCTGCTCGATCTTCGCCCAGTCCTCCGCCGAACACACCACGATCAGGATTTGGGCTTCGTCCAGCGGGATCAGTTGGTAATCCGCGGTGCGGGTGGCCGACCCGCCGCTCGGCAGTATCGGCATCGTGGGGCGCCCGCGCGGCATCCGCGGCGTGCTCGGCGTCGCCGGCGCACCACCGCCGCTGGTGAGCAACGTCTGGATCATCTGCGCCACGGTGCTGGGCCGCAGGTTCTGAAGCTCGACGACGTGCCGCTCCTGCGCGGGGCCGGGCACGTCGAACTGCTCGACGAGCTGCGCGATCTTTTCCATCATGTCGCGCTCGGCCATGACGTAGAGCGCGTTCTTGGTCTCGTCGGGCACGATGGTGGGCGCGGCGCGTGCGCCGCCCGCCGGCGTAAGCCCGCCGATGATCTGCGTCAGCAGCGGCGCGACGTCGGCCACCTCGGCGTATTGCAAGACAAAGGTGCGGAAGTTGTCGGCCAGCGGTTTGTCGATGATCTTCAGCATATCCTCGACGCGCTTCACACCTTCCTCGTTGGCGTAAACGATCAGCGAGTTGGTCCGCGCGTCGGCCACCAGGCGGATCGTCTTCTTGGCCCGCTCGAACACACCTTCCACAAAGATGTCCTCGGGGGACACGCCCGCCTGCATCGGCGTCATGGCCGGCTGAGGCGGCATGGGCTGCCCACGCCGGAAGCGCTGCTGCTGCTGCTGTTGCTGCTGCTGCATCTGCATCTGGATTTGGCGCTGAATTTGCCACTGCGGCAGGCGCGCCTGCGCCTGCCCCTGTTCCTGTTGCAGAATTTGATTCAGGAGGTTGGCGACTTCGACTGCGTCGGCGTGCCGGATTTCCTTGACCCAGGTCTTGAACTCGCCGATGTCGGGTTTCTTATCGAGCTCGCGAATCAGGTCGCCGATCTCGTCCACCTTCTCGCGGGTCGCCTTGACGATGATCGAGTTGGTGCGCTCGTCGGCGACCATCAGCACCTCGCTGTCCGCGCCGCCGCCGGGGCTCACCGGCTGCGGCACCATGCGTCCGGTGGTGGGGTCGCGTACGATCTGCATCTGGGGTGGGCCGCCCCCGCCGCCGATGCGCAGCAGGCTGCGCACGCGCTGCTCGATGTCCGTCGCGTTGGTCTTGATGTCGAAGATCCGCATCTCGCGGATATCCTGAGAGGCCAGGTCGATGCGGTCCTTCAGCGCCAGGAAGCGGCGTACGTCGCGGGCCAGGCCGATGATCTTGATCTGGTTGCTGTCGGGCAGCGCCACCAGGGACGTGGGCTCGGGGAGCGCGTCGAGGAACGCGTCGACGTAGAGCTTCGCGGGCCGGTCCGTCACCTGGTAGTAGACGACGATGAAGTCCATATCGCGCGGATTGGCCTGGTCGAACGCCTCGACCGAGTTGTACGTGTCCTTCAGCGCCACGTACTGCTTGATCTCGTTGACCGGGATGATGCGAATGTGGTGTTCCTCTTCGACGAACCGATACCCCTTCTCGTGCATGATCAGGTTCAGCTCGTCGACCGCCTCCTGCTTCGTGAACTTGCGGTCGTTGATGTACGTCAGCTCGCCCCCGATCTGCACGTCGCCCTGGAGCAGCGGTTTGCCGATCCGCTGGACGAAGTGGGCGATCACGTCCTCCCAGGGTGTCGCGGAGAAGTTGAACCACTCCGTCGGCTCGTTCGGGTCGGCCGGAAGGCGGGGCTTGCGCTCGCGCTCAGCTTCGGGCGCCGGCTCTTCCTCGCCGGGCAGCTCCGTGACTTCGGCCGTTTCCTCCGCCGGACGCTCCGGCGGCGGGTTGTTCGCCAGATTCTCGGGCGGACCGACGAAGTCCGGCGGCACGGGGGGCGGCGGCTGATGCGCACCGCGCGCGGGCGTCCCGGCGCGCTGCGTCGACGCCCGGGCCCGGTTGCGCATTTCCTCGAGCGACTGGCGCCCCTGTGGCGGATTGCCGCTAGGACCGCCCGCGGGGGTCGGAGTGTGACCAGCGGCCGGCGGTCGCGGGTGGGCCGCGGGCGGCGTGCGCTCTGGGGCGGGCGTTTTGCCCTTGTCGCCCGGCTGGCCGGTCTTCTCATGCTCTCCCTGCTCCTTCTGCATCTGATCGCGCAGCTTGAGGAGCTTATCGAGTGCCTCTTGCGAGTCGGGGGGGTGCGCCGGTTGCGTGGCCGGCGGCTGCCCGGGCCGTGCGTTTCGCGCGCCCCGCGCAGGCGGCTCCTGAGCCAGCGTAGCTGCGATGGGGAAGCCCAATACCAGGCCGAGAATCAGGCCGGCAAGCCCGCGGTAGGTCGTCCGCAGCATCATGCGTGCACCTCGTGTGGGCGATAGCACCGAAACCCTGTACCCCGGCCGCGAAAAGCCGGGCCGTACGTACCGGTATTTATACACGGAAATGGACCGCAAGTGGCAGCGCGAAAAGGGCTTGCGCCGCCAGCTCATGCGCGCGCCAACCTTCGTGCTCGCGGGCATTTAGGTATCCTGCCAGAAAAGACACGAACACCGCGCTCAGCGACCATCCCGTCTGACGACCGGCGCTCGGCCGCCGGCGTCGGCGCGCTCGCGAGCCGGCCGACGCAGCGATCCCGCCGACTCTTGGCGCAGGGCTTTCCAGACTTCGGGGTGGTCGCCCGGGTTCAACTCCTCCCGGTCCACGAAGCTCTTGCCGAGCGGGTAGAAGTAGTTCTGCGCCCCCACCCGCACCACAAGCCCGCGCGGGTGGATCAGCACCAGCCGGCCGTCGTCGATCTCGTCATCCAGGTAGTACTTCCTCGGCGGTTGGTCGCGCTGCTGCTCGTCGTACACGTACGCATACGGCTCGCCGTCGAGACACAACGTGGCCTTGACGAGTTTGTCGCGCCCGGGGGGCGGCGGGGGCGGAGGAGGAGGCGGCGGGGGCGGGCCGGCGGTCCTCGTCGTCGGTTCGGTCGTTGGCGCCACAACCTGCGCTCTTTCGCGATGCGGCATGAACGGGTTGCGGTCCATGATCGCGGTGTACGCCGCCCGGTCCCGCTGGAGCCGGCCGCCTTCGAGCTCGACGATCTTGTCCATCACCGGGTGTTCGCTGTTGCGCACCTTGGGCAGCACCAGCGTGACCGCGGAAATGCTGACCTTGAGCGGTGGCCCCTCGGGACCATACGTGGGCTCCCGACGGCTGGCGGGCGGCGGCGGCGGGGTACGCCCCGGACGTGAAACCGTGCTTCGCGTCCGGCTCGTGTTCACGTCGCCGATGACCGCCTGGTCGGCCGTAATGCGCACCTTGTCCAGCCGTGCCAGGTAGTCGCGGCAATAGAAGTCGCACAGAAAACCGACGATCTCTTTGAGCGTGCCCGCCGCGCTGATGGTGAGCGGGACGCCACGCGATCCGTCCTTGTAGGGGATGAAGGCGCCGGGGGCGACCTTGGCGTCGCGCAGGCCGTGCCGCTCGAGCAACTGCTGCATGTCTTCCTGAAAGCGCCGCTGGGCATCGCGGGGCTCGGCCGCCAGCGTGCGGGCGGTCAATTGCTGCCATTGCTCTTCGACGTTCTCGACCTGCGTCAGGGCGGTGCGGAGGTTCTTGCTGCGGCGATGCTCGTCCGCGATCTGGTCGCGGACGCTCTGGAACGGACTGAGGACCGTCCAGCGGACCAGCGTGACGAGCGCCAAACCGCCCAGCGTCCCGCCGACGCACAGCCCCAGGATTTTCTCGCGTCGCGTCATCGCTTCGCTCCGGGCCTACGACCGGCCCAGATCCCGCAGGCGGTCCTTCCGTTCTTTGGCACGCTTGGCCGCATGATCGCGAAACTCCTGCAGTTTCAGCAATTGGATGGCGATATCCGTCTTGCAGTTGAACTTGGTCGCGGCCGGCACCGCGCTGGTCGTCCGCTGCGCGGCGTCGTATAGGCGCTCGCCGTCCTCCGCCTCACGCCCAATGAGACTCTTCACAAAGTCGGTGGGCACCTGGTAGTCGCTGGCGAACAGGTTGCGGAGCGTGATGCCCGGCGTCCGCGACACCGTATCGAGCACGATCTCCTGCACCACCAGCTTCTCGCCGGGCGGTGTGCCGCCCTCGGCGGCCACTTTGACCACGTTCAGCAGCTCGTCGGGCCACACGGCCTCCATGGCCCACTCCCGCGCCTCGTCGATCCGGTTTAGGACCTCGGTCTTGCCCTGCACCTGGCTCTGCAGGTCCTTGTTGCGCTTCTTGAGGTCGTTGAGCTGCGCCCGCAGGCCGTAGTACTGCTTGCCCAGCACACCCACGACCGCGACCAGGACCAGCGTGGCCGCCAGCACACCGATCCGTGCCCGGCGCTGAACGATCTCCCGGGTGGAGACCGGACGCTTGGGGTTCAGGAAGTCCAGCGCCAGCGAGCCTTCGCGGCTCAGGCCCCAGGCCAGTCCCAGCGCGGCCGAGAACGAGCGGAGCTTGGGCGCGTCGCTCGCATCGACGCCCAGCGCTTCGGTCGGATCGAACAGCGTGACCGGCAGCTCCAGCCGCTGGTGCAGGCGGTCCGCAAGCTGGGTCTCGATGCCGGTGCCGCCGGCCACGACAATCTCGTCGATGCGGGCCTCGGTCTCGGTGGCGCGGTAGGCCTGGAGCGTCCGCGTCGTCTCGACGAGCACCTCGTTGACCGCCGCCGCGATGGCCGCGTCGGAGCCGTCCAGATCGCTGATCTCCGCCAGCGAGATCACGCGCGAGTCCTCGCGCGACGCCGGGTCGCTCACCGGCAGCGGCACGGTGACGTTGGCCGAGCGCGCGAAGGCCAGCGCATCGCCGCGCATCACGTCGATCTCGGTCGCGCCGGGCCCGACGTCCAGAAACAGCACGCGCTGGTCGTCGGTGCCCCGCGTACGCCGGACGCTGATCAGGTTGGCATACGGCCGCAGCCCGATACGCGCCGGGGTCAGCCCGGCGGCCTCGCAGGTCAGCCGCGTGCGGTCGAGCGCCTCCGTCGTGACCGCGGCGAGCAAGACCTCGGTGGCCTGGCCGTTCTCATCCCGTCCCATGATGATGTAATCGATGGCCGCTGATTCGACCGCGAAGGGCAGCTCCTTCATCGCCTGGAAGCGGACCGCGGCGGCGACCTCGGCGGGCGGAGTGGGCGGCAGCACCAGCCGGTTGATCACGGCCCGCTCGCGTGGCACGTCCACGACGACCGACCTGTGGCTCAAACGATGCCGCCGGAGCATCGCGCGGATGAAGTCCCCCATCGCGTCGGCGTCGTCCGCGTCGACGGTGTTCGGCAAACGGTGCGAGTGGGCGTCCTCGAGCACGGTCCGGCCCTGGCCGACGCGCGCCACCACCATGCGCAGCGAGCGCTTGTCCCAGTCCAGGCACAGCACCTTGCGGCTCAGCTTGATCACGACATACTTCTCCGTCCGCGGCGGCGGACTCAGCGCCCTTTCACAACGAGGGTCTCGTCGTCGATCGGCCAGGCAAAGCCCAGGCCGGTGAGGTCGCGATGATACAACACCTGCGCGACCGAGCCACGCATCTCGATGATCCATTCATACCGCCGCGCGAGCTTCGTGTGATCCCCGTACCCCAGGATCTCCACGTGGAACTGCAGGGCGCGGGTGGTGATCCGATCCTTGATCTGCGCATAGGTCGCAGGGTCGATGGCCCCCGACGTCACCAGCCACTCGGACGATTTCAACGCCTCGGGGGTGAGCTCCTGACGCAGGGCGACAATCGCTTCGGCCGCCCCGGGGGGCATCCCATCGAGCGCCTGCAGCACGCGCAGCGGGGCCGTGTTGACGTTGACCAGCCCTTCGCGCATCGCCGCCTGCGTCGGCTGCGAGGTCGCCCCCTGCGGCGGGGCGCCGCTGGACGGCGCTGCCGGTGGTCCGCCCGGCAGAGGCGACAAACCGGGACCGGTGGTTCTTCCGGCCGGGGGCTTGTCGGGCGGCTTGTCGCCGGGGGCCTTGTCGGATCGCCGGGCGCCCCCCTTCACGGGCGGCGGCGTCTGCCCCTTGCTGGGTTGCTGCTCCGCGGGGGGTTGTCCTTGTGGCAGTGGTGTTGGCTGCGGCTGCTCCTCCGACCCCGCGGCTTGTTCCGGTTCCGGAGTTTGCTCCTGCTCGGATTCCCCGCCTGGCCCCGGAGTCTGGCCCTGCGACGGCAGCCCAGGCTCGCGCGACCACACAGTGACGTAAGGGGCAATGCCACGGTTCAGGAGGCCGTCGGCGTTGTCGTAGGCGGGGAACGAGGCGTCGGCGTCATCTTCGTTGGCATCCAGCAGTCCGTTGCGGTTGGTGTCCTCGCCATACAGCATCGCCGCGGTCCACCCCTTGACCTCGAGGAGTTCTTCGAGCGTGTCGAGCCGCCCATTCTTGGTGGTGTAGGCGGGTTGGAGGTTCGTGTAGTACTCGTTCTCAGCGCCGCCAGGCCGCACGTCTTCGTCTTCGTCGCGCCAATCCAGCAGCGCTGCCACGAGTTCCGGGGCGTTCTCCACCTGCAGTTCCATTAGCAGCGGCGTCAGCAGGCGCTCGATCTCCTCGTCGCTGGCGGTGTTGAGGTTGAGCTTGCCGGCTTCCGGCGTCACGCCGAACCGAAAGGTCTGCGGCAGGCCGTCCAGGTTCTCGGCGACGACGCTGTAGCGCCAGGCCACGGGCGGTGCGGCCAGGGCAAGAATCTCCTTGCGCGAGCCCATCTTGGCGACGGGGTCCTCCTGGCGCGTGTAGGTTTCGGCCCACACGAGCGCGTTGCGGAAGCGATCCGGCACGTCGAACCAGGCGGAGGGATCGTCGGGGGAGGCGCGCAGGATGGTGATCACCTCTTCGAGGCCGGACTCTGCGGCCAGGCGCGCCTGCTGCGCGTCACGGTGGGCCTGGATGCCCGCGACTTCCGCATTCACGAAGAACATGAAGCTGGCCAGCGTAACGGCCAGCAGGCCGATGAGGACCAGCACGACGGGCAGGATGAATCCAGGATGGCGCACGACCTTCATTGCCTTACTCCTGGAGTGCCGCCCGGCCCGGTTCCTTCTTCGGGGCTTTCTTCGCCGGTGGGGGTGTTGAACTGATAGACTTCCTTGACCTCGCTGCTAAGGCGGTGCAGACGGCTGGAGAACGTCTGATCGGCCGCCGGCAGGCGCACGATGGTGGCGTAGCGATCGGGGTTCGGCACGTCCGGGCCGAGGGGGAAGCGGTCGATGGGGTAGGCGTGCAGATCCTGGTCCTCGAGCTCCTCATTCGTGATCGAGTCGAAGCCGATGGTGACCTGCACGAGCTGCGGCAGCGGATTCCCCTCGGTGACCTGCCAAATCGTGCTCCAATCGACGCCGTCGAAGTAGCGGAATTCGAGATATCCCAACTCGTGCGACCACAAATCACGCCGCACGTACAAGAGGTCTTGATCCTCCGGGACTTCTTCCTCGGGAATGAACGGGTTGATTGCCTGACGTTCCGTGCGCAGGATGCCGCCGACCAACGGTTCGCCGTCCGAGGTGGTGTCCTCCGGGTCGATCCACAGCTCGTACGTGATCTCGCGCAGGTCGTGCGGAGTGAACGGCTGGGACTCGGCCTGGGTGTAGAAGGTATAGGCGTCCATGGACGGTAGCGGGGTAGTCACGAAGGTAATCTTCCGCCGCTCGCCGGTGAACTGCTGGATCGGGAAGCCGATCCGATCCACGCCCACGCCGGCCCGCAATTCGTTGCCGATGCGGGTCAGCACCTGCTGGACGAGCTGCGTGCGGTCGGCGGCACGGCGGGCCTGGTCGCGGGTCGCGAGCGTCTGCCAGAAGAACGTCAACAACGACCCGAGCAGCAGCGCGATCAGCGCGACCGAGATGATCACCTCGAGCAGCGTGAGGCCGCGAACTGCCCTGGGCCGGACCGATCTCACTTGCGCCCCCCTTGCTGCTGCTCGTATTGGTCGCGCAGCCGCATGAGGTCCTCGAGCGTGTACTCGCCATTCGGCCCCGAGCCGCGGCCGATGTTGACGCCACCGGCCGGCGGTGGCGGCTTGGACGGCGGCGCCGGGTTACGTCCCGGAGGACGTCCGCCAGCGCCCGGCGGGCGCCCCGGAAGAGCCGGCGGCCGACCCGGCGCGCCCATCGCGCCTGGTTGGCGACCCCCGCCGCCAACGGCCTGCTGGATCGCGTTCGTCAGGTCTTGCGGCGAGGCGCCGCCCAGGGCCTCGGGGCCGAGTGCACCGCCAAGCTGCTCGGCCAGGCCGGACAGATCCGCGGGCAGCTTGCCGCCGGCGATCTGTTGCAGCAGCGGCGCGAGCATCGGCAGGAGCTCCATGATCTGGTCCGTGGTGAGCATGGACATGAGTTGCTGGAGGTCGATGGCGGTCGGATCGAAGCCGGGAATCGGGATCGCTTGCCGCAACTCCTCGGCCTGCTCCTCGCTCAGGCCGGCCTGCTCGACGAGGTTGACGGTCCCGGGCTTGCCCTTGAAAAACGCCAGCGTACGCAGCACGGTGGCGCTGCTGATGCCGGACTTGCCGTCCTGCAATTCCGCGTCCGCCTGATAGAGGACCTGAATCGTGACCAGCTTAAGCTCGTCCAGATGCTCCGGGTCGAGCGGCTCGGTGGTGACGCGCCAGTAATAGCCTGGGTATTCCTTCCCGAACTCATCTTCGATCTCGTCGTCCTCGGTCATGCGGCGTTGCAGGTCGGGGTCGAGTTGCACCAGCGCCAGCAGGCGGTCCGCGAGCAGCGAAGCGCGGAGCTGCTCCTCGGAATAGGAGGTCATGTTCAGGCCGCCGACGAGCTGCGCGCCCAGCAGCCCGATCGCCGCGACGAGGACCGCCAGGGCGACGACGATTTCGAGCAGAAGAGCGGCGCGCCGGGCGGGGGTCATTGGAAATCCTCGGGGTGATACTCGGGCTCTTCTTCCTCGGGCCACGGCTCCGGCCGCCGGAGCTGCTCCGGGGGCACGGGCTTCCAGTCCTCGATCATCACCCGCCCCAGCCGGCCGTCGAGCGTCAGCAGAAGTCCGAAGCCGCGCGTGTCGCGCAGCACCCAGCGGAGCGAGTTGCACGTGCCGTCCGGATCGAAGTCAATCTCGACCGGGGCGCCGAGCTCGGCGATCGGGACGGGCTCGATCTCCGTCTCCGGGAACTCCAGCTTCTCATCGACGATGCGGATCGGCGGCGGGCCATCGGGCAGGATCTGGAGCGCCTCGACCCACACGTCGTCGAGCAGGAAGGCGGTTTGCGCCCAACCCACCCGCGGCCGAATGTACAGGTGCGGCGCGTTGAGCGGGTGCGCCTGGCGCAGGACGCGCACGCTGCCGTCGGGGCGAACCTTGATTCGGTAGCGGACCGTTTCGTTCATTGCGTCGGCGCGGCACATGGCCACCAGGGTGCGAATGCGCTCCGCCGACTCCTCCAGGTGCTTGCTCCGGGAAGCGTTCTCGAAATCGGGCCATACGAGCGCGAACAACGCCCCCAGCAGCGTCAGGACCATCAGCAGTTCGAGGAGCGTGAATCCCTTGTGCACTGGCTGGCGCATGAGGACGCTCCTCAGACGGTGGCGCACGCTCCAGCGGCCAGCCTGTGCGGGGACACGACCGGCGCGCCGTCCGGACTACCCCTTCTTCCAGTTAACGATGTCGTCTTCGCTGCCTTCCTGGCCGTCCGGTCCCACGCTGGAGAGGTCAAAGCCTTCGGTGTTGTACGTGCCGGGGCAAACGTAGCGGTATTCGTTGCCCCACGGATCCTTCAGGCCGTTGACGTCTTCGATGAACGGGCCGCCGCCTTTTCGCCAGGCCTTGGCCAGCTCCTCGTCGTCCGGAACCTCGGTCAACGCCTTTAGGCCCTCGTCGGTGGTCGGGTAATGCCCCATGGCCAGGCGGTACATTTTCAGCGCACTGGCAATGCTGCCGTTCGAGCCGACCGCGGCCTCCGTCAGGCCGACCTTGGCGACGGTCGGCGCATTAATGAAATTGGGCACCACAAAGGCCGCCAGGAGGCCGATGATGATGACCACCATCAGCACCTCCAACAGGGTAAACGCTCGGACGCGGGGTCGGATTCTGCGTGTGTGGGTCTTCATCAGCTTCTCCGCTTTGAGTGCACGCACCATCAGGTCCTTTCCATCAGGTTCGCAAGCCAGACGTCGCCATCCGCAAGATGGGCACCAGCAGCGCGATGGCGATAAAAGCGATCATACCACCCATCAGCATCAGTAGCAGCGGCTCCAGCAGGCGCATGGTGAAATCGATCTGCCGGGCCGTCCGCTCCTCCTGCGTGTTGGCGATCTCCACCAGCACCTTGTCCAGGCTGTTGCTTTCTTCCGCCACCGCGATCATGTCCACGATGGCCGGCGGGAACACCTTGCTTGCCCCCAGCGGCCGGGCCAGCGACTCGCCGGCGCGCACGCTTTCGGCCGCTTCATCGATGGCGTCGGCGAGGATGGCGTTTCCGGTCGAGTCCTTCGAGATTTTGAGCGATTGCAGGATGGGGATGCCGTTGGCCAGCATGGTGCCAAAGACGCGGCAGAAACGGCAAATCGCCACCATCGTGTAGATCTTGCCCACGCCGATCATGCGCAGTTGCAGCCGGGACCAGTTCGCCTTGCCGACCGCGCTCTGAAAGTACCCCAGCACGAGGAGCACCAGCACGACGATGCCGCCCAGCAGCCAGAAGCCGTGCTCGCGCAGCGTGTCGCTGACGCCGAAGACGACCTTCGTCGGCAGCGGCAGCGTCTGACCCTCGAGCACGGAGCGGATCTTGGGCACCACGTAGGCCATGATGAACGACACGGCCCCCAGGGCGCCGAACAGCAGGATGCTCGGGTAGATCAGCGCGCCGATGAACTTGTTCTTCAGGGCGTCCTGACGGGCCACGAACTCCGACAGCCGCTTCAGCACGTCCTCCAGGAACCCGCCCTTCTCGCCGGCCCGCACCATCGCCGCATGCAGGTCGGGAAACACGTGGGCGTGCTTGCGCATCGCGTCGGCCAGGGCGTCGCCGCCCGAGACATCGTCCCGCACCTCCCGGAGCACCTGGACCAGCGCCGCCGACGAGGACTGCTGCGACAGCACCTCCAGCGCCCGCAGGATCGGGACGCCGGCGCGCAGCAGGTCCGCGAGCTGCTCGTACATCTGCCCGACCTTCGAGAGGCTCACGCGCCGGGCCCGGCCCGTCCAGAACGAGCGCTGTTGCGTGGATTGCTCTTCCACCTCGATCGGCAGGAGCGCGCGGTCGTCCAGGATACGCGCCGCCGCCACAGAACTCTCGGCGATGAGCGTTCCGCGTACTTGTTCGCCGGCGGAATTCCGAGCCCGATAGACAAACGTCGGCATGCGCTACACTCGCTCCCAGCAGGCACACACGGGGGCGTAACACGCCCTCGCGCCATACTTTATACCATTTGCGGGGGGTCGGGATGCGGCCGCCTTCCCGACACGTTTTATCGGCTGGCGGGGCCGGCTCCAAACAACACCGGAAACGCCGTATACTTCCGCCGCAACCTTGTGATTCCGCGTGGCGCGGCTAGATTATGCGTGAAAGCATTACGTAAGGAGAAGGGTATACGTTATCGGACTTCGACGGCCAGGCTCATCGTCGCCTTGCGTGCACCCGCCGTGGAACCTCTGGTATTTAGGTAAATGATCCCCGCGGATTCAGGCACAGAACGCAGCCCGAAGCGCACTTGGGAGGCCGTGGGACTTAGTCCCGCCTCGCTGGCTGCCGTTCACCGCGTCGGGTTTGTCACCCCGACGGACATCCAGTGTGAGCTGATTCCCCATGCGCTCCGCGGCCGCGACTGCCTCGGACAGGCGCGCACCGGCACCGGCAAGACGGCCGCGTTTACCCTGCCCATGATGGAGCGGCTTTCGCCGGGTAAGGGCGTGCAAGCCCTTGTTCTGACTCCGACGCGTGAGCTGGCGATTCAGGTGGAGGAGCACGTGCGCCTGCTGGTCGCGGAGCTGGGGTTCAGGACGGTAGCGATTCTGGGCGGGCGACATCTGCGGGAGCAGATAGCCGCCTTGCGCACCGCGCCGGAGATCGTCATCGGCACGCCCGGGCGCGTCCAGGACCTGATGCGCCGCAAGGCGCTGAGTCTGGCCCAGATCAAGATCGCGGTCCTCGATGAAGTCGACCGCATGCTCGACATCGGCTTCCGTGACGACATTCGGCGGATTCTGCGGGCGGTCGAAGCGCCGCACCAGACGATCTTCGTGTCGGCCACGATCGACGAGGAAATCGAAAAGCTCGCCAAGTCCTTCATGCACGAGCCCGTCGAGGTCAACGTCTCGCAGGACATGCTGACCGTCGAGGGCGTGCAGCAGAGCTTCGTCTCGGTGCACCCGGAGGACAAGTTCCACACCCTGGTCGGGTTGCTCAAGCACGAGGCCCCCAGCCTGGCCATCGTGTTTACCAACACCAAGTACAAGGCGCATCGCGTCGCGCAGGGCCTGCGCCGCGAGGGCGTCAACTGCAAGGAAATCCACGGCGACCTGGTGCAGCACCGCCGCGAGCGGGTTATGCAGAGCTTCCGCGCCCAGAAGACGCCCGTGCTCGTGGCGACCGATCTGGCATCCCGCGGGCTCGACGTGATGGATATTTCGCACATCATCAACTACGACGTGCCCGAGGACCCCTCGGGCTATGTCCATCGCATCGGCCGCACGGCGCGGATGGGCAAGACCGGGTGTGCCATCACGTTCGTCACGCCCGACGAAGGTCGGTTCCTCACCGAGGTCGAGAAGCTAATCAACAAGGAGCTGCGCTGCTTTGACCCTCCGTGGCTGGTCAAGCGCGAGCCGACCGCGCAGCAGCTTGCGGCAGCGACGGCGCCTCCGACGATCGACGCGGAGCCGGTGACCCCCGAGCGTTACAAGGTCCCGCGGCGTCGCGACGAAGCGCTGGACGCACTCGGTCTGCGTCCCGTCCAGCGCACGCTGGGCAGCCGGTTTCGCTCGCGACGCAAGTTCCGCCGCTGACGGTCTGCCCGCCCGTCCGCCCGGGGGTTCAAGCCTTGCGTCGTCGGGCAACCACCCCGGCGACGCGCTGGATATGTTCCGGCCCGCTGCCGCAGCAACCGCCGATGACGTTCGCGCCCGCCTCCAGAATCTGCGGCACGAACGACGCGAACTCCTCGGGTGTCTGCTTCCAAACTGCCCGGCCGTCCTCCAGTTCCGGCATGCCCGCGTTGGGTTTCACCCACAGCGGCAGCGTCGTCGCAGCCCGGAATGCGACCACGACCGGCAAGACGTAGCCGATGCCGCTGCCGCAGTTGCAGCCCACGACGTCCGCGCCGGCGTCCTCCAGGGCGGTGGCACACTCGCCGGCCTGTGCGCCCATCATCGTGCGCGTCCGTTGCGGCCCGGAATCGAAGGACAAGCTGGCGATCACGGGCAACCCCGTCGCGTCTTTCACGGCCCGCAAGGCCAGCAGAATCTCCGCCAGCTCCGAGAAAGTCTCCAGCACCAGCACGTCAGCTCCGCCGGCCTTCAATGACTGAGCCTGCTCGGCAAACAGCGGCGTGAGCTGCTCGGGCGTCGCCTCGCGGATGGCGAGGATTCTGCCACTGGGGCCGATCGATCCGGCCACCAGGGCCTTGCGCTTGCCGACCGCCTCGCGCGCCAGCTCAGCCCCGCGGCGGTTGATCTCCGCCAGGTCGTGGGGAATGCGGCGGCGCTCGACGCTCAGCCGGTTGGCGCCGAACGTGTTGGTGGTGACGAACTGTGCGCCGGCGTCCAGGTACGCCCGCGCCAAGTCGATGACGAGCTCGGCGTGGGTGACGTTGGCGGTCTCGGCCATGACGTCGGTCGGCAGGCCGCGCATCTGCAATTGCGTGGACCAGCCGCCGTCGGCCACCCAGACGCTCGCTTTCAGGGCTTCGCTGTCAAACTCCATGTTCGCACCCGTGCTGCCTAATGCCGTCCTGCTTGCCGGGACCGAGCCGCGAGCGGTAGCGAGCACTTGCGCTCGCCGGTACTGCTAATCTACCTCCAAGACAAGTTCCTCCAGCTCTCGAATCAATGCTGGCAACTCTGCAGTCACGGTACTCCAAACGACATTCAGATTGATGTCAAAGTAGGCATGCACCAACCGGTTTCGCATGCCGACGACATCCGCCCAGGGAATCGCGGGGATTGCGGCCTGAGCGGCCGACGACACTCTGGAGGCTGCTTCCCCGATGATCTCGATCTCTTTCACGAGTGCCAGAGCTAAAGCGCGGTCGGTGTCGAGATGCTTCCGCGCACGGTTGGCCGTCAGCGCGATGGCCTCGCGCGCCGCGTCCAGCATGTGTCGCAGCCGAATCTCGTCTTCACGTTCCACGCGACGCACTCTCAGGCCGCATAGACCACGCGGGCGCTGGCCAGGACCTGCTGCCGGAAGTAGCGGCTCAGGTCTTCCGGCGTGCGCAAGTCGACCTTGCGGTTGCCAAACAGACCCGACAATTCCCGCTCCAGGGCGGCCAAGCGGAAGAAGCCGGGCACGTGGTCCGGCTCAAACTCGACCAAGACGTCAATGTCGCTCTCGGGCCTGAAATCCCCCCGCAGCACAGAACCAAACAGCGACAG
>CAZWYT010000068.1:0-7323 GCA_964638325.1 uncultured Planctomycetales bacterium
GCGGATCTTCTGGAAGGCGCAGGTGCGGCCCGAGCACATCGTCCGCCTCGGCCGCCCGCGGATGGAGCTGGCTTACGACAGCGGCTGCCGGCAACTGGAGATCGGGGCGGAGTCCGGCTCGCCGGCGGTGCTGGCGATGATCCAGAAGGACAGCGCTCCGGAGGCGGCGCTGGAGTCGGCGGCGATTCTGCGCGACGTGGGCATCATCGCGCAGTACAACCTGATCTTCGGCTTCCCGCGCGAGACGGCGCGGCACGTGGGCGAAACGCTGCGGATGGCCGCCGAGCTGAAGCGGATCGACCCGGACTGCCTGCTGCCGATGTACTACTTCACGGTGCATCCAGGCATTCCACTGGAGGAGGAGGCGCGGGCACACGGGTACGTCCCGCCGACCTCGCTGCGCGAATGGGCTCACCACGTCTTCAGCTACTCGGACCCGGTGATGCCGTGGATTCGCCGGCCGCGACGGCTGAAGGACCGGGTGCTCCGGACCATCACGTTCTACCTGCCCCTCGCGTTTCCAGGCGACGTGACGCGCGGGACGCTGCGGCACCTGCGCGCGCGCATGCGCCGTTGGCCGGACGCGCTATGGCTCTGGCCGGCGCACTGGCTGGCGCGGCTCCGGGTCCGCCTCGGCTTTTACGCCTGTCCGTGGGAGTGGCGGCTGTTCCACTCCGTGGCGCGCTAACGCTCGGGGTGGGTGACAGAATCGGCGAGCCTGTAGCGTCGCCCCCTCGTGGGCGACGTCGCTAGACGGTGGCCCTCCGTATTCGACGTCGGCCACGGGGGGCCGACGCTACAACGCCGCCGGAACTGTCACGCACCGGCCTGGCGCCTGGCGCCTGGCGCGACGGGCGGCGAGCGGTCTTGGCACCAGGACCCCCGTCGGGTTATAGTTCACGTTTTGCCGGTTTTTGGGGCATGAGCACGCGATCGAGATCGGAGCTGGTGCATGGGTATCGAAATCGACAAGGTCCGTAACGTGGCATTCGTCGGGCACTCCGGCGCCGGCAAGACCACGCTGGGCGAGGCCCTCCTGCATAAGGCCGGCCTCACCACCCGCCTGGGCAGCGTGGACGACGGCACGAGCATGCTCGACTTCGACGAGGAAGCGAAGGAGCGGCGGCATACGGTCGACTCCGCGCTCTTCTACTTCCAGCACGAGGGCCACCTGCTCAATTTCATCGATACCCCGGGCATGCCCGATTATTGCGGCCAGGCCATCGCCGCCAATGCGGCCGTCGAGACCGCCATCGTGGTCGTTTCCGCCGCTGCCGGCGTCGGCGTGAACACGCGGCGCATGTTCAACGTCGCCAAGAGCTACGGCTTGGCACGCATGATCGTCGTGACCCGCCTGGATGCCGAGAATGCCAACGTCAGCGACGTCCTCAGCAGCATCCGGGAGACGTTCGGCCACGAATGCCACCCCATCAATCTGCCGACCGGCGGCGCAAAAGGCGTGATCGACTGTCTGACCCACGACAGCGGCGTGGCCGACGTCCTCGACGTGGGTGAGTGCCACACCGCGCTGATCGACCGGATCGTCGAGACCGACGATGCGCTGATGGAGCAGTTCATGGAGACCGGCTCCGCCCCGCCCGAGAAGCTCGGCCCGGCCATCAGCCAGGCCGTCGCCTCCGGGCATCTGGTCCCGGTGCTGTTTGTGAGCGCGAAACACGACGTCGGCGTCAACGAGCTGCTCGACGCCGTCATCAAGTACGCCCCTTCGCCGCTCGTCGGCAAGAAGCGGGCGCTCGTGGTCGGCGAGGGCGAGGCCGCGCAGGAGGCCATCATCGAGCCCAAGCCGGACGGCGAGTTCGTGGCGCAGGTGTTCAAGATCACGTCCGACCCGAAGAGCAACATCAAGTACTCGATCGCGCGCGTGCACAGCGGCACGCTCACGTCGGAGGGCCAAGTGTTCGTCGCCGGCGAGCGCCGCGGCCAGCGTCCGGGACACCTGCTCAAGCTCCGCGGTGGCGAGCACAGCGAGATTCCGGGCGGTCAGGCCGGCGACCTGGTGGCCTTCGCCAAGCTGGACTTCAAGATCGGCGACGTGCTCACGGCCAAGGCCAGCGAGGGCCACATCGTCATGCCCAAGCTGCCCACGCCGATGTTCGCGCTGGCGGTCGAGCCGAAGGCCCGCGGCGACGTCGAGAAGATCAGCGGGGCGCTGCAGCGCTTTGCCGAGGAAGACCCGTGCTTTGAGTTCCTGCGCGACCCCGGCACCAGCGAGCTGGTGATGCGCGGGCTGGGCGATCAGCACCTGACCGTGGTTCAGAACAAGATGAGGCGGCACTTCAAGGTCGAGATGACGACCAAGCTGCCGAAGATTCCGTACCGCGAGACGATTTCGACTTCCGTCAAGTACGTCGAATACACGCACAAGAAGCAGACCGGCGGCGCCGGGCAGTTCGCCCGCGTGTTCATCGATATGGAGCCCAACGAGCGCGGGAAAGGGTACGAGTACATCGACAAGATCTTCGGCGGCGTGATCGACCAGGGCTTCCGGCCGAGCGTCGACAAGGGCGTGCGCGACCAGATGAAGAAGGGCGTCATCGCCGGCTACCCGGTGGTCGATGTGAAGGTCTCGCTGGTGGACGGCAAGACGCACCCGGTGGACAGCAAGGACATCGCGTTCCAGATCGCCGGCCGGCAGGTGTTCAAGAAGGCTTTCGTGCAGTGCAAGCCGATCCTGCTCGAGCCGCTGGTGAACATGGAGGTCACCGTGCCGACGGAGTTCATGGGCGACATCACCCGGGACATCGCCGGCAAGCGCGGGCAGATCCTCGGCCAGGACATACTGCCGGGCAACCAGGTGTGCGTCCGCGCGCAAGTGCCGCTGGCGGAGGTCGCGAGCTACGCCTCACAGCTCAAGAGCGTGACCGGCGGCCAGGGCAGCTACATGATGGAGCTTAGCCACTACGACGTGGTGCCGCCCAACGTTCAGCAGCAGATCGTTGCGCAGTACAAGACGAAGGAAGAAGAAGACGAGTAGCCAAGCCGGGCGGTCCCCGGCACGCCATCATGCCCACCATGCGCGACGCGCTGGTGAAGGTGGAGGAATAGCCCGGGCCGTGGCGGACCGTGCCGCCCATTCAAACCCGCCATAACCGTCACGCACCGAGGCCGTACGCCGTAGGGACCGCAGATTGACGCCTGTGCGGGGCCGGCCTAACATGCCGTCTCGTGCCGCCAGACGTGCCCCCATCGTCTAGAGGCCTAGGACACCGGCTTTTCAAGCCGGCGACAGGGGTTCGAATCCCCTTGGGGGCGTGTTTCGCTGCCGCGCTCGCGCGGGGCTTTTTTTGCGCTGCGGGGGGCGGGGGCGAACTGCGCGGCGCTCCCCGTGCGCTGGACATTCTAGAACCGAGGTGCTCATCCGCGGCGCAGGTGCCGATAAAACCGCGGCCGGGAGGCAAGTACGCGAAGGTTGCCAAGATCGTCAAGTCTTGGTACCCCCCTGTTGGCAGCCTTAGTTATTGGGACGTAAGAAGTCATTAGTCATCAGTTCTCAGTCGTCAGCTATCAGTCCGGCGTGGCGGATCAGCTCTCGGCCGGTTTCGGCGGGCGACGGGGCCCGCGTGGCTATGGAAAGATGGCGCGCGTTGGCGCGCGGGGCAAGGGGAGCGGCAAGAGTTGGCGGAATTGGGCGGATTGGCGTGGGAGATGGCGGAGAGAGTCGGAAGATGAGGGATCGAGGGATCGAGGGATTCAGGGATTGGGGGATTGAGGGATTCAGGGATTGAGGGCAGGCACGGAGGCACGAAGGCGACGAGGGAACGGGGTCCACAGATTACACAGGTGGACGCAGACGTGGCTGGAACCGGGGGCGGCGGGCGAGCCTACCACTCCTCTGGTTTCTTGAAGGTGCCGTGCTCGTCGGTCAGCGGCGGCGGAAGCTGGCTGGCGGCGAGGACGCCAGGGCGAATTCGCTTAAAGAAAGTCGCGTGGGCGCAAAGGACCTTGCTGGGTCGAGGCTGCGGATTGAGGACGCCGATCGGCTTGCGAAGTTGGCCGGTGACGATGCGAATTGGTTCGAGCAGATCGGAGTCCGCGGAAACCACCATGAGAAAGCAGAAGCCGCACGAAGGCGGCTTCGCGGCCTGCGCCGAGGCGCAGGGGGGTTCTTCTGAGTACCCATACCACGCTAGACGATTCGGCTCGCTTTGTCAAGCGCTTTAGGAACACGTTGTTGCCCGCCGCGGTGGCTCTCGAAGGTTCGTTTGGCGCGCGCCATCATGCAGCGTAGAGCAGGTTTTGCCGTTGCCCGACTGCCTCGGCCAGGTTCTCCTCGCCCCCGAAGCGTCGCGCGATCTCGATGACGTTCCGATGCCCGGCGGGCCAGAGAACCGCCGGCGCGCGTCGTCACTGGCCGGTCAGCAGCGCGACGAACGGGTTGATGTCGCCGAACGATCCCTGGCCGTAGATGCCGTCGCCGTTGATGTCGCCGTTCTCGGCCGGGCAACCCGGGAAGGCGGACTGCCAAGCGCTGAAGTTGGACAGGTACAGTACGAACGGGTTGATGTCGCCGAAGTTCACCACGCCATCGCAGTTCATGTCGCCGAGCTCATAGGCCGGTCCTGGCAAGAACACCAAACGCTGCGGACCGTCCAGGCCACCGTGGCCCGGCCGCACAAACTCGTCGACGAACTCGCCCGTTTCGGCCACGTAGCGGCGAATGGAGTCGGTCACGAAGCTGCTTGCATAGAGGTAGCCGTCGGCACCGAAGCGCAGGCCAGTCGGGCCATCGAGCCCGTCACCAGCAGCCACGACGTGCATGAAGTCCCCCGTCTGTCCGTCGTAAGCCAGAACCGTGTCGTTCGCGTTGCTGGCGACGTACAGACTGGCGTCGGGGCCAACAACCAGGCCAACTGGGTCGTTCAACCCCCCGCTTCCCGTGGGCACGAACACGTCCACGAACGCGCCGGTGGTTCCGCTATATCTCAGGACGCTGTCCGACCAGGCGCTGGCCACGTAGAGCAGGCCGTCGGCACCGAAGAACAAATCCTGCGGGCCATCGAGTCCCCCGCTGCCTGCGGTCACAAACGCGTCGATGAAGTCGCCGGTCGCGCCATCATAGCGCAGCACGCTGCCGGTCTCGCGGCTGCTGACGTAGAGCTGACCGTCGGGGCCGAAAGTCAGTCCACGAGGTGTGTCCAGTCCACCGCTGCCCGACGTGACGAAACAGTCCACAAGCGCCCCGGATGGCACCTCGTAGCGCAGCACCTCGCTAGTCTCCGCGCTGGAGACGTAGAGGCGGCCGTCCGGGCCGAGCGTCATTCCGTGAGGCCCCACCAGTCCGCTGCTGCCGCCGGTTGGCACGAACGCGTCGATAAACGCGCCGGTGCTGCCATCATAGCGCAGGACAGCGTGAGAGTATATGCTGCTCACATACGCATTCCCGTCCGCCCCGAATGCCAGATACCAGGGTCCGTCGAGGCCGCCGCTGCCCGAGGGTACCAGCGCACCCAGCGGCGCGCCGGTCTGCCCGTCGAAACGCAGGACGGCGTCATTGGCCAAGCTGCACACGTATAGGTGACCATCTGGCCCAAACTCCAAGTCCACCGCGTTATCGAGCCCGCCGCTACCTGTCGCCACGAAGACTCCGAGGAACGCGCCATTCTGCCCATCGTACCGTAGGACATTGTCCGCATCGCCATTTGCGACGCACAGGTGACCGTCCGCCCCGAAGGCAAGGCCCGATGGCCAACTCAAGCCGCCGCTTCCACCGGCCACGAAGAGCCCCATGTATGCGCCGGTTTGTCCGTTGTAGCGCTCGACACGCGCCGGATTCAACCGGCCGACGTATAGGTTTCCGTCCGGCCCAAACGTCATCGTCTCGGCGTAGTCGATATTTCTCGTCCCGCTGGCGAACTTGTCGATGAACGTCCCAGTCAGCGGGTCCCGACACTGGACAGACCCATCGTCGGCCATACTCAGCACATACAGCAGTCCGGCCGGCCCGAAAGCGACTTCGCGCACCGAATCTATCCCTGCGCTCCCCGGCGGCACGACGTACCCCAGCGGCTCGCCCGTCTGGCCGTCGTACCGGAGGACGCTGTCTCCCGTAACGCTGCACACGTACAGGCTGCCGTCGGGGCCGAACGCCAGGCCCGACGGGTTGGCCAACGCTCCGTTTCCGCTAACGAACTCGGCGACAAACGCACCTGAGGCCTGATCGAACCGGAGCACACTGTGCGTGTTCGCAGACGCCACCAGAAGGTCGGCCGGGTCGCAATCGCCGCCGCACTCGTCCGGAACGGCGTCCGGCTGGCAGTCCTCGCTCGTGCCGTTGGCGATGTCGCAGTTGTCGGGAATGGCGTTGGCATTGCAGTCGGGACCCTGGCAGGCGTCACCGATCCCGTCGGAATCGCAGTCCGCCTGGTCCGGGTTCGGACGCACCGGGCAGTTGTCCGGCACGTCAACGATCCCATCGCCATCGAAATCCGTGCTATCCCCCGGCAGCGGCAGGATGATCTGGAACTCGGCGTTGATCGAATACCCGTTCCAGTCGCCGGCCGTGTCCCGTTCCCACGCGGAAGCGCTGAACGCCAGGTCCTCGCCCGCGTAAACCGTGGTCGTCGCAACCCCCCCCGGCGACTCCGGGCCGATGTGGGCGATCAGTTCCGCACCGCGATACAGGTTAAACTCATGCGTATGAACGTCGCCCTGGTCTCCGGTCACCACGGCAGCCAGATAGAGATCCAGCGGCGTGCCGGCCGGGTATGCGGTGGACGTGCCGATGCTCAACGTACCCGCCGCGTGGCCGCCCGCATCGTTGCAGGAGCGGGTTTCAAACCAGGTACACATGTAATCCCACCACAGGCAGTTGCCCCACTCGTCCCACTGCATGCACATCAACTGCCACTGTGTGCATTCTTGCCCATCCGACCCCGACACGGATAGCAGGAAGCGCTGATGGCCGCCCAGTGTAGCCTCTTCGCGAAGCATCGCCTTCAGAAATATGCTCGTGCTCTGGGGGCCTGGGTACCAGACCTCGTGCTCATGATACGCTGGGCCGTTGGCTACGACGGTATACCCGCCGAGCTCGCTCCAGCTCGTCGCCGTGTAGGAAACCGTCATGGCAACGGTCGCGGGAGGAAGCGCGGTCGGCTCCGCGAACGTTGGATAGGACCCGCCGCCGTAGGCATCGTAGGCAAGCGCGGGCTGCCCGGACGGAAGAATCGCGAGCGAGGTCCAGTAGTAGCCACTCGCGACTGTGGTCGTGCGCCAGGTCGCGCCGTCGTACCAGGCGTACTTCACGACGCTGTTCGTGTGGTCGCGGTAGCTGATGGCCGGGTAACCGCTGGGCAGTACGGCGAG
>CAZWYT010000068.1:7423-13764 GCA_964638325.1 uncultured Planctomycetales bacterium
ACTCGTGTAGGAGCCAACGGAGCCGGCGCTGTCAACCGTCGTGGTCTGCCACGCCACGCCGTCGTACCAGGCGTACTTGAGGTCGCCGTTCGTGTTGTGGCAGTAGCTGATGGCCGGGTAACCGCTGGGCAGTACGGCGAGACTCGTGTAGGAGCCAACGGAGCCGGCGCTGTCAACCGTCGTGGTCTGCCACGCCGCTCCGTCGTACCAGGCGTACTTGAGGTCATCGTTCGTGTCGTCGAAGTAGCTGATGGCCGGGTAACCGCTGGGCAGTACGGCAAGACTTGTGTAGTAGCCCACGTAGCCCGCACTGTCGACGGTTGTGGTTTGCCAGGTGGAACCGTCGTACCAAGCGTACTTGAGGCCGAGGCTCCCGCCACAGTAGTAGGCGACGGCCGGGTACCCGCTGGGCAGTATACGGAGGCTGCCGGCGTACGCGCCGGTCGTGCTGTCGATCGTCATGGTGTCCCAAAAGTCGACCGCTCCGACGGCCTGCTGCAACAGAGCAGCGAGGGTGAATGCTGCTGGAATCACGAAGCCCAGCCGGATGCGCACGCGCGCCGCAACTGGATGGATACCCATCTGCCACCTCTCTTTCCAATCCGACATATCGAGAATAGTCCCTGCCCGGCGATGTCGCCGAACTACAGGCCAGAGTCGTAGGTCAGGATGCCGTTGTCGACAGTTCGGTACGCACCCGCGCCCTGGTACTGGCCGTCCCAGTTGCGCCAGTTTCTCGACCAGCCGAACTCCTCGGGAAGGCCGGCCCTGTCGCCCTCAGCTCCCATGGGACCCAGTAGGGCTCCGCCGCTGCCAACGTACCGATCACCGAAACGCGGAGCGTCGCGAGCAGGGCGCGCAACGGCATGGTCTGCACCTCCGGCAGCTTCGCGCCGTCAGTCGTGACGCCTTCGGCAGGCAGTGCCAGCCGTCACGCGCTCCGAACTTAGCTCGGTGGCCTCGACGGTTGCGGCGAACAAACAACCCGCCCGATAACAACAGAATACACGCGGCACCCAAAAAAGTCAAAAAAAACGCTTGTTAGGGTTTTCCCGCATACCACCGCGTGGCATGGGCTCGGACGCGCCGCTCAGGGCATTGCGATGGTTAGCCCGGATTATTCATGAAGGCTCGGGATCGAGTGCGGCCGGGTGATGTGTGGGCCGGGGTGCGGCTCAGAGACGTGGCGATGACTTTCGGAGCGCAACCCCGCCGTTCCCCGATCGGTTCCGCCGGGTTGTGAAGAGATCACGGGCCCGGCGGTTGACGTGCACTATGCTCCCGCCAGGAGTGACCCGACTTGGTACCCGGCGACCCCGTTCAGCCAGGCGCCCCGCCGTACTGCTCACTATACCGACTTGCGACGCGAGACACAAACCGGGCTGGGAGCACGCAAACCCGTGGGGTCCGTGACAGAATCGGCGGGCCTGTAGCATCGCCGGCCCGGCTCCGCGCACCGCCGCCGGTGGCGGGGGCCTGTCCATGGCAGGGCGGGTTCGGATCGCGACGCGGCGCGCCGAGCAGGGCTGGCCCACCCCTGGCGGGGCGGGTTCGGATCGCGGCACGCCACGCACGTCGGCAGAACATGCCGACGCGAATCCCGGCGCGCCGGGACGGCATGGCACCCGGCTCACGCAAAGGCGCAAAGGCGCTAAAGTGTTATCGAGACTGGAGTGCCAGCAAGGCGGAACACGGCTCACGGCCCGCCCCTGGCGGGGCGGGTTCGGATCGCGACGCGGCACACACGTCGGAAGGACATGCCGACGCGAGTCCCGGCGCGCCGGGACGGCATGGCACCCGGCCCAGTACCAAGGACATTCTTATCACGAACAGGCATCCTGATAAGATCATCCCATCAGCCTCCGATGCGCTCCCATTGAGCATC
The DNA here is from genome assembly GCA_964638325.1 of uncultured Planctomycetales bacterium. GTDB lineage: Bacteria > Planctomycetota > Phycisphaerae > UBA1845 > Fen-1342 > JALHJL01. The sequence goes on from CAZWYT010000068.1 coordinate 9,309, forward strand.
CGGCCCCCGGCCAAGGCAACGGATTCGCTTTTCCCGCCGCAAATCGGCCAACGCCCGTTGCAATGTCGGATAGCTCACGCCTGGGCAGGTCCTTTTCAGTTCGCCGATGGTAAATCGCTGCGGCAGCCGACGGATGGCATTCCGCACCATTTCACGTTTGGCGCCGCGCGCGGAGGTGAGCGTGCCCACGCGGGATTCGAACTCCTTGTACGCGGCCGTCAGCAGCCCCAGGAAGTACTCCCACCACGGGCGCAGGTCGTGCCCGCCGTCGTGCCAGCCGCGCGAGCTTTGCAGCAGGGCCTCGTAGTAGGTCTCCTTGCTCTCCTCCACGATCCGTTCGAGACTGATGTAGCGGCCGACCTCGTAGCCGCTCTGGTAAAGCAAGAGCAGCGTCAGCAGCCGCCCGATGCGGCCGTTGCCGTCGGTGAACGGGTGGATGCACTCGAAATCGAGCACGAAGCTGGCGATCAGGAGCAACGGGTCGGTCTTTGCCTCGGCCAGAGCTTCGTTGAACAGTCGCACCAGCCGGTCCATGAACTTCGGCGTGGTGATAGCTGACGCAGGCCGGAACCGAACCACCTGGCGACCGTCGGGGCGAACCTCCGTAATGGCATTGTCCTTGGCCTTCCAGTGGCCGCCTTTCTCCCCGGTGTAGTGGTACATCGAGCGGTGCCAACCCAGAATGAGATCGGTTGAGAGCCGCAGCCGCGAGTGGTTGGCGTGGATGGACGCCAGCACGTCCCGGTAGCCGGCGACCTCTTGTTCGGAGCGGTCCCTGGGCTTGCTCTTCTTGGCAACCAGGTCGGCAATCCGTCCCGGCAGGACCGTGATGCCCTCAATCCGGTTGGACGATTCGGTGCTCTGGATGATGGCCACGCGGCGCAGGGTTTCGAGAATCTCGGGAAACTGCTCGGTGTACAGGCCCTGCCGCCCCCGGAACTCGCCCACGGCACGCATCGCCGCGACGAAGGGATGCGAAATCGGAGTTTCGAGGAGATAGCCGTGTTCAAACGATCTCATGGGCGATCTCCCGGGCGATCCGTGTTGTTCCCCAGCGCTTGATTCATGCGGTTCGTCGCAAGACGGAGCCGAACAGGGCGAATTCGGTGATCCGCCACTTGCGGCAGAACTCGGCGATGCGCTGGCGGTCGATCGCGATGCGGGGTTGTGCGTTCACGTCTCGGGCTCCACGACGAACCGGCGTGCGTCCTGCAATCGATCCGCCGCGATTGTATCCGAAGCGGCGAAAACCATCTCGTCACGCAGCCGGTCCGGGTTCAGCTTTTCCCAATTCCGGCGAGCAAACGGATGTAAAGGCGGGGCGGGTTCGGATCGCGACGCGGCACACACGTCGGAAGGACATGCCGACGCGAACGGCCGTCGGCATGGCACCCGGCGAACGGCCGTCGGCATGGCACCCGTCCAGCGCCGTGGTTGATTCCCGCCCCTAGCCGGAAAGAATCTCACGTCGGAATGAACGTCCGCGGGCCGAGGTTCACGCAGCTATGAGCAAGATTGTCGCGAGAATCTGCGTCGCAGCCGTGCTGGCGACCTTCGCCGGCGGCTGTCGGCCAGCGGACGCTAACGCCGCACCGCAGGAAGGCCAGCGCAGCAATCCCGCCGCGAGCGGTGCGCAGGCGGGGGACAAGGGCGCTGAGAAAACCATGAAGCCACGCTACTCAAAATCCGGTTATGACGTTACGCCGCTCGTGTCCGAACAGGTCGCGGAGCTGGCCAAGCGGCTCGACCCCGAGGCCTACCGCGTCACGCAGAAGGCCGGCACCGAGCCCGCGTTCTGCGGCAACCTGGTCGACAACAAGAAACAGGGCATCTACTGCTGTGTCGTCTGCGGCCTGCCGCTGTTCTCCAGCCAGCACAAGTTCCACTCCGGCACCGGCTGGCCGAGCTTCTTCCGCGAGCTCGACCCGGACCACGTTACCCGCAAGGTGGATCGCAACCTCGGCACGGTCCGCACCGAGATCAACTGCGCCCGCTGCGGGGCACACCTCGGCCACGTCTTCGACGACGGCCCGCCGCCGACCCGCGAACGGCACTGCCTGAACTCCGCCGCCCTGCGGTTCTACGAGCAGGGCGCGGAGCTGCCGCCCGAAAGCCGGCCGGCAGCGACCGAGGTGGCGTACTTTGCGGGCGGCTGCTTCTGGGGCCTCGAGCACTACTTCCAGGAGGGGCCGGGCGTGCGCGACGCGATCAGCGGGTACATGCAGGGGCGGGGCGACCGGCCGACCTACAAGGAGGTCTGCACCGACACGACCGGCCACGCCGAGACGGTGAAGGTCATCTACGACCCGCGGCGGATCACGTACCGGCGACTGCTGGAGGCGTTCTTCGCGATGCACGACCCGACGCAGCTCAACCGCCAGGGGCCGGATGTCGGTGAGCAATACCGTTCCGGCATCTGGTACGTGAATGACGAGCAGCGGGCGGAGGCCGAGGCGTACATCAAGGAGCTACGGGCGCAGAAGCGTTATGGCGGGCATAAGATCGTCACGCAGGTCGAGCCGGCGAAGACGTTCTGGCCGGCGGAGGACTACCATCAGGACTACATCGAGAAGACCGGGCGTGTGTGCCACGTGAAGAATCCGTGGTAATCAGGACCCGGCCCTTCCCGGTGCGAGATGGGAATCGCGCACCGGCGTCCTACAGCACGCAAACCGCTCCCTTACGGTCGCGGCTCTGATTCCTTGCGCGTGGTGCGAGGTGGGAATCTCGCACCAGCGTTGTTCGTCAAACCGAGCAGGTAGGTTCGCGGTCCAAGTGTCGCTACGCAGGGCGACAGAGGTAGTGTCAGTTCCTGTGTAAATTGATTTCGGGGCATCCGTCACGTTTTCACGCCGCGTTGTGAGTTCATATTCCTGCCCTCTCGCCAATCGCTGTTTACCCCCGTTTCAGAACGCGAACCTCCCCCGGCTCTCCATCGCCAAACAGTACCATGCGGCCCAGGCGCACACGCGGGGACACTGATTCGTTCGTCGGTCGCATCCGAAAGCGAAGTACGTGATTAGCGGCCCGACGCCACTATTCAACTGTAGACCGTGTCGGCAGAAGTCAACCGGACGGCCGGGGCCCGGTCCACCGCGGCGGACGTGCCGGGTTCGACCGCGCTCATTCCGGCGCCGGCGTCCGCGGAGTTCCGTCACGGCCTGCGCGGTGTCGCCGTCGCAGCCGAACCTGGCCGGTGAGCGCTTCTGCGTCTCCTCAAGCGACGCGTCCTCAATGTACGCGGTAGAATCCCAGACGTGCCCGAAGGGGCCTTCGAGCCTAACGGAGGGGTCGCCGCAGATCCGCCCGACGACGGGCCGCGGAACTGCCGCCGGGCGGGATGGCAGACGGCCAGCCCGTCGAGGAGAGATGTGCCGTGATCGCTCCCTCGTGCGAGAGGCGCCAAGAAACCGGGGCGAGCTATGGGCTGGCGCTTGACGAAACCCTGCCCGACAGACGTTCGGCCCGGAGGGCCAGCGCCGCGAATTCGGACCCGCGAAGCAGCGGTTCTTGAAGCCGCAGATCGATTGCCGTGACCTGCTGGGACGTGGCTCGGCGCGACTCTTCGCAGGGCGCGCCGACGACCGCTTCGACGCGAATTGCGAGTGGTTGAAAACGAGGCAAGCTGAGGCACAACAATAGGTTGCCACGGTAGCTCAATCGGCAGAGCAGCGGTTTTGTAATTTCGAAAATACCCCCGCCAGACGCTGGGAACGCGGTTCCGAAACGCGCATTTTCTCCCGCATTTTCTCCGCGTGCAGCGAGCGTCTGTACGAGCGACACCCTAAGCCACCGGCAATCGTCGCCGCTGTTACGGCAAATTGGGATCGCTCCATCCGACACCATGGCCGCGCAGAGTCGATCATACGGGGGCTTGCCGCATGATCGGGGCTGTCGATTTCGAGCAGGTCGCATTCGACCTTGTGTGCAAGGCGCGCCAGCAATTACCGGTGCGGAGCGGCTACGGGTGCGGTCCGGTGAACTGCTGCTGGAACAAGTTGAAGTCGTCCATGTCCACGTCGCCGTCGGCGTCGAGGTCGGCGGTCCGCGGCAACTGAAACTCGTAGGCGCCTATGTCCACGATCGGCGGGATGCCGTGGCCGGTGTCAGGCGTTTCCGGGGCATCGACGAAACGCGGATTCCCGGCCAGGTCGCTGGTAATTCCGGGAGGCACGGCCACGTTGTTGCCGGCATCGATGCACGGCGAAACGCGGCGCAGGCGCAAGTCCCCGGTGTCCGCCGCCACGAATTGGGGATTGGCATCAAGGTTACCCGTCCCCGGCCAGCCGCCTTCGATGCAACTGAAGGTCGCAGTGGTTACGGCACCCTCATCGTAGATCTGCGACCCGACGGGGGCCGTGTTGCCCCAGAGGATGCAGTTGGCCAGCGTGACGCTGCTGCCGTTGAGGTTGGCCATCCCGCCGCCGTCGTCGTCGGCCGAGTTGCCGCTGAAGGT
>CAZWYT010000068.1:13864-24943 GCA_964638325.1 uncultured Planctomycetales bacterium
GCAGTTGGCCAGCGTGGGGCTGCTGTCGTAAAGGTTGGCCATCCCGCCGCCGTCGTCGGCGGCCGAGTTGCCGCTGAAGGTGCAGTTGGCCAGCGTGGGGCTGCTGTCGTAAAGGTTGGCCATCCCGCCGCCGTCGACGGCGGCCGAGTTGCCGCTGAAGGTGCAGTTGGCCAGCATGGGGCTGCTGATGTAATCGTTGTGCATCCCGCCACCGTAGTAGCCGGCCGAGTTCCCGCTGAAGGTGCAGTTGGTCAGCGTCGGGCTGCAGCCCCAGTTCCACATCCCGCCGCCGGCGTAGCCGGCCGAGTTCCCGCTGAAGGAGCAGTTGATCAGCGTCGGGCTGCAGGGAGCGTTGGCGTTGGCCATCCCGCCGCCGTAGTAGCCCGAGTTCCCGCTGAAAGTGCAGGTGATCAGCGTCGGGCTGCTGGCGTTGTTGACCACCCCGCCGCCGAATTCGCCGCTCGAGTTTCCGCTGAAGATACAGCGGACCAGCGTCGGGCTGCTGGACTCGTTGTACATCCCGCCACCGAGGCTGCTGTAGCCATGGGTGACCGTGAAGTCCTCGATCGCCGTGTCCGGGCCTTCGCCGCTGGTGCAGGTGATGACAGTTCCGGCGGCGTCGCCATCGATGATGGTCACATCCGGTCCCTCGGCGCTGCGGAGCGTAATGGCCTTGCCCAGCAGGTTGATGCGCTCGTGGTACGTTCCCGGCCCAACCTCGATCTCGTCGGCGGCAGACGCCATGTCGATCCCTTCCTGGATCGTCACGTGCAGCGTGCCTTGCGTAAGGTTGTGGACCGGCTCGCATTCGTCCGGGATGCCGTCAGTGTCGCTATCGATGCTCGTGCCGGCATAGATATCGCACAGATCCGGCACGCCGTTGGTATTGCAGTCCGCCAGCCCGCCTGGCTCGCATTCATCCGGGATGCCGTTCATGTTGCAGTCTCCGCTGGTTCCTTGTGCGATGTCCTCGCAGTCGGGCACGCCGTTGCCGTTGCAGTCCGGCGAGCGTTCGTACGCCCCCATGTCCACGACGGGCGGCGTGCCGCTGCCGGTGTCCGGCGTGTTCGGATCGTCCGTGAAGCGCAGGCAGCCGTCGAGATCCGTCGGTTCACCGGCGGCGGCGGCGTTGTTCCCCGCGTCGATGCAGGGCGAGCCCGCCGCCAGCCGTGCGTTGTCGTCCGCGGTGCCCGGCACGCCGTCGGGACCGTCCGCGTCCAGAAACACCGGATCGCTGCTGATGTTGCCGGCTCCCGGCCAACCGCCCTGCACGCAGCTCCAGGTCACCGCGGCCCCGGCCAAATCCTCGATCTGCGGCCCGGCTGGCGCTGAATTCCCCCAGAAGATCGAGTTCGTGATCGTCAAGGCGTTGCGGTTTTCCACCGCCCCGCCACCGCCAGCTTCCGCCCAGTTTCCCGCGAACGTGCAGCCGGTCAGTGCCAGGTACGGACCGGCGTGAAAAATCGCGCCGCCGTAAGAGCCGGCGTGGTTTCCAGTGAACAGACAATTGACAAAGCTCCAGATGGCTCCCTGATTGTTGAGCACTCCGCCAAATTGCGCTACATTACCCAGGAACACGCAATTCCTGACCGGCGGCGGGTTTAACGCGGGACCTTCGAATACGCCCCCCGCGTACTGCGCGGAGTTGCTGGCGAACGTGCAGCGGGTCAGCGTAGGCCCCGCCCCGTTGACGAAGCGCAGACCAGCGCCGGCGTCGTGCGGCGAGACGCCGTTCGCGTAGCCGCCCCGGACCGTGAAACCATCGAGAACGGCCGTGGCGTCTACGCTGCTGGCCGTGATGACGTGGTATACGTTGTCGGCGCGGTTCCCCCAGTCCGGCTGGTCATCCCCGTTGAGGTCGCCGCTGAGGATCGTCGGGTAAAGCCCGATATCACGCTCATCCGGGTCGGCGGCTCCGCACCCGGCGTAGCCGCCTTCGAGCGTGACCCCGTTGGCCAGTGAGAACGTGGCCGCGCGCGGATCCTCCAAACCGCTGGGATCCGGCAGGTAGGTTCCATCCGCCACGCGGATCAACGTGCCTGGTCCGGCGACGGACACGGCTTCGGAAACCTCCAGGTAGGCGTGGCACCAGGCCGAGCCGTCGTGCGGCTCCAGGGTCGCGTTTTGATCGACGTAGGCAACGGACTGGGCGTGAGCCACTGCAACCAGGGCAGCTACGGCAGACAAAGTGACGAGAACGACCCGCTTGGACATGAGTTCGCCTCCTCGATGTGTGAGACCGTATCTGAGGGTAACAACATCTTGATCTCATTATACTCGATCGGCATGCCGTCCTGAATGTGGAAATTGGCGCCCACACGTGTAACGTCTTGGTTCAGGAGGGCATCGTCCAGTAATCTGCTCGCCACCGTGGGGACCGCGGAAGACGCGCAGAATCAAGTGCGCGACGCTCAGCTCAATCACGCGGACGATCGGGCCGTTTGGACGCTCGGTTCAGCGGGCAGACGACGTACCCGTTGCTGCCGACCGGCATCGTGATAAACTGCTTGGATCGGCCTTGCGATGTGTTCAGAGTGATGGCTACTGACAGTCGTTCGCTCGGCGGTCGAGCAGGAGAAAATGGCAAACCGAGCCAATCAGGAACGCAAAGCAAGCGTAGGCAGGCGCTTACGGCGATCGCCACCGTAGCTCAATCGGCAGAGCAGCGGTTTTGTAATCAAGTAATTATCCTGCATAGGTTTACAGAAACGCGGTTCCTGTACAGCTACGGCCGCTGGAAGGCGCACGAGAACGCACGAAAACGCGGGTCCGGTTGTCGCGACAACCGACATCACTGCGCACAACAGTTGCACACCAGGTCGGAATATGTTAGGGTCGGAATGATGCGGCAGTTTTCGCTGGACCACCCCGTCGTTGCCGGCGACGCGCCATGCATTTGAGCGGTCTCTTCACAGAGGAGGATTGCTATTCGCCCCGAAGGCCTGCGCATTTCTCACCTCAGCAGATCGTGCTGGCGCGCGGAAGCCGGTCTAACCAAACGCGCCAGAAGTTCGCCGAGGCCCTTTGCCGCCTGTACCCCAAAGCCAGCGTAACCGCGAGCGGCGATTTGCCGCACAACCGGGTTCCCCTGGCTGGTTCTGATCCGCTGGAGCTGCATCGCCAGGGCAAGACCACGTTGGTGTTGGGCGAGCACAAAAGCGCCGTGGGCCTAAGCCAGGAGAAGGCAAACTGCTGCCCGAACTACTGGCATTTCTCGCCCTACGGCTTCTGTCCCTACGGATGCACTTACTGCTATCTGGCGGGCAGTCGGGGCGTCTATTTCTCGCCAACAGTCAAGATTTTCGTTAACCTCCCGGAAATCCTGGGGCAGATTCACCGCGTCGCTTGCGAGGCGGGCCGCCCAACGGGTTTCTATCTTGGGAAACTGCAAGACGGGCTTGCTCTCGACCCTCTAACGGGCTATTCGCGCACCATGGTTCCCTTTTTCGCGAATCACCCGCTGGCGCGACTCATTGTGCTCACCAAGGCGGTGGACGTGGAGAATCTGCTGGACCTGCCGCATGGGGGGCACACGATACTGTCATGGAGCTTGAACCCGCCGCAGGTCGGCGCCGACTTCGAGTGGAATGCACCGCCTGTCGAGAGCCGGGTTGAGGCGATGCGCAAGTGCACAGCGGCCGGATACCCGGTGCGGGCCGTCATCATGCCCATTATCCCAGTGTCCGACTGGCAGCGCGTTTACGAGCGATTCCTAAGCGACTTCCTCAGCCAGGTCCGACCAAAGCGCATCACGCTGGGCGGAGTCTGTAGCTACCCCAACGCGCTGCGCCTTACCGAAGCCAAGATGGGCACTTCCCACGCCATTGCGACCGCCCTGGAGGAACGTGCGATCAACTCCACAGACGGCCGGGCACGGTACCCGGCAGAACTGCGCGAGCGTATGTATCAGCACTTGATGGCCGTGATCCGCGAGCTTCAACCCGACGCGTCCGTGGGGCTTTGCCTGGAAGAACGGACGGTGTTCGACGCCCTGGGGATGAGCAGGGCCATAGGACGATGTAACTGCGTCCTGTGACCTTCGAGCGGTCACGCCTTCAGGCATTTGGTGCACAATCTCTTTCAGACTCTGCTCATGGCCGCACGAAATCCACCCGCATGCAACAAAACGGCCCGACGTAGTGGCCCGCGTCGCAAAGCGCGGTAATTATCCATCAGTGAGATCGGCGCTGGGGCACGATCGTCGGCGCACTCCGCCAGACCACGATCAACCAAACCCCATGGGGGAAAGAGTGGTTGCGAGCACTTCTGCCGAACCGAACATGCCGCTGCTGCTTGAGGGCAGAAGTTCACCGGCGGAGGAGCGGCTGAGCTCATACCGCCACTTTCTTCAGCGAATCCGCGGCGAGATCAGCGACGAGTGGCGCCTCGCATGCCCGAACGCCCGTGGATTACAGCGCGTCGAATCCGCCACCGACTCCCTGGTCAATCTTGCGCTGCTGCAAGCGTTCATCCAGGGACGCGATCCGGCGAGCGCGCCGGACATCGCGCAGGGCTTGCACGCGTTAACCCGTCCCTCCATTCGTGGGGCCTACCGCGCAGCTCGCAACGCGATCGGGAACCCCTTCATCCGGTTCATCTGCGACCTCGGGACTCCCTCGCGCGACCTGCCGATACCAGGTAGGATCGTTAACGGGGGCTGGGTGGACCGGCTGATCAGCGAAACCCGCCGTGCCTACAGAGCGAAGGTGCCCGTAACTGTGTTTGGGGAGTACCACCAACTCTGCATGAACTCCGCACTCGAGGACGGCGCCGATGGTGCGGCATGCCCCAGAGACAGTCTCGGCATCCATTACACTCCGCCGGCATTGGTTGACTACCTTACGTGCCGCGCACTGCTGTTTATAACCGTAGACCGACGCGTCCCCGTAGATGACTTGCGAATTCTCGACCCCGCCTGCGGGTGCGGGGCGTTTCTCGTGGCCGCGTTTCGCTTCTTGGCAGCTACGAACGACGCGCTCAGTGTGGGCGACAAGCTGAAGCGAATGCTCAGTGGCGTCCGCGGGTGCGACGTTGATCGAGTCGCGGCCACCCTGGCACTTCAGAGCCTCCTGCTGACCGCGTGGGAAAGCTGTCTTCGGCAGCGCGTTGACGGACGCCACACCGATCAAATCCGGTCCCTTGTCGAGTGCGTTCGTTGCACGGACTTCGTACGCGGACGCACAACGTTCCGGGGTCCCAACCGACCGAACATAATCCTCGGCGGTCCCCCCTTCGTCCGAGCCGAGCAGCTCCATCGGAGTCACGCGAACCAGATCTCCTACTACCGGGATAACTTTACTACCGCCCGGACGGGGCAATTCAATCTTTACATGCTCTTCATCGAGCGTGCCGTCAAGATGCTCGCTCCCGGTGGCTGCCTTGCGATGAGCGTGTCGGGCAGTTTTCTGCGGAGCAAGAGCGGCCGCGTGCTGCGCGGGCTTGTCTCAGACCAGTGCCGAATCATGGAGGTCGTCGAGTTCGATGATCGGCGTATCTACCCCGACGCGGGTACGCACCTTGTACTGCTTTCCGCCTGGAAGACGGACGAGCGCTCGTGTTCCCGATATGTATTCGTCAAAGGTGCAGGACGCAGCCGCGAGAAATTGACCGCGCTGTGTCGGCCCGGCGCGCGGCATGAGGATGTTCTGATACGCCCGTTCCCGGCTTGTGGGTTGACGGCAGATGAGTGGCGCTTCAGCTCGCCGACATGTCATGCGCTGCTCAACCGGATGGAGACAGTGGGAGTACCTTTGGCTGCGCTGCCCACGACCATCTCCCTCGGAGCATGCACAGGCGCAGACGACGTCTTCATCCTGCGCCACGTGTCCGACAGGAAGTCTGGGCTCGTCATGGCATGCCACCGGAGGAGCGGAAAAGAAATCGCGCTGGAGAGGAACGCCGTGAGGTTCATCCTCCGGGGGCGCGGGATCACTGCGTGTGGCACAAGAACGCCCCGGTTCGTCTGCGTTTTCCCATACGACCGCGCAGGCGTGATCCTTGACGAGGACACCCTTGCCCGAAGGTCGCCGCGCACCTACGAATATCTCGCGTCGCATCGCTCGGAATTGCTGAAGCGACACCGGTACCTGGACCGGCCGTGGTACGCCCTCCGCACAGTCAATGTCACGCGGGCGATGGCTGCGCGAAAGTTGATCGCCAGCGTCATTGGGCGGCCAGGCAGCTTCGCGTTCGACGTTGAGGGCGGCTTGTGTCACAACAGCGTATTGACGATCGCCGTCGATTCGAAGACCATCGACCCGTATTTCCTCCCGGGTGTTCTCAATAGCCGGCCGATGCGGTTATACGTCAGATCTCGAACGATGCCGATGGGCGCAGGTCGTTTTGCATATCGGCTTGAGGCCGTTCGGCAAATGCCTATCCCCGTGCCTGGCATGGCGGCACGCCCGGATGTGTCCACTGCGGTCGCCCGGTATGCCCGAGTTCTCGCTGGCCTGCTTGTCGCGCCTTCGCGCCGGCTAGCGCTTCAGCGGAAGATAGATCGTTTGGTCATGCAGCTCTATGGTCTAACGAGCCGTGACGCATCTTGCCTTGAGGAAACGCACTCTATCGCGGGCTGAGCAGCGATGCGAAAAACCGCTGCTCGAAACGCGTTCCCAGCGCTGGAAAGGCGTTTCTGTGGTATATTGGACGAGTGCGACAACCTTCCCGACAACCTCCGTGACCGGTAACGAGATGTCGCGCAAAGTGACGTAAGTGTCGGACTGATAGATACTTGCCACCGTAGCTCAATCGGCAGAGCAGCGGTTTTGTAAACCGCAGGTCGTCGGTTCGAATCCGACCGGTGGCTTTCCGCCCTTCGGCTCACGTCGCATTGACCCGCGCTGGTCGTCAGCGGGCCGTGGCGTTGTGCGAATCTGAAAACCGGCCGACGCCCTCGGCGGCGCCCTCTCGGGGTGCGGCGCGAGTCGGGAGAGAAAGCCGCTTCATCTCAGATCAGCGGCCCGTGGGGCGAGTACAGGCAAGACCCTTGGCTCGGTCAGGGAGCCGAGGGGGCGGAACTGGAGCGTTCGGCCTGGAGCTGCTGCACGCGCTCTAGCGCCAAGCGGCTCTTCTCCTGCGCTGGGTTCACCTCCAGCGCTCGGCGAAAACACGCGGCGGATTCGTCCAGGCGGTTCTGCTTGAGATAGACCGCGCCGAGGTCGTGCAGCACGGGCGCATCGTTGGGACGAAGGGTGAGGACGCGCTCGAATCGTGCCCGCGCCGCATCGAGCTGCCCCAATTGCGACTCGACCACCCCCAGACGGTGAAGCAGGTCGGGTTCGTTCGGCGAGGCCTCGACCAGCCGGGCGTACTCGGCGCGCGCTTCTTCCCAACGCCGCATCCGTCCGAGCAACTCCGCGTAAGCAGCGCGCAACCGCGTGTCGTCCGGAGTCAACTGCAATGCCACGGCGAACAACTCGGCGGAACTCTCGTTTTGTCCGAGCGCTTTCTTCGTGTCGGCCAGCATGGCGATCAGCAGGCCGTCACCCGGGAACGCGTTGACCGCGCCGCTAAGCACCCGGTCGGCTTCGACAAGCCTGCGCTGCTGAAAGAGAAGCCTGCCGATCCGTGCCGGCACGGTGGGATCGCTCGGCTGGAGCTTCCAAGCGAGCTCGAACTCAGGCAGCGCTTCGCGGTCCCGGCCGAGGCTGTTGAGATAGTCGCCCAGCTTGAGATGCGCGACGGCGTCGCCGGGTTTGACTTTGAGGCCCTTGCGCCACATTTGCACCGCCGCATCGCTCTGACCCTGCTCCGCCAGGCCCGTGGCGCAATTGAAGAACGCATTCGATGGGTCTGGGAGATCGAGGCCGACGGAGTGGTTAAGCGGTCCGAGGAGAACTCCGACCGCGAGCAGTGCGATTGCCGGAATGCTGATTCGCCAGTGAACACGCCAGTGGAGGGCCCGCTCGATGGTCCACGCCGCAGCGACGACGATGAAGGGCACGGCGGGGAGTCGATAGCGCGGCGTGTACCAGTGCACCACGACCACCGCCACGGGGACGACGAACATGATCCATTCCGGCGCGAAGTACAGCAGTCGGCGCAGCATGAGCAGCAGGGCCAGCAAGGCCAGCCCCATCAGCCACGGCACCTGCAGCGGCGTCAGGCGGAGCCACGGATTCAGACCATAGGTGATTTCCGGGCTGGACTGGTAGATGTCAGCATAGTCTCGAAAGGACAGGAACATATATAGTTTGCGGAACGCCAGCCTGACGGCACGCCCAGGATCCGAAACCCAGAAGTCCAGCACCTGCTTGCGGTAGTATCGATCGATGTCGGCCCAACTACCCTGTTGCCCCGTAACCTGAACGTACTGTCTGGCAACATCCTCGAACAGGCGTTCACGTCCTGTAGTCGTTCCCGGAATGGGTGTATAGCCACCCGTCGAGTCGGGCTGATTGCCTTGGCGCAGGTTCACACCCATAGCCGATTGAATGAAAAAGACGTCTCCGCTCACGTGCCAGTTGTGGAGAGTAGCCGGCGCGATGAGCAGTGCGGCGATCCCCAGCGGCAGTACGGCCGGCAGGATGTCACGCGGCCGACGCTGTGACTGCAGAAACAGCCAGGGCACGACGGCGACGGCGAGAATCATGGCCGGCGGATACGAGAGACACAGCAGGCCGATGCAGACCCCGAGGACGGCCAGCCGCCGCGAAGAAAGGCGGTCGGCTGCCCGAATAAGTTGCAGGTAGGTCAGTGCCAGCAACAGAAGCTGCAGCGAGCACGTCAGAACGCGCAGCGAGAATGATGCGGGTTCCTGCAGCCCAAGGAATAGTGTGGCGGTCAACAGTCCGGCGCCGGGCCCGAAGCGAATCCGACCCACGTATGCCAGAAGACAGGCGGTCGCCAAATCGGTCAACATCTGGAGTGTATACACCACAGCCAGCGTGCCACCGGCGGCGCGCAGCGCACCGAGGAGATAAGGGTAGAGTGGGGCAGAAAAGAATGGAGTGCTCTGGATGATTTGTCCCCCAGCGACGCGCGCGGCCCACTCCCAGTACGTTTTTGCGTCCACCACCGGCGCCCCGGCCGTGGGATTGTGCAGCAGATAGTCGGTCAGAATGACCACGCGGCAGACCAGGCTGACCAGGACGATTGCGGCCAGGATCAGACCGAAGCGCCTCTCGGCCCACGGCCGGAGAACCTGGACCACCGGTGCAGCACCGCTAGTGTCCCCAGCGCTCAACTGCGCCGGCGGGCTTTGCTGGGAGGGTTGGACATTACGCTCCGACATCACACGTCTCGGAAGCTTCGAGGTTCCAAGGCGCTCAACCGCGCGCGGATCGCGGCGCGCGGGCCAGTGTAGCGGCTGACGCGGTCGCGTCAAACCATCAGCGACCGACGAAGTGCACCGGCAGGCCGGCGCGGACCATTTGGCCCAGCCGGCGGGCGTCCCAATTGGCCAGCCGGATGCAGCCATGCGAGCCCGTCTTGCCGATCAGCTCGGGATGGGGGGTGCCGTGAATACCGTAGCCGGGCAGGCTGAGGTCGATCCAGCAGACGCCGACCGGGTTGCGCGGACCGGGAGGAATACGCAGCCTTTTCTTAACGTCGCGGACCTCGGGCCACATTTGCGGATCGAACATATAGACTGGATCGAAGGCCACACTGGTAACCTTCGCGCTGCCGCGCGGCCGCTTCTCGGCGAACCTGGCGATCGAGCAATGGAACAGGGCCAGCGTGCGGCCGGCCTTGTCCCGCGCCCGCACGACCTTCGCGTCGAGATCCACCTCGAGCGCGGCGGCCGGCGGCAGCGACGGCGCTGTGACGTTCGGCAGCACGACCCGGTCACCCGCTCGCAGCCGGTCCAGCGCCGGGCCTGGATTTAGCCGAGTAAGGAGTGCGCGCGTGCAGTGGCCCCGTTCGGCGAGCAGCTCAGTGAGCGACGGATACCGCAAGCGGTCAAGCCGGGCCTTGGCGTTCCAGCCCCGCGGCACCGGACCGACCGCGCGGAGATCGGCCGCCGTGATCGTATAGCCCACGGTCAGCGGCTCGTCATCGACCCGCAGCGCCGCGCGTGTGGCTTTATCGAACGCCCCGGTTTGCGGCAGCCCGTGGGCAGCCTGAAACGCCTTGAGGGCCAGCGTTGTCTTGCGGCCACGCTTGCCATCGAGGAGGCCGGGCGAGAAGCCGGCCCGATCGAGCGCCGCCTGGCAGGTCAACGTGGAGTTGCATGGAGGCGTGCGCGGTGCGGCCTTTGTATGGATGTGCCGCGCCGCGGGCGGTTGGCCCAAGCACACCGCCGAACCGGCGAGCAGCGCCAATGTCCCGAGTGCGGCGATGATCCGGGATGTTCCTGTGCGTGGACGAAGGCACCGCCACATCCAGCATCGTTTCCCGTCGGGCATCATGCCGGAATCATACGGGCCGCGGCGGGTGCGTCACAGCGCGCGCCCGCCGACCCGCCGGCCGCCCGCTACCCTTGACGCGTGCGGCGCGGCGAAGCCGCGGACCCCCGGGGGCCTTGGTCGCTGCGCGAACACGCACGCGTCAAGGGGTACAGGCCTACGTACGCGGCCGACCAGCCCATGACGCAGCGGTCCGAGCAAGGCTCGGCGATCGCCGCGCGACGGCGGCCGACGCTGTGTCAAGGGCCGGGCGTCGTCCACGGCCGTGGAGGTGACCCTTGACAAGCGGCGCCGCGCCGCGCGTCAAGGGCAGGTCAGCGTGGTCTCGTCGCTGTAATCGCCGTCGCAGGTGGGACCGGCGCGTCGCCGGTCAGATCGTCGGCCCATTGACGGGCGAGACGCCCATGCTACCCCGAGGTTCGCGTCGTTCGGGTCGTTGTGGACCCTCGACACGCCGCAGCGGCCGTAGCCCACGGATCACTTCGCGACTCACGGCGCACGCGTGCGCGACGGCGCTGCTCCACGCGTAGCGCCGCTGCGCCGCGCCGATCGCCCGCCGCAAGCCGTCGGCCGACTCCGGCACGACGATCCCATGAACGGGGTTGGGCGGGAGGCCGTAGGCCCAGACGGCGACGCCGCACCGGCCGCACCACTCCGCCATCCAGTCGATGGACACGCGGTAATCGTCATTGCAGAAGAAGGCCGGCTGCCGCCGATTTCCCCGCGGTGT
>CAZWYT010000069.1:0-24781 GCA_964638325.1 uncultured Planctomycetales bacterium
TTGTTTTACAGAGGCCGCCTCGTCGGCCTCAAAAAAGTGCAAAAGTCGAACTAAGCCGCTTGGGGTTGGTAGGGTGCCTGCCGTGTGGGTACCGCGGGCTCGGCAAGGCCGTGAAGAGCAGATCGTGCTGGTCGGCAGGCAGTTCCGCATGGGCTTCGTTACCTTGTAGTCCACCAGCGGATTGCTCTTCAGCAGCACCGGTGAACGGCGGTTGAAAAGTGCAGCGGATGTCGCTGGGCCCGGTCAGCTCCCGCGCCACACGCAGCGCCAGGTTCTCTGCCGCCAGGACCGCGTGGGTGACCAAGAAGGCCCGTAGACCCAGGAGCAAGCCGGCGACGACGGTCATCGGGCGCCCTCAATTCGGGTTCTGGGAGGGACCACCGTGAGTCTGCGGGCATTGCAACGGCGAACGCCGCAAGTCCTTGTGCCACAACGCGGAGGGAGTTCTTGGTATGCACAGGGCGGCAATCGGACCCGGTGGGACGTGGACGCCGCGCGGGGTGACAGACCTTTCAAGTCGCGTTTCGCGAGAGGCTCAACGCTCGACGACGAATCGATATCCGACGCCGACCTCGGTCAAGATGTGCTGCGGCCGTGCGGGGTTCTCCTCGAGTTTGTGCCGAAGCTGCCTGACGAAGATCCGCAGATAGTGCGACTCGTCGACGTGGCCGGGACCCCAAACCTCGCTCAGAATTTGCCGATGCGTTAGAACGAGCCCGGCGTGGCCGGCCAGCACGGTCAGAAGCTTGTACTCGATAGGCGTGAGATGGACCTCCTCTCCCTTGCGCGTCACCTGGCGGCGGACCAGGTCGATCGTGATGTCGCCCGCCACAACAGTCGAACCGGCCGTCGGCTGCCCCCGGTGGGCGGCATGGCGCAGGGCCACCCGCACGCGCGCCACGAGCTCGCCAACGCTGAAGGGCTTCTGCACATAGTCGTCCGCCCCGGCGTCCAGCGCGTTGACTTTGTCCTGTTCACGGCCGCGGGCGGACAGGATGATGATCGGCATCGTCGACCACTCACGGACCCGCCGAATGACTTCGACGCCGTCAGTATCGGGCAAGCCCAGATCAAGGATTATCGCATCCGGACGGCTCTGTGATGCTTCGAGGATTCCATGCTCTCCCGTGTCGGCCTCGATCAGTCGCCAGCCGGCCGCTTCGACGGCCGGACGCAGGAAACGCCGGATCGGCAACTCATCCTCGATGATCAGTACGGTGGCTGGCGTGCCGCTCATGGGCGTGTCTCCGCACCTTCGGTCGTCCCGGGCGTGCCCTGGGACGCCACGTCGGGTACCCGCAGATGATCCGCGTTCGGTTGCGGCTCCGTGGCCGGCAGCGTGAACCAGAATCGTGCCCCGCCCTCGGGACGGTTCTCGGCGCCAATCTGGCCACCGTGCAGGCGGATCACGGCCTCACAGATCGCCAGCCCCAGGCCGGTACCGGAACGGTCCGTGGGCGGAACGCGGCGTACGAAGCGGCGAAAGATTGCCTTTTCGGTCCCGGGTACTAGCCCGGGGCCGTTGTCGAGCACTTCGACCAAGACGCGATCACTCGCGGCAGTGGCCCGCACGGTGACCTGGGAACCCGCGGGCGTGTAGCGGGCCGCATTCTCAAGCAGATTGGCGAGCACTTCTTCGATGAGCACACCATCGACCTGCACGAGCGGCAGGTCTTCCGGGATGGCCGTCTGAATACGATGCCGCCGCAACGCCGCATCGAGTCGATTCAGCGCCGCCCCGACCAGCTCGTCCAACGGATACCAGTCGCGCTGCAAACGGAACCCGGCGGATTCGAGCCGGGTCATCTCGAGCAGCTTGGCGACGAGTTGGTTCAGGCGACCGGCTTCGTCCGCGATCGACTGGAGCAGCTCGTGGCGCGCAGCGGAGTCTACCCGGCCCGCCTCTTCCAGCAGCGTGCTCGCGGCGCCGGCAATCGTCGCCAGCGGCGTTCGCAGATCGTGCGAGACACAACTCAGCAGCGAGCTGCGGACCTGCTCGGTCTCCGCGTCCCGCCGGGCCGCTTCAGCCTGCGCCGCGAACGCCGTCCGTTCGAGCGCGATCGCAAGCTGGGTGGCGAACGTCTCGAACATGTGCCGTTGGTCGGGTTCCAGCGGGCGTTCGGGCTCATGCGGCCGCAGGGCGAGCACACCCAGCGATTTGCCGGAGGCAACCAGCGGGACGTACATCGCCCGGGCCGCCGGCAGCGTGTCCGTGCTCCAGCCCGCCCATTGCTGGTGGCCGTGGACCCACTGCGCGGCGGCGCGTTCGTTCGTGCTTTCAACGTCGAACTCGCCTTGCCGCGCGGCGACGGCCAGACGTGCCGAATCGTCGGGCAGCAGTACGACCGCATCGCCCTGGAATACGTCGGCGACATGGCGCGCGGCGCCACGCGCCAAGCTGGCCGCATCCGCGGCGGCGGCGAGCTGGCGGCTCATGAAGTAAAGTGCGGCCGTGCGCAGATACCGTGCCCGGGCGGCCTCGCTCTGTCGCCGTACACGCTGGGTGAGCGTGCTGATCAGCAGGGCCGTGACGAGCAGTACCACAAAGGTCACGATGTACTGCGGATCCGCGATCGACAGGGAATAGTACGGCCGGGTGAAGAAGAAGTTGAACAGCAGCGGGGCGAGCAGTGCGACCAGCACGGAGGGCCCGCGGCCGTAGCGGGTCGCCACGAATACGACACCCGCAAGATAGATCATGGCCAAATTCTCGGCCGAGAACCGGGTGAACAAGGGCAGGGCCACGGTCGTGCAGAGCGCCATTACGCCGAGCGCTGCCGCGTAGGCCCGCCAGTCCAGCCGGCGCGGGCTGGTGCGGGGCGGCGCCGGCGTCAAGTCCTCACCTTCGCCCTTGACGACGTGGACGTCGATTTCGCCGCTGCGGCGGATCAAGTCATCGACCGGCGAGCCGCGCAGCCATTCCCAGAGCCGGGCGGGCCAGTAGCCCACGCCACCCCGCTGGGGCTTGCCAATCACGATCTTGGTGGTGTTTCGCTGGACGGCGAAAGTCAGAATCTCGTCGGCGAAATGCTCGCCGCTGAGCACCGTCGTCTCCGCCCCGAGCCGCTCGGCGAGCTTGAGATTGCGGCGGACCTGGGCGCGGGCACGTTCGCTCTGGCTGGGCGGCTCGACGCTGACCGCGATCCAATCGGCCTGCGCAGCGGCCGCCATGCGGCGGGCGGTGCGCACCACCCGGGCGGACAGCGGGCTCGGGCCGACACAGACGAGGATGCGCTCGACGGTCGCCCAGGGGCGGGTGTCGCCGCGGCCGGCGCGCTCGTGCCGGACCTGGGCCCCCACGCGCTCGGCCGTCTGGCGCAGGGCCAGCTCGCGCAGGGCGACGAGATTGCCTTTGCGAAAGAAGCGTCCGACGGCCTGGCGGGCCTGTTCGGGGACGTAGACTTTGCCCTCGCTGAGCCGTTGGAGCAGATCGTCGGGCGGCAGGTCGACCAGCTCGATCTCATCGGCCCGCTCGATGATCGAATCGGGCACGGTCTCGCGGATCGGCACGCCCACGATCTGCGTCACGATGTCATTGAGCGACTCGATGTGCTGGACGTTGACCGTGGTGTACACGTCGATGCCGGCCTCGAGCAGCTCCACGACGTCCTGCCAGCGCTTGGCGTGCCGCAGCCCTTCAGCGTTGGTGTGGGCCAGCTCGTCGACCAGGATGAGCGCGGGCTGGCGCGCCAGGGCCGCATCGAGGTCGAATTCCCGCAGGCGCACGCCGTGATACTCGACCCATCTTGGGGCCAGCATCTCCACGCCGGCCAGCAGAGCCTCCGTCTCGGCGCGGCCGTGGGTCTCGACGTAACCGACGGCGACATCGACGCCTGCGGCGCGCTTCTCCTGGGCCTCGGTGAGCATGGCGTAGGTCTTGCCGACGCCGGCGCACATGCCGAAGAAGAGCTTCAGGCGACCGCGGCGCGGCTGCGCTTCCTGCGCCTGTGCCTGGGCGAGCAGAGCGTCGGGATCAGGCCGTCGGTCCGTCATGTTTCAGACTGCCCAGAATCGGCGAGCGCGGTCGCAATTCGATCGCGAGCAGCTCTTCGGACAGAATCTCGCTTACGTCGCCGCGGATCGTCACTTCGATTGTACCGCTGGTGCGATTTACGTGAATGTCGTCCAGGCTGCTTACGTTAACCTGGCGCCCATCCAGGAGCCAGAGCACCAGCGGCCCGAACGGGCGGCGGTGCAGCAGGCGCCGGAGTTGATTGGCGAGCCGCTCACCGCTGGTCTTGTGTCCGTCGCCGCGATCGCCGTCCAAGGAACACGTGCGTGAGGACATGGCTATCCACCCAGCACGCTTTGAGAGAACAGCGATAGTGGGATCTGCAAAAGCCCGGTAAGCAGGAACACGATGACCTGAAACAACACGTCGATCCAGAACATGGTCAGCCTCCTATGTGTCGGCCCAAAATAGCTTGCTCAGCGGATAACCGCATCGCGGGCAAAAGCGCGGAGCCGCCGTGGCGAGAATGGGCGGCGGAATCACGTCGCCGGTTGATCCCGCCCGGCCTCCGTCGAAGGCGCCCGTGAGTCGACGTGCTCCCCAGTACAGCCGAGTCATCAGGAAGGCGAGCGCCGCCAGCGCGACAATGGTCACGGGTGCCACTTCGTTTCCTGACGGTGCAGAGACCAGCGACGTTGAGGGAACGACCACCGCTAAAACCAACAGAGTGCTCACGCGACGCACCGATCCTTAGAATCGAAAGCAGAATCCGATCCCGGCGACGAAATCCGGCGCCTCCTCGTTCAAACCGAAGCCGGCCCGCAGATCGATCTGGAAGTTATCGTTGACGAGGATCACGGGCCCAAAGTCGATGTTATGCTGACAATCCGAGCCACGCGCACTCGGGTACAAGCCGTAGTACTCCACGAAACCGCCCACGTGTTTCGTGAACTGGTAGCACGTGGCCAGCGAGGCGCCCGACTGGAAGAAGCGGCCCTCGCCGTCACTCAGCACGGTGGCCAGGCCGACGCCGTAGATGGACCACTTGTCGTTCAGGGCGTAGTTCCACGCGAGGCGAATCTCCGGATCGACATCGCCCGTCGATTTGCTGTTTGTGCCCGTCGGCAGCGAGATCGCCGGGATGACCGATAGATTGGGGATCAGGCCTTTCTGCTTGAGCAGCGGCGACTTGAACCCAATGCTCATATCCGTCCCACCGTCGTCGTGGTCTTTCGACATGATGCGGCGACCGGCCCAGCGGCTCGTGTCCTCGAAAAGCGACTCGGTGAACGAGAAGCCATTCCACTTCACGCGCAGCTCGAAGTCGTCCGTCAGACCTGTGCGCCATGAGAACTCACCAAGCGTGTGGTTCTTCGTGCGGCTGGAATCCTCGCGGTCGTACGCAAACGTGTAGCCGAACTCCAGGTGCGAGTAGCCACGCGGCACGAGTGCGTATGAGTCCGAGAAACCGGGCCGGTCGCTGACCATGCTGCCTTCCAGCGGCGGGCGGGACGGGAAGATCCAGAAGCCGGGCTCCTTCTTTGGGGCGGCCGGCTGGGATTCGGCGTGCTTCAGACGCAGCTCCGGCGCGGTAGGCTGCGTCGGCGCGGGCTGTGTGGCAGCTTCGCCAGCGGTGATCTGCGCTGCCGCGATTCGGGGATAGCCCAGCGCGACGATGGCGCATACGCAACAGAGAAGGTGCCGAAACATATCGCCTGCCATCTCGTCGTTCCTCCGTGATCAAGAAGGCCCGAGAGGCGACTTCGGAGCCGAAGTTCACCTCTCGGGCAGTCGTCGTCTACCCCGAGTGCCGCCTTACCGCGGCGCCGGCTTCTGCGGCGTAGCGGGCGAACCGCTCGGACGCGGATTCGTCGGGTTCGGCGAACCAGGCTTCGGCTGCTGCGGGGGCTTGGGGGCCTGGCCGGGCTGACCCGGCTGACCCGTGTTCGACTGCGTCAACATGGACACAACTCCACGCCCGCTTAAAGTACGGGCGACACTTCGGCCGAAAGCGTCACCAACGCGGTGTCGCCGCCGGCACGAAAAAGCCAATCTCAGCCTGGAGGGTGGACGCCGCGGGCGCGCTCGGCCGCATCCAGCGCCAGATTCAACTTGAGTACGTTTACGCGCGGCTCGCCGAGAATTCCGAGCTGCCGGCCCTCGGTGTATTGCTGCACGAGTTGCTGCACGGCCGCCTGGCTCAATCCCCGGACGCGCGCGACGCGTGCGACCTGAATGTCTGCCGCCGCCACGCTGATATGCGGATCCAGACCGCTGCCGGACGCTGTGACGAGGTCGGCGGGGATCGGCGTGGTGTTGCCGGGGTCGGACGCATGCAGCCGCTCGACGCGCTGGGCGACGGCCTCGAGCTGGGCGGGATTGCCGATGGCGAGGTTGCTGCCCGACGATGACGCGGCGTTGTACGGCATCGGCGTCGTCGCCGACGGACGGCTCCAGAAGTACTTGGGATCGTCGAAGGGTTGGCCGATCAGCTCGGAGCCCACCGGCTTGCCATCGCGCTCCAGGAGACTGCCGTTGGCCGGCTTGTGGAAGGCCAACTGGGCGACGCCCGTGATCGCCAGCGGATAAGCGACGCCGGTCACAACCGACAACACGAGCAACATCAGTGCCGATGTACGGAGTTGGTTGAGCACCGCAGTGCACTCCTCAGGTCAGATGCAGCCCTACCAGGAGCAGGTCGATCAGCTTGATTCCCACGAACGGAACCAGTAGCCCGCCGAAACCGTAGATCAGCAGATTCCAACTCAACAACGTGGAAGCCCGGGCCGGCCGGTAGCGCACGCCGCGCAGCGCAAGCGGGATCAGACAGATGATGATCAGTGCGTTAAAGACGACGGCCGACAGGATCGCGCTCTGCGGCGTAGCCAGGTGCATGATGTTCAGGGTGGCCAGCGCCGGGTAGGTGCCCATGAAGGCGGCGGGAATAATCGCGAAGTATTTCGAGACGTCGTTGGCGATGCTGAAGGTGGTGAGCGAGCCGCGCGTGATCAGGAGCTGTTTGCCGATTTCCACGACTTCGATCAACTTGGTCGGGTTGCTGTCGAGGTCGACCATGTTGCCGGCTTCTTTCGCCGCCTGCGTGCCGGTGTTCATGGCGACCGCCACGTCGGCCTGGGCGAGCGCGGGTGCATCGTTCGTGCCGTCCCCGGCCATCGCGACCAGTCGCCCGCCGGCCTGGTTCTCGCGGATCAGCTTCAGCTTGGCCTCCGGCGTCGCCTCGGCCAGATAATCGTCTACGCCCGCCTCGGCCGCGATCGACGCCGCGGTGAGCGGATTGTCCCCCGTAATCATGATGGTCTTGATGCCCATGCGACGGAGCTGGGCGAAGCGCTCCTTGATGCCGCCTTTGACAATGTCCTTGAGCCGGATCACGCCGAGTACGCGGGCGGGAACGCCAGTTCCGGCCAGCGGTATGCCCGCACCGGCCACCGGCACATGCGCCCCGCCGGCTTGCGCGACTACGAGCGGCGTGCCGCCCTGGGTGGCGATCGCGTCGACCGCCGTACGCACGGCGACCGGGAAGACCCCGCCATGGCAACGGACAAATTCCTCGATCGCGTCGGCGGCGCCCTTGCGGATCTGCACGCCGTCGATGTCGACGCCACTCATGCGGGTCTGGGCGGTGAAGGGTACGAAGACCGGCGTGGCGGCCGGAGAAACGGCGTTGGCCCCGGTCCATGCGCGGCCGCGCAGACCATATTTGTTCTTGGCCAGCACGACGATGCTGCGGCCTTCGGGCGTTTCATCCGCGATCGATGATAGTTGAGCAGCGTCGGCCAGCTCCTCGATACGGATGCCATCGGCAGGGATGAACTCGACCGCCTCGCGGTTGCCCAGCGTGATCGTGCCGGTCTTGTCGAGCAGGAGCGTATCGACGTCGCCCGCCGCCTCGACCGCCCGGCCCGACATGGCGATCACGTTCGCGCGGATCATGCGGTCCATGCCGGCGATCCCGATCGCGGAGAGCAGGCCGCCGATGGTCGTGGGTATTAAACACACGAGCAGGGCGACCAGGACCGTAACGGTCACTATCTCTCCGCGGCCGAGCGTGTGGACCGTGAATAGCGAGAATGGCAGCAGCGTCGCGACGGCCAGCAAGAAGATGATGGTCATCGCCGCCAGCAGAATATTGAGGGCAATTTCGTTCGGCGTCTTTTGCCGCTTGGCACCTTCGACCAGCGCGATCATGCGGTCAATGAAAGTCTCGCCGGGATTGGACGTAATGCGGACGATGAGCCAATCCGAAAGGACCCGTGTGCCGCCCGTGACCGCCGAACGGTCCCCACCGCTCTCGCGGATCACAGGGGCACTTTCGCCGGTGACAGCGCTCTCATCGACGGAGGCCACGCCCTCAATGACCTCGCCGTCGAGCGGGACGAAATCGCCGGCCTCGACCAGCACGACCATGCCCTTGCGCAGGTCGTCACTGATGTAGGGCCTGACCTCGCCGTCCGGGAGCGCCGCGGAAGGCTTGCGTTGACCGGGGACGTAGTTTCGATCCGTGAGCACTTTGGCATAGATGGACCGGCGGCTGCGCTTGAGCGTTTCGGCCTGGGCCTTGCCGCGGCCTTCGGCCATCGCTTCGGCGAAGTTGGCGAACAGGACGGTGAACCACAGCCAAACCGAAATGCCGAGGATAAATCCCGGCGCGGCCTCGCCGGGCCCGAACAGCGCTTGAATCCCGAGCAGCGTCGTCAGCACGGCCCCGACCAGGACGACGAACATTACGGGATTGCGGACCTGGTGGCGCGGATGCAGCTTGCAAAACGAGTCGCGGATCGCGCGGCGCACGATCTGGCGATCGAGGAGCGGCCGACTGCGGGTACTCAGGGCGGGCGTCGTGGCCGGGGGTGGGGACTTGGGAACCGTCAAGGTCGCCTCTGGCATGGCGTTCACCTCGCCCCCGCCAGCTCGACGTGCTCCGCGATCGGCCCCAGGGCCAGCGCGGGCACGAACGTCAGCGCTCCCACGATCAGCACCACGCCGATCAGCAGCACGATGAATAGCGGCGTGTGCGTCGGCAGCGTCCCGCTGGAGGTCGGCACATATTTCTTGGCGGCCAGCGCACCGGCCAGCGCGATCACGGGCACCTTGATCCAGAACCGCCCCGTCAGCATGACGAGCCCGAGCAACAGGTTCATGGTCGGGTTGTTCGCGCCGAAACCGGCGAAAGCGCTGCCGTTGTTGTTCGACGCGGATGAGAAGGCATAGAGCGCCTGGCTGAAGCCGTGCGGGAGCGGGTTGCTCATGGACGCGGCCATCTGCGGCGTCATCACCGCAATCGCCGTCCCGACCAGCACACACATGCAGGGCACGAGCACGGCGATCGAGCTCATCTTCATTTCAAAGGCTTCGATTTTCTTGCCGAGATATTCCGGCGTGCGGCCGACCATCAAGCCGGCGATAAAGACGGTCACGAGGACGAAGACGAGCATGCCGTACAGGCCCGAGCCGACGCCGCCGAAGATCACCTCGCCGAGCTGCATCATGACCATGGGCACCAGGCCGCCCAGCGGGGTGTAGGAGTCGTGCATCGAATTGACCGAGCCGTTGGACGCGGCGGTGGTCGTGGTCGCCCAGAGCACAGAATTGGCCACCCCGAAGCGGACCTCTTTGCCTTCCATGTTGCCGCCCGGGCCGGTGCGTGTTTCTGACCAGTAGCAGAGCACGAGGAAAGCGACGAGGACAACGGTCATGGCCCCGAGCAGCGCCCAGCCCTGGCGCGTGTCCTTGATCATCTTGCCGAACGTATAGCACAACGCCGCCGGGATGAGCAGGAGGGCCAGCATCTCAAGGAAGTTCGACAGGGGCGTCGCATTCTCGAACGGGTGTGCCGAGTTCACATTGAAGAACCCGCCGCCGTTGGTCCCGAGCTGCTTGATCGCGATCTGCGAGGCAGCGGGACCCACGGCGATGGTCTGGTCGGCGACGACGGCACCGTTGGCATCCGTGGTCGGCTGAAGCAAGGGCACCGTGATGTACGAACCCAACGTCTGGACGACGCCTTGCGACACGAGCACGAGCGCGAGTACGACCGCGAGCGGCATTAGGATGTAGAGCGTCGAGCGCGTCAGATCGACCCAGTAATTACCGATCGCGGTCGTCTGACGCCGCACGAACCCCCGGATCAGCGCGACGAGGACGGCCATCCCCGCCGCGGCGGAGACGAAGTTCTGCACGGTGAGCCCCAGCATCTGCGTGAGATAGCTCATCGTCGTCTCGCCGCCATAGCCCTGCCAGTTCGTGTTGGTGACGAAGCTGACGGCGGTGTTGAAGGACGAGTCCGGGCTGACCGCACCCATGCGGGCGGGATTAAGCGGCAGCCAGCCCTGGACACGCTGCAAGCCGTAGAGCGTAACGAAGCCGACCAGGTGGAAAAGCAGCATTGCGACGGCGTACTGCTTCCAGTTCATCTCGATTTCGTGCCGCACGCCGCAGAGCCGATAGATGCCCCGTTCCAGCGGCCGCAGCCAGCGCGCCGGCCCGGGCGTCCGGCCCTCGTAGATCGCGGCCATGTACGACCCGAGCGGCTTGGCGCACAGCAGCAAGACCGCCAGGTAGAGCACGATTTGGACCCAGCCGCTCGCGTCCATGTCAGAACTTCTCCGGCTTGAGCAGCGCGACAAACAAGTAGATCAGCAGCAGGAGCGCGAGAACCGCGCACACGACGTACCACCCGGTCACGACTTCACCCTCGCAAACGCGCGCTCAACGATCAGGATCGGGAGAGCCAAGAAGATCACGCCGATCAGGAGATAAACCACGTCCATGAAGCAGCTCCGCGCAACCTGCGTCTTTGCAGAAACTCTAGCACTTCGCGTATTAGGATGCCGTTTGAATTGCGGGCGGGGCCGTAAAGATGGCGTAAAGATCACGACGCACCGGGGCTGGCACGGCACACGGCGTCGCCTCCGTTGCCTAGCCCAGCAACGGCATCAACCGGATGATGATCCTCCCGGCCAAGGTGAAGCAGCCGTACCCATTCAACATTGTCATGGGAGGACGGGCGCCACGGCATTCCCGGGGCCCGGAGCCGCTACTCGTCCGACCCAGCAGGTTGCATCGCCGCTGCGCTGGCCATGCCGCCCTCGGCCGTCTGGTTCCGCGGATTGAGCGCGCTTCGCCTACGGCCGTAGCCGAAGTAGATCGCGAAACCGATCAGTAGCCACACGCCCAGCCGCAGCCAGTTCTCCCAGGGCAGGGAGAACATGAGGAGCACGCAGAACGCGATGCCGAGTAGCGGCACCCACGGGACCAGCGGCGCCCGGAACGCCCGTTCGGCGTGGGGGTGCGTGCGACGCATGATCAGCACGGATGCACAGACGATCATGAACGCCAGCAGCGTGCCGATGTTCACCAACTCCATGAGGAAGCGCAGCGGCAGCAGCCCCGCCATAATGGCTACCGCCGAGCCCGTGAGCATCGTCGACTTCCACGGCGTGCGGAAGCGCGGATGCACGGCGCCGAACACGCTCGGCGGCAGTAGCCGGTCGCGTGCCATTGCCAGCAGCACGCGCGGTTGGCTCAGCAGCAGCACCAACAGGACGGACGTAATGCCTGCCATAGCGCCGATCGAGATGATGAACTGTGCCCAGCGCAGCCCGACCCGCTCGAAGGCCTTGGATACCGGTGCGTTCACGTCGAGTTGGTCATACGGCACCATGCCGGTGAGTACCGCCGCCACGGCCGAGTACAGCAGCGTGCAGATCAGCAACGAGGCGATGATCCCAATGGGTACGTCGCGCCGCGGGTTACGCGCCTCCTCGGCGTGCGTCGAGACCGAGTCGAAACCGATGTACGCGATAAACGAGATCGCCGCCCCTGCGAGCATGCCGAGCGGCTTGCCGCCGGGCCCGGTTGCCCCGAACATCGTGTGGCCGAAGAAGCTCAGGCCGGTATAGCCGTAAGGGGCGAACGGGTGCCAGTTCTGGGGATTGACGTGAAAGGCCCCCACCGCAATGACGAAGAGGACGATGGTCACCTTAAGGATGACCATGGCGGCATTGAAACTGGCGCTCTCGCGAATGCCCTTCACCAAGATCGCTGCCAGGATCGCCGTGATGACGATGGCGGGCAAGTTGCAGATCTGGTGGGTCAGCGCAAAATGGCCGGTCTGTGGATCGAGGTCAAACGGCGCAGACGTCAGGAAGAGTGGTATCTTTGCACCGAACTGGTTGAGAAAGTCCTGGAAGTACCCCGACCAGCCGTTGGCGACGAAGGCCGCGCCGACGCCGTATTCGAGCACGAGGTCCCAGCCGATGATCCACGCCAGCAGTTCCCCGAGCGTCGCGTACGCGTAGGTGTACGCCGAGCCGGCCACCGGCACCATCGACGCAAACTCGGCATAGCACAGGGCTGAAAAAACGCACGCCAGGCCGGCCACGGCGAACGAGAGCATCATCGCCGGTCCGGTTTGGTCGTGGGCCACCGCCCCCGTCACGACGAAGATACCCACCCCGATGATGCAGCCCACGCCGAGGCTGGTGAGCTGGACCGGGCCCAGGATGCGCCGCAGGCGGTTCCCGCCCTCCATTTCGGCGAGCAGAACCTGGAGCGGTTTCCTGGCAAAGAGCTGGTGCATGGCGGTGTATAATGCCCCGTCCACTCGGCAACGCAAGCGGTCGCCGTGGGCGATCGTCGCGCAGAGCCCGCGTACGAGTCCGAACGCCGAGCGGGGACGTCGATGCGGGCGGGCGCCGCTGACCAACCAATCAAGACCCCCGATGCAGTCGGGAAGCTCACTCCGGCTGTCGGCGATCCTGATTCAGCTCCGGGAGGATGCGGCCGCGGACACGCTTCTTCCGTCGGTCGGTTCCGACCCGGCCGGCGGCAACCAGAGGCCCGGACTTGGCAGCACCCCGCCGCCGCCTCGCCGGCGTCGGCGACGGGTACGTCTGCGCTCCAACATCACGATCTGGCTCGTGCGCCTCGTGTTCCGCTGGCTGCGGGACGCGTCGCTCTGGATCATCGGCGTATTCCTGCTGGGGCCCTGGAGGCGGGCGGCCATCCAGGCATGGGGCATCACGCCGGAGCAGCTCTCGGCGGGCGGGCGCACTGTCAACCTCACCGCCCGCACTTCCCGGCTAACCAGTGCCCCCGGCGCGGAGCGGCTGCGCCTTCTGCCGGGCGGCTTGGACCACTGCCGGCGGCGTACGGAATAGTAGACCCACTGCCAGCGTCGCCAGCGCCCCGACCATCGCATACCAGGTGAACTCGATCTTCGGCAGCCAGTTCGGAAACGACGTGGGCAAGCCGGGTCGGAAGTAGTCGATGGCGTCGAACAGCCGCCCGCTCAAGGTGAGAATCGTGAGCAAGCCGGCCGTCACGGCGAGCACGTTGCCTCCGTCCGAACCGCGCGTGCGGGTCAGCATCCCCAGGAGGAACACACCGAGCATGGGGCCGAGGATATAGCCGGCGATGCCCAGGGCGACCGGGATGATCGTAAGGCCGGGGTTCCGCACGTTCACGTACGCAAATGCGATCGCGATGGCGACCATTAGCACGGCGAACAGAGCGGTGAAGACCCGCGCCGCCGCCACATGATGCTCGCCGCGGCGGTGAGGGGCCAGGTACGGGATGTACCAGTCGTTGGTGAGGCTTGTCGCCAGGGCGTTGAGAGCCGCACTAAGTGAGCCCATGGCCGTCGCAAACACCCCCGCTAGCACGAACCCGCGGATGACGACCGGCATGACCGACAGGATGTAGACGCCGAAGACGTCGTTCGCCTTGGCCGGCTGGAGCTCGGGGTGCCGTGCATAAAACGCGACCAGCAACACTCCGATGAGCGTAAAGGCCGTGGCGATGGGCACGTCCATTAAGGCTGCGGTGACGAGCGAGCGGCGGCTTTTTTTGTAGTCTGACGCCGTCAGCATCCGCTGCACCATGTCCTGGTCGGTGCCAAACGCAGCCATGTTGCCGATCGTCGTCGCAATCAGAGCGGCTGGTAGCGTGTACCTGTTTTCCAGGATGAGCTTCACCAGCTCCCACCAACCACTTCCGGCCCGGGCTCTCTCGAAACCCGTCAGGAAGTAGCCCTCCGGGCGGGTCATCTCGGGCACGTACTGCGCCACGACGCGCAAGCCGCCCGGGAAGCTGCCGTCGCCGAGATTGTGCAGGATCGTCAAAAGGGCCACGAGCGCACTGCCGAACATGAGCGTGGCCTGGATCACGTCGGTCCAGATCACCGCCTTGATGCCGCCGAAAATCGTGTAGACGCACGTTACAACCGTCAGGATCACGATCGCCCACGCGTACGGCACCCACGAATCGAGGTGCTGATACTGGACTGGCTCGTGTTGCACGAAGAGCCGCCAGGCCAGCACCATCACCAGCGAAGGTACGTATAGGCGCACTCCGGACGCCAGCACGCGCATGATCAGAAACAGGGCCGAGACGTAGTTCTTCGACATCGTCCCGAAGCGCACTGCCAGGAAGTCGTAGACGGTGCAGACGCGGTACGTGTAGTACGGCTTCAGGAAAATGTGCCCCACGAAGATCCGGCCGAGAATCAGCCCCAGCGTGAGCTGCACGTACGTGATGCCCCGCGTCACGAAGCCCTCCGCCGGTGCGCCCATGAAGGTGGCGGCGCTGGTCTCGGCCGCGATGATCGAGGCCATGACGGCCCACCAGGGCATGCGGCGCCCGCCGAGGGCGTAGTCCTCCAGGCTCCGCTCGCGGCGCCCCATGTACAGACCGACGGCCGTGATCGTGACGAAGTACAAAACGATGATCAGGCCGTCGATAAAGAGGGCGGCAGTGTTCATGCGGCGGTTGGCTCACCTCCAGACGATCCGGCCGGACCGGGCCAGTTCCGCACAGTGTCCCGCTCGGCCGTCGGTCACGCAAACCCATGCGGCCGTGACCGACATCAATGGGGCAGGCCGAAGACGTAGTACCCCGCGCAGAGCAAGCCCAAGACGAGCGCGCCCCCGTTCAGCTCCTTGAGCTTGCCCGCCGCCAGCTTCAGCACCGGGTACAGAACCAGACCGGCTGTCAAGCCGTTGGCGATATTGTAGGTGAAGGACGAAAAAAGGTGTCAGGAACCTTTTGTGCCCAGCACCCAAAGGGCCGCTCCGCGGCAAAAGGTTCCTGACACCTTTTTTCGCCCCAGCCGGGTGGAACCGGCGCGGCGACGGGCCGGCTCGGTAGGCGCCCGCGCGCCGCGCGGGCTACGCGTAGCTGTGCAATCCCACGATATAGAAGTTCACCACCCACCAGTTAAACGCCATCATCCCGCAACCTGCGAGCGACAGCCAGGCGGTCCAATAGCCCTTGTTGCGGACGAGTAGCCGAAGGTGGATGAGAATGGCGTAAACGAGCCAGGTGTTCATTGCAAACACTTCCTTGGGATCCCAGCCCCACGGACGGCCCCACGAGTAATCCGCCCATACGGCCCCCAGCACGATCCCGATGAACAGCAGCACGAACATCATGTTGAGCATGATCAGGTGGCTCCAGTCCATGCGCTGGAGCCACAGCGGCACGTCCGCCCCACGCCCGCCGTCGCCCGGCAAAGCGCCCGCCAGCACTGGACGCGTGCGGGGCAGCTCAGCGGCCGCGAACGACGCAAAGCCCGCGCCTGCCAGTGCTGGCAGCGCTCCGGCCGGGTGCACGACCACGCGTCGCCAGCGGGCCGCGTAGTATCCGACCAGGTACACGACGGCGATGACCGCCGCCAGGAAAATGAGCGCGTAAGAAGCGATGATCAGCGTGGTATGCAGGCGCAGCATCAGATCGTCCAGAATGCCCATCATCGAGGTGAGCTCCCCCGGCAGAACCTGGTTCGCGAGCAGCAGCGCGAAAAAGCCCGTGACGTGCGCCGCGAGCAGGAAGGTGCGCATGCGGTACACGAGCTCCAGGATGAGCGCGAGGACGATCCCCACCCACGCCGACGCGGTAATCGCCTCGAACATGTTCGCGACCGGGATGCGGCCGAGGATGTACCACCGCAGGCCGATGCCGTAGGCGTGCAGTCCCAGCGCCGCCAATAGCAGCAGCAGGGCGATGAGCCACGGCGCACGCCAACGCGTGAGCAGGGCCCACACGCCGACGAGTGCGCCGAGGAAATACACCCAGTATCCCCAGGTGAACTTGCCCCAGGCGTAGTAGCGGGCCTCGGCCACGCGCTGGGCGCGGTCCGGGTACCCGCCGGCCGCGGCCAACGTCGGCAGCACGTTCGCCAGCCGGCTCAGGCGGTCTTGCACGCCCGCCGCATCGCCGGCCCGCCACGCTTTTCGCAACCCTTCCCAGGTCCCGACGACGACCGCGGCCTGCTCCGGCGTAATGCCGGCGACGGGTACGCCATAACGCGTGCGAATCTCCTCGGCCCGCAGTGCCCGGACTTCCGGGGCGAGCAGTGCGGCATTCGGTTTCAGGTCATCGGGGGTGTTCCACGCGGCCCGCGCGTCGTCGCCCGGTTGCGGCACGATATGGAGCAGTTGGGGCAGCGCGAGGGCGATGGTCTGCGCGTTGCGCACGCGCCCGATCGACCGCCCCATGTCGAAGCGCGGCTCCAGGTCCCGCAGGCGCTTTAGCACCGTAGGGTCCGCCAGCTCGCGCGGCGTCATGTAACCTTCGCCCTGGATGCGCTGCCGGTCCTTCTCGGGGAGATGCGTGCTCAGGTGGATGCGCAAGCCGCGGTCGCGGATCTTCACGATCGGTGTGTCCGCGTAGGCCTCGTCGTTGAACAGCCAGTCGAACAGGGATGCCAGGGGCGACAACCCGGGCAAATGCTCGCGGCCGCACATGGCGGCCATGGACTCGCGGGCGAACGATTCGAGCGTCTTGTGCCGGCCGGCGTCCTGCACCACGATCAGCCGCGCCTGGCGCCAGTCCAGCTTGCAGTCCAGCTCGACCGCCTTGCCCGACGCGGCGAATGGCTCGTCCCGGCCGAGCGCGGCGGCGACGGACAGCCAGGTTACGGCGATTAGCACGGCGGATCGACAAAGCGGCCCGGCTCCGCGGAGCAGTGGCGGATTGGACCCCATGCTCGACCTACACGTGTGCTTCGGCGGTGGCCAGGGATGGCACATGGCTAGCCTCTTGTTGGGGCGGCTCGCGCTCAGCCCCGCGGCTGGCAAGCCGCCGCCGCAGGATGAGCGGTTTCACGTAGAATGCGTACAGGGTGCCCAGCACGATCAGGACGCAGCCCAGCGTCATCGGCCAGATTCCGCGGCGGTTGCCGACGCCGAGGATGGTCCAGCTCCAGTGGTCGGTCGCGGCGCCGCTCTGAAACAGGGTATAGGGCCCGAGCGTATACGTCTGGTTCGTGTAGACCGCGGCGGCGACCGGGGCCGCGGCTCCGGTCCGCTGCGCGAAAAAGTCGCTGCGCCAGGATTCTGCGCTCTGCCGGCCCGGGAAGAACTTCACGCTCAGCTTGCCGCCGGCCAGCGTGGCCCCGAGGTCGCGCTCGTACCGGCTGTAGATGAACTCCCACGTCTCCGGGGAGTTGGGCGCACGCACGCGGATGGGGATCGTGTCGACGTGCGGATACTGGCTGAAGGGGCACCATTGTGTCTCCGACCAGCCCACGAGGGCGCCGGTGCCCGTGAACTTGAGGCGGATGGCGGACGGGCCGCGACCCAGACCTGGGCGACGCAGCTCCAGCGGCTGGACGCGCGGGACAATCTGCATCCGCGCCATGTCCACCGACGATAGCTCGTTCTCTGCCAGACGCCGCCCATCCTGCGTGTACGCGTCGAACCCGGTCTCGCTCGTGTACGGCAGGTAGCCCGTGAT
This sequence comes from uncultured Planctomycetales bacterium, assembly GCA_964638325.1. Taxonomy (GTDB): domain Bacteria; phylum Planctomycetota; class Phycisphaerae; order UBA1845; family Fen-1342; genus JALHJL01. The sequence goes on from CAZWYT010000069.1 coordinate 17,711, forward strand.
CTCGACCTCGAACGGCAGCTCGGGAGTCTGCGGCCGGATGGGCATGCGCCAGTGCTCGAACCAGCCGGTGGGAATGCGCAGTCCGGCGAGTGACAGGCATGGGCGGACGCGCTTGGACGGCACATCAGCACCGCGTGCATCGCGGATCATGTACGCCGCGTCCAGATAACGCTCGCGGTACCACGGCAGTCGCGGCAGCCCGGCACAGTGCGGCGCTGCCTGCGGGTCGTTCAGCTTCCGGTAGTACAACGCGGCCAGCTCGTGATCGTAGAACCGGCTCGTCGACGCCGCGGTCCGCAAATGGACGGCGAGGTCGTCCTGCACCGGGGTACGGCGAGTGCCCGCGGCCGAGAGCGTGATCTCCTTCGGCGGATCGTCGTCGACCCGCACCTCGAGCTTCGCCTCTGCGACCGGCGTCATGCCCGACATGCGGGTCTCCAGCACCCGTATCCGCACGCGTTTTCTGTTGTCGGCGGTCATCCCCTCCCAGCCTTGCCCACGGTCCGCGAGAAAGGTGTCGATGGCGCGCGGCACGCTGTCCTTGGTGCTAGTGACCTCAATGCTCGGCGAAAACAGCAGCACATCCCCCTCGACTTTGGTGCTGAAGTACCATGCAGCGCCGCCGACGAGCAGCAACAAGCCGGCGTGCACGATGAACATGCCGGCGCCGCTGGCGTTCCACCGGCCGCGCAGCAGTGTCGCCAGAATCAGCGACATGCAGAACAACCCGCACAAGGTCGTGAAGAGCCAGTGCCGGAACGCCTCCATCTCGCTCATCTCGATCGCGCCGCGCACCTGCGGCAACGCGGACGCGACCGACGCGTAGACGACAATCAGGAATAGGAGCGTCACCCCGAGCCACACGCTGGAGAGGAACCGTAACAGTCGGTAGTGCCGCCAGTTGAACGAAGCTCTGTCGCTCATCGACTGCGTCTCCAGGACGGCAATGCCGTCCGACCCGGGTGGACCACGCGCGTCCCAGGCGGTGGCAAGGGACCCGCGCCCGCGTCGGAGCAAGTGACCGCGCCTGCGCCTGTAATCATAGGCGGGGCGGGCGTACGAAACCGCGCGACGTTCGTCCAGGAAGGCGCCTGGCACGCTTCCCCACGCCCCAAGCGGGTCCGACGCCGGGCGTGTCAGTGCCACATCATGCCGTCGGCCGCGGGTGGCGTCCAACTCCTAAGCAGGACTGGGGCGCGCTTCGAAATTATAGGTGTTTGTGGAGAATGTTTGGATTGATCTCTGCTTCCGGCTCGTGTCGCGGGCCGCTTTGGGACGGGCTGGCGTTTCTTTTTGCGCATGGGACCCTTGACGGGGCCGCCGTGCGGGCTATGCTAACCGGTCTCGGCGCAGTGCGGCCGGGATTTAAGTCGGGGTAACGGATCAGACGCGCAGAGGTGCGAGCCTCATGGCGGGAGAGCGGATTCGTATTCGGATGGAGGCCTACGACCACCGGGCGCTGGACGCTTCGGCGCAGGAGATCGTCGACCACGCCAAGCGCACCAGTGCGCGGGTTTGCGGGCCGATCCCCCTACCCACACGCATCGAGCGCTACACGGTCCTTCGCTCACCCCACGTCGACAAGAAGTCGCGCGAGCAGTTTGAGATGCGCACGCACAAACGCGTGATCGACATCTTCGAGCCGACTTCGCGGACGATGGAAGCGCTGAATCGTCTGGTCGTTCCAGCCGGCGTGTTCGTCAAAATCAAGGCCTAGGCGAGTCTCTCGCCGGCCGCTGCATGGTTGCTCGAGGCGGGACCGAATCGTGGAGCCGCCTCTGCCAGGAGAGCCGAGGTATGTACCCGGCGATACTCGGAAAGAAAGTCGGCATGACGCAGATCTTCGAGCCCGGCGGGCAGCGCATCCCCGTCACGCTCGTCCAGGCCGGACCGTGCGTCGTGATGCAGATCAAGAGTGCCGCCGGCGCGGACGGGTACCACGCCGTCCAGCTCGGCTTCGACGACGTCAAACCCCACCGCTCGACGCTGCCCGAGATCGGCCACGCGCGGAAGGCGCAGACCGCCGCCAAGCGCTTCGTCCGCGAAATCCGTCTCGCCGAGCCCGTCGACAACAGCGTCGGCGACACGGTGACGGTCGGCGTGTTCGAGCAGGCCGGCGTCAAGTTCGTGGATGTCATCGGCGTCACGAAGGGCCGCGGTTTCCAGGGCGTCATGAAGCGCTGGGGCTTTGGCGGAATGCCGGCCTCACACGGTACCGAGCGGAAGCACCGCTCGCCGGGCAGCATTGCGGCCCGCGGCCAGAACCGCGGTACCAGCGGTGCGATCAAGAAAGGCAAGCGGATGGCCGGGCACATGGGCAGCGCGCAACGGACGGCGTCGTGTCAGGCGCTGGTGGGCGTGGATGCCGAGCACAACCTGCTCCTGATCGAGGGGTCGGTGCCGGGGCCGAACGGCGGTTACGTGATCGTGCGGAAGTCGAAGACGCGCGCCTAGCGCGGTGGAAGTAAGGCGATGTTGAGCGTTCCGGTTTACAACCCGTCCGGCGAGAAGGTCGGCGACGAGACGATCGACGAGGCCTTGCTCGGTGGCCAAGTCAACGCCGCCTTGTTGAAGCAGGCGGTCGTGATGTATCACGCCAACCGTCGGCAAGGCACGGCCCAGACCAAGAGTCGGGCCGACGTCGAGGGCTCGAGCCGCAAGATCTACCGGCAGAAGGGCAGCGGGCGGGCGCGGATGGGCAACGTCCGCACGCCCCAACGCCGCGGCGGGGGCATGGCGTTCGCCAAGCGGCCGCGCGATTTCCGGCAGGCCATGCCGACCAAGATGCGGCGGCTGGCGCGGAATCAGGCGGTGCTGGCCAAGATCCAGAGCGACGACGCCCTGATCATCGACGGCCTGGCGATCGAGACTCCCAAGACCGCGCCGTTCGTCAGGATGCTGGTCGCGGTGCGGGTGAATCGCGGCTGCCTGCTCGCCACCAACGGCCTGGACGTGCCGGTCTACAAGAGCGGGCGCAACGTGCCGCGAACCGAGATCACCGATGTGGCGGGATTGAACGCGTACCAGATTCTCTCCCGCCGCAAGCTGGTTTTCACGCGGGAAGCGTTTCAGCGGTTCAAGGTCATCATCGGGGCGGGCGGCGCCGCTGAGGGCTAGAACCGATGGACATTTATCACACGATCATTCGCCCGCTCGTGACCGAGAAGAGCACCTATCAGGCGCGCCAGACCGCCAAGGAGCATGGCGGCACCTACAGCTTCGAGGTCCATGCGCTGGCCAACAAGGCGCAGATCAAGGACGCGGTCGAGAAGATCTACCGCGTCCGCGTGGTCGACGTCCGCACGTCGAATCGCCCCGGCAAGCTCCGCCGGTTTCGTTTTCGGTACGGCCGCACGCGGAAAACCAAGAAGGCCGTCGTGACGGTCGACCGGGACAGCCACATTGACTTGTTCTAAGGACACTGGGTAGACGCGAGGAAGCTCGGATGGGCGTGATTGTTTACAAGCCGACCTCTGCCGGACGACGCAATTCCAGCGTGAACGACTACTCCGAGATCACGTTCAAGCATCAGAATCGGCCGGAGAAGTCGCTCAGCGAGCCGCTCAAGCGGCGCGGCGGGCGCAACCACTCGGGCAAGATCACCTCCTGGCACCGCGGCGGCGGCCACAAGCGTATGTACCGCAGCGTCGACTTCAAGCGGAATCTCGACGATCAGCCGGGTCAGGTCCTCGAAATCCAGTACGATCCCAACCGCACCTGCCACATCGCGCTGGTCCAGTATCCGGGCGGCGAGAAGCGGTACATCCTGGCGCCGGTCGGGCTGAAGGCCGGCGACGGGGTGGAGAGCGGCCGGAAAGTGGAGCCGCGGGTCGGCAACTGCATGCCGCTGGCGTCGATCCCGATCGGCATGGAAGTCCACAATATCGAGATGTGCGCGGGGCAGGGGGGCAAGCTGGTGCGGACCGCCGGCGGCGAGGCCCGCCTGATGGCCCGCGAGGGGAACTGGGCGACGATTCTGCTGCCCTCCGGGGAGATGCGGCAGGTCCGCGTCGAATGCCGCGCGACCATCGGCCAGCTCGGCAACGTCGATCACCAGAACGTGACCATCGGCAAGGCCGGCCGGTCGCGACACATGGGCCGGCGCCCGCACGTCCGCGGCAAAGCCATGAATCCGCACGCCCACCCGCTGGGCGGCGGCGAGGGCCGCAGCAACGGCGGCCGCCACCCGTGCTCCCCCTGGGGCAAGCTGGCCAAGGGCGGCCGCACGCGCAACCCGCGGGCCCGCTCGAATCGCCGGATTCTGCGGCGGCGCATCACGAAATCCTATGGCGAGGCGAAACTGCGGAGAAAGTGGTAATGGGCCAGGGGATCGACGATGTCGCGTAGCTTGAAAAAAGGGCCGTACGTGGACGAGGCGCTGTTCCGCAAGGTGCAGGTGGCGCGGATGTCGAGCGGGCATGCGCCGCTGCGCACCTGGAGCCGGTCCTGCACGATCGTGCCCGAGTTCGTCGGGGTGCATTTTGAGGTGCACAACGGCAAGACGTTCATCAAGGTGTACGTCACCGAGGACATGGTGGGCCACAAGCTCGGGGAGTTCGCGCCGACGCGGACCTTCCGCGGGCACACGGCGCGGCAGGCGGTGGCGAAGTAGCTCGACCGGAGAGAGTGACCGATGGCCTGGAAAGCAACGCATCGCTTCGCCCGCATCGCCGACCGCAAGGTCCGCCTGGTCGTCGACCTGATCCGCGGCCTTCCCTGCAACGAGGCGGCTGAGGTCCTGCGTTTCACGCACCGGCGGGCGGCGACCATGGTCGACCGTGTCCTGAAGTCCGCCATGGCCAGCGCGAACGAGCAGGAAGCCGCGATGAACAAGTTGTACGTGACCGAAGCCCGGGTGGACGCCGGGCCGATCATCAAGCGCTTCCGGGCCAAGGATCGCGGTCGGGCACATTCCATTCATAAGCGCACCAGCCACATCAGCGTGATCGTGGACGAGAAGGACTAGAACGTGGGCCAGAAGTGCAATCCCATCGGGTTCCGGGTCGGCATCACCGAAGGCTGGAAGTCGCGCTGGTATGCGCCCAAGCCGGCGTTCGGCACCTTCCTCGTCGAAGACGAGATGATCCGCAAGTACATCGATGCCTCGCTGAACAAGCAGCCGCCCTACGCCGGCGTGTCCAAGGTCGAGATCGAGCGTACCCGCGACGAGGTGAAGGTGATCCTGCACACGGCCCGGCCGGGGATGGTCATCGGGGCCAAGGGCGCCGAGGTCGACAAGCTCAAGGAGCGGCTCGAGGACCTGATTGACCGGCGGGTGTCGATCAACATCGTCGAAATCAAGAACCCCGACCTGGATGCCTTCCTGGTCGGCATGTCGATCGCCGAGCAGCTCAAGAAGCGGATGAGCTTCCGGCGGGTAATGAAGCAAAAGTGCGAGACCGCGATGGAGTCGGGGGCCAAAGGCGTCAAGATCATCTGCTCGGGGCGGCTCGGCAACTCGGAGATGGCCCGCACCGAGACGCAGATGCTGGGCTCGATACCGCTCCAGACGCTCCAGGCGGACGTCGACTACGCCCTCACGACGGCGGTCACGACCGTCGGCGCGATCGGGATCAAAGTGTGGATTCACCGCGGCATGTATGGCGAGCAGCCGGTCGAGCGCCCGGAAGGCCGTTTCCGTCGCCGGGCTCGTCGCTAGTACGCTAAGGAGTTGTCGCCATGAACATGCCGAAGCGTGTCAAGTACCGCAAAGCCCAGAAGGGGCGCATCCGCGGGAACGCCGCGCGCGGGAATACCGTGGCCTTCGGGGACTACGGTCTGCAGTCGCTGGAGGCGGGGCGCGTGACGGCCCGGCACATCGAGGCCGGCCGGGTGGCGGCCTCGCACTACCTGGCGCGCGAGGGCCGCGTCTACCTGCGGGTCTTCCCGCACAAGCCCGTGTCGGCCAAGCCGCTCGAGACGCGGATGGGCAAGGGCAAAGGTGAACCCGAGTTCTGGACCGCGATCGTCAAGCCAGGGACGGTCATTTACGAGGTCGGCGGCGTCAGCGAGGACGTGGCCAAGCGGGCCCTGCTGCGCGTGGCGCACAAGATGCCGGTCAAGACGCGGTTCGTGCATCGGCGGCACAATGTGTAGAGGCCAGCCATGAAGATCGAAGTGGTCCGGCGGATGAAGACTGACGAGTTGCACAACGAGCTGGCGCACCTGCGCCGGCATTTGTTTGACCTGCGGGCGCAGGCCGTGACGGAGAAGCTCGAAGACCCCACGCAGTTGCTCAAGACGCGCCGCGACATCGCGCGCCTCCTCACGGTCCTGCACGAGCGCCACGAGCGGAACATCGAGCAACGCCAGCGGCACATGACGACGCAGGCCGCACGGCGGTAGGCCCAAGGAACCTGAAGTAGTTAGAAGCGGATAACTCCTATGACCGCGGACATGCAGAGCAGCGTGACGGCCGGAACCCGGGCGGAGGCCCGCAGACCCCGGGCCACCCGGACCGGCGTGGTCACCTCGACCGCGCGGCAGAAGACGATCGCCGTCACCGTTTCGTTCGTAGTGATGCATCCCAAGTACGGCAAGTACGTCCGTCGTCGCACGGTCCTGCACGTGCACGACGAGCAGGGCGCGTGCCGCAAGGGCGATGTGGTCGAGATTGCGGAGACCCGGCCGATCAGCAAGACCAAGCGTTGGCGGCTGGTCCGCTTGATCGGGCGTGCGCCCGGCGAAAAGCGGGGTGACGCATGATCAGCCAATACTCGCGCCTCGACGTCGCGGACAACACGGGTGCCAAAAAGCTGATGTGCATTCAGGTGCTCAAGGGCCGCTCCGCGCGGCAAGGCAAGCCGCGGCGCAACACCGGCGGCGTCGGTGACATCGTGGTCTGCTCGGTCAAGCAGGCCATGCCCCAGTCCGACCTGAAGAAGGGCGACAAGGTCCGTTGCGTCGTGGTTCGGACCAAGTATCCGACCCGCCGGAAGGACGGCAGCTACGTCCGGTTCGACAGCAACGCGGCGGTCATCATCGATACCGAGAACAACCCCAAGGGCACCCGGGTCTTCGGGGCGGTGGCCCGCGAGCTGCGCGAGAAGAACTTCGCGAAGATCATCTCGC
>CAZWYT010000070.1:0-24385 GCA_964638325.1 uncultured Planctomycetales bacterium
TTTGTGCACAAGCTGCTCGACAGCGGCGTCGAGCTGGCGGCCGACGTGCTGCCCGAGCGCAACACCGTCGCCCTGTGCTTTCGCATACTCGTCGGCGTCGCCGACGACCCGCTCGAGCTGACCGGCGTCAGCGACGTGGTCGAGCAAACGCTGTCGAAAGGGACGCGGAAGTACGACGGCCGCGGACTCGCTGACGCCTTCGATCAGCTCGGGGCGCAATGGGCGTCATTCACCGGGCGTCAATCCACGCTGGTGCGGGTGCTGTGTTTGCCCGAGTTCGTGCCCGCGGTCGTCGAGCTCGTCACCGAGATGATCCGCTATCCGACCTTCCCCGAGGACGCCTGCCGCGTCGCCATCGAGCTCGCCCAGCAGGAGCTTCGGCAGATGGAGGACGAGCCGCAGGACCTGTTGCGCGTGATGATCCAACAGCTCACGCTGGGGCCGGTCCTCGGGCGGCACACCGGCGGGACGCCCGAGTCGCTCGCCCGCCTGACGGCCGACCACGTGCGTGAGCATTGGCAGCGTGTCTACCACGCCGGCCGGCTGCAGGTCACCGCCGCGGGTCCGCTTGACGCCGCCCGGCTGGCCCGCCAGATCGACCAGTGCTTCGCCGGCTTCGGGGCGGCGGAGCGCCGCGGCCGCGAGCCCGCCGATTTCGAATTCCGGCCCGCCCGCCAGCACCGCCACAAGAAGCTCGAGCAGCAGTACATCGGCATTACGCTGCCGGGTTTGCCGCGCGACCACGAGAGTTTCCCGACCGAGCGGGTGCTGCTGGGCGTCCTGGCGGGCGGGATGAGCGCCCGGCTGTTTACCGAGGTCCGCGAGAAGCAGGGCCTGGTCTATTGGGTGGGCGCGTGGCACGAACAGCCGCGCGGGCGCGGCGTGATTCACCTCGGCGCGAGCACGACTCCGGAGCGGTGCGACCGCACCTATAAGACGTTGCTCCGCGAGTTGCGCCGGGTCGGCCAGGACCTCACCGCCGCCGAGACCCGCCGGGCCCGCGACGGCCTGATCGCGCAGCTCGAGACGGAGGATGATCTCACGCGGACGCGGGCGAGCGAGCTCAGCGATGATCTCTTCCACGTCGGCCGGCCAATCGGGCGCGAGGCCAGGCTGAAGGTGCTGCGGCGGGTCACCGTCGACCAGGTGGTCGCATGTGCGCGCCGGCTCCCGCTGGATCAGCTCTGCGTCGCCACGCTTGGCCCGCGCGAGCTGTGACCGGGTCGGCGATCACGCGACCAAGGACGCGTCATGGTGCGTATCATTGCTCTCTCCCGAGCCGTGCTGCCGGCTGCGGTCGTACTGCTGTCACTTCTGGCCGGTTGCGGCGACGACCCTGTCAGTCGGCGTACGGTCACAGGCATGTGGCTGGAAGATGCCGGCTTGCTCAAAGCGCGGCCCGGATCGGCCGTACTGGCCACCACCGGTGCGGTGCGGCGTCAGCTTGTCTTCGAGCGGAACGGGACGTTTCGGCTCACCGTGTGCGAGGCTGACGGGAGACCGGTGGACCCGCCGGAGCTGGTCACCGGGCGGTGGAAGGTCGGCGGCGGGGCGGTGGTGCTCAAGGTCGAAGGGATGCGGCTGGCGGCGGAGCACGCCGGCTGGGTGCCGGAGTCCTTCCTCCAAATGCAGCCCGGGCGTGGCGGGGGCCCGGACACGCTGGACTTTCGCGGTCGGGATGGGGTCCGGGTCCGCTACCGGCGGGTTGCGTCCGGGCCGTAAGGGGGCGCTGGTGCCGTCGGCGGCCCGCCGCCGGTCCTTGAATATCTAGGAATTCTTGACAACCCGGCCCGGCGCGGGTATACTTCCCCGTGTGCGCCCGAAGATCCTCACGGAGGGTGCTTTGATGACCGAGATTGCCCAGGAACTCATGATCCCCGACGAGGCCGCCCGCTGGTTCCGCCGCTCCGTCTCCTGGCTCCGCCAGCAGCAGGAACTGGTGCGGCTGGCCGGCCCGGGGGGCCAGCCGCTGTACCACGTGCGGGTCTGCCGGGCGTACGTCTTCGGGCGGATGCGCGGCCTGACCGGCGAGGCGCTGCGGGAGATCCAGCTTCAGGCGCTGGCGACCGCCTGCGGCCTGGACGGGGATGAGCCGCGTGCCAGCGGCTAGGCTACCGCAAGGGCCTCCTTGAGATCGAGCGTGTGCTCGTAAATCGCCCGGCCGATGACAATGCCGGCGAGATTCATCCCTGCTAAATGCTGGACGTCCTCCAGGTCGGAGACCCCACCCGAGGCAATCACCGGGGCCGTCGCAACGGCCGCCAGGGCCCCGATCGCGCGAAGGTTGGGCCCCAGCAGCAGTCCGTCGCGACCGATGTCGGTGTAGACGATGGCGGCCAGCGGCCAGCCGACGGCGGCCTCGGCGACGTCCACGGCGTTCTGCTCCGTGTCGCGCGTCCAGCCATGAACGGCTAGCTTGCCCAAGCGCGCATCCAGCCCCAGCGCGATCCGGTCTGCGTACTCCGGTTTGTGCACGACGGCCTCGAACCAGGGCCAGTCCTGTAGCGCCCGGGTGCCCACGATCACGCGCTGGGCACCGGCCGCGAGGGCGGCCCGAATTGCAGCCTCATCCCGCACCCCGCCCCCGAACTGCGCCCGCGCCCCGGTCTGCGTCACGATTTGTCGCAGGGTGGCGAGGTTCTCGATCCTGCCGTCGCGGGCCCCGTCGAGGTCGATGACGTGCAGCCAGGTCGCCCCCGCCGCACGAAACTGCCGGGCCACGTCGAGCGGATCATGCTCATAGGCGATGACCCGGTCGTACCGTCCCTGGATCAGGCGGACGCACTGCCCGCCGAGCAGGTCTATGGCCGGTAAGATCTCCATGGTCGCACGTCCGGCAGCGCGCGGACGCGACGTTAGGGTCGCGCACTTCGCGCCGCCACGTCACAGCGGTCGCGAGCCCCTGCGCACTTGCATTGCGATGAAGCCGGGGCAGCCGCCACGCCGCGCGACGCCCGTCCCGGTCTGCGGCGATGGTCCCGCCTACTTCGGCACCGGGGTCTCTTTTTCCGGCGCAGCCGTTTCCGGCGCACCACCGGCGGACGTACCAACCGCCGTACGCGACGGAACCACAATGATCTCTACGCGGCGGTTCTGCTGCTTGCCGGCCCGTGACGCGTTGACCGCGCGCGGGTACCACTCGCCCTGTCCGCCGGCCATCATGCGTTCGGGCTTGAGGCCCATTTTCATGAGCTCGCGGTACACGGTCATGCCGCGGTTGCAGCTCAGGTCCAGGTTGTCCTTCCACAGGTCCTTGGTCTTGAGGATGGGATCGGTGTCCGTGTGGCCGAGGACCCAGACCATGCGGTCGGGAAAGTTCTGGTTGATCTCGCTGACGACTTGCTGGAGTTTCGCCTGCGCGCCCGGTTTGAACGTGGCCTTGCCGGAGTCGAACAGGAAGTCCGTGCCCAGGGAGGTCCACGCGTACGGCCCCGAGTACTCCCAGCCCTTGAGCCCCTTCTCGAGCGGCGCCTGCGTCGCAAGCTGCTTGCGCAGATTGGCGTTCTCCTGCTCCAGCGCGGCCGCCCGTTGCCGCCACTGATCGCGCTCGTTCATCGCGGCTGCCAGCCGCGAGCGCAGGTCGTCGTTCTCGGCCTGGAGCTTGTTCACCTGGTCCTGCAACGCCAGGGCCCGCTGCTTGTCCGGGTTCTCGCAGCCGGTCAGCAACAACACACCCGTCAGCCCACATACTCCGAAGATCAACCACCGCGCCGTCGTCATCGTCTTCTCCTTCTTGTGCCGCATTGCAGGACTCCGTTCCTAACGCTCGCCACCCGGTCGCCAGATGCGAGTCGGGCTCCGCCCGATAAGAGCGAAAGATAGGACGGCGTGGGCTCGGATGCAAGCGGCTGGCCCGGCCGTTGACGGGAACCGGCCCGCCGACTACGCTGCTCGGGCCGGTCGTGACGCGGGAGGTTGTGCCGTACCGTCGGCGGCATCCCGTGGCAGCGGCTGGATATGTGGGAAGGCCCGATGCTGCGCGCCCGTGTGTGTCTCTGGCTCCTTGTGGCCGGCGCCTGCCCGGCGGCCCTGGGGCAAGCCGATTTCATCCCGCCCGAGCCCCTGCAACAGGCCGGCCTGGTCAAGTACTGGCAGCTTCAGTTGCTGCTGGAGAAGGGGCAGCGGCTCCAGGCAGCTTATTCGGTCGACGACCACCTCTACCTGGGCACTCAGGATGGGTACGCCTTCGCCGTGCACGCGCCGACGGGCTTGCTCCGCTGGCTGCGCCCGATCACGCGTTCCGGATATCCCGTCCGCCGGCCCTGTCACGTTGGGGACCGCGTGATTTTCGTGACCCCGGGGGACATCCAGGTGTACGATCGGCGAACGGGAGAGCCGCTTGCCCGGCACGATCTGCGCTTCCCGGCCGGCACGGGTGCCGCGAGCGACGGCGAGCGGATGGTCGTCGGCGGGCTCGACGGGCGACTCTATGCGCTGGACGTCCAGACGCGGTACCTGCAATGGCGTGCGGTCACCGGGGGACCCATCAGCTCGAATCCCGCGCTCCAGGGCGAGGCTGTCTTCGTCGCCAACGATCGCGGCATCGTGAACGCCTGCACCCGCAGCGACAAGACGTTTCGCTGGCGCTTCGTGGCGTATGGACCGGTCACGGCTGACTTGGTCGCGGACGATCGGGGCGTGTTCGTGGCCAGCCGCGACTTCTCGCTCTATCTGTTGGACCTGGGCTATGGCAACGTGCGCTGGCGGGCCCGGCTGTCCGGGCCGCTCTATGAAGCGCCGGTCGTCACCGCGGAGTATGCCTACCAGTATTGCCCCGCCGACGGGCTGGTGGCGGTGGACGCCACGAGCATCGGCAACACGGAGGACCGCGTCCGCTGGAAGCTGCCCACCGGGCGCGAGGCCCTGACCGTGCACGACGGGCAGGTCTTCGTCCTGACGCAACAGGACACGATCGTCGCCGTCAGCGTCAAGGACGGCACGGTTGCCGCCACGATCCCGGCCTGCGGCTTCACGCTGCCGATGCCCGCCCCGAGCTCCGCCACAATCTTCCTGGCAGCGCCGGATGGACGTGTCTTCTGTGCCCGGCCGCGCGGCGTAGCGCCGCTGCAGAAGGAGGACATTCTGGAGGCCCTGCGTTCGTCGGGCTCTGGCAAGGAGGCGGGCACGCCGCCCGCTCAGCCCGCGATCCAGCCGGTCGCGAAGGCCGAGGATTGGCTGGCGACCAAGTGGCCGGGAGCGCCGAGTGGCGGCAAGTCGAACGTCTCGCGGGAGTACAAGCCGGGGACCGGGTCCGAATGACCTCCTGGCGGCCCGCGGGCCGTCGCGACGGGTGGCGGAGTGGCACGGGCTGCCGAGCGCGGTGGCCCGTTTATGTTTGCAGGAGCACGCATGTCCGATTCGATCAAGATTCGCCGGGCCCTCATCAGTGTTCACGACAAGACGGGGATCGTCGAATTCGCGCGCGCCCTGCACGAGGAGTTCGGCATCGAGCTGATCTCCACCGGCGGGACCGCGAAAGCCCTCAAGGATGCCGGCCTGCCGGTGACGCTCGTCGAGGAGATCACCGGCTTTCCCGAAATGCTCGATGGGCGGGTCAAGACGCTCCACCCGAAGATTCATGCTGCCATCCTCGCCGACCGCGATAACGCCGAGCATATGCGACAACTCAACGAGCTGGGCATCGAGCCGATCGACATGGTGGTCGTGAACCTGTACCCGTTCGAGCAAACGATCGCCAGGCCGGGATGCACGTTCGAGGAAGCGATCGAGATGATCGACATCGGCGGGCCGTGCCTGCTGCGCGCGGCGGCGAAGAATCACCGGGGCGTATGGGTCCTGAGCGATCCATGGATGTATAACTTTGCGCTGATCGCGCTGCGGAATACTCCGGACTCCGAAGGCCTGCGCGCTGCAAACGCGCTGTCCGCATTCCGAAAGACGTGCGCATATGACACCGCGATCGTGAAGTGGCTGGGCAGAGACCCGGACGGTTTCGTGAATTGTGTCTCGCTTCACCTTCAGTCCGAGCGGCGCTTCAAAATGAGATACGGCGAGAACCCCCACCAGGCGGCCCAAGTGTTCCAGCATGGTTTGGCGACGCCTGCCGGACGTGACCCCATCGGCAACGCTTATGATTGCGACGTGCCCATGTCGTTCAACAACTACATGGACGCCAACGCCGCGCTGGAGCTGTGCGCCGAGCTGACGCGTGAGCGCGCCAGCAAAGAGCCGCGGGCTTCAGCCCGCGCGGTCCCTCGCACAGAACCAGCCCGAGCTCTGGACGGCTCGACTGCCTTCCTCGAACCCGACCCGGACTCGGCGGCCTGGCTGCTCACATGGACGACCTACGGTTCCTGGCTCCCCGGCGACACGCGGGGCTTCGTCAGTCGTCGCCCAGGCGAGGATGCGGCGCACGTGATCCGCAACATTCCCGGGACGTTGTACGACGCGGACCAAAAGGACGTCGAGGATGCGGCGCGCGAACGGATGCAGGGAACGCCGGTCACGCTTGAGCGTGCGCATGCGCTCACCGCGCTGGGCGCGTTCGTCGAGGCGGCCCGCAATCACAACATCCGGTTTCTCGCGCTGAGCATCATGCCCGATCACGTCCACCTGCTGTGTCAGGGCGCGCAGAGTGGGTCCGAGCTGATGCAGCTTTTCAAAGGAGTTTCGGCCCGTCACCTGGGGCAGGCCCATCAATTAGCCGGCGCCCCGCGGTGGTGGACGAAGGCGAGCTCGAAGCGGTACATCCGCAAAGGAGAGGACCTTCAACCGGCCGTCGCGTACGTCCGTCAACAGAAATCGGCGCTGTGGGCTGGCTCGTTTGCTGACGCTGCGCTCGTGAATGCTGCTGGAGCTTTAACGGCCGCGCGGGCTGAAGCCCGCGGCTCCTTGCCGGCGTGCGAATCACACGCCGTCTGCTTCATTAAGCACACCAACGCCTGCGGGGTCGCGGTGGACGCCGATCCGGTCGAGGCCTACCGCCGGGCGTACCTCGGCGACCCGAACGCCGCCATGGGCGGGGTTCTCGCGGTCAACTTCGCCGTCACGCCCGACTTCGCTGAGGCGGTGATGGAGACCTATCAGCGCTGGGGCAAGGCCGCCGGGGCGGGCGGGTTCTTCGTCGAGGTGTGGCTCACGCCGTCCTTCGAAGAAGCGGCGGTCAATGTCATCCGCACTAAGAAAGAATGGGGCCAGCGCGTCCGGCTACTTGCGGTCGGCGACCTGAGTACGCCGCCTGATGTGAACGAGATGGACTTTAAGCGCATCGCCGGCGGCGTGCTGATGCAGACGCGCGACCTGGTCGGCCTCAACGAGGAGCAGTGGCAGGTCGTCACGAAGCGTGCCCCGAGCGACGCCGAGATGAACGACTTGCGGCTCGCCTGGCTGGTCTGCAAGCACACCAAGAGCAACGCGATCACGATCTGCAGGGATGGGATGCTGATCGGCAACGGCGCCGGCCAGATGAGCCGCGTCATGAGCTGCCGCATCGCGACCTGGCTCGCGCAGGAGAACGGCCACGCCGACCAGCTCAGGGGGGCGGTCGCCGCGTCCGACGCGTTCTTCCCCTTCCGCGACGGCCCGGACATCCTGATGGACGCCGGGGTGACGGCCCTGATTCAGCCCGGCGGCAGCAAACGCGATGAAGACACGGTCCAGGCGTGCGACGAGCGCGGCATCGCGATGATCTTCACCGGCACGCGGCATTTCCGGCATTGAAGCCGTCAGCGATCGGCGGGTGAGGAGGGCGGGCCGGGGCGTTGGGTGTCAGTGAGTTCGTCCGGCGTCGCGTCGCGGTCGATCGCGTATTGCTCCTGGAGCCACTTGCCGAGATCGACCCACTGGCAGCGCGGGCTGCAAAACGGGTACAGCCCGGGCAACTGGCCGTCCTACACCGTTTCTTGGCCGCAATTGGCGCACCGGTCGCAGCCCATCGTCGTCGACCTCAACCGACCTTGCGCCAGTGCATTATATGACGCAGCGCGCGCACGTCTTCGCGTGAGATGTACTGAGGGCGGATGGCTGACAGCGGCTACATGTATTCCTTGACGTGCTCTTCGAGCTTGCGCTTGGCCTCGCGCTCGATCTGCCGCACGCGCTCCCGGGTCAGGCCGACCTTCTCGCCGATCTGCTTGAGCGTCATCCGCCGGCCCTTGCGGTCGTTGAGCCCGTACCGCAACTGGAGGATCAGGGCTTCGCGCTCTGTGATGCGCTCGAGCATCCGGGTGACGAACTCGGAGTCCGAGGCGCTGAAGACGGTATCGAACGGCGGCGGCGTGCGCGTGTCCTCGAGGGCCTCGTTGAGCGTGTTCTCCCCGCTCGCGGTAGCGGTCCCGTGCATGCGCGAGGTACAGGCCCGGATCGCCATCGAGATGGCGACGGCCTTGCGCGACGTGATCCCCATGTGCCGCGCGAGCTCGTTCAACGAAGGGGAGCGCCCCAACTGCTCCTCCAGCTCGCGTTGCGCCAGCCGCAGCTTCCCGATGTTCTCGATCAAGTAGCTCGGGATGTGGATCATTTGCTGGGCGTTCTGCACCGCCCGCCGGATGGCCTGGTCGATCCAGTAGCCGGCGTAGGTGCTGAAGCGCGAGCCGACGTCGGGATCGTAGCGGTCCACCGCGTTCATGAGCCCGACGTTGCCCTCGTTCACGAGGTCTTCCATGGGCAGACCGCGGTTGCGGAAATTCTTGGCCACACTGATGACCAGCCGCAAATTCGCCTGGACCATGCCGTCGCGGGCCTGGGCGGCCTCGCGCTGCGCCCGCTCGTACTCGCCCAGGCTGATCTGGCCGGCGGCGAGGCGCTGCTCGGCCTCGGCGCGCGCCCGGATCTTCAGCGCGAGCTCGCGCTCTTCCTCGGCCGACAAGAGCGCATAGCCCTTGATCTGCTTGAGGTACTCGCCCAGGGCTGTGTCAGTTTTCGAGGGCATTGCTCCGTATTCCGCGGCGAGGTCCGATCCACCTCCCCGCTTGCATCCTCCAGGGGCGCCGGTCGCCCGACGTTCGTATCGGTCCGACGCCCGGGCGTGTTCAGGTCTAACGTATCATACCGCGCGGAGGCAAACAAAAAACACATTATCAGGCCACAGCGCTGGCGGAAACCGGACGCTGCTCAACTGGCCGCCGGTCCGTTCGGAACATCACCGCCGTTCTGGACGGGCAGCCCAGCGTGCCGCAACAGCCGAGCCACCAACTCCAGCGGAAGGCCGACCACGTTCGAGAAGCTCCCGTCGATCCGCTCCACCAGCTGATCGCCGACGTTCTGGATGCCGTAGGCGCCTGCCTTGGCCTGCCAGTCGCCGCTGCGCAGGTAGGCCTCGCGCTCGACCGGGTCGTCCCGCATCCACACGCGGGTCCGCTCCACCTGGGACACGCGCTGCTCCGCCGCGCCGCGCCGCAGCAGGCAGACCCCCGTGAGTACGTCGCTGACCCGTGCGGCCTGTAGCTCCAGCATCGCGCGGGCCTCCACCTGATCGTGCGGCTTGCCGAGAATGTGGCCGCCGCACACCACGATGGTATCGGCCGCCAGCACCCAGCGGTCGCGGTGGCGTTCGGCCACGGCCCGGGCCTTGAAATACGCGAGGGCCTGCACCCACTGCTCCGGCGGCACTTCCGCCGGCTTCTGCTGCGGCTCCTCGTACTGGGCCGCCTCCACGTCGAACGCCGGATACACGCGGGCCAGCAGCTCCCGCCGACGCGGACTCGCCGACGCCAGAATCAGTCGCTGTACGCCCATGGTACACGCCAAGCCTGATTGACCCGCTACACCACGGCTATTAGACAATGGTTTATGGCGACAGTCAAAGGGACGCGCTCGGGGGTTTCGACGCCCGCCGTACCTGGCCGGCCCCGTCTTGGGGCGCATCTTTCGATCGCGGGGGGTATGCATCACGCCGTGCAGGCCGCGCTGCACCTGGGCTGCGACACGGTCCAGGTTTTCGTGAAGAACCAGCGCCAGTGGCGGGCCGCCCCGCTCGACGCCCATGACCTGGAGC
The DNA here is from genome assembly GCA_964638325.1 of uncultured Planctomycetales bacterium. GTDB lineage: Bacteria > Planctomycetota > Phycisphaerae > UBA1845 > Fen-1342 > JALHJL01. Next base: position 9,956 of record CAZWYT010000070.1, read on the forward strand.
GCTGGCACGCCCTGTGTGCCACACCGGGCTTTGGTCCGCCGGTCGCCCACGCTACCTATCTCATCAACCTGGCCTCGCCGAACCGCAAGCTCCACACGCGCAGCCGCGACGCGCTCGCCCAGGAGCTGCTTCGATGCGACCGGCTGGCGATTCCCTACCTGGTCGTGCATCCGGGCTCGGCGACGGGCTCGGCCGTCGACCGCGCGATCACCCGGGTGGCGGCGGCGCTCAACGACATTTTCGACCGGCACCCCGGCCTGCGGACCATGCTGCTGCTCGAAACCACGGCCGGCCAGGGTTCTGCCCTGGGCCGCTCATTCGAGCAGTTGGGGGAAATCATCCAGCAGGTCGACGAGCCGGACCGAGTCGGCGTGTGCATCGACACTTGCCACGCGTTTGCGGCGGGCTACGACATCCGCAGTCCCGAGGGTTACCGCAGCATGATCGATCGCGCGGCCCGTGCCCTCGGCCTGCAGCGCATCCGTTGCTGGCATCTGAATGACAGCCGCGGCGACTGCGGCTCGCGCGTTGATCGCCACGCGCACATCGGCCAGGGGAAGCTGGGACGGGCCGCATTCCAGAATGTTCTCGGGGATCCGCGTTTCGGTGGCCTGCCGATGATCCTGGAAACGCCGAAGGGGACCGATGCCCGCGGCCGGGACCTGGATCGCGTGAACCTCCAGCGGCTGCGGGCGATGCTCTGTCGGCCACGCCCGGTATAATCCCGGATTCAAGTGCCGGGCCCCACGTGGGCTGGTGCCCGGCGTGGAACCGATCGATGACGCGGCGAGAAACGCAACGTTCACCGAAATCCGACGGCCATGGCGCACGCCCAGCTTCTCCGCGTGTCAGCCACGGCGCTCGGATCGCGGGAGTCATACTCCTCGCGGTCTGCATCGCGATGTCGCTCATGCTGGCGCTCGAGCACCTGGGCGGGATAAGCCTGCCGGGCTGTGGCGCTGGCAGTCCCTGCGCGGAGGCCAGCGCCAGTGTGTGGGGCAAAGTCCCGTATCTTGAGTGGCCCGTCTCCTTCCTCGGGCTGGCGTACTTCCTGGGCCTGTTGGCGGTGTGGGTGGCCACGCGGGGTCGTCTGCCGCGCGTCCTGCGCTGGCTCGTTCGGGCGGGCCTCGTGCTCTCGATCGGCTTCGTGATCGTGATGTTCCATGGCGGATATGTTTGTTCCTATTGCCTCGCGACGCACATCGGCAATCTTGGCTTCTGGGCGTTGATCGAATTCGTGGTGCGCGGCAGGCCGGTGTCCCGTCGGGTGGTCGTGGCCTTCGTGGCCACATTCGCGCTGGCCACCGCCGTCCTCGCCAGCGTCGAGCTCCGCTGGCGGGCGGCGGCCCGCGCGGTCGTGGAGAAGCAGATGCAGGAGTCGGGCGCGGCGATTCTTACTGCGTCCACGTTGCCGGCCGAGGCGTCGACCAGCGATCTCAACGCGAGTTCCGCCCCGGTCGCCGCGACATCCACCTCGACGCCCGGCGAGGGCGGGTTCACCGGGCGCTATCGTCTGGGACCGGCCGAGGCCGCGATCCGCATCGTGATCTTCATGGACTATCAGTGTGTCGGCTGCCACCTGCTCGAGCTCGAGCTGAAGCGGATCCTTGAACAGCACCCGGACATCTCGATCTCGGTCAAGCAATGGCCCGGCGACGTGGCCTGCAACACCCTGGGCGTGGAGGGTAAGCACGTCAACGCCTGTGCGGCCGCCCGTGCCGCCGAAGCCGCCGGCCTGCTCCGCGGCAGCGACGGCTTCTGGCCGATGCACTTCTGGCTCTTCGACCACAGCGGGCGATTCACCCCGGAGGAACTGCGCGCCGCGGTGCAGGAATTCGGCTACGACCCGGACGAATTCGACCGGGTGCGGCTGGGCGACGACACGCTGCGGCTCGTGCAGGCCGACATCGACGAAGGTTTCGCGCTGGGCGTGCGGTCTACGCCGACCGTTTACATCAACGCGATCGAGTTCAAGGGCTGGTCGGCCCCGCTGGCGCTGACGCGCGTGGTCGACAAGCTGAGCGAGGCCCACCTCCCGGTGCGGAGTGCCGCCTACGATCGCCCGCTGTCGGCGGTGGAAGCCTATATCGCGGATTGGCGCACCGCGCGCGAGAGAGACTTGCCGGCCCAGGTCAGCGGCTGGAGTCAGGGGCCCGACGATGCCCGCCTCAGGATCGTGGTCTGGGGTGACTACCAACAGCCCAATACCGCCCTGGCGGACGGCATCATCCGGGATTTCCTCGCCGGCCGCACCGACGTCCGGTACACCTTCCACGTGTACCCGTTGAACCCGCAGTGCAATCCCGCGGCCAAGGAAGAGGAATACCCGTTGGCCTGCCGTGCGGCACTCGCCGCCTACGCGGCAGGTCGCCTGGGCGGCGTGGACGCGTACTGGAAAATGCACGATTGGCTGCTGAAGAACCAACTGCAAGTCAGCGACGAGACGCTGCGCCAGGCCGCTGCGGACGTGGGCTTGGCCCCCGATGCCCTGTTGGCCGTCATGGATGACCCGGACGCGTTGACGGCGGTCAGCCAGGACGCCGCTGCGGGCCAGCAAGCCGGCTTGCAGCATAGCCCGTTGATGCTCATCAACAGCAAGGTGATTCCCCGCTGGCTGCATGGTGGCCAGCCCATGCTGCGGCCGATCCTCGAAGCCGCGGCCGTAGACTATCGTGCCGCGCGCGAATAGCCGCCGCGCATGTACGAGCCGCGAGCGCCAGCGCGCGGTCCTGTTGGCGGAAACGGCCCGTCGCTTGCGCTCCGGGCTCGTCCCGGGCCGCCGGCGATAGAATAGGGTGTCCGTGCACGTGGATCGCAATGTCGACGCCGCGGAGCGAGGGACTTCGTCATGAGCGACCGTGAATTCAGCTACCAGACTGCGGCCGAAGAGACCTGGCGGATTTTCCGCATCATGGCGGAGTTTGTCGAAGGCATCGAGGTCATGACCCACGTGGGGCCGGCGGTGTCCATCTTCGGCTCGTCGCGGGCCCAACCCAGTGATCCCTATTATCAGCTCGCCGTCGAGTGCGGCCGCCTCCTCGCCCTGCGCAACTACGCCGTCATTACGGGCGGCGGTCCGGGGATCATGGAGGCGGCCAACAAGGGGGCGGCGGATGGCGGCGGCAAGAGCGTCGGCCTGAACATCGCCCTGCCGCTGGAACAGATCCCCAACTCGTACCAGAACATCTCGCTCGATTTCCATTATTTCTTCGTACGCAAAGTGATGTTCCTCAAGTACGCGGTCGGGACGATCTGTCTGCCTGGCGGGTTTGGCTCCCTCGACGAGTTCTTTGAGACCATGACGCTCGTTCAGACGCACAAGGCCCCACCGATGGCGATCGTCCTGGTCGGCACCGCGTTCTGGAACCCGATGGTCGATTGGCTGCGCGGCACCTTGCTCGACCGGCAGGGGTACATCTCGTCGGAGGACCTGCACCAGTTCACCGTCACCGATGACCCGCATGTCGCGGTGGACACCGTGTGCGAGTACTACGAGCGGCATGGCACCCGCATCGGCATTCCCCCCACGAGCGAAGAAATGCGGCGGCACCCCCACGACCGCATCAGTGCCGAGGGCACCGTCTACGGCGTGCCGCCGACGGGGCCGCGACGGCACAACCGACCATAACGGCCGGCGCGGCTACACCGCCAGCGGAACCTCCGCCAGCATGTTCGTCGGGCCGCAGCCGCTGCCGAGTTGCGGCGCGGTGCGTATCGCCGCCGTAACAAACGCCTTGGCCGCCTCCACCGCCGCGGTGAGTTCCTCGCCGCGCGCCAGCCGGGCCGTGATCGCCGCCGCGTACACGCAGCCCGTCCCGTGCGTGTGCTGGCTGTCGATTCGCGGCGTGGCGAAGCGATGGATATCGCCGTCCGTGTACAGCACGTCGATGGCGGTCCCCTCCAGTCGCCCACCTTTGACCAGCACGTTCGTCACGCCGCACAGCGCGATGCGCGCCGCCGCCTTTTCCATTGCCGGCAGGTCGTTTACCTCCATCTCGGCCAGCGCGGCGGCTTCGTACAAGTTTGGCGTGACCAGGTGGGCGTGCGGCAGAAGCCGTTGGCGCAGCACGGCGGCGGCGTCGCGGTCGATCAGCGGGTCGCCATGCCGGCTGACCATCACCGGGTCCACGACCAGCGGGAACCCGAACGTCTCCGCACGCCCGGCCAGGGCCTCGATGATGGCGGCGTTGCCCAGCGCACCGGTCTTGGCGGCGACCGGCGGGATGTCTTTGAGCACGGCGTCGAGCTGGGCGAGGACGAACCGCGGCTCGAGGAAGTGCACTGCCTCGACCCCGCACGTGTTCTGCACGGTCAGCAGCGTGACGACGCTCATGCCGTACACGCCGTGCTGGTGAAACGTCTTCAGGTCGGCCTGGAGCCCGGCACCGCCGGACGGGTCCGAGCCAGCGATCGTGAGCGCGACGGAGGTCATGGGGTTGGCTCCAGCGGGGCGGAGAAGAAGTCCAGCTCGCACTGCATGGCGTAGCGATAAGCATCGTGGACGGCGGGCGTGTCCTCGGCGAGCGCGTCGAGCAGCGTCTCGACCGCGGACGCCAGGCCGTCGAACTCCGGGCTGGCGTACGTGCGGATCCAGTCGGCGTACGGGTGCGACGGTCGCAGAGACGGGGTCAGCGCCTGGCCGAGGTACGCGTACAGCCGCATGCAGGGCGTCATCGCGGCGAGGGTCTCTCCGGGTGCGCGGTGCCACGCGGTATGGAGCAGGAAGTCGGTGTAGGTGGAGGTCGCGGCGCAGGGTGTAACGTGCTCCAGGTCAACGCCCAGCCGCGCAGCGTACGCGGCATGCAGCTTCAGCTCTTCGAGGACGCCGCCGATGAACGTGTGGAACTGCCGGGCGTGGTCCAGGCTTGCGCAGCGCGCGAGCGCAACGGCGTACGCCCGCAGAAAGGCGCGGAGGAAGAAGGCATCCTGGGCGACGTACCGTTGGAACGCTGCCGCCGCGAGCGTACCGTCGGCCAGGCTGCGCACGAACGGATGCGCCCGGCAGGCCGCGGCCAGGTCCGCGTTCTCGCGCCACAAGACATCGTGCCGCATTCAGCCCTCCCAGGTCATCTGCCAGAAGTCGCGCTCGTGCCACAGCACCTCGTTGAATGCGCGTTGCTGCGACGCGTCGGGGTAGCGCTGCACAAGGCCGAGCAGGCCGCGCACGTACTCGCCGAAGTGCGGGTTCGACCAGCGCGTGATGAACTCGGCGTAAGGGCCTTCCGCCCGGAGCGCGCTCCATGCCGCCAAGTAGGATGCCTCGACGCCGAACAGGATCGCCGCCAGCACCGCGAATGGCTGCGTGTAGGCCGACGCGATGAGGAAATCCACATATTGGCGGCAGACGCTGTGGGGCGGCGAGTGGAAATCAAGGCGGAGCCGGGTAGCGTGCTGTTCGAACCAGGCCAGCTCGAGGTCCAGCGCAGCCAGGCCGCCGATCAGCAACTTGTGGGCGTCCCGCGGGGCCTTGGCTGTCATGAGCGCCTGGAAGCTCACCAGGCCTTGGGCGAAGAGGTAATCTTGTACGAGCCAGCGCTGGAACGCTTCGGCCGGCAGCGAACCATCGGCGACGGCATCGAGGAACCGAGCATGCGTAGCCGCGGGCCAGAGGTCGCCGGCGGCCTGGATCAGTTTGGATTTCTCGAACTCGGTCATGAAGTTGATCTCGTTAAGGTCAATGACTCAGTCCCCCACCCCGATCGCGAGCCGAGGGCTCGCGCTACGGGATGGGGCACCCGCTCCACCCTCCCCCAACCGCCGTCCTAAGAGAGAGGAGGGCCTTGTTGGGCGATCCATGGCTCAACGGCTGTACGTCCCGACCAGGTCGCCCTCGGCCAGGATGTGCCCACGCATGGCGTCCAGAAGCTGCTTCTTCGTCGCCCCGGTGGACAGGGTGACGGCCTGGCCGAGCGCATAGACCTTGAAGTGGTAGTGATGCGTGCCGTGACCGGGCGGCGGCATGGGGCCGTGATACCCGAGCGTGCCCGCCGAGTTCTTGCCCTGGCGGGCGCCCGCCGGGTCGCTGAGCGTCTCGGAGCGGGGGATGGCCTCCTTCAAGCTCGGCGTGCCGGCCGGGATCTTGTACATCACCCAGTGGACCCAGGGCTCCGCCGTCGGAGCGTCCGGGTCGTCCATGATCAGCGCGTACTCGGCGGTGCCATCGGGGGCACCGGACCAGGCGAGGGCCGGCGACACATCGGCGCCCTCGCCCGTGTACTGGGTCGGGATTCGCCCTCCGGCCCGAAAGGCCGTGCTCGTGATGGTCAGTTTCATTGCTGTTTCTCCAACGGGCTCGTTGTCGGCGGTCGGCGCTTGAGCGGGCCCTGACTGTGAGCACCCGAGCAGTCCGGCTCCCGCGCTGGCGACACTCACAAGACTCGAAAGAATCCAGATCGCCTGGTTGTTACGACGCGGCATGCTCAAGCTCCGTGTGGTCGGCCGGACAACATGGTATCTTGATGGCACCGAGCCGGGCAACTGCCCCATGATGCAGGTCTGGAGCACGGTCCGCCCATGAAAGCGATGGTGCTCGACGAAATCGGCCCGATCGACAGCTCGCCGCTGCGCCTGGTCGAGCGCCCGGTCCCGGAGCCCGGGCCGGGTGAGCTGCGGCTGACGGTCCGCTGCTGCGCCATTTGCCGGACGGACTTGCACGTTATCGAAGGAGAGTTGCCCCGCCACACGCTGCCGATCATCCCGGGCCATCAGGTCGTCGGCGTCATCGACCGGCTCGGGACGGGCTGTCGCCGGTTCCAGCCGGGACAACGGGTCGGCATCGCGTGGCTACGGCATACGTGCGGGACGTGCCGGTTCTGCCGCGCGGGGCGCGAGAACCTGTGCGAGCAGGCGCGTTTCACGGGCTACCACGCGGACGGCGGCTACGCGGAGTATGCCCTCGTGCCCGAGGATTTCGCGTATGCGATTCCGGACGCCTTCGCGGACACCGAAGCGGCGCCGCTGTTATGTGCCGGCATCATCGGCTATCGCGCGTTGAAGCGCTGCCAGGTGCCGCGCGGTGGGAAGCTGGCGCTGTATGGTTTTGGCTCGTCGGCGCACGTGGTGTTGCAGATCGCCCGGCATCGTGGATGCGAGGTCTACGTCGTCAGCCGCGCGGAGCCCCACCTGGACCTGGCGCGGTCGATGGGTGCGAAGTGGGCCGGGTTGAACGCCGCGGATTTGCCGGTGCGTGTCGATAGCGCGATCATCTTTGCCCCCGCCGGCGCCCTGGTGCCGACCACGCTCGAGAAGCTGGAGAAGGGGGGCACGCTCGCCCTGGCCGGAATCTACATGACCGCCGTACCGCAGCTCGACTACGAGAAGCACCTGTTCTACGAGCGGAACGTGCATTCGGTGACGGCGAACACGCGGGCCGATGGGCAGGAGCTGCTGGCCGAGGCAGCCCAGATTCCGATCCGTCCCCACGTCACGACGTATGCCCTCGCCGAGGCCAACCGGGCCTTGCAGGAGCTTAAGGCGGACCGCATCAGCGGTACCGGCGTGCTCGTAATCGCGTGAGCCGGGCGGACGCCGTGGAAGTGCCGCGCCGGCACGTCAGCTTCCGATCGCGGCCAGCATCTGCTTGACCGTGCTTTCCAGGAAGGCTTGTCCGCTGAAGCGCATCCCGAGCGCGCGGAGCTTGTCGGTCGCGATCTCGTGCTTCGCTTGTCGCGGCGCGCCGCGGATGCGGGAAGAGCTGCCGGTCAGGCGCTTGGCCAGCATCGCCACCTCGTACTCGGAGATGTAACGGTCATAGCAGTTGTAGGCCTGGCCGGCGGTGCCGTCCGCGTGCAGCAGGATTTCCACGGCCCGCGCGACGTCGAGGGCATGGACTTCCTTACCGCCCCCGTCGCAGGTCACGTCCGCGCCACCGGCGACGGCGCGCACCAGGTCGAACCAGCGGCTGTCCTGGGCGGGATGGGCGAGCCCGTAGATCCCGGTCGGCCGCAGCGCGCAGATGTTGTAGCCTGAACCGAGCCCGAAGCTGTGCACGAACTTCTCGATGGCGGCCTTGTGGGCCCCGTAGTGGCTGGTGGGCCAGAGCGGATGCGTTTCGTCCAGCGGCCGATCGTCGAGAATGAGCTCGTGCACGGCGCAGGTGGAGATGAACACGAACCGCGGCACCTGCGCGGCCCGCGCCGCTTCGATGAGCTGGAGCGTACCGACGACGTTTGTCTGCACGAACCCCACCACGTCGCCTTCGCCGCCCCGGTAACGCGCCCCATGATGATAGAGGGCCGCATGGACCACGGCGTCACAGCCGGTCACCAGGGTGCGTGCCGCCGCGGGGTCCCCCAGCTCCCCGGGCAACCATTGCAGTGTGGGCTCCGGCGCGGTCAGGCCGCTGCGGTCGCTGGCCGGGCGATACCAGCAGCGGCAGGCGTGTCCCTGCTGCGCCAGGTGCGCGACGAGGTACCGCCCGAGAAAGCCGGTCGCGCCTGTGATCGCAATACGCATGATCGCCTGTCAGTTCGTTGAACAAGGGACTGTCCGCTGCGGCGGACCGAGCTTCAGCCTGTTGTCGGCCGCGTGGCCGCACCCCCAGCGAGGTGCCTGTCCCTTTTTCAACGGACTCCTGTGGGGCTGCCTACACCCGGTGCGGCGCGAGCAAGTCGAGAATCTCCGCATCCTCGGGGAACCGGCCGGTCTCATGCTTGCTGTAGACCAGCCGGCCGTCCACCTTGACGTCGAAGATGCCGCCGGCCCCTTCGATGAGCTTCGCCTGCACGCCGCAGGCCTCCTTGATCGCGGCCGCCAAACTGGTGGCCCGGGGGAGGTAATTTCACTGACCGCAGTAGGTGATGCTGATCTTCATCGAGTGTCTCCGCGCTACCGCTCAACGCCACGCGTGCGCCGGTGCATTCGGATGATAGGTAGCGGCCAGGCACGCCGCAACGACCGGTTCCGACCCACGCCGGGTTGGCACGGTGGGCCGCGCCGAGTAAGCTGTACGCTATGGGAGACCTCGTAGTTCACGTTGCAGCGAGGGACGATGCCATGCCAGCGGTGTTCCGACTGATCGTGCTGACCCTGGTCGCCGCGTTGGTGACGCCGGCGCTGGCGCAGGGTGGACGCGGGGGCGGCGAGCGGCGGCAGCCGCAGAAGCAGCAGAAGGAAGAGGAAGAGGCGCCAACGGGGCCGACCACGGTCGCGATCGGCGAGCGCGCGCCGGAGCTCGCGGCGGCCGGGTGGGCGAACTCCGCCGGCACGCCGAAGCTGGAACGCTTCCGCGGCCGGATTGTGGTCCTGTTCTTCTTCCGCAGTGACGACGCGTCGGTCGAGTTCGTTCCGGCGCTGAACGACGTCTACAAGACGTTCGGCCGCCTGGGCGTGGCCGTTGTCGGGCTGATGCCGCAGAAGAAGGAACAGGCCGAAAGCCTGGTAAAGGGTAAGGACATCAAGTTCATCGTGGGCTATGGCGTGGACACGGAGGGGCGTTACGAGGTGTCGGCGTTTCCGAAGGTTTACCTGCTCGACACGCTGGGGCGACTGGTGCAGCGCTTTCACCCGGGCGACGACCTGGAGGCGCACATTCGGGCGCAATTGCGCAAGACGCCGCCGGCGGGGGCCGATGCAGATGGGCTCGCGCGGCGCCTGGAGCAGGCCAAGACGGCCTTGAAGGACAGTGAATACGGGAAGGCGTACACGCTCGCCCAAGACGTCAGCAAGCTGGCGGAGAGAGACAGCAGCCCGGCCAAAGCGGCCGCCGAGCTGATGAAGAAAATCGAAGACTCGGCCCGGAAATGGCTGGAGGAGGCGAAGGCGGCGGTCAAGGCCGCCAGCGATCCGGCCAGCAAGGACCCGGACAAGGAGAGCAAATACGACAAGGCCGGCCGGATTCTGGCCGAGCTGAGTGTGCGCTTCGCCGGCAGCGAGCTGGCCAAGCAGGCGGACGACGAAATCGGCCGGCTAATGGGCGACGCCCGGCTCAAGCCGAAACTGCGCGCGGCGCTGAGCAACGTCAAAGGCGAGTTGGGGAATGAGCAGGCGGCGGCGGAGGAAGCCAGCGGTCGCTACCTGGAAGCGTTCAAGCTCTATCGCACGGTGACGGAGGAGTACCCGGACACGGAGGCCGGCCAGGCCGCTGACCAGGCCCTCGAACGGCTGCGGAGCGACCCGAAGCTGCAGGAAACAATCAAGAACCTCCGGGCCGACGAGGAGGCCGAGCGCTGGCTCGATCTCGCCGACCGCTTCGCCAAGCTCGAAATGTACGGCAAGGCCCGCGAGTGCTACGAGCGGATTGTCGAGTTGCACGGCAACACGCAGGTGGCGCCGAAGGCCAAGGAACGCCTCGCGAAACTGCCGGAAGAGAAGCCCGAGGAAGAAGCCGCGCCGCCCGCGACAAGCGAAGAGCGCGACGAATCGCCGGAGGGCGAGGGGGAGTGACGCCTTTAACGGGCGAGTTGCAGCACCTTCTGGTCGAGCGCCGCCAGCGGATAGTTGCGCAGGCGCCCGCGCGCGACCCAACGGACGCGCTTGGTCAAACGCACCGGCGGGCTGCCCGGGGCTAACCGGCCGACGTAAACGTGCACACGCCAGCGGCGGTGCGAGAATTCGTGCCGCACCAGCGCGACTTGCTCGCCCACCACAATTTCGATGCCGAGCGCTTCCCGCACACGCGCCGGCAGCACTTCCGCCGGCGGCTGAGCGTCCGTCACCTCGCCCCCGGGCAACGTCCACAAGTCCGCGAGTAGCCCCGTCGGCGGACGCCGCACGAGCAGCAGACGGCCTTGCTCCTCAATCAGCGCCGCCACCATGTTGATCAGCGGAGACGGTTGCTTCGCGCGGCGTCGCGGCCAGCGCTCCGGCGTGCCGGCCGCATACGCCGCACACCCCGATCGCAGCGGGCACTCGTCGCACCGCGGCCGGCGCGGGGTGCACACGCGGGCGCCGAGCTCCATGAGCGCCTGATTGAACGCCCCCGGCGACTTGCGGGCCAGCAGTCTGTCCGCGAGCTGCCATAGCCGGGCCCGCGTGGTGCTGAGGTCGATACAGGCGCGGATCGCGAACAACCGGGCCAGTACGCGCTGCACGTTGCCGTCCACGACCGGGACCGGCTCGCGCAGCGCGATGCTGGCGATCGCGTTGGCGGTGTAGCGTCCGATGCCGGGGAGTTCCTGCCATTCGGCGGCGGTGGCGGGCAAACGTCCGCCACGCTCGTGGACGATGATCCGTGCTGCGCGGTGGAGATTCCGCGCACGGCCGTAGTACCCCAGCCCTTGCCAGCGTTTGAGCACGTCTTGCAGCGGCGCCGCCGCGAGGCGGGTCGCGTTGGGAAACGCAGCGAGGAAACGGCGGTAGTAGGGGAGCACCGTGTCGACGCGGGTCTGCTGGAGCATGATCTCCGCGAGCCAGATGTGGTACGGGTTGCGCGTCCGCCGCCAGGGCAGGTCGCGCGCCTGGCGCCCGAACCACGCCAGCAATGTCCGCCGGACGCTGGCGCGCATCAGACGCTCGTCTCTCCCCTGGCCAACCGCGAGAACAACTCCCCGCGGGCGCGGTAGTCGATGAACTGGTCCCACGAGGCGCACGCGGGCGACAGGAGCACGACGTCGCCGGACCGCGCCCGCTGGCGACAGGCGGCGACGGCCGCCCGCAGATCGGGAAAGACGTTTGCCTCGCCGCCGATGCCCTGTATCGCTTGGGCCAGTCCGGGCCCGGTCTTGCCGATGCACGCCGCAAAGCGGGTGCGCCGCGCTGCTTCCTCGGCGACCGGCCGCAAGTCACTGCCCTTGTCGTACCCTCCGAGAATCACCAGCAATGGGGCCTCGATCGCCCGCAGTGCGGTGACCGCCGCCTCGGGCGTCGTGGACTTGGAGTCGTTGTAGTAGGTCACGCCGTCACGCTCGGCGACCTTTTGCAGCCGGTGCGGCAGCGCCTCGAAGGTGGCCAGCGCCGCGACGGCAACGTCGTCGGGCACGCCCAGCGCGTGGGCCACGGTGAGCGCTGCGGCCGCGTTTTCACGGTTGTGACGCCCGGGCACCGGCAGCCGCAGCCCGTCCCACTGGCAGCGCCGGTCATCGGGGCTCGGGGTCACGCTGGCCTGCATCGCCGCGGCCGGCACCGCGCCATCCAACCCGTAGCGCCAGATGCCGGACACGTCGCCGCGAAGCTGCTCGAACGTCCGCCGCAGTTCCGGCGTGTCCTGGATGACGGTCATGTCGCGCACGCGCTGCTGGAAGCGGACCAGGTTGAGCTTGGCGGCGGCGTACGCCGCGAACGTGCCGTGCCAATCGAGGTGATTCGGCGTGATGTTAGTGATGACGGCTACGTGCGGGCTCCAGCGCACAAGGGGCGTGCGCTGCAATTGGAAGCTCGATAGCTCGAGGACGACGAGGTCAGCGGCCGTGATCTGGCCCGAGCCCTCGAGCAGCGACTTCCCGATGTTGCCCCCCACCCACACCCGCCCCTCAATCCCTTGATCCCTTAATCCCTCAAACCCTTTGCTCAGCACCTGCCCGATCATCGCCGTCACCGTGCTCTTGCCCACGCTGCCGGTGACGCCGACGCAACGGGCCGGGCACCGCTCGACGAACAGGTTGATCTCGGTGGTGATCGGCACGCCGGCTGCACGCGCGAGGTCCAGGAACTCCGACGTTTCAGGCACGGCGGGATTGACGACCACGACGTCCGTGTCACGAAAGTCGCGCGGGTCGTGGGCGCCGAGGTGCAGCGTCACGTCGAGGTCGGCGATCTGGTCGAGTGACGCCCGCAGCTTCTCCGCCGGGGCCTTGTCCGTCACCACGACCTTGGCTCCGGCGGCGGCCAGCCAGCGCGTGACGCCCACGCCCCCGCCAAAACCCCCCAGCCCCATCACGGTGACCCGCTTCTTCTTCCAGTCCGCGATCATCACTTCTCACGCTTGTATACAACAGCGACCGTCGCCTGAACCATCGGTCCGGCACGGCCAGTGTACTGCAATAACGCTTGGTCCGCCTATCTTGAAACGCGCTGCGCACAAATAGGGACAGTCACCTATTTCCCAATGCGAAAATAGATGACTGTCCCTATTTTAGCCTAACGGTCTGCGCCGGGCTGCGGCGCCCTTTGCGCCGGTCGGGGCATGGGCTTCGGCCTGGGCGCCACGAACTCGTTGCCGTTGGCCATCAGGTAGCACATGCGCCACGCGCGATAGTCAAGCAGGGTGACGCAGCCATCACCATCCAGATCCGCGGCGGCGTTGTACGTCGGCTGGCCGACACAAGCGCCGAAGGCGTCGAGGAATATCCAGTAATCGTCGAGATCGACGTTGCCGTCGTTGTCGAGGTCGCCGCATAGCTCGCACGAGTCTGGAACCCCGTTGTGGTTCCAGTCGCTGCTGCACTCGGGCGGGAAGCAATTCGCCCCGGGCGTCGCGCAGTTGCCGCCCCACTGGACGCCGATGTCACATTCATCCGGGATGCCGTTCTCGTTGCAGTCATTCGGCGGGCCACAGCAGGTGACCTCGGCCCGCAGCAACCAGTTGCACGGATAGCCGATGTCATCCATGTTGTAGAGGTTAGCATCGACGTTGGTCGGATCGAACGGGAGGCCGTTGAACGTCACCCACGACTCGTGATGTTGGATGCCGTTCTCGTCCATGGGACCCGGGTACAGACCGGTGTTCGTGGCCGCAGCACCGACGAAGAAGCTGGTGCCGACAAAGACCCCCGACGAGAGCGCGACCGTCTGGAAGACGTCGGTGTCAATGCTACCGGCGTCCACGCTTGCGGCTTGCCGACCAAGCAGGTGCGCGTCGACCGGGTTGCCGTCACCGTCCGGATCGCTCCAGGCAAACACTTCAAACGACATGCCGGGCGTCACACCGGAGCTGCCCGGATACAGTGGCGTGCCGAAGCACGTCCTGATGGCGACCACGGTGCCCGACCCCGTGAGGCTGAAGTGGTGGATCCAGCAGATGGCCGGCGGGCCGCCGAGACTGTTCTCGGACGTACCGTCGTCCCACATCAGCATGTCGCGATCGTTGTCGGTAAAGAGCTCGCAGATATCCGGGATGCCGTCACCCTGGCAGTCGCAGCACCACTTCTCCCCCGGCGGGCAGTTCGCGATGTCGCATTCATCCGGGACGCCGCCGCCGTCGCAGTCCTGGCTGGTTTCGGAGGCGATGTCGCACTCGTCGGGGATCGCGTTGCCGTTGCAGTCCTGCGACGTGCCGTCCGCAAGGTCGCACTCATCCGGGATGCCGTTGGCATTGCAATCCAGGCTCGAGCCGCTGGCGATATCGCAGTCGTCCGGGATGCCGTTGCCGTTGCAGTCGTTGTACACCAACTCGCACTCGTCCGGGATCAAGTTCGGCTGGCAGTCCTGGCTGCAATCCGGACCCTGGCAGATCGGCGGAACGTCACACTCATCCGGGATGCCGTTCTCGTTGCAATCGGCACCACCACCGGCTTCCGCACGGACTAGCCAGTTGCCCGGGAAGTACGTGTCGAT
>CAZWYT010000071.1:0-24335 GCA_964638325.1 uncultured Planctomycetales bacterium
AGACATCCTGGATGTGCCGCTCGCTGCCCGGCTCGCAGAACCGCGCGATCGTCAGAATCGCCGCCACGGCCGGCCAGGCGACTTCCTCTCGGCCCGTCGGCATGAGCCGGGCCAGGAGCGTGTCCAGTCCCACCAGCCGCCACAGCCCCAAGGCCAGCCACACGTCGCCGAAATCCCGCAGCCGCTGCAGGCGAAGGCCCTTCAGCTTCACCAGCACCGGCTCGTCTTCGGCCGGCTCGTCATAGACCGGCGGATCGAACAGCGCTGGCTGCGGGCGCTGCTCTTTATTCAGCCGCCGGCAGAGCTGGGCCCAGCCGTTCTTCGCGCCCTTCTTGAGTTCGCCCAGGTAGGCCACGACCCGCTGGCGCGAGCCCTTCGCGGTGCGGACCGACTCGACCAACGCCCAGTAGATGTGCCCCTTGCCGTTCTTCCTGCGTTCACACCGCCGCAAGAACATGCGCTCCCTCGCGTCGTCCGCTGCGGACGAGCCCAGGATCGCACATTCAGCAAGCCGGCTTCAAGAGGGTAGGTCTTCACTACATCGCGTTGGACCAACAAACCCGCCCCAGGCGATACCGCCAACGCGGTTCGCGAGCCGAAAAAACCCGCAAAAATCGCGAAACCCTCTAACTTGGGTTAGCACTTCGTTGACAAGGGGAAGAGGCCCGAGCGCTGTCCTTCATCCGTTCTGTCCGGCGCTCTAACTTGCCGCCCTATTGCGTGTCCTGCGCGTAGGCACCACAATGCCCGAGAACGCGGCGGACCGGCTCCCGAGCGTGCCCCCATGACCCGCGCCGAATCCATGCTGGAAAACGCGCCTTCGCAAGCGGTGTCGCGCACAACGCCGCCACCCGAGAAACGCGTGCCCTGGTATGACCGGTTCAAGTTCGGACTGGTCCGCTGGTTTCTGGCCGGCTGGGCGATGCTGTTCAGCCTGAAGGGACTCTACCTGTTCGGCCGCTGGTTCGGGCTCGTCGAGTACCTCATCAATTTCAAGCGCCGGGCCCGCTACCACCGCGAATTGGAGGGCGTGTACCCCGAGGGACTGTCCAAGGCGCGTGCGCGGAAGATCATCCGCGACTACTTCCGCCGCACACGCTGCGACAAGCTGTTCTATCTGATCTTCGACCGGTTGCCGCGGGAGAAGATCATGCGGCGGATTCGGTTTCACGGGCGGCAATACCTGGACGAGGCCCTCGACCGGGGTCATGGCGTGTACGTCATGCTCAGCCATCATGGCTCGCATCACGTGGCGGGGCTGCTGATGGCGCTGCTGGGCTACCGCTGCGGCGGCGTGCGCGACCGCAACGAGGGGGCCCTGCGGCGGTACGTGCAGGAGAAATACGCCCGGACGTTCCCCGAATATGCCGCCGTGCGCCTGCTGTATGCGGACAGTTTCCCGCGCGACATCTACCGGTGCTTTCAGGAGAACCGCGTGCTGGGCAGCGCGCTGGATGTGGGCCGGGTGCGCGGGCAAACGCTGAAGACCTGCCCGGTGCACATCTTCGGGCAGACGCGGGAGTTTCTGACCGGCACCCTGCAGGTCGCGCTGCGCTGTGGCGCGACCGTTTGCCAGGCCTTCGTCGTGTCCCGGCCGAACTTCTACTTCCGGCTGATCGTCAAGCCGACGCTGTACGTCCCGACCGACCGCGCACGCGAAGAGGACCCGGAATTGATCGGCCGGCTGATGCAAATGTATGCGGACGGCATCGCGGCCCACGTCCGCGAGCATCCGGACCACATCAGCCGGGTGTGAGACCCGACCG
Organism: uncultured Planctomycetales bacterium; assembly: GCA_964638325.1. Classification (GTDB taxonomy): domain Bacteria; phylum Planctomycetota; class Phycisphaerae; order UBA1845; family Fen-1342; genus JALHJL01. The sequence continues at coordinate 1,767 of CAZWYT010000071.1, forward strand.
CACCGGCAGCCGCGCCCAACCCTCGGGCGTCGGCCGTGTCTCGCACTTGGTGCCCGTCGAGCCCTGGAACGCGGCTCGGCGCGCCGGTAGAATCCCGCCCGACGTGCGAGTGGAAGAACCGGCGAACGGGTTGCGAGTATGAAGTTTCTCTTGATTGACCGCATTGTGGAGCTGGAATCCGGCAAGCGCATCGTCGCGGAAAAAGCGGTGTCGCTCGCGGAGGAATACCTGGCGGACCATTTTCCGAAGTTCCCGGTACTGCCCGGCGTGCTGATGGTGGAGGCCATGGTGCAGGCGGCCGCCTGGCTGGTGCGCGAGAGCCTGGACTTCGCCGCCAGCTTGATCTTGCTCAAGGAAGCCCGCAACGTTACCTATAAGAGTTTCGTGACTCCGGGCCGGGTGCTGACCATCGAAGCCGTGTGTCAGGAGCTCGGGGCGGGGGCGAGCGTCTTTGCGAGCCGGGGCGAGCTCGACGGCCGGGAGATCGTCAAGGGCCGGCTCACGTTGCGGCACCTGGACCTCGCGGCGCTGGACGACCGGTACCAGGAGGTGGACGCCCGGCTGCGCGCTGAGCAGCGCGCCCTGTTCAAGCTGCTGTGGAAAGGTCGCCCCGCGGGCCAGCCGGCCGGCACGCGCGTGGAAATCTAATCGCCTTCGCATGGAGGACGTCGCCTATGGCCGCATTGCCCCGGGAAGAGGTGTTCGCCAAGGTCCGGCAGGCCCTCGTGGACGCGTTGAGCGTGGAGGAAGACGAGGTCACCGAGGATGCGACGCTGACCGGCGACCTGCAAGCCGAGTCGATTGACATTCTCGACATCGTGTTCCGCCTCGAGAAAGCGTTCAGCATCAAGATCTCGCAGGAGGAGTTGACGCCGCGCGACGTCTTAAGCAACCCCGACTATGTGAACAACCGCAAGCTGAACGCCGCCGGAATCGCGGTGCTGAAGCAGCGCGTCAAGCACGCCGACTGGTCCAAGTTCGAGCAGGACCCGGACATCGACAAGATCCTGGCCGTCTTCACCGTGGGGACGCTGGTGAACTTCATCGAGGACAAGCTGGCCGCGAGCCATTGAGGAGACGCTTTGCGCTGGATCTGGTTCGACCGTTTCGAGGAGTTTATCCCTGGCCGGCGGGCCGTGGGCGTCAAGAACGTCACCCTGGCCGAGGAACACCTGCACGACCACTTCCCGGGCTTCCCGGTCGTGCCGGCCAGCCTGCTGATCGAGGGCATGGCCCAGACCGCCGGGATCTTGGTCGGACATGCCCGCAACTTCGAAGAGAAGGTGATTCTCGCCAAGGTGAAGCGGGCTGTGTTTCACCAGCTCGTGCGGCCCGGCGACCAAATCCGCTTTGTCGCCGAGATCGAGCAGGTCCATGACGCCGCCGCGATGACGCACGGGGAGATCCGCTGCGGCGACGAGCTGGTCGGCGAAGTGGACCTGGTGTTCTCCCACATCGACCAGAACATCAGCGGCCTGGAATTCCCGGAAGAGAACTTCGTCTTCACCGAGGAATTCAAGGCCCTGCTAAACACGTATACCGAGGGGGGCGCGCAGAGGATCCGCCTGTGAGCGGCCGCCGCGTCGTTATTACCGGTCTCGGCCCGGTCACGCCGATCGGCATCGGTGTCAGCGCCTTCTGGAAGGCGCTCTTGGAGGCGCGCTCGGGGATCCGGCGCCTGCAGACGTTCGATCCCAGCCGCTTCGCGTCGCAGATCGGCGGCGAGATCGCCGGCCTCAGCATCGCCGATTACGTTCCCAAGAGTTACCGTAAGGCCGCCAAGATCATGGCCCGCGACATCGTGCTGGCCGTGGCGGCGGCCCACCAGGCGCTCAGCGACGCCCACTTGCGGACGCGGTGCCTGATCGAGCGCGGAGAGGCCGAAGGCGGGCCCAATCTGGACGACACGCGGTTTGGTGCCAACATCGGCGCCGGGCTCATCTGCGCCGACCTGCCGGAGCTCGCCGAGGCCCTGCACAGCGCCAACGAGAACGGACGCTTCAGCTTTGCCCGCTGGGGCGCCGAAGCGATCAACAACCTGACGCCGCTGTGGCTGCTCAAGTTCCTGCCCAACATGCTCGCGTGCCACGTGACGATCGTGCACGACGCGCAGGGGCCGAGCAACACGATCACGTGCGGCGAAGCGAGCAGTCACCTGGCGATCGGCGAGGCGTTTCGCACGATCGCGCGCGGGGCGGCCGACGTGTGCATTTGCGGCGGGGCGGAAAGCAAGACCAACCCGATGGCCCTGTTGCGGCAAGCGCTGGGCCAGCGACTCAGCCGACGCAACGAGACGCCGGAGCAGGCCTGCCGCCCCTTCGCGACCGACCGCGATGGCACCGTGGTTTCGGAAGGCGGCGGGCTGGTGATCCTGGAAGCGCTGGAACATGCCGAGCAGCGCGGCGCGCGGGTTTACGCCGAGCTGGTCGGCTTCGGCGCGGGCCACGACGCCTACATGGCGGGCCAGCCGAGTCAGCCGCATCCGGAGGGCCGCGGCACCGCGGTCGCGATCCGCAAAGCGCTCCACGACGCAGGCATCACGCCGCCGCAGGTTGACCTGGCCGCCACCGCCGCCTGCGGCCTGATCCAACACGATCGCGCGGAGGCAACCGCGCTGCGGAGCGTGCTCGGCGACCGGGCGGCGAAGACCCGCGTGATGAACATCAAGGCCGGCCTGGGCAATAACGGGGCCGGCAGCGGAGCGATCGACTTCATCGCCGCCGTGCTCGCCGTGCACTATGGCTCGATTCCGCCGGCGTTCAACAGCACGCCGCCCGATCCGGCGTGCGGGCTGCCCGTCGTCGCGACCCGCCCCGTGGACGCTGGCGTCGAGTACGCGGTGTCGACCGCGTACGCGCTGGGCGGCGGGCAGAATGCGGCGCTGGTGGTCAAACGGTTCCGCGCCTGACGCCGTGGCACGGGCGTCACGGCGCTGGCGAGCGCACCGCGTCGTTGAAGCTGGTAACTGAGAGCTGAAAGCTGAGAGCCTGGACATGACTCGACGCGTCGTCATCACGGGAATGGGCTGGGTGACGCCCCTCGGTCACGAGATCGAGGGCGTGTGGCAGCGGTTGCTGGCGGGCGAAAGCGGCGTCGCGCCGACCACGATCTTCGACGCCCGCACTTTTCCCACCCAGTTTGCCGCCGAGGTCAAAGGCTTCGACCTGCGGCACTTTCTCGGCCCACACTACGAGCCACACAAGACGTGCAGCCGCAATGCCGGGTTCGCCCTGGCGGCGGCCGAGCTGGCCTGGCGCGATGCGGGGTTGAACCGGCGGCCGGACGTCGCCCCGGAGCAGGTCGGCGTGTACCTGGGCGGCGGCGAAGGGCCGATCGACTTCGACAACTTCGTCTCCGCGGCGATCGCCGGCTGGAATCCCGAGAAACGCGCGCTCGACGCCATCCGCTGGGCGGAGACCGCCGGTGCGCAGCTCACGGCGGTCAAGGAGTTCGAGCAGGATCCGAACTGTGCGGCGTGCCATATCGCGTGCCACTTCAACGCCCAGGGACCGAACTTCAACACCCTCACCGCCTGCGCAGCCAGTACGCAAGCGCTGGGCGAAGCGGCAACTCTGATCCGCCGCGGCGACGCGGACGTGATGATCTCCGGCGGCGCGCACAGCATGATCCACCCGCTGGGCGTGACCGGGTTCAACCGGCTGACGGCGCTCTCGACGCGCAACGACGGTTGCATCACGGCGTCGCGGCCGTTCGACCGCACGCGCGACGGGTTCGTGCTGGGCGAGGGCGCGGGCATCCTTATCCTCGAGGAGTACGAATGGGCCAAGCGCCGCGGGGCGCGCATCCTGGCCGAGATCACCGGCTATGGCTCCACGGCGGACGCGTTCCGCGTGACCGACATGCACGAGGACGGCCGGGGGGCGATTGCCGCGATGCGCGGCGCGCTGGCCGACGCCGGCATCCAGCCGCGGGAAGTGCACTACATCTCCGCGCACGGCACCGGCACGGAGGAGAATGACAAGATCGAGACGCGCGCGATCCGGACGGTCTTCGGCGAGCATGCGAAGAAGATCCCGATCAGCAGCGTTAAGAGCATGCTCGGGCACCTGATCGCCGGGGCCGGCGCGGTCGAGCTCATCACCTGCGTGCTGGCCATCCGCGATCAGATCGTCCCGCCGACGATCAACTACGGCGAGCCCGATCCCAACTGCGACCTGGACTACGTGCCCAACCAAGCCCGCAAGACCCACGTCCGCACGTGCCTGAGCAACAGCTTCGGCTTCGGCGGGCAAAACGACACGCTGATCGTTCGCGCCTGCACGTAGCGACGGGCGACCAGACGCGCACCACCCCACGCGTGACGGCTGGATCACTCCGATCAAAAAAGGCAATCCCCCTTGCTGGGCGGGCGGTCTTATGGCCCGTCCTATCTAATCATAGCCGGCTGCCGTGGAGTCGCGCGCTCGTCGCCGCATCCAGCGGTTCGCGCCGAACCGTAGGATCGCGACGCCGTATGTTCTCTCTAGAGATGATGATGCAACGCGGAACCCCGCGTTGCGGAGGTGTGTCATGAAAGCCGTATGCATAGCGTCGGTGCTGGCAATGACCGCGGTGCTCGCCCTGCTCGGCGCGACGAGCGCTCCGGCCAACGCACAAGAGTCCCCCGTTGTCACTGTGCCCCCGGGGATGACAGAGGCAGACGCAGCCCTCGCCGCCGTCGCCCGGGCCCCGAATCCCTCGGCCGCCGTCGAGGCCTATGCCGCAGGCGCACGCGCCGCGCCGCACAGCGTCCCGCTCCGGCAGGCGTTCATGCAGCGGATGATCGCGCTCGGCGTGCCGCAAATGGCGGAATCACAGGCGCAGGACCTGGCCCAGGGGAATCCGCAGAATGGCCTGGCTTGGGCCGTTCTCGCGTACGCCCACGCGGCACGTGGCGCCACAACGGAGGCCCTCCAGGACATCGTGTCCGCGGTCAAGAACACGCCGGACGAGGTGTTTGTCCAGCGGACGGCGGGGCAGTTGCTCGCCTGGTACGACACGATGGCGGACTGGAGTCAAGTCCCAGTGGCCCTCCAGTCGGCGCTCGACCAGGTTCGCACCCGCCTGACCGACAACCCGGCTTACGCGCGCGCCTATCAGGCCGCCCGCTCCGAGTACGAACTGGAGAATGACACCGGGCTGCCCAGCACGCCCAATCCCCTGCCGCCGGGAAGCTACGCCGAGCGTACGCCGCCTGTAATCCCGGAGTACAACTACTACTACGACTACACCACGCCGAATCCCGTGTATATGTACCCGCCGTACACGTTCGGCTACGGCAAGTTCTGGTGGCCGAACACGTCGAGCGTCATCGTCGTGCCGCCGCGGAATCTGCTCTTCCAGCCCCACCGCGGGCTGGACCGGGACGATTACCTGCACATGCGGGTGCCGGGTCGACTCAACCTCTTTGCCCGCGGAACGAATCGCGACCACGACTGGCGGCTTGGCCTGCCCATCGACCGCAATACGCGCGGTCTGCTTCGCACGGAGGGGTCGCTGGGCAGCTCCGGGGCCAATGGCCGCGGGGCGCCGGCTGCCGCGCAGCACCCGATTCACGTGAGTAACCCGGCGCCTCATCTTCCCACGGCGGCGCCGCCGCGCGCGCCAGCCCGCGTGACACCGCTCCCCGCGGTCCACCCGTCACATGCACCGCCCCCTCCGCCGCACGCCGCGCCTCATCCGATGGCGGTGATTCAACACCCGGTTCACGCGAGTAGCCCCGTACCCCATCCTCCGGCGCCAGCGCGGCGGTAGTCGTGCCCGCCCGCACCTCTCTCCCTTAAGGGAGACGTCGGGCAAGGGGGGTAATGCGGGCAGGAGAGGATGCGCGGGTTTGCCGGGCGGCGCCCTACGCCCAACCCTCAGCCGCCAGTGCATCGTGCAACTCGTCGGGATGATGCCGGCAATGGTATTCGATGTGGCTGGATTCCGCGTGGGCCTTACTGTACGGCCAGCCGGCGGCCATGCGGTTTCGCTCGTGCAGCTCGTGCAGCAGCACGTAGGCGCGCTCGTCCTCCTGAATGTCGTCGTCGATCCAGACCTCGTTTTCCGGCACGAACTCGTAGACGCAGTCGTGGCCGCCGGCGGTGAAGTCGATGTCAAACACGCTCCGCACTAGCCGCCCGCTCACGATCCAGACCTGCACGCCGCTTTCCAGCATCTTCCATAGCCGCTCGTGAACTTTGTGACTTTCGGGTAGCTCCTTCCCGCGGCGGGTCAGCTTCTGCAGATCTCCCGCCCGGCGGCGCTCGCGGCGCTCGACGCGGTTCGCCTCGACCAGGGCCTTCTGGTAGGGCATGCCTTTCGCCATCAGCCGGTGCTCGACCAGCAGGTGCTCGATGAAGAAGTGCCGCTCGTCGTTGTGCGCCTCCCGGTCGATCCACAGCTCGTCTTCGGGGATGTAAGGGTAGCGGTAGTGCTGGCCGAAGTTGGTGAACTCCTCGTCGATACGCCCCCGAATGTGCGTGCCGTCAACGATCCAGGCGTGCAGCTTGCCGCGCTGGTCCACTTCCTCAACATACGGTGGGTTCAGGGGTTTCGGCACGAGCTTGCTCCTTCAAACCACAAAGCCGGCACGGCGAATCAAGCAAGCAAGTCTCCGCTCAGGGGTGTGGCACGCCCAGGCCCTCGCAAATCCGTTCTGCCAGTCGGTCCGGAGTTTCCGCGTGTCGCGGGACAGCGCCGTTGCTGGGATTGCGCCGAAGCGAATGCCGGGCGCCCTGACACCGGAGAACGCAGCCGCGCCGACGAAGATACCGCAGCAAAGTGGTCCGCTTCAGCGCACAACCACCGTCTCCTGAATCGCGTCCGTGCGCACTCCCGCCGACTCTTGTTCGCTGCGGTCTCCGCAAGGCGGGTGCGGCACCGGCTGGCACATCCGCGAAGCGCGTCAGGGAAGCAGAATCTCCAGGCCGCCTTGCCTAAAGTGCCGGTCATGGGTGAAGACATGCTGGATGCCGAGATGCTCGCAGAGCAGAAGCGACGAGCAATCGACCAACGACCAGGTCTTGTCTGCGCGCGTGCGATAGAGCTCGAACGACCGCTGCCAGCCGTCCGACGTAGCCGGGAAAATCGTCACCCGTCTCGATCCGCGAAGCCGTCCAACCGTCTCGATCGCCGCGGCACGCAACGGGGGCCGCGCGGCCCCACCGAGGAACTCCGTGAGGACCCATTCCGAGACGATCAGCGGACGCCCGGCTGCCGCCAGCTCGACCGAAACCCCACGCGCCGCTACGTGGTACTGGTCGCGCCGATTCACAAGCGCCAACAGGGCGGTCGTGTCCACGAGAACGGGTGTCAGCACGCCTGGTCTCCGCGCCGGGGGGTACCGTAGACGTAGTGGTCGTGCTCAGCGGACAAGTCCGCCGGGCCGCCATCGACAGCTTCGGCCCCGAGGTCGTCGGCCGGATCGGGAGTATCCGGAAACGGCTCGACGCGCACCACGGTTCCCTCGGGCAGGTGGCCACCGGGCTCCAACTCGACTTTGCCGTTCTTCACAGTTCCGCGGTAGGTCATGGCCTTATCTCCACAGCCACATTCTACCCGCCGCGGCTCCCCTCGGCGACGCTACCCCGACGCCGGCCGCACCCGCTCGCTCGGCTCCGTCATCGACCGCGGGTCGAGGAGCTCTTTGAGCTTGCCCTCATCAAGGATCTTCTTCTCCAGCGCGATCTGCCGAACCGTCTTGCCCGTCGCGGCAGCCTCTTTCGCGATCGCCGCCGCCGCGTCGTAGCCGATGAGCGGCGCCAGGCTCGTGCACATTGCCAGCGACTGCTCAATCAGCTCCGCGCAACGCGGCCGATTCGCTTCGAGTCCCGCGATGCACTTGTCGGCGAACACTTGGCACACATTGGTCAGCAGCCGGATCGACTCGAGCACGTTGTGGGCCATCACCGGCATGCCCGTGTGCAAGTCGAGATTGCCGAGCAGGGCCGCCGCGTAGGTCACCGCCGCGTCGTTGCCGATCACCTGCGCACAGACCTGCAGCACCGCCTCGCACATGACCGGGTTGACCTTGCCGGGCATGATCGAGCTGCCGGGCTGCGTCGCGGGCAGCCGCAATTCCCCGACGCCGCAGCGCGGGCCGCTGCCGAGCAGGCGGATGTCGTTGGCGATTTTCGTCAGGCTGATCGCGATGGTCCGCAACACGCCGGAGGCCGCGACGACCGCGTCCTTCGCGTGCTGGGCCTCGAAGTGGTTCTCCGCCTCGTGGAACGCCTCGCGCGTCTCGTGGCTCAGAATCTCGCAGACCAGCTTGGCGAACTGCGGATGCGTATTGATGCCGGTACCGACCGCGGTGCCGCCGATCGGCAATTCCCGCAGCGTGATGAGCTTCTGCATGATCCGCCGGTCCGCGTGGGCGATCTGGCTGGCGTAGCCGCTGAATTCCTGGCCGAGCCGGATCGGCGTCGCGTCCATCAGGTGTGTGCGGCCGATCTTGACGATGTCGTCGAACTCGGCGGCCTTGGTCTTCAGCGCCGCGTGCAGCTTGTGCAACGCCGGCATCAGGTCGCCGTGCAGGGCCTCGACGATCGCTACGTGCATGGCGGTCGGGATGACGTCGTTGGAGGACTGGCCCATGTTGACGTGGTCGTTGGGGTGGATGTGCAGCCGCCCCCCTTGATCCCTTGATCCCTCGGCCCCTTGGTCCCGGCTATCAAGCTGCCGCGCCCGGTGCGCGATGACCTCGTTGGCGTTCATGTTTGTCGATGTGCCGGACCCGGTCTGGAAGATGTCCAGCACGAAGTGATCGTCGAGCCGTCCGTCGATGACCTCGCGGGCGGCCTGCTGAATCAGCGCCCCGGTGTGCGGGTCGAGCTGGCCGAGCCGTTTGTTGGCCTCGGCGGCGGCGTGCTTGATCAGGCCGAGGGCCCGAATGAAGCGCCGGCCGAAGCGATAGCCGCTGATCGGGAAGTTGAGCACCGCCCGCTGCGTGGACGCCCCCCACAGCGCGTGCATAGGAACCTCCATTTCGCCCATCGAGTCGCGTTCGATCCGGGATTCGGACATGGTCTGCCCTCGGCACGTTCGGCGCTGTCGAGCACCACATGTTGAGTCTAGCCGCAAACCCCACCGGTGCCACTGTCCGCCGCGGCGGACAAGCAGTGCGTTTACGTGCGTGGGCACCGCCCATCGGCGGCGGCGGACAGCGACCTCCGCGTTTCGGCGCGGCACTCGCCGGGTGCCACGGCCGTGCCTGCGTTCCGCATCCCAGTTCTGAACCAGGCCACCGTGCCGCTCGCGTCACCGCCCGCGTCCGCACCGACGCGGGCGGATCGCCCGTGATCTCGGCGGCCTAATTCGAGTTGAGCCACGCTTTCAGATCGGCGACTTGCTGGTCCGTCAGCGTGCCCAACGGCGTATGGTTCGACGTAATCGTGCTCATCTGCTTGACGACCAGTCCGCCCTTGCCGGAGAGGTTCGGCGCGAACCCGGCGGCGTCGTACGTACCGAGCACGTGGCAAGTGGAACAGCGGGCGTCGTAGAAGGCTTTGCCGGCGGTCGCGCTGCCGGTCGTCGTTCCGCCGCCGGCCGATCGGCCACAACCCAAGCTCGTTTGCCCACAGGCCACCGTCGAGATGGACCCCGAGTGGTACGACGTTATCCCCGTCGCCGTGTATGAGTTCAGCAATGTGGGTGAAGCCCCGCTGCGAATGCAGTTTGGTTGGACGTGCGCAACGAAGAACGGCAGCCCAAGGGGCTTGACCCTCGAGCCGGGCGCGACGACGCACGTCGAGGTTCCGTTTTACCCCCATCAGGGACAGAACGCGGGATCGGTCCGCACCAACGACCGAGCGTATCCCGAAGTCCGGCTGGTGGCTCATCATCACACGCTTCGCGCGGTCCGCATGGACGATCGCGTCGATTTCGGCAAGCTCACACGAGACGCCGGCCCGCAAACTCGCACGCTGACGATCGAACGCGGCGACGGTGGACCGCTGGACCTCAAACTGCTGCGAATTGAACCGCCACGAGGGAATGCGAAAGACGCGAAACCGCCGAACGCTGAGGCGGAGCTGCGGACCGTCGAACCCGGGGAGCGCTACGCCCTTGATATCACCATCCAGCCCCCTTACCCATCGGGTTGGCTTATCGGTCGAGTTCGCTTCGCAACCGGCGTCCCGGAGCAGCCGATGGACGAAGTCCAGTTCAGAGCATCGCTCGCACCGTGACGGCGATCCGATCATGCACGCCGGACACGGAGTTCCGGCGCCGCGACGGCCGGAGCGGAGTCGGCCCGCAGCTTTGCGGGCCGGGGACGGCTCGGCTCTGTTCCTGACCCTGAACCCCTAACTCTGAACCCTACTTGGCCAACAATTCCCGCAGCTTCGCGTCCGAGACCGCCTGGATTTCGTCGTGCAGGCTCTTCCCGTGCGAGTCCATCGTCACCACGCATGGAAAGTCCTCGACGCGAATCTGCCAGAACGCCTCCGGCACGCCGAAGTCGAGCTTGTGGACCGCGACGACCTCTTTGACGCTTTCGGCGATCAACGTCGCCGCTCCGCCGATGGCGTGGAGATACACGGCGCCGAGCTTCTGGCAGGCGGCCAGCGTTTTCGCGCCCATGCCGCCCTTGCCGATCACGGCCCGCAGCCCGAAGTGCTCGATGACGGCGGCCTGGTAGGGCTCTTCGCGAATGCTCGTGGTCGGGCCGGCGGCGACGAATTCGTATTTCGCTGGCAGGCCAGAGGCCTGCCCCACCTTGCGCACCACCGGGCCACAGTGGTAGATCACGCCGCCCGCGAGGCCCTTCTTCAGGATCTCATAAAGCGGCCGTTCGCTGGCAGGGCACTTGCCCGCGATGAAGTTCTCCTTCAGGAATTTATGCGCTGCATCGCGGCCGGTGAAGATCACGCCGGAGAGCAGCACCTGGTCGCCGATGTGGAGCCGGCGAACCTGGTCTTCCGGAATCGGGACAGTCAATCGCGCAGGCATCAGTCGGACTCCCATCGCAAGCGGCGATAAAGTGACAAGGTGAAAAGGTGATAAGGGCGCGCTGGCCGCGAGTCGCTTGGTTGCCCCGAGGTGTTTCCCCTGCGCTGCCTTATCACTTCATCACCTTATCACGTCATTGCGTTGTCATTCAGCGCGGCGCGAGCAGCGCCACGTTGCCGTCCTTAAGGGTCATCAGTTTCCGCCGATCCGCCCAGCACATGTAGGCGATCGAGACGAAGAACGACGCCGGCAGCCGATGCAACTCGGCGATCTTGACGCCGAGCACGGTGGTCTGACCGCCAAAGCCCATCGGGCCGATGCCGAGCTGGTTGATCTCGCGGTGTAATTGCTTCTCCAGCTTGTCCAGCTCCGGATTCGGGTTCGTATCGCCGAGCGGGCGGAAGAGCTGTTCCTTGGCCTTGAGCACGCCCGTCGCACGGTCGCCGCCAATGCCGACGCCCAGGATACCCGGGGCACAGCCGAAGCCCTGGGCCTTGTACGCCGCATCGAGGACGGCTTTGCGCACGCCCTGGAGGTCGCGGCTGGCCTCGAACTCGATCGAGGGGACGCTGTAGGTGCAGCCGCAATTCTCCGACCCGCCGCCCTTGAGCAGCAAGCCGACCTGGAGATAGTCGTGGCCCCACTCCTCGAAGTGGAGGGTGGGGAAATCGATCCCGGTGTTGTCGCCCGAGTTCTTGCCGGACAGGGCGGCGACGGCGTTGGGCCGCAGGTAGGCCCGCTCGGTGGCGATCCGTACGGCGTCGCGAACCTGCTTGAGCAGCTCCCGTTGCGACCAGCCCGCGGGGTGCCAGATGTAGAAGATCGGCGTGCCGGTGTCCTGGCAGATCGGGCGGCCTTTCGCGCGCGACATCTGGATGTTGTCCAGGATGGTCTGGAGCGCGCCGCGAGCGGCGGAGCCAGGCTCCTCCTGGTTACAGGCGCCGCGGAGCGCCTGCTCGATGTCCGGGGACAGGTCCGTCGACGTGGACTTGATCAGCTCGACCAGGTGTTCGGTGATGTCGTGCATGGTTGTCTCGCATGATCGCCGGTGCGAACGTGCTCCATTATCGGGGGGGTGCGTGGGTCGTCAATGGAAGTCCGAGCGACGCGCGTCCGTCTCCCACCCCTGGAAGGGGTGGGGCACCCCCCTCGCCACGCACTACTGGCCCGGACCCGACGCGGGCGCGCTGGAAACCGGGCGGGACTGTGCCCCGGTCGGCGGCTCACTCAGCAGCGGGTACACGACATGCGCGATGAACCCCGGCGCGGTGCTGTCCGCGTGCAGTCCGTAATAGCCGTACTCGGCGTACTCCGACCGATAGGGCCGCGCCCGCAGCTTCTCGGCGTAGACGCGGCGTGTGTCCTCGTCCGCTTCGGGCGGCAAGGAAAAGCCGTACAGCCCGGCGGCCCCAGCCAGCCGGGATTCGCGGTCCACCGCGCCGGTGATCGGCAGTCCATAGAGCAGCAGCGGATCACGCGCCGAGTAGAAACAATACAAGTGGCCATCCACCCGCGCCAGTGCAGCACTCAAGTCGTAATCGCGCGACATGGCACTCCCCAGGTAGACCACCGTGCCCACGCGGCACCTCGCGGGCAATGCCTCCAGCGCCCAGGTGGCGATGCCCGTTCCGGCGGACAGCGCGATGAGGTCCACTCGCCGACCCGGGTACTCCCGAAGGTACGCCTTGATCCGGCGAGCGAGTCGACGCGCTTCGCGCTCGTTCCGGGTGCGATCCATCAGGTCGCGGAGCGTCCCGCCGACGACGCTTTGCCAGCCGAAAACCTCGATCGAGCCACGATAGCCCGCCTGCCGCAGACCGCGCGGCACGTCGACGGTACCGACGACGTTGCCGATGCTCCCGGCCCCGCCGATAAAGTAGATGCGACCCAGCTCGCCGCCGCGCTCATCCGTACCGAGGTACGACATCCAGGTGCAGCCAGTGGCTCCGGCGGCACATAGGACGAGGGCGAGTGGTAGCACGCTGGTCTTCATGCGTCCAATTGCAGCCGTTCGCGCAGCTCGATCAATTCCTTCATGACTCGACCGACGGTGGTCGTGCTGTCGGCGCGCCCAAAGGCGTCATGCAATTGCCGATAGAGCCCATAGAGCTCGTCGTACACCCGCCGCGCCGCGGACGCAGGCTGATAGGCCTTGGCCCGGACGCCGCACAGCGCGGCCTGCGCTTCCTCCACCGTGCGATAGCCGCCGCGCTCGGTACCGGCCGCGACGGCGCCACAAATCGCCGCCCCGAGCGCGCAGGTCTGCGTCGCGCGGGAGATCTTCATAGGCCGCCCGGTCACGTCGGCGTAGATCTGCATGAGCAGCGGGTTCTTCTCGGCGATGCCCCCGCAGTTGATGACCTCGTGCACCCGCACGCCCGATTCCTCGAGCCGCTCCATGATGACCCGCGCCCCAAAGGCCGTCGCCTCGATCAGGGCCCGGTACACCTCGGCTCGCGTGGTCTGCAGCGTCTGTCCGATGAGCAGCCCGGTGAGGCGCACGTCGACCAGGATCGAGCGGTTCCCGTTGTTCCAGTCGAGCGCCACGAGCCCGGATTGCCCCGGCCGCAGCTTGGCCGCTGCCTGGGTGAGCCGCGCGTGCGCGTCCCGGCGGCGGTCGAAGCTTGTGACCCACCAGTGGAAGAGGTCGCCGACCGCCGGCTGACCGGCCTCGATGCCCCAGTACCCGGGCACGATGGAGCCGTCGACCACGCCGCAGACGCCCGGAATATCCGGCCGCGGACCCGCTTTCGGCGAAACGAGCATGTCGCACGCGCTGGTGCCGAGGATCTTGACCAGGGCGCCGGGCTTGATGCCGGCACCGACCGCGCCGAGGTGGGCGTCGATGGCCCCTACGGCCACGGGCGTGCCGGTGCACAAACCCAGGCGCTTGGCCCACGCTGCGGACAGGCCGCCCGCGACGTGGTCCGACGTGTAGGCCGCGTCGTACAGACGGTTGCGCAGCGCGCCGAGCGCCGGGTCCAGCATGTCCAGGAATTCGGCTGCGGGCAGGCCGTGCACTGGATGGAAGAGCGCCTTGTGCCCCGCGCCGCACATGCTGCGTTTGAGCTGCCGAATGTCCTCGCAGCCGGTCAGCAGTGCGGGGATGTAGTCGCAGAGCTCGAGCCACGAGGCCGCGGCCTGAAACACCTCCGGCGCGACGCGGCGGCAGTGCAGGATCTTCGACCAGAACCATTCGCTGCTGTACACCCCGCCGCACAGACGCAGATACTCCGGCCGCTCCAGCCGCGCCAGCGTAGTGATCTCGTCGGCTTCGGCGTGGCTGGTGTGATCCTTCCAAAGCCAGGCATAGGCATTCACGTTCTTGCGAAACGTCGGCTGGAAAGCCAGCGGCGTACAGCACTCATCGACGGGCAGCGGCGTGCTCGCCGTGGTATCGACGCCGATGCCGACGACCCGCTCCGCGCCGAAGCCGCGCACCTTCGCGGCCTGCCGGAGGGCGGCCCGCACGCACCGGGTCACCGCGGCGGCGTAGTCGGCCGGATTCTGCCGGGCGAGGTTGGGATCCGTGCGGTCGAGGACCACTCCCGCCGCCCCGCTGGGGTAGTTCGCCACCGCGCTGGCCACCGCGCGTCCGCGACGCAGGTCCACGAGGAGCGCGCGGGCCGAATTCGTGCCCAAGTCGAGTCCGAGCGAGAAAACGGTCGGCACGGGCATCGGAACCTCCTTGTGGATCATCACCCCGGGATTCGTGAAAAGCGGGGGCGCGGCGGCCCTACTGCGTCCCCGCCTCGCTAAGCACGTGGTCGGCGACGTACAGCGGCACGTCGCCGGCGACCCCGAGGGCGATCGCGTCCGACGGGCGGCTGTCGATTTCGGCGAGCTCACCATGGTGGCGAATCACGAGCTTGGCGTAGAAGGTGTGCTCCTGGAGGTCATTGATGACGATCCGCTCCAACTCGCCACCCAGGCCTTCGATCACGTTGCCCAGCAGGTCGTGCGTCATGGGGCGCTGCAACTGCACCCCCTTCACGCGCCGGTCAATCGCCAGGGCCTCCGTCAACCCGATGACGATCTGCAGCAGGCGCGGTCCGTTCCGCTCCCGCAGCACGATCACCTGCTGGTCGTGCGACTCGGAAATCCGGATTTGTGCCAAGTCCATGCGGATTTCCATAGACACCTCGCCTCCACCATTCGTCGGCGAACGTAGCCCCGCGCTCCGCGAGTGTCAAGCTGAGCCCCCGCTCGATGCACCACGCGCCACCTCCCCTGCGTCCAACGGGATCGCGCCGGCGGACCGACGGCCGGCTAAGATGTCGCCGGTCCCGGCGTCTGGAGCCCACCGTGCCGCGAATGCTGCTGATCGTCGTACTCGTCCCCGCCGCGGTAGTGCTGCTGTGGCTGGCGCTCGAACCGGGTGCCGAGCGGGCCGACTTCGTGGTTACCAGCACCGAACCGCGGACGCTGGATCCCCAGCGGGTGAGCTGGCTGGATGAGATTCAGCTCGCCAGCGCGCTGTTTGAAGGGCTGACGCGGCTCAACGCCGAGACCTTCCAGCCCGAGCCGGCCGTCGCCAGCCATTGGGACGTGAGCGCGGACCGGACCGTCTACGTTTTTCACTTGCGGCCGGAGGCCCGCTGGTCGAACGGCGCGCCGGTGGTCGCCGAGGATTTTCGTTTCGCGTGGCTGCGCGCGCTTGACCCGCAGTCCCAGGCCCAATACGCACACCTGCTGTTCGTGATCCGCGGCGCGGAGCGCTTCTACCGCGCGCAACTTGACGACGACCGGGGCAACGACGAGCCGGCCGAAACGGTCGGCGTCCGGGTGCCGGACTCCCAAACCCTGGAGGTCACCCTGGCGACCCCGTGCCCATACTTCCTCGACCTCACGTCGTTCGTGACCTTCAGCCCCAATCACCGCCCGACCCTCGAGGCGTGGGCGTACCGCGGCGGACAAGTCCAGCGCAGCACGCAACACCTCTGGACCCGGCCGGGCCACATCGTCTGCAACGGGGCGTTCGTGCTACGCCGGTGGAATTTCAAGCAAAGCCTGTGGCTTGAGCGGAATCCGTGCTACTGGGACGCTGCCTGCATTGGCGTCAGGACGATTGAGGCCTGGATCACCAGCGATCCGAACGCCGCCCTGGTCGCCTACGAGACCGGCCGCGTGGACCTGGCCCGCGGGCTGGAGCGCTCGGTCGCCGAGCGGCTCCAAGCGGCGCAGGCGGTCGGACAGCGGCACGACTTCCACCTCGTGGACCGCTTTGCCACGTACTTCTACCGCGTCAACTGCCGGCGAGCGCCCCTCGATTCCGCCGACCTGCGCAAGGCCCTGTCGTTGGCGATCGACCGCGAGGCCCTCTGCCGGCATGTGCTGCGCCTCGGCGAACAGCCGGCGTACACGTATGTGCCACGACCGGCGCTGCACCTGATGCCACGCACCACCGCGGCAGGCGAGACGATCTACTACACGCCACCAGACGGATTGGGCGCAGGGCTGAGCCTGGAGGAGCGCAATGCCCGAGCGCGCGACTATCTGCACCGGAGCGGCTTTGACCGGCTCGCCGCCGCCCGCCCGATCGAAATCGCCTTCCCGCCGGAGCCCGAGCAGCGGCTGCTCGCCGAAGCGGTCCAAGCGATGTGGGAATCGGTTCTGGGCATCCCGGTCGTGCTGCGCAGCCTCGAGGGCAAAGTGTTGAGCACGAAGATTCGCGACCTGGACTACGACGTCGCACGAAGCGACTGGTTCGGCGACTACCTGGACCCGAGCACGTTTCTGGACATGTTCACGAGCGAGAGCGGCCAGAACCGCACGGGGTGGTGCAACGCTGAGTACGACCGCTGGATCGCCGCCGCGGCGGCCGAGCCCGACGACGCCCGGCGTTTCGCGCTGTTCCACGAGGCCGAGCGGATCCTGTGCGAGGAAGAACTGCCGATTTTGCCGATCTTCTTCCGGCGGGGGAACTACCTGCTCAACCCGCGCTTCGAGGGTTTGCACGACAACGTGCGCGATCAGTTGCAGATTCACCGCGCGCGCGTCCGCGGTTAGTCTTCGCCGGCGCCGGGTGCCATCGGCTGCGGGTCCGGAATGTTGATCCGCTCGATCCGCCGTGCTTGTCCGGTGTGCTCATCCGCTTCCACGAGCACGCCACACAGCCGCGCATCGTTGAGCGCGACGGTGTACTGCTGGGGCACGCCGGTGATGAGCGATTTCACGACCGCGTCCTTGTCCCGGCCGAGCACGGAATCGTAGGGGCCGGTCATGCCCAGATCGGTGATGTAGGCGGTCCCGCGGGGCAGAATGCGCTCGTCGGCGGTCTGCACGTGCGTGTGCGTGCCCACCACCGCCGTCACGCGCCCGTCCAGGTACCAGCCCAGGGCGATCTTCTCGCTCGTAGCCTCGGCGTGCATGTCGACCACGATCGTCTTGACCTCACGATCCAACTGGCTGAGGACCCGGTCCGCCGCGTGAAACGGGCAGTCCGCCCGCACGTTCATGAATGTGCGTCCCAGCAGCGAGAGCACGGCGACCGGTTGTCCGTTCCGCGCCGGCACCACCGCAATCTCAATCCCCGTGGCCTCCGGCGGCAGGTTCGCCGGCCGAACGATACGGTCCGACGAGGCCAGCAGCGGCAGCACCTCGCGCCGCCGATAGATGTGATCCCCCATCGTGCAGACATCGATGCCGTAATGGCGGAGCTTGCTGAACATCTGCGGCGTGAGGCCGCTGCCGGCGGCGGCGTTCTCCGCGTTGGCGATGACGCAATCGATGCCCCGCTCGCCGATCAGCTTGGGGACAACCTGGGAGCAGGCGTGTTTTCCGGGCCGACCGACGATGTCCCCGATGATCAGAAGCCGCATGCCCAGACTTTCTAGCGTCCCGCGTTGCTCGCACCCGCCCGCAGGACGCGCCGAAAGTATAGCCCCGCTCCACGCCGTCCGACAACCGCCGCGCCTCGGCCAAACGCGCAGCTCCGGCGCTACTGGGGCGGCTTGCATCTCGTGCAGGGCGTGCAGCCGCGGGCCCGGGCCTCCTTGAGCGTGACCGCCATGCCCCCGTTGCGGACGTATTGGCAGTCCTTGCGGTGATACTTGCGGCCGTGCTCTGTAACGTAGACGATCACATCGTCGCTGGCCGCTTCCTCTTGCGCCGACGGCTCGGTCGTCGGCGCGGCCGCGGGGCGCGACATGGGTGCCGGCGCACGCCGCGGACTCCAAAGCCCCTTGTGATTCTTCTGCGCCAGCCGCTCGTAGCTCTGCAGCAGCCTCTGGTGCTCGAACGGCTCCACGCTGGAGACACGGGCGAACCCTTGCCGGACGAGCTCCAGGTTGACCAACAGCCCGTCCGGCGCGCGGTACACATACGCCCACACGCGGTCCTCGCGGTCACGTGGCGGCCAGTCGAGCTCGTACTCGAGGTAGATCGATTCGCCCTCCAGGAGCCGGGCAGAGAAGGCCTGGGCATCCTCCGCGTCGGAGCCGCTCTGCGGCACGTAGGTGCCGATGAGCCGGACGGTCGTTTCCGCCCCATCCAGGCGCACGAGCAGCTCGTTGCCTGCGGGGACGCGCAGCACTTCGTATGCGGGTTGCCCGGCGAAGTCCTTGACCGGGGCCTTCGGCAGCGCGTCCTCGGTCGCCTGGCCACATGCCGCCGACACGAGCAACGTCGCTCCGAGGAACAGAACGACGGCCCGCGCCCCTGACCAGTTCGAGTGCAGTGCCCACAGCATGCGGGTTTCCCCGTCAACACCTCCGGGTCGCGGCGAGGCACGAAGGAAGGTCTTGCCCCGCGCTGCCTCTTATATCCCGGCACAGTCAGCGCTGCAAGCCCGCAGGGCGCCCCGGCGCTGGCGCGATCAGTGGCGGTCGCCAGCCGCCGCCGCGACCGGCGCGACGACATAGCTGTAGCGCAGGGCCTCGGTGCCACTGTTGAATACGTTGTGCCGCGTCCGCGGCGGGTTGTAGGCATAGTGCCCGGCCGCCAGCGGCCGACGCGTGCCATCCTCCGCGGCCAACTCGCCGGCACCGGCCAGGCAGATGATCATCTCCTCGTAGTTCTCCGTGCTATGCCAACCGCAGTCCTGGCCCGGCTGCAAGGTCATAAGCCCGGACCGCAGGCCGACGGTGTCGTCCTTGCTGAACAGCCGCACGTACTCGTTCGAGTCGGGCAGCGCGCGGACAAAACCGGTGCGCTGTGGAACGAGGCTCATAGGGGTCCCTTTTCCCCCGCAGCCAATGGCTAGCGGTAGTGCCAGCACCGCGCTCATACACAATAACCCGTCTCTAAGTTCGACTTTCGCACTTTTTTGAGGCCGACGAAGCGCCTAACAAAACCGATGCGTGAGTCGTTTCCAGCAGATCAACGCACACCCGAGGTTCAGGAAGCCGTCGTGGATGTCGGCGCGCCGCTCGTAGCGCACACGCAAGCGCCGAAACTGGTGCAACCAGCTCAACGTGCGTTCCACGACCCAGCGGTATTTCCCCAGGCCGCTCCCGTGCGACTCGCGCGGTTTGGCCAAAAACGGTTCGATCCCACGCAGGTACAGCCGCGTCCGGCCATGACGGCGAGCAGCGTCGGCCAGCGCCAGTTGAGCGTATCGGCGTCGGTCGGCAGGCGGTACCAGATCAGTCCGGGCATATTGGTCGGTCGATCGGCGCTCCATCCACGCACCAGGTCGGCAGTCGCAACCGGGTCGGCCCGCAGGACACGCACCTGCGCATCGGCCGGCCAAGTCAGTGCCGGTCCGTCTGCCTGAAGCCCGATGATCTGTCCCTGCTGATCAAACGCAACGAAGTAGCCGTACGTCGCCAGCGCAACTCGGAAGGGTACACCGATCCGCCCCGCTTTCTCGACCGCGCGCCGTGCCGCGGTGGGATCACAAAGCGTCATCGGCTGATCGGGCCCGCGCGGACGTTCGAGTGAGTGCACCTGGAGCACGAAGCCATTCGTAGCCGCGCCAAGTCTCTGAAAAGCCGAGCTGCTTAGCCAGCTCGGGAGCGCAGTGATGACGAGCGGAGTCGGTGCGATACGCCGGCGGATGGTGTTCACCCAGAGGCGATAGTCGTCGAGCTTGGATGTTGCGCAGTCGAAATCAAGCTGCAATTCGCGCACATTCACACCGATCGCCGTGGCTTGCTGCAGCAGCTCAACGGCGAGCGCTGCCAATGAGTCCGCCGGTTCGCCCACCTCCGTAAACGGACCAGCGTAGGGACCAATGCGCAGGACAATGCCGATCGGGATGGCAATCCGGCGCAGTTGTGCGAAGTCGATTTCCCCGTGCGACACACGCGGCTTTAGCTGCTCCCACTCGACCTCGGCGGACCAAACAGCCAGCTCGTCGAACTGTTCAACGGCCCGATCCACGCTGGTCCGCACTTCGTCGGTCCCAATACGCTGCCAGACGTAAGCCTGCTGGGCGAGCGGACCGGCTGCGCGTGTCCGCGGGAAGCTCGAGAACCAGAATGCGAGCGCGACCGAAAGAGCAGCGCCTGCAATTAGCAGCCATGCCCGCCGTGGCAAAGACCGGGTAGCGCGCCGCCCTGCCGGGAGAGTGCTGACCATCGACCTGCGGTCCATCGCACACCCCACTGTGACCGACATCCTCCGCCGTCCGTGGCGTATGTGCGCAGGAACATGGTACCGACGATCAGCGCCGCGCGACCCCCAGGTCGCTCTTAATCGCCAACACACTGAAAATGCACTCGTCCAGCGCCCACCAGCGGCGCTACTACCCAGGCTTGTGTCGGCATGCGGGCTTCTGTCCGATGGCGGCGTGTCAAGAACCGAGAGCGTCACACCTCGTGGCACAGATGAAATAGACGGTTGTGGGTGTCTGGCGCTCATTCGTCTGGGGACGCGACTTGAGCGGCGACGTAAGGTGGCAGTGGCGGCGGCACAGGCGGGTGGCGAGTCGGGCGCCGCCCGGGCGGTGGTACACGGCCGACTTCACCGGTAAGGATGAGCCCTCATGCAGCCGGTGGCTGCCGCCGGCCGTCACGGGTAGCATCATGCCTATGGACGATGCTCTAGCGCCTGCAATCATGCAGCACCTGCTACTCGCCGAAACGCGGTTCAGCCTGTGGGCAGGTCTTCTGAACCACATTCGCGCGGAGGTCGTGGCGGAGATTGGTGTGCATCGGGGCGATTATGCCGCCGCGCTGCTCGCGCAATGCCCAACGATCAAGAAGTACTACCTGATCGATCCGTGGCGGCATTTGCCCGACTGGGACAAGCCCTGCAATGCAACCGACGAGCGCCAGGAAGAGCACTACGCGCGAACACTGGAACAAGCCGCGGCGTATCGCGACCGGGTGTGTATCTTGAGGGGCACGACTCTGGAAGTCATCCAACGCATCCCCGACGGAACGCTGGACTTCTGCTATATCGACGGCGATCACACGTTGCGCGGCATCACGATCGACCTGATATGTGCGACCCCCAAGGTCCGCAACGGCGGTTGGATCGGCGGGGATGACTTCAACGCATCGATCTGGCAGCACGCCCCGGAGTACGAGCCCACGCTCGTTTATCCCTATGCGGTGCACTTCGCGGAAGCCATGCAGATGAGGATCCTGGCGTTGCCGCACGCTCAGTTTCTGCTGCTGGTTCAACCGCGAGGCCGTTTCGAATTCAGCGATCGGATTGGCACGTACGGCGACTTGAGCCTGAAGCGGCAGTGTCGGCCTTAGCAGGTCGACCACGTGCGGGCGATCGTCGGGCCGCGGAGCACATGGATGCACGCCCGAATATACCGGGAATTTGAGCGTATTTGCACCGAACGAGGGGCCGGCGGCGCAGTGCTGGAGGTAGGCGCCATTCCGTCCGAAGCCAGCCTGCTCTGCATGCGCGCACTGGACAAGGCGGTGGAGAAAGTCGGCCTCAACCTCGACGGACCCTACGAATTCCGGGATTTCAGGATTGTCCGGGGCAATGCCAATGCGATGACCTGCTTCGAGGACAATCGCTTCGACGTCGTGCTCAGCAACGCCATGCTGGAGCATGACAAGCACTTCTGGAAGACGCTGGCCGAACTCAAGCGCGTGACCAGACCCGGCGGACTGCTGGTGATAGGCGTACCGGCGTTCCAGTACTTTGCAGTCGAGAAAGTCAAGAAGGCTCTCGCGCGGATTCCGCTTGTCCGCAGCCTCAGCAGAAATCAACATCTGAACATGTTCTTCACGGCGACGATCACCTACGAATTGCACAACGCGCCCGGCGATTATTACCGCTTCAGCCGGCAGGCGTGCGAAGAGGTCATCTTTGCGGGGCTGCACGAGGTTGAAATACGTTCGGTGATGTTGCCACCGAGGCTGGTCGGGGCGGGGACGAAGCCGCGGAGTTCGTGAGCGCGCGCGGGCGACACCTGGCGGGTAGTGGCGGTGCGGGTGCGGTCGGTCAAACTGGCGGCGCCGGCCTGTGAGTAGGTCTGCAAAGTCGGCCGCCACCGACCAGCCCAAGGCCAACCCGACGCAGTGCCGGGGTAGAGAGTGAGACCGTAAGCATGGACCCAAAACGGTCCTGAAGCGCGCCCTCGGCGCCGAAATCGATGAGGCGGCCTGGTCGGCGCTATACAGCACCAAAAGCCGCGGTGCTTCGAGCCTTTCTTGCGACGATCGGTCGGGTTCGGGCCGGTTTTTTCGCCCCCCCAACCGCCCGCACGCTGGCGCTGTCCAC
>CAZWYT010000072.1:0-23955 GCA_964638325.1 uncultured Planctomycetales bacterium
CCGGAGCAAATGGCCGCCCTGCTCGCCGCCAATGTCGATCCCGCCGACTATGACAGCCTCCTCGCGCGGATCGCCGAGTACGTCGCGCAGCAGGAGAACCCGGACGAGGCGGCGTATTGGGAGGCGGTGTATAACGCCCTGATCCAATAGGCAGGCGACCTTCTAGGGACAGCCGCGCGACGCCTCCGCAAACTGGCATCTCCCGCACGGCGGATGACGCGATCCGCCCGTCCCTTTCCCGCGCCCACCCCCCTTTCGTATAATCCGCGCCTTACGCGCCGCTGCCCGCTCACGTGGCGGAGCAGCGCGACGGTTCCCGCGGTGAGACTGTGGACGAGTTGTCCAGAATCCGGAACATCGGCATCGCCGCGCACATCGACGCCGGCAAGACCACGACCACCGAGCGCGTCCTCTATTACAGCGGCACGATCCACCGCATGGGCGAGGTCGACGACGGCACGACCGTGACTGATTTCGACCAGGAGGAGCAACAGCGCGGCATCACGATTTACAGTGCGGCGGTTTCGTTCGAATGGCGCGACTGCCGCATCAACCTGATCGACACGCCGGGCCACGTGGATTTCACCGCCGAGGTCGAGCGCAGCCTGCGCGTGCTCGACGGCGCGATCGTCGTCTTCGACGTGAAGGAGGGCGTCGAGGCCCAATCGGAGACGGTCTGGCGGCAGGCCGACAAGTACAAGGTCCCGCGGATCTGCTTCCTCAACAAGATGGACAAAGTCGGCGCGGACTTTCGTCACGCGCTGGAGACGATCCGCAGCCGGCTGGCCGGCAATCCCATCGCAATTCAAATCCCCTGGGGTCAGGAAAGCACGTTCCGCGGCTACATCGACCTGATCGCGCTGCAGGCGTACGACTACGGCGGAAGCACGGACGGCAGCAAGTGTGCGCTCGTCGCGATCCCCGCCGAGCTGCAGCTCGAAGTGCGCGAGTTCCGGCACCTGCTCGAGGAGAAGGTCGCCGAATTCGACGAAGCCTTGATGCTGAAGTACATCGAGAATCAGCCCTTCACCGCGGACGAGATCCACGCCGCGCTGCGCAAGGGGACGCTGGCCCGCCGTTGTCAGCCGGTGCTGTGCGGCTCCGCGCTGCGCTACGTCGGCGTGCAGGCCGTGCTCGACGCCGTCTGCGATTACTTGCCGTCGCCGCTCGACGTGCCGCCCATCGCCGGACACGACCCGGACCATCCCGACAAGGTGGTCGTGCGGAAATGCGACCCCGGCGGGCCGCTGGCGGCCCTCGTGTTCAAGGTCGTCGCCGAGACGCATAGCGATCTGCACTTCATCCGCGTCTACTCCGGTGTGCTCAAAGCCGGGTCACGCGTGCTCAACGTCGGGCGCAAGAAAAAGGAGAACCTGCCGCAGCTCTTCCGCATCTTCGCCAAACGCCGTGAGAAGCTGGAGCGGGCCGCGGCCGGCGACATCGTCGCCGCCGTCGGACTCAAGGGGACGCAGACCGGGGACACGCTGTGCGACACGCGCGGCGGCGCGGTGCTGCTCGAACGCATCGAGTTTCCCGAGACCGTGATCAGCATGGCCATTGAGCCGCAATCGACGAGCGACCGC
This sequence comes from uncultured Planctomycetales bacterium, assembly GCA_964638325.1. Taxonomy (GTDB): domain Bacteria; phylum Planctomycetota; class Phycisphaerae; order UBA1845; family Fen-1342; genus JALHJL01. The sequence goes on from CAZWYT010000072.1 coordinate 1,584, forward strand.
GACAAGCTGTTGTCGGCTTTGCACACGGTCGCACGCAGCGATCCGACCTTCGAGTTTCGCGCCAACGAAGAGACCGGCCAGATGCTCATCTCCGGCATGGGGGAGCTGCACCTGGAGGTGATCCGGCACCGGTTGGAGCGCGATTTCAATGTCGCGGTCCGCGTCGGCCGGCCGCGCGTGGCGTATCGCGAAGCCATCAGTTACGCCGCCGAAGCGGAAGGCCGCCTGATCCGCCAGACCGGCGGCCGAGGTCAGTACGCGCTCGTGAAGTTGCGGGTCGAGCCGTTTGAGCCCGCACCGGGGGCGGAGTCCTTCCAGTTCGTCGACCACCTTCCCGCGGGCGTGATCCGCCCCGTATTCCACCCGGCCATTCGCCAGGGCGTGCGGGACGCGGCCCGCAGCGGCAGCCTGGGCGGTTACCCGCTGATCAACGTGAAGGCGACGCTGCTGGACGGCGAAGAGCACCCCGAGGATTCGTCGGAGATCGCGTTCGAGTCGGCCGCGGCACTGGCCTTCCAGCGGGCCGTCGAGCAAGCCGGCCCCATTCTGCTCGAACCGATCATGAAGGTCGAGGTCGTCACGCCGGAGGAGTACTACGGCGCCATCAACGGCGACCTGATGGCCCGCCGCGCGACGATCTTGGCGACCTCCCTGCGGGGCCGCAACCATGTAATCACGGCGGAGGCCCCCTTGGCGACCATGTTCGGCTATGCCACGCAGGTTCGCTCGCTCTCGCAGGGCCGCGCGTCGTACGCGATGGAACCCTGCCGATACGAGAAAATGCCCGCCAACTTGGCCCAGCAGGTGCTGGGGGTGATGTAATCCGCCGCAGTGTAGCGCCGGGCGCCGCGCCGACGGACGCCCGCCCCGCGCAGCGCGCCAGCGGCAACGTCGTCTTCCAGCCCCTCCCCCAGGCATTTGCCGGGGCGCCGCGGCGGGTTTTTTCGGACGAATAGGAAAGAAGAATTTGACGAGCGGTTTCTGGCGTGCTATGTTACGCCTTGGCGGGCGGGGCATGTCTGTATGGCCGGCGGCCAGTAGGAGGAGCAGGCGATGAGCCGGGTCGTGGGCTGGCTTCTCGGCCTTGCGATGGTGGTCCCTGCGCTGGGCAGTCAGTTTTGGGTTGAGTACGACCCGAGCAAGAACGGGGGCAAGCTTCCCGAGGAGGTCGGCTGGCAGCGCTTCGTATACGCCGGCGGCGCCGAGCGCTGGTTCGAAGACGGGGCGCTCGTCATCGACGGGCTGGCCAGCAGCCCAATCGCGGACGATTACTGGGTGACGATGGCGCTGGACCCCGGGCCTGGAGAAGCGTTCATTATAGAGTGGCGCCTGCGTGTGGATGACGCCGACGAGTGTGACGACCCGCTGGTCGCGATTGACTCCGCCGGCAACGGTCTCATCATGCTCTCTTACCGCGAGAACGAATTCTACAGCGTCGCGGAGGGCGTTTGGACGGGCTTCGAGGCGGGAGACTTCCGCGACTATCGGATAGAGTCCGTCGACATGCAGGCCTATTGGCTCTTCATCGACGGAGAACTTGTGCGCGAGGGGTCGTTCGAGGATCCCGGTCCGTTTTCCGGTGTCACTTGGGGGGACGGCACGATAGGCTGCGCCAGCCGGTCCACTTGGCGCTGGGTGCGCTTCGGAATAGTCCCACTCCCGCAGGCAGGGGATACAAACTGCGATGGCACGGTTGACTTTCGCGACATCAATCCATTTGTTCGGGCGCTGACAGATGCGCCCGGTTACATGGACTGGTACCCGGGCTGTTGGCTCCAGAACGCGGACATTAACGACGATGGAAACGTGGACTTCGGAGACATCAACCCGTTCATCGAACTACTGATCCCGTAGCGTCCGCGCAGAGGCGCAAAGGCGCAGAGGAGTCAATCATGCGGCGGTTCTTGACCACGATATTCGCGGGCGCCGTTCTAATCGCGGGCGCCACAGCAGACACCTACTGGATCGAGTACAACGCTGCCGATGGTCTGTACCCCGAGCAGACCGGCTGGATCAGGCACCGGATCTACGGTGGGGACGAACGTTGGCTGGAGGACGGCTGCCTGGTGCTGGATGGCCTGAGTTACCCGGGGCCTGTCGAGTGCTACGAAATGCCCATGAACGGCGCGTTGGCACCCGACGGGCCCGATGAAGTTTTTGTGGCCCAATGGCGTCTTGGGATCGATGGACTGCTAGGGCCGTACGACCCGCTCATTGGCATTTTCTCTGACGACGAATGGGCTGTGGGTTTTCTGCTGAGCCGCACTGTGATCTACAGCGAGTGGGAGCCCGGCGCCAGCGCACCTCTCGAGCCCAATTCGCCACATACGTTTGATCTCCGATCGTCCGATATGCGCACATATGTTCTCTTCATCGATGGGGTGCCCGCGATTGAGGGAAGCTTTTGGCTGTCGTTAACGTCCTCCACTGTCGACTGGGGCGATGGGTGTTACCCGGCCGGCAGCCTCGCGCGCTGGGAGTACTTCCGGTTCGGCGTTGTGAATGCCCCTCAGGCGGGCGACGTGAACTGCGACGGGACGGTGGACTTCCGCGACATCAATCCGTTTGTCCAGGCGCTGACGGATGGCAATGGCTACCAGAACACGTACCCCGCCTGCCCGCCGGAGAACGCGGATATCAATGCAGATGGGAGCGTGGATTTCGGAGATGTCAACCCGTTCATTCAACTGCTGACAGGTGGATAGCAGCTATCAGCCGTCAGCCTTCAGCCGTCAGCCATCGGCTGGGCGCCGACGAGGAGAAGTGCGATGAGCCGGATAAGCTGGGTCGCGGTGCTCGCGGCTCTGGCGACTGCGCCAGTCGGCCGGTCCGACACCTACTGGATCGAATACAACGCCGCGAGCGGGGTGTTTCCCGAGGAAGACGGAAGCGGGTGGATACGGCACAAGTTCGACGGCGGTGATGAGCGGTCGTTCGACAACGGCTGGCTCGTCATGGACGGCATGCAAATCCCCGGTGTGTGCGACTGGTATGAAATGCCCATGAATGGGACGCTGGATCCCGATGGGCCAAATGAGATGTTTGTGTGTCAGTTCAGGATCCGCGTCGATAGCCTGTTCGGGTACTACGATCCGTGCATCGGCATAGCGTCCGACGACAGTTGGCTCGTTGGCTTCAGTTTGAGCCAGAACACCATCTTCAGCGCGTTCGAATCGGGGGTCAGCGCACCGTTCGAACCCAACGTGCCTCACACATTCGAGTTGCGCTCATACGACATGCGCACCTATGTATTGTCCATCGACGCGGTTGAAGTGATCGAGGGCAATCTCTGGGAGTCCCTGTCGACGTCGTTCGTGAATTGGGGCGATGGCACTTATCCTGACGGGAGCCTGGCCCGCTGGGCGTCTTTCAGATTCGGCGTCGTGAACGCTCCGCTGACGGGGGACGTGAACTGCGACGGCACGGTCGACTTTCGTGACATTAATCCCTTCGTCCTGGCGCTGACCGATGGCGAGGGCTACGAGAATACGTACCCCGGCTGTTGGCCGGAGAATGCGGATGTCAACGCAGACGGGAGCACTGATTTCGGAGACATCAACCCGTTCGTGGGACTATTGATCCCCTAGCGCGGCGCGGTCTCGGGTCATATGGGGTGACCTGGGGCGGGATCTTTTACGCAGGAATTCACGTGTTTCGGGGCGTACCCGAACACGCGCCAGCCCGGTCCCTGGGTCCGCCGGGCAGGCGGACAGTCTCTTCATCGACCCGCCGGATGGAGGTGCAGTATGTTGAAACGCGTCATGGACATCTTGATTGTCGGCCTGCTGTCCAGCGCGGCGCTGGCGCAGACCCAAACCACGTGGATTTACCAGCACAACCCATATTATGAGGATCCCAATTGCCCCTGTTACCCGTGTTACGGGATAACGCAGGAGTATCTTCAGATTGCCATCCACCAGGGCGAGCCCAACGAGCCGTTCCAGTTCGAGTCGGTCACGTGGCCGGGCGACCCGCCCGCTGATCCAAATGACCCGAACGCTCCCTATGTCGGGCCCGGCGATATCAACGGGATCATCGCCGACCCGAATTCCGGGCCGGTGACCATCGAGGTCATTGGCGTCATTAACGCGCTCCACGGATACCCCTACGGCGCGCATAATGTGAGGCTGCTCGACCTGAGCGCTGCCGGCGTCGCGGGCAAGGTCGGCACGTTCAAGCTCCAGGGCGGCCTCGGGTACGACGGGGACACGTACGTCGAAACGATTGAAGGGCCGGCGCAGGTCGGCGGCATCCAGAAGGCGGTCCACGCCGACGCCGTCACGGGCGATTTCGACGTCGGCCAGGTCGTCGCCCCGCTTTTCGTAACGACTCTGTCCGGCCACGTCAGCAGCGCGGCCAGCCTGTACATGGGCGCGATCGACATCGACACCCTCTCCGGCACCTTTACGGTCGCCGACCCTGCTAACCACGCTGGGACCATCCGCGGGGCCGTGACCATCGACACCCTGTCAGGCAGCTTTTTCGCAGACCGCATTGACCCTAACAGCCCGGTACAGATTCAGACTTTGTCGGGCAGCCTGTCCGTCGGCAACGCCTCCAACTATCAGCCGTACCTCGCCAGTCCGGTCACGATTGACACGTTGTCAGGCACATTCCACGCCAACATGATCAAGCCGGACAGTCCGGTGTTAATCGGCGACCTCACGGGCGATGGCTCGTTCGAGGTCACTAATGGCTTCCTGAACGACCCCAACGAGGGATGGTTGTTCGGGTCCCAGAGCCCGGTCAGCATCGGGTCGATGGCCAGCGGCACGAGCGTGAAGATCAAGGACCTGCGCAGCGCCCTGAACCTGGGCGATCCAAACGATCCGCAGGCAGTAGCCGGCACCGTGACCATCATCGGCACGATCGCCGACTCGTCGATCACCATCTTCGGCGACCACGAGGGAACCCTGTCCCTCGGCGGCTTCGGCTGAGCGGCTGCCGGGTTCTACGGCACAGTTCGTGCCGAAGGCGATGTGTACGTTATGTACGTCAACGGGGGTCTGTCACCGGCGGCGAGCATTGACGTCACCGGTGCGGTTAACTCGGTCCTAAGCGTTTCAGGCCCCGTCCTGGGTGACGTGTCCGTGCAGGGCGGTGTCGCGGAACTTGCCGCGATTTCCCTGGGTGGTACCTGCTATGCGAGTCAAGTGGGCAACGTCTACGGAACTGTATCCGTAGGCAGTCCGACGGGCCCGATTGACGGGCGGGTGTCCATTGCCGGCAGCATTTCCCAGTACGAGGAGCTGCTGGGCCGGCTGGATATCGGCGGAACCGTGAGCTCCACGGGGGTCGTGCAGATTGGGGAATCATTTTATTGGGAAGGCTTCGGCAATGTGGCAGGGGCGGTCAGCGTCAACGGCCTCGACGGCGCACTGTATGTCCGCGGAACGGTTGCAAACTTGGCCTCTGTGGACATTACGAGCGCCGTGGGTTCGTCGGGCATCGCGCAGATCGGCGCACTAGATGATGCGGGCAGCACCGGGGATGTCGCGGGCACGGTGAATGTCGCAGACCTCAACGGCTCCTTGACCGTCAAGGGCAGCATTACCAGCAGCGGCGACGTGGAACTCACCGGCGGTCTGGATTCGGCCGGTCACGTGCAGATCGGCGATCCCAACGATCCGAATTCCGGTGACGTGCTCGGCTTGCTGCAGATCAGCGGCGATGTCAGTCAGCCCACCGTCCCCGATGCCGCCCGGATCGCGATCAGAGGCGATGTCGGCGACTTTCAGGCCTCCGGTCAGGTGCTCCTCGAAGGCGACTTGGCAGCCGGCCTGGAAATCGGCGGCAGTGTCGTTTTGGCTCTCGGCGGTGAGAGCGTAGTCCAAATCAACGGGAATGTCACCTACGCCGGGCATGTGCTGGTTGGTGGCGACCTCGGTGGCGCGCTGTACGTCAAGCCCGACCCGGAGGATCCTAATGGTTCGCCCGGCGACCTTCAAGGCTACGTTCATGTCGGTAATGACGTCTCGGGGTTGATTGAAGTTTACGGACGCATGGGGGATCCGAACGACCCGAATCTGCCGTTTGCCGGGCATATCCGGGTGGACGGCGGGCTCGCCGAGTCCGAGGTACCATCCCTGAGGGTCTGGGTGCACCGCTGGTACGATGAGCACGGCCACTACATTATAGGGCCTACGTCCTACATTGCGGTTGACTACGACGCTACCGGAGACCCCTGGGGTCACAACGCGGCCGTCGCCGTCGGTGACCCCAACGACCCCAATAACGTGTTCACCGGCAACACGCCGGACAAGCACATTTGGCGCGTTACGCGTTGTCGCGGCGACGTCTTCAACGACGGCGCGGTGAACTTTGCGGACATCAACCCTTTCGTTATGGCGCTGAACGACCCCACGCTATATGCGCTCACGTTCCCAGGGCTAGGCGATAGCCGGGTCATGCACGGCGACTGCGACTGCAACGAGCAGTTCAACTTCGGTGACATCAACTCTTTCGTCGCGCTGCTGTTCCAGCCCTGCAGCTATTGCAGCATGGGAGACAACGAAGACGGCGGCGCCGGTGAAGACGACGATTCGGGGCAGTTGAGCCCGGAGGAACTCGCAGCCCAACTCGCAGCCAGCGTGTTGCCGGAGCTGTACGACGAGTTGCTCGACTTCGTCGGCAACGTGATCAACGGGCAGGAGGACGAGGCGAAGGAATACTGGGAGGCGGTGTACGTGGCGTTGACGGAGTAAGGCGCGCGTCGTACGCGATGGAACCAGGGCGCTACGCGAGGATGGCCACCAGCCTGGCCCAGCGGGTGCCGGGGGTGATGTAGGCGCCGGCCTCAGGGTCGGGTTGCCGCCGACGTCGTGGGCAGAGTCGTTAGACGCCGGTACGTGGACAGGCGCTCTTCCATCTGCTTGACGAGCGCCGCATTGCCTGTGCCCCGCGCTACCTCCAGCGCCCGTGTCGCTGTGGCCGCCGCTTCCTCCACTTGCCCGAGTGCCACCTGGGCAGCCGCAAGTTGTTCCAGAGCCTCCACGTCACCCGGTTGCAGTTCGCCGGCTCGCCGCAGGTGCTCCACGGCTTCGGCGTAACGGCCTTTGGCCGCCAGGGCGACGCCGAGCATGTAGTGGGCATTGGCGTGATCGGGCTTGAGCCGCACGGCCTCGGTCGATAGCGCGATGCCTTCGTCCAGCCGACCTTCCTGGATGAGTAGCGCGCCCAGGTTGTTGTTCGCCTCGACGTTCGCTGGATCGAGGGCCAGCGCGGCCCGAAACTGTGCTTCGGCCTCCGGCACCCGCCCGGCCTGGGCCGCCAGGCCGCCGAGGTTGAGGTGCGCCAGGGCGTCGTTGGGATCGAGTGCCAGGGCGGCTTGCAGCGCGTGCACGGCCTCGGCGGGCCGGCCCAGCGCAGCGAGCGTCAAGCCCAGGTTCGTGTAGGTGCGCGGGTCCTTGGGCTGCAAGCGGGCCGCCGCCTGGTAGTGGCCGAGCGCCTGCGCCAACTGCCCCTGGCTGGCCAACGCGAGCCCCAGATTGAACTGCACGACTGCGTTCTGAGGATTCAGCTTCAAGGCGGCCTCTAGCCGTGGCAGGGCCTCCGGTGCCTGCCCTGCTTTCATCAAGGCGACCCCCCAGTTGGCGTACGCCTCGGCGAAACGAGGATTCAGCCGCACCGCCTCCGCGAACTCGGCGAAGGCGTCGGCGGAGCGGCCTCGGCGGACCAGGGCGTTGGCCAGGTTGTAGTGCGCGGCAGCGTCCCGCGGGGCGGCCTTGACAATGCCACGGAACTCCTCGACGGCCTCGTCCAGGCGTCCCAGGTCGCGAAGCGCGATCCCGACGTTCATGCGGGCCGTCCAGAAGCGCGGGTTGAGGCGCGCCGCCTCCCGGTACTGGGCCAGTGCGTCCGCCAGTCGGTTTTGCGCTGCCAGCGCGATGCCGAACTGGTTGTGGGCCAGCGCGCTGTTCGGATTCTGCGCCAAGGTGTCCGACCACAGCCGCTGGGCATCGTGCCAGACTTGGACCTGGCTCCACGTCTTGGCGCCGAGCGCAACGAGCACGACGCCCGCTAGAACGTAGACCGCGCCCCGGCCGGTCGCCGGCATTCCACCCCACGTCGCCGCCCGCTCACCCAGGCAGACGGCTGCCAAAAAGAAGCCGGGCAGCGCGAAATACAGGAAGTGGTCGCCGATCGGGGCATGCAGCAGGTAGCCAAACGGCACGATTCCCAGGCAGGGCAGTAATGTGACCAGGAAGTGCGCCAGGCCCCACACCGGGAGGTCGCCCAGCGTGTGCCGCCAGCGCCAGACCGCCACAACCGCGCCGACCAACACGATGGCCGGCAGCCACCAGACGATCGCGGTCGTCGAAACGCTCCAGCGCGGGTACAGGGCCACCAGCGTGGCTGGCCAGACCACTTTGCCACAGTAGGCCCATACGGCGGCCGCCGCTGCCAGGGGTTGCGGATGCACGCCGACCGTGGCCGGCGAGCCGGCGCGTTCAACGAGGATGGTGACGACGCCGAGCGCCAGGGCGATCAGAATCAGCGGTACGGCCCGCCGTAGCGGACCCCAGCCGCGCCGCTTCAGTAGCAGCCATTCGAACAGGACGAGGGAGGCAGGCAGCGTCACCGCGGCGGTCTTGCTCAGCAGCGCCGCGGCGAAGGCCAAGACGGTTCCTATGTAGAACGCGGTCCCGCCGCGCCGGCAGAAGCGGACATAGGCCAGGAATGCCAGGAAGAAGAACAGCCCGCACAGCACGTTCTTACGTTGGGCCAACCAGGCCACGGATGCCACCTGGACCGGATGCAGCGCAAAAAGGGCCCCGACCAGCCAGGCTGCCCCGCGTCCAGCACCTAGCGCCCGAGCCAAGCCGAACACGAGCAGGCTGTTCAGCGCGTGCAGCAGCAGGTTCGTGACGAAGTACCCCGTCGGCCAGGTGCCCCAGATGCGGTACTCCAGCCAGTAGGACGTGAAGGTCAGCGGGTAGTACTGCGGCGCGTCGAAGCTGGACCAGATGCGCCACAGGCCGTCGGGACTGACCAGCAGCGCGTTGTCGCGGATGTAGAAGATGTCGTCCCAGTCGACGTACTGGTTATGCACACCCGGCGCGAATGCGGCCAGCGCCAGGAGCGGGATCAACGCCGCCGGCCACCAAGTCGTTCGTTCTCTCACATCACTGATCCCGGCCGCGCGCGCGGCAGTTCGATTGTCTCGCCGACCGCCGGGAGTGTAAACGGCCGGAACTGCCCGTCGTGCCACCACAGCCAGCGCAGCGCGGCGTCCTCCAGCGGCACGTCAAAACGGAAGGCCGCCTCGGCCGGGCGCCCATCGGCTGTGAGGGCCGTGACCTCGGCCGTCATGCCCGTGAGCACGACGCGCTCGCCGACCGCCATGGGGTGGCGTTCATCGCGGAACAAGCGTTCAATGCTCCAGCCGATGTAACCGCCGTCGATGCGGATGACCAGCGTCCGCGCGTCGGCGCGGTGAACGGTCATCGCGGCCATGCCCGAGCCCAGGTAACGCACACGGCGTGGTATTGGCAGGCCTGCGGCTTCGCGCTCCCAGGGGAAGTACGCGGTGTGCAGCAGGCTCGGCGGGTTGAGCAGCACCACGTCTTGCTGCTCCACGGTGGCGTCGAGCGGCGCACGCATGGCAAACTGCTGGAGGGACTTCGGTCCGGCTGGGTAGCCGACGCGGAGCAGCAGCGCGAGGGGGGCAACAATGAGATGCAACAAGATGAAGACGATGCCGAGCGCCCGTGCGGGAACCCGCCACGCCCGGCCGGCCGCCTGCGCCGCACCCGTCCCCCAGGCTGTCCCCACGAGCTGCGCCACCAGGGCCATGGCGCCGACTCCGCTAAAGAGCAGCATCCGGTCGGCGGGGAACGTCGCGCAGGCCGGCAGCAGCGCCAGCAACGTGCCGGCGGCCCAGAAACGTGCCGTTGCATCGCGGCGTAGCAGCGGCCACAGCGCAAACCCCAGCAGCACGACCAATGCAATGCCAGCCCACCAAAGGGCGCGTACTAGCGTTGTACCGACGAAGTTCTCCATGATGTAGAGCTCGGCGGGCGGGGCCGCCCACTGTCCAAGGAACAAATACGGCGCCCGTTGCACCACCGCCTGGAGATAGCGCCCAGGCTCGTGCAGCGGATCGACATAGAACCCCACCTCCGCGACCCCATAGCCCAGGTATGACCACACCACGCGCCAAGCGATAACTACAACCACGTACGGCGCGAGCGTAAACGCGCGGCGGGCGAGCGGACCACGTTCGAGAAACAGCGCGTAGCCTGCCAGGTAGGCACACGTCGCGATGCCCTCTTCCTTGGCCAGCAGGCTCAGCAGTAACAATCCCGGCCCTACGAGCCCCAAGCGCCAGCGCGGGGCCCCGGCGCCCGTCGCTTGCGCTCCGGGCTCGTTCCGGGCCCCACGCCGCCAGTTGTCATGCGCGGCGAGCGCTAGAATGCCGAAGAACGCCGAGATCAGCGCGTTGCGGTTTGCCAAGAACGCGACCGGCATCGCATGGGCGTCATCGATGGCGTATAGCAGCGCCGCAAGCCCGGCGATCCACGGGGTCGCGACGAACCGCCGATAGAGCCATGCGACGGCGGCGACCAGCGCACCATACCAGGCGATGTTCTGGGCATGCATGAGCCACGGGTGATGGGGCCACAGCCGATAGTCCAGCCAGTGCGTGAGTACGGTCAGCGGTCGCCAGAAGGCGGCCTTCATCCCCGGATACACCCACCAGGGCACGAAGCCCGCGTCCATCAGGCGGTGGGTCCGCCCGGGGTCGGCGTCAAAGAACGCGAACATGTCGACCGGGGAGGGCGCGAACTCCACCAGCGTGCGTGAGCCGGTCAAGACCGCCTTGTGAAAGTAGTCATCGGCGAACAACCCGGTGCGTAGGGCGGGCAGGCTGAGTAGCACCGCGAGCGCCGCCGCCAGCCACCCCAGCCGGCGGTGGGCCAGCACGGCCGGTACGTGGCTCGCCCACGTGCGGCGCGGCGCCCGGCTGTGTGCGGCGTGGGTCATCAGGCCCGGCCCATCAGCCCTTGAGCTTGTGGACTTCGGCGGTCAGGGCCGGCACAACCTTGAACACGTCGCCGATGACGCCGTAGTCCGCGATCTTGAAAATCGGGGCTTCCTTGTCCGTGTTGACCGCCACGATGACCTTGCTGCCGCGCATCCCCGCCAGGTGCTGAATCGCGCCGCTGATCCCGCACGCGATGTACAGCCGCGGCGTGACGGTCTTGCCGGTCAGGCCGACCTGGCGGCTGTGCGGCTGATAGCCGGCGTCGCAGGCGGCCCGCGAGGCCCCCACCGCCGCGTCCAGCTCCTTGGCCAGCTCAAACAGGATCTTGAAGTTATCTTCGTTTTTCAGCGCGCGGCCACCAGAGACGATGATGTCGGCCTCGGTGACATCTTTGACCGCGCCGCCGGCCTTGGCGATCTCCTTCACAGCGATGCGGTCGTCGCCGGCAACGGGGGCATACGCCAGCGTCTCGCGCGCCGCTCCCCCCGCCCCGGTCGGTGTTGCGAAGGCATTCGGTCGCACCGAGGCGACGGCCAGCCGATCTTTCGGGAACCGGACATGGCAAGAGGCTTTGCCGTTATACACTGGACGACGTACATCCAGCGTGCCGTCGTCCGCCATGCTCAACCCCACCACGTCGGTGGCCAGTGCGCCATGCACGCGCGCCGCCACGCGCGGTCCCAGGTCGCGGCCCATGAAGGTCGCCGCCAGCAGCAGGACCCGCGGCTGCACCTTGGCGAGGACCTCGGCCAGCGCCGCGCGATAGCGTAGCGCCGAATACAGCGCCAGCTCCGCAGCGGTGACGCTTATGATGCGGTCCACGCCGGTCTTGTCCACGGCCGTGATCGCCGCGTCCAGCTTGTCGCCGATCAGGCACGCCACGACCTGGCCGCCGGTCTTCGCGGCCAGTTCCCGGGCGGGGGCCGCCACCTGCAGCGCGGCGGGATGAACGTAATCGTTTCTCTGCTCGGCAAAGACGAGCATGTCGTTGCTCATAAGAAGCTCTCAGCTTTCAGCCGTCAGCGATCATCGTGCTCCGGCTGAGGGTTGCCCGTATTCCTAGATCACCTTGGCCTCGTCGCGCAGCAGCCGCACCAGCTCCTTGGCGGCTTGCTCCGGCTCGCCGTCGAGCATCTTCCCCGGCGGGCGTTCCGGCGGCGGCTGGAACGTGTGCATGGCGGTCCCCCCCAGGCCGGCGACCGCCTCGGCGAAGCCGGCGACATCCGCCGCCTTCAGCGTCCGTACGGGCTTCTTCTTGGCCTTCATCAGGTTCGGGAGCGACGGGTAGCGCATCTCACACAGGCCCTTGTCGCAGGTCACGACCGCCGGCAGCCCCACTTCAACGACCTCCTCGGCGCCCTCGATCCGGCGACGGGCCACGAACGACTTGCCGTCCGCCGCCAGCTCGAGCTTGACCGTGGCTCCGACGTGCGGGAGGTCGAGCAGCTCGGCGAGCGCCGGCCCGAGTTGCCCGCTGTCCAGGTCGATCTCCTGCTTGCCGATCAGGATCAGGTCGTAGCCCCCACCCTTCATGACGGCCGCGATCAGGGCGGCCGTTTGCAGCTCGTCGAGCTTGTCGAACGCCGGGTCCTGGAGATGCACGCCATCGTCCGCCCCGACCGCGAGCGCAGTGCGCAGGGCCTCGGCCGCCTGCGCCGGGCCGATGATCAGCGCCGTGACGCTGGCCACGTCCTTGCGCTTCTCGCGCAACTGGACGGCCTGCTCGATTGCGAACTCGTCAAACGGGTTGACCACCATCTTGATCCCGGTGCGGTCGATGTCCTGGCCGTCCGTGCGGATCTTGACGGTGGTCGTCGAATCGGGCACCTGACGCACAACGACAAGTACTTTCATACGCGCTTCCTCGACGCACCAAGATGAGCCGACCTTGGAAACCCGCCATGATAGCGGGCACCGCATAAACCGCCAAGGCGCCTTGGCGGCCGGGACCGTTCGTGGTAAATGAGCCCTGCGCGCCTTGGCGCCGGGCACTGCTCAAGAGCAGTGACACGGATTTCTGGCTGCCCCGCAAAGGGTTGCACGCGATGCGCATCCGCGAGCTGCTGACGACCGGCCGACCGAGCTTCTCCTTCGAGTTCTTCCCCCCTAAGGACGAGGCCGGTTTCGCGCAGCTCCGCGAGAGCCTCGCTTCGCTCCGCGAGCTGCGCCCAACCTACGTCTCCGTAACGTACGGGACCGGCGGGAGCACGCGCCGCCAGACCGTCGAGCTCGTCACGAGCCTGCGGGCCGACTACGGCATCGAGGCCATGGCCCATGTGACCTGTGTCGATGCGGGGCGCGCCGAGATTCTGAGCGTGCTGGAGTGCCTCGACGAGTCCAGCGTCGAGAACGTCCTGGCGCTGCGGGGCGATCCGCCCGACGGAACAGGGGCCTTTCTGCCTCACCCGGACGGCTTCGCCCATGCGAGCGAGTTGGCGGCCTTCGCCCGACGATATTTCAACTTCTGCCTGGGCGGCGCCTGCTATCCGGAGAAGCACGTGGAGGCCCCCAGCCCGGACGTTGATCTGGAGAACCTCAAACGCAAGGTGGAAGCCGGCTGTGAGTATCTCATCACGCAGCTCTTCTTCGACAACCAACGCTACTTCGACTTCATCGGGCGGGCCAGGGCGGCCGGCATCGGCGTGCCGATCATCCCCGGCATCATGCCGATCACGAATGTCCGGCAGATCGAGCGCTTCACCCGGCAATGCGGGGCCACGATCCCGGAGCCCCTGCTCGGCGAGCTGCGCCGTTTGCAGGACGATCCGCACGCGGTGCTGTCGCTCGGGGTGGCCCACGCCACGGCCCAATGCGTCGAGTTGCTCCAGCGCGGCGCCCCGGGGATTCACTTCTATACGCTGAACAAGTCGCCGGCGACGCGCACGATTCTCATGGCGATCCGCACAATCTACCCACCGGCCCGCCAGCCAGCCGGTAGCTGATGTGGCCCACCGGCCCTCCGCTGTGCCCAGCCGGGGGCGGCTGGGCCACGTTCGACGCGCACGCTCCTCACACGCCGCCAAGTTCTGGTGCTGGCCCCGGGCGAACGTGAAACGCTACAATCTGCGGTGACTGTCAAGGACCCTGCGGAGGGAGCGACATGTTCAGTCCATGGTTGCTGCGGGCTGTCCCCGGCCTGATGACGCTGGTCTTATGCAGCGCGTCGCCGCTGATCGCCGACGAGCCCCGGCCCATCACTTTCAAGGCCGCGGACGGCATGCGCATCGCGGCCGACTACTTCCCGGCCCCGGAGACCCAGCGCGGCGGCGCGCCGATGGCGATCCTGCTCCACATGTACCGCAGCGACCGCACGGCCTGGGGGCCGCTGATCCCGTTACTGAACCAAGCCGGGTTCGCTGTGCTGTCCATCGATCACCGCGGCCACGGCGAGAGCGCCACGACCGAGACGCGCGAAGCGGTCATGAATCGCGATCCAGCCGTTTTCCGCAAGATGCAGGACGATGTGCGTGGTGCTTACGACTGGCTGGCGCAGCAGCCGAACGTCGATCGGGCGCGTTTCGCACTAGTCGGGGCCAGCGTCGGGTGCAGCATTGCGCTGCAATACGCGGCCAAGGACCGCAGCGTCGATGCGATCGTCGGCCTGTCGCCGGGGCTGAACTACATGGGGCTCGACTCGGCCGGCGACCTGCACCAGATCGCCGGCCGCAAGATCCTGATGCTCGCCACCGAGGACGAGCGCGACGCGCCTTATACCCTCCAGAAGCAGGCCGAGGGCATCCAGGTGCACATCTACCGCGACCAGAAGGCGCACGGCACGGCCATGTTCGGCGTGGTCCCGGAGATCGAGAAGGGGGTGGTCGAGTTCCTGAAGACCGCCGTCGGTGAGCCGACCGCGACGACCGTCTATGGCTCCATCGAGCGCAACGTGTACCACGAGGCGGGCTCCAAATGGCTGCCTGAGATCGCGGCCACGAACCTGCGCTACTACTCGTCGCCGCAGGAGGCCGAGGCCCGCGGGCTGCGGGCGGCGAAGTCCAAAGGCCCGCCCAAAGAGAACCCGGAACGAGGGAAATGATGCCCCCCTGCTACGTACTGATGGTGGTGATGATGTTCCTGTTGCCCGGCGGCCCGCAACCCGAGAACCCGTGGAAGGACAAGGTCCACGACGCCGTTGAGCGGGCCCAGAACCAGGATACCGTCCCCGCCCTGCGCGACGCCTTCGACGTGACCTGGCGGGCGGACGACTGGCCGGCCGGCGCCGTGCTGGCAGACCAGGCCGTCAAGCGCCATCCCGGCTCGGCCGAGCTGCGCGGGCTCATCACGCGGGCCCTGTGGCGCGCCGGCCGTATCCCGGAAGCCGAAGCGCTGGCCGCTCAAATAAAGCCCGTCGCCACCGACCACGTCGCCCTGCGGAGCGCACTCGAGCTGTCCCTGGCGCGCGGCCAGGCCGACCGCGCCGCCCGCTTCGCCGCCCGGCTGGAGAAGCTTACTCCCCATACCGCCGAAGACTTGTATCAGCTCTATGGGGCGCGGTTTGCCCTCAACAAACTGGACGGCGTGCCGGAGCTCCTCCGCCATGCGGAGCAGCTCACTGATCCCCGCAACGGCTATCCGGAGAGCTTCGTCGCTGAAGCCATTGAGGGCGTCGCGGATTTCCTGACGGCCGTGGGGCCAGCACCACTGAACCAGGTCGCGCAGCCCGGTGCCGCGCCCATGCCGCCGCTCGTCATGTTCAACCTGCCCAGTTGCGAGGTGCTCATCAACGGGCGCGGGCCGTACCGGATGATCGTGGACACCGGCGGCAGCATCATGCTCGCGCTGGACCAGGCCGTCGCCGACGAGATCGGCCTGAAGTCCCTCGGCAAGGCAAGTGTGCGCGGCGTATCCGGCAAACAGGAGACCGGCCAGGTGCTGGTGGATGAATTGCAGCTTGGCACGATCAAGTGCCGCCGCGTCATCGCCCGCACGTTCGACGTGCGCGGCGCCGTGATGAATGCCGCCGACGGCGTGCTCGGGACGGGCATCTTCTGGCAGGCCCGCATGACGCTCGATTTCGCCGGCGGCCAGCTCGTGGTCTCGGGATCGGGTGACGAGACTGCCGCCGGAGCCCCGCTGGACTTGCGCATCGTCTCCGACGCAAAGCTCATGGCGCTTGTGAAGCTGGAAGGCCAGCCCGCCGTCGCCATACTCGACACCGGTGCTGACGCGGTCGCCGTCGCGCCATCCCGCCTCAAGCAGCTCTTCCCCGACCGCAAGGTCGAGAGCATCGCGCCGGGCCTGGCCCTTGGCGTCGGCTCGGACCAGATGCCGAAGATCTCGCTGGGCTCGGGCGTCAAGCTGGAAATCGCCGGACGCACGTACGACAACTACAGCGGCCTCGGGCTCGACGTGCTCGACGACGTTCTGAGCCCCGCGATCGGGGTCCAGACCGACATCCTGCTGGGCATGCCCCTGTTCCGCGACATGAAGTCGTGCACGGTCGATTTCCCCAAGTGCCAGATGTGGATCGACTGGCTGCCGCGCGACTGAGTTGCTCCTACCGTTGACCCTCCTCCGCGGCCGCCAGCCACGCCTGTACGTCCGGCTGCTGCGGGTCGAGCGCCAGCGAGCGCCGACACCATTCGGCGGCCTCGTCGCAGGCCGCGCGATCCTCCGTGCCGCCATCGCGACACTCCGCCAACGCCAACTCCGCCAGCCGGTTCAGCGCGGGTACGTGTTGCGGATGCTGTTGCAGGAACGCCAGCAAGCGGGCGCGCGCCTCGCCATGACGGCCGAGCTTCGATAGCGCCAGCGCCAGGTTCAATGTCGCGTCCGCCGCGCCCGGCTGGCGCGCCAGCACAGCCTCGAAGTCGGCCGCCGCGGGTTCCCAGGCGTGTAGATCGAGCAAGACTTCGCCGCGCCGGGCCCAAGCCTCTGGGCTCGGCGACAATTCGATGACGCGGTCCCAGGCCTGCCGGGCCTCGGCCAAGTGCCCCACGGCCTGGTGGGCCGCGGCGAGGTTGAACCACGCCTTCGCGTGGTCCGGCTGTTGCGCGACAATCGCCTTGAGTTCCACAATCGCATCGATCCACTGGCGCAACTGCATCAGCACGGTGGCGTGCTCGAACCGCAGCCCGGTGTCGTCCGGGTGGATCTCCACCAGGCGGCCCAGCGTAGTCGCGAGCGGCGGCCACTGCCTGAGGTCGGCGAGCGCAGCGGCCATGTCACGCAGCGCCCGCTCGTGCGACGGCTCTTCACGCAAGGTCTGTTGGGCACGCTCCACCCGGCGCCAGGCGTCTTGCAGGTCCGGATCGATCGGCCATGAGACCGTGGGCCGCGCCGTCGGTACGTCCGCCGTCGCGTCGGCCGCGCTGTTCGCTTTGTCGAGCATCGGCGACCCTGGTCGCGAGGCCGCGGGGGCCACGTCCTTCGCGTGGCGCGCAGCGGGTCCGCGCGTCGCGACCGGCTCAGTGTCTCCTGCATGTGAGGGCGTGCCGAAGAGATACCAAGCGAGCAGCCCCAGCATGAGCACGCAGACCGCGATGAACGACCCGATGAATCTCACAGACTATGCTCCGCACATGCCCGGTGCCACTGCTCTCGAGCAGTGTTCCACTGTGCTACGCCACGTGGAGCGCCTCGATCACGTTCGTCCGCGACGCGTGCCGCGCGGGGACCACGCCCGCCAGAATGCACAGCCCGACCGTCAGGGCGATGGCCTCCGCGACCAGCTTCCACGGCACGGCCAGCGCCAAGGTATAGCCCCACATACGCTCGGTCATCGTCGTCACGTTCCAGGCCAGGTGCAGGCCCAGGCCGAGGCCCAGCGCGCTGCCCAACAGCCCGAGGATCAGCGCTTCGCCAATGACCAGCCGCAGGACCCACCCCCGGGTCGCCCCCACCGCGCGCAGCGTGGCAAGCTGCTTCCCACGGCTGGCCACATTTGCCGTCATCAAGTTGGCGACCCCGATCGCCGCCACGATCAGCGCCACGCCCGGCACCGCCGTCAGGAGATAGGTCATCCGCGTGAGCTCGGCGTCGATCTCGTCCTTCAGCTCGCGCGCCGTCCCGTAGCGCGCATGCGCGCGGAGCTGCCAGCAGATGTCCTGCAGGACCTTGGTCTCGCGGTAATTCTGCCAGCGGCGTTCGACCGGCAACACCTCGTTGTAGTACATGTGGGACAGCCCGGCCGCTTCCGACGACCCGCGCGGCGGCGGCCAGCCCGAAGGCGGCGGCTGCGGCGGCAGGCTGAAATCCAGCAAAATCAGCTTGGTGCCGTCCACCTTCCACAGACGCTTCAGATCGTCATTCGTCCCGATCACCGAGCCCACGGCCGCCATGTACGATTCGCTCTGCACCTGGAAATAGCTGGCCGCGATGTCCAGCGCCGGCGAGTCGATCACGCCGGCAACCGTGAACACCGTCCAGCGGTTGTTGAACCACACCTGCACCTTGTTGCTGATGACCACGTTGCCGCGCTCATCGCGGACTTCCTTCACCCCCTTGCGGCGCGTGCGGGCGAAGTCGGCGGCGACCAGCACGTGCCCGCCACGGTTCAGCAGGTCCCGTGCCGTCTCCGCATCCCCCTCGACGAACTCCAGCTTTAGAAGCCGAAAGAAGGAGTCCGGGTCAATGCCGAGGAACCAGGTGACCGACCGGACCAGGTGTTCCGGCGTAAGGAGCGGCTTTTCCTCGACGATTACGTTGGGCGCGTTAGCCAGCGTGTAGTCTTTGATCCCCGGCACGTTTGTGACGACCGCCGCCACGTCGCCCTCGATCTGATCGTCGCTCCAAATGTAGGCCTCGGGAAACTGTTTCGGGAACTGCCAGCCGCTGCGGAAGCTGCTGTTGAACACGATCAGGCCGACAATCAGCGATAGCCCGACCATCAGGCCGCAGCAGATGCCCGCCGAGCGCCACACCGCATGACCCACCTGGTCCTGCAGGAGCCGGGTGCGTACGCCGACCAGGAGCCCGGTGACCGGCACCGCCAGCCGGCTGACCAGCCAGACGACGAGTGGCGCGGCGCACGCGTAGATCAGGTACAGGAGCACGACGGCGGCCGCCGACCACTCCACGAACACCAGGTCGCGCTGCACGCGGTACGTCATGACGTAGTACTGGGCCGCCCAGAGGACGACCGCGACGCCGCAGCTCGCGAGCAAAGCGGCGATCCCAGCTTGCCGGGCGCGGGGCCGGGTGGCCTCCAACGGCGAGACGGTGAGCACGGCGGCGGCGGGCAGCGCGGCCGCCACGAGCGTCGTGATCAATCCGGCCCCGGCCGCTAACGCCATGCCCCGGCCGCTGGCGACGAACGTGCCGACGTACTCCGGCACAAGCCAGACGGTCAGTCCCGCCAGGGCCAGCCCGATGGGCATGCCGAGCACGATGCCCACCACGCCGAGCGGTAACACCTCGCCCAGGATGAGCCAGGCCAATTGGCCGCCGGTCATTCCCACGCAGCGCAACAGCCCCAATTGGGTGATCCGCTCGATCATGCCCATGCTGAGCGTGCTGAGGATGATGAAGAGGGCCGTCAGCAGGGCCACGCAGCTCAGCAGCGTAAGCACTACCCGCTGCTGGTTCTGGGCGAGCTGAATCTGCTGCAGTCGGGCGGCGGCGCTGCGTACCAGCACGTTGGGCACGTCGCCGCGAATCAGCGTGTGAATCTCGCGTGCGATGCGCTGCACATCGGCCAGACTGGGATTGGCCAGCACGACGTCGATCGAGTTGACGAACGCCTCGCGGTGGCCGATCTGCTGCAGGACCGGGAGCCGCAGGAGCGCCACCCCCTTCTGAAAACGCGCGATCCGCTCCCGCCGAACCAAGCCGACGATCTCGAGCGCCGTCGGCTTGTCCTCCGGGACGCCGGAGCCCCACACCAGCAGCGTGTCACCGACGCCGACCCCCTGCTCCTCCGCAATCGACTGTTCGAGCACGCACGCATAGCGGTCGTGCTCGGTCAGCATGCGCCCGGCGATGAGCTTGTCGCGCCATTCCGGCCGCACCTCGAACTCCCGGTCGAGATCGATGCCCTCGAAATCCACGTCCGGCATCGTGGGCCAGCGCCGGCCCCCGGGCGGCGCGGCGCCGCGGCGCTCCGTAGCCGAAGGCAAGCGTTGGGTGAGCACCGCCGCCACATGCTTTACCCCCTTCACACCCTCGATCTTGTGCACGATACGCTCGGGCAGCACGTCATACTTCCCGAGCGGCGACTGAATCGTGATATGGCTGCGGCCCATGTACCCGGCGGCCCAGGTCAGCATGGTCTGCCGCACGGATTCGTAGCAGCAGGTCACCCACACGACCGCGCCAGTCCCCAGGGCAATGGCGAGCACCGCGCCCGCGGTGCGGATGCGTTTAACCCGCCAGTTCCTGGTAGCCAGTTGCAACCAGTGCCGCATCCCCGCTGCCTTTCGGTTCGAGCCGGCCGACCACGCGGCCATCCTTGAGTATGATCACGCAGTCCGCATGCGCCGCACCCTGGGCCTCGTGCGTCACCATCAGGATCGTCTTGCCCCGCTCCGTGGCGATCTGCCGCAACAGGGCCCAGATCTCGGCCGACTGCTTGGAGTCGAGGTTCCCGGTCGGCTCATCAGCGAGGATGATCGCCGGGTCGTTGAGCAGCGCCCGCGCGATCGCGACGCGCTGTTGCTCGCCGCCGGACAGCGCGTCCGGACGGTGCTCGGCCCGTGCGCTGAGATGCACGCGCTCGAGCAGCTCGTCCACGCGCGGCCCGCAGGACTCCAACGATTGGCCGTCCACGAGCAAAGGCAGCGCGATGTTCTCCCGCGCCGTGAGCGTCGGAAGCAGGTTGTATTCCTGGAACACGATGCCCATCCGTCGCCGGCGAAAGATCGTCCGCGCGCGGTCAGACATGGCCGTCAGGTCCTGACCTTCCACCCGCAGCGTGCCCGCCGTCGGCGGCGTCAGGCCGCCGATCACGTGCAGCAGCGTGCTCTTGCCCGAGCCGCTGGCGCCCATGATCGCGTAGAACGATCTGGCCGGGATTTCGAGGCTCACGCCGTCAAGGGCCGTCACCGGCTGCCTCGCCGTGTCGTAGACCTTACGCAGATCCCGCGCTGCCACAACGATGCCGACGTCGGTGGCGGTCGCAGGGCCCTCGTTTACCGCGTCCATGCGCGGCAGTGTAGACCGCAATCGTCACCGCGACAACGCTGGCCGCTTGTAGCATCTTGTAGGGCCGGTGGAGCGGCAGCGCGACCCGTGGCGCGCATGCCCCCCGGGCGGGGGGGCGGCCGGGTCAGGTGTCCACTCGACCTGCTCCACCCCTGCTGTTATTCTGTCGCCTGAACGAGTGGCCGCGAGCCGTGCAGTATTGGATCCGCTCATGCCCTTTGGCGTCCTCTTCGACATGGATGGCGTGCTCGTGGACTCCGGCCCGGCGCACCGCGAGAGCTGGCAGCGACTTGCCCGCAAGCACGGCCTCGAGGTCTCCGCCGAGCGGTTTCGCCAGACCTTCGGTCGCCCGAGCCGGGATATCATCCGTTTCCTCTGGGGCGCGCAGGTCACGGACGACCAGGTTGGCCGGCTCGACGCAGAGAAAGAGACCCTCTACCGGCAGCTCATCCGCGACCACATCCCGCTCATGCCCGGCTGTCGCGAGCTGCTTGCGCGACTGCGCAAGGCCGGCTATCGGCTGGCCGTGGCGACTTCCGGCCCGCCGGAGAATCTCGACTTGGTGATCTCTGACGGCCTGATCGCGAACTACTTCGAGGCGGAGGTGCATGGGTTCGAGATCGCGCGCGGCAAGCCCGCCCCCGACTGCTTGCTGCTGGCCGCCGAACGCCTGGAGCTGCCGCCAGAAAGATGCATCGTCGTCGAAGATGCCCCCGTGGGCATCGAGGCCGCGCATGCCGCCGGCATGAAGACGATCGCCCTGGCGGGTACTCATCCGGCGGAGGCCCTGAAAGCGGCCGGCGCTGAGCGCAGCGTGTCGACGCTCGACGAGATCACGCTGGAGCTCGTCGCGGGCCTGGTTGCATCGTGACTCCGCGCCGCGCGCGGAAGGGAGCAATTGACGGCGGCTAACCCCAATCGCGACCCTATCCAAATCACGACCGGAAGGGAACGCTTGGGGCAGGCGCAGCGGGCCGGCGCCAGGTCAGTTGCGCGGCGCGAATTAAGTAAGGTGTCCCCCGATTTCTGCTGGCCGCCGAACGCCTGGAGCTGCCGCCAGAAAGATGCATCGTCGTCGAAGATGCCCCCGTGGGCATCGAGGCCGCGCATGCCGCCGGCATGAAGACGATCGCCCTGGCGGGTACTCATCCGGCGGAGGCCCTGAAAGCGGCCGGCGCTGAGCGCAGCGTGTCGACGCTCGACGAGATCACGCTGGAGCTCGTCGCGGGCCTGGTTGCATCGTGACTCCGCGCCGGGGTCAATGCCATTCGTAGTTGAAATTGCGAACGGCTCCGCACGTTACGC
>CAZWYT010000073.1:0-23520 GCA_964638325.1 uncultured Planctomycetales bacterium
CTTGGTGGCCTGCCGCTGGCTGTCGTTGAAGTACGCCGGCACGGTGATCACGGCCCGGCTCACCCCTTCGCCCAGGTAGCGTTCGGCGGTGGCCTTGAGGTCGCGGAGGATCATGGCCGAGACCTCGGGCGGGGCGTACTCTTTGCCGTTGATCTTGACGCGCACGAGCTCTTCGGGCCCGCCGACGATCGTGTAGGGCACGGTCTTCTCTTCGGCCGACACCTCGAGATGCCGCCGCCCCATGAAACGCTTGATCGAGAAGACGGTGTTCTGCGGGTTGGTCACCTGCTGGTTCCGGGCGCGCTGGCCGACCAGGCGTTCGCCCTTCTCGGTGAAGCCGACCACGGACGGCGTCAGGCGTGAGCCGGAGTCGTTAATCAGAACTTTCGGCTGGCCGCCCTCCATGATCGCGACCACCGAGTTCGTCGTGCCCAGGTCGATACCGATGATTTTCGACATTTCAGTCTCCTGATGCGCGAACCGGCAAGTAGGTAACCCACGCGGGGCGCAGATTTTCCGGTAGGCGGCAGTGCAAGTAAGGTACCGCGGTCGGGACTCGGTCGCTTTGGACGTAAGTCTATTTTGTACAGGTAGTTAGATTGTCGTGCTGACCGTGCGGGTTCAATGCACTTCTGCCAAAGTGACAGGCGAGCGCCTGGGCGGCAGACCAGGGTTCGGCAGACGGTGCTTCGGGAGCGATCCCGGACAGCCGGCCTAGCTCAGATCTTGATCGTGACCGTCTTCACCTCGGTGTAGTTGTTCAACCCATACTCGCCTAGCTCGCGGCCAAGGCCGGATTCCTTGAAACCGCCGAACGGGGCGGCGGCGTCGAAGACGTCGTAGCAATTGACCCACACTGTGCCGGCCTTCACGCCGTTGGCGATCGCGTGCGCCTTGGTGATGTCGCGCGTCCAAACCGCCGCGGCCAGGCCGTAGTTGGTGGTGTTCGCCCGCCGCACGACCTCGTCGATGGCCTTGAAGCGGATCACGCTCAGCACCGGGCCGAAGATCTCCTCGCGCGCGATCTTCATGTTGTCGCTCACGTCGGAGAACACGGTCGGCTCGATGTAATAGCCCTTGTTGCCGTGGCGCCCGCCGCCGCAGTGCAACCGGGCGCCTTCTTTCTTGCCGGCCTCGATATAGCCGATGACCTTGTTGAACTGGGTCCGGTCGACCTGCGGCCCCTGCGTCGTTTCGGCCGCGAAGGGGTCGCCGACGCGCTGCTTTTTCGTGCGGTCGACGATGCGGGTCAGGAACTCGTCGTGAATCCGGTCCTCGACGAACAGCCGCGAGCCGGCGCAGCAGCACTGCCCCTGATTGAAGAACAAGCCGAAGAACGCGCCTTCAATCGCCTCCTCCAGATCGGCGTCCGCGAAGACGATGTTCGGGCTCTTGCCGCCCAGCTCGAGCGTGACGCGCTTGAGGTTGCTCTCGGCGGACGCCTTGAGAATCTCGTGCCCGACCTCGGTCGAGCCCGTGAAGGCGACCTTGTCCACGTCCATGTGCCGGGCGAGCGCCCCGCCGGCGGTCGGGCCGAAACCGGTCAGGATGTTGATCACGCCCGGCGGGAAGCCGGCTTGCATGGCCAGCTCGCCGACGCGCAGAGCGGTCAGCGGCGTCTGCTCAGCGACCTTGAGGATGACGGTGTTGCCGGCGGCCAGCGCCGGGCCGAATTTCCACGCCTGCATGAGCAGCGGGAAATTCCAGGGGATGATCTGTCCGCACACGCCGACCGGCTCGTGCCGTGTGTAGCAGAAATACGGCCCCTCGATCGGGATGGTCTTGCCGTGAATCTTATCGGCCCAGCCCGCGTAATAGCGGTAGCAGGCGATCGTCAGCGGTAAGTCCGCATTGAGCGAGTCGCCGTACGGCTTGCCGTTGTCCAGCGTCTCCAGGGCGGCGAGGTCTTCCTGGTGCGCCTCGATCAGATCGGCCAGTTTGTAGAGCAGCCGGCCGCGCTGGCCGCCGGACATCTTCCGCCACGGCCCCTCCTCAAACGCCCGGCGGGCCGCGGCGACGGCGCGGTCCACGTCAGGCTTGTCGGCCTCGGCGACGCGGGCGATAACCTGCTCGGTGGCGGGGTTGATCGTCTCGAAGGTCTTGCCGCTGGCGGCGTCGTGCCATTCGCCGTCAATCAGCAGTCGGGTGGGTCCGATCTTCACGTTGGCGGGGGAAACGGTCGCGGTTGCCATCGTCCATGCACCTCCAGGTTTTTCGTTCGGCCCACAAGAGAGTATTGCACGCGAATTCTGGCCCCGGACGGTAGGGCAGGTCAAGTCCGCCTTGGCGGACGCGACCTGCCGTGGCACCCCACGCTGGCGTGCCTCTATGGGTACGCCGCCGCGGGAAAGAGCCCGTCGATCTGGGCCAAGTCGTCCGTTGTTAGCTCCGCCGGCGGCCGGCAGTTCTCTTCAACCTGCTCCACCCGCGTGGCCCCAATGATCACGCTGGTGACCGCCTCGCGCTGCAAAAGCCACGCGATCGCGAGCTGCGCCAGGGTGATCCCATGCCGCTGGGCAATCGGCTGCAGTCGGTCCACGCGATCCACAAGCCCGCGGTCGATGTGTTGAAGGAACATGCTCATTTCGCGGCTGGCCGCCCGACTGTCCCGCGGAATCTTCCCCCCCGAGTACTTGCCCGTGAGGACGCCTTGCCCGAGCGGGCTCCACACGACCATGCCCATGCCAAACTCGGCGCAGGTCCGCTGCACGCCGTCGGTCTCCACCCGCCGCGCCGCAATGCTGTATTCGGGTTGATTCGAGACCGGCGCGACTGCGTTCAGTGCCGCGGCACACTCGCGCGCAGCGCGGATCTGTTCGGCCGACCACTCGCTGACGCCCCAGTAAAGAAGCTTGCCCTGCCGGATCAGGTCATCCATGGCCCGGACAACCTCCGGCAATTCCACGTCCGGGTCGTAACGGTGACACTGATACAGATCAATGTAATCCGTACGCAATCGCCGCAGTGAATCGTGTACGCTCTCCCAGATGTGCTTGCGCGAGAGCCCGCGGTCGTTCACGTTGTCGCTCACCGGGAAAAAACACTTGGTCGCGAGAACCAGGTCCCGCCGCCGAACCTCGCGCAGCTCGCGCCCCAGGAATTCCTCCGCTGCCCCGCGGTGATACGCGTCGGCCGTATCGAAGAAGTTGATCCCCAGATCGAGCGCGCGGCGTACGCACGCGCGGGCCGTGTCGTCATTCACACCGTAGCCATACGTGAGCCAGCTTCCCAACCCCACTTCGGAGAGCCGGATGCCGGCGGTGCCGAGCCTGCGGTACTTCATGTCTGCGACCTCGCGGCGTTGCTGCGGACTTCGCCCGGCCGGTCCCGCGCCGCTGGGGATGTCCGGCCCGCCGGGGTGATTCTACGTGGGCACACCTGCCTCGGCGACCGGGAAGAGAGCCCGAAGCGCCGGCGCGGGTTGGTCGCGCGTTCCATGTGGCACGGGCGTCTCGCCGGTGGCCGGATGGCCTTCCACGGCCGGCCGGGAGGTCGGATGCTACACGGGTGGTGCGGATCGGCCCGTCCTCGCGCCGATTGGAACCGGGCCGAGGACGGCCCGGCTCAGTTCGTCCCGCGCGACGATTATTCGTGATGCGCAGCACACCCTGCGGTCGTGCGTCACGCCGCGTCGATCAGGGCCAGTTTCTGCCCGAACATGCGTCTCAGTGCCGGCAGCAGGATCTGATGTTCGGGCCGCGACAGCGCGGGATCGCGGGCGACGGTGTCGAACGCGTCCTGCCGGGCCTGCTCGAGCAGGCTGAAGTCCTCCACGATGTTCGCGACGTGCAGTTCGGGCAAGCCGTGTTGCCGGGTGCCGAAGAGCTGTCCGGGGCCGCGCTGGCGCAGGTCGGCCTCCGCGATCCGGAAACCGTCGGTCGTCTCGGCCATGACGGCCAGCCGCTCGGCGGCCTTCTCGCCGCGGCCATGCGCGATCAGTACACACAGGCTGTCCTTTTGCCCGCGGCCCACCCGGCCGCGTAACTGGTGCAACTGCGACAGCCCATACCGCTCCGCGTGCTCCACGATCATGATCGTCGCGTTGGGGACATCGATGCCGACCTCGACGACGGTGGTGGCGATGACGGCGTGGAGCCGGCCGGCGGCAAACGCCGTGACGGTGGCCTGCTTCTGGGCCGTCGGAAGTGATCCGTGGAGCAGGCCGACATCGAGGCCGCGCCAGGGCCCGTCGCACAAACGCCCGTAGGTCTCGGTCACCGCGGTGACGCCGGAAAAGGGGTCAGGACCCTTTTCTGAAAAGGTCCCTGACACCTTTTTGCCGATTTGCGGACACACCACGTACGCCTGCTCACCCTTCTCCAACCGCTGACGCACATAGCCCATCACCGTCGCCCACTGCTGGCCCGTGACGATCTTCGTGATGATGCGTCCCCGCCCGGGCGGCGATTCCTTGATCAGCGACACGTCGAGATCGCCGAAGACCGTCATCGCCAGCGTGCGCGGGATCGGCGTCGCGGTCATGACCAGGTAGTGCGGCATGGGACCCTTGGTGCGGAACTCGTGCCGCTGCAGCACGCCGAACTTGTGCTGCTCGTCCACGACCACCACGGCCAGGTGATTGAACGCCACGTCCTTCTGGATCAGGGCCTGCGTCCCGACGACGAGGTCGAGCTCGCCGCGCTCGATCGCCGCCAGTGCCTCCGTCCGCTCCTGCTTGCCGAGCTTGCCGCGCAGGAGCACGTAACGGACGCGGCTGTCGCGCAGGTAGCGGTCGATGTTGGTGAAATGCTGCTGCGCGAGAATCTCCGTCGGGGCCATGATGGCCGCCTGCTTGCCGTTCGCGACCGCGATCAGGCAGGCATACAGCGCCACGACCGTCTTCCCGCTGCCCACGTCGCCCTGCAACAGCCGCGTCATCGGCTGACCGCTTTGCAGGTCACGGACGATCTCGGCGACCGCGTGGTCCTGCGACGGCGTCAGCGTGAACGGGAAGCGGGCCCGGATGCGGGTCTCGATCTCCGGCGTCACGTGCAGCTTCTGGCCGGCTTGCAGCGCCAGGCGTTTGCGCCGCCGCAGCGCCATCGCCAGCTCCATGAGCAGGAACTCCTCGTACGCCAGCCGCGTGCGGGCCCGCGCGAGCTCTGCATCGGTCGTCGGACAGTGCATTTGGCGAATCGCCTGCTCGCGCGTC
Organism: uncultured Planctomycetales bacterium; assembly: GCA_964638325.1. Classification (GTDB taxonomy): domain Bacteria; phylum Planctomycetota; class Phycisphaerae; order UBA1845; family Fen-1342; genus JALHJL01. Next base: position 5,153 of record CAZWYT010000073.1, read on the forward strand.
GGAAGCCGATGCTTGCTCAGCAGTCGGGGGGGCAGCGCCTCTTCCACAGGCAGGTGCGACTGGGCGAGCACGGTGAGGACCGCGCGACGGATGAGCGGCGACTTGATGCTCTCATTGCCGCGGTACACGCCCAGGCGGGTCGGCTTGTGCGCCGACGACAGCATTACCGTGTCCGGATCGAACACCTGCACGCGCGGATGGACCAGCTCCGGGCGGCCGTCGTAGAGCTGCACCTGGCCGCTGGCCGTGACCGTAGCGCCGCGAAAAAGCCCCCGGCCGCCATACCGCCGGTCGAACCAGCGCAGGACGCACGTCCCGGTGCCGTCGTCGATCGCGCAGCGCAACGCCGGCGGGCGGCCCCCGAGGGTGGTCACCTCCCCCTGTACCGTGACGTTCGCGCCGGGGACCAGGTCGACAATGGCGACCACGCCGCCGTCGGATTCGTGGCGGAACGGGAAGTACTCGAGCAGGTCGCCGACCGTGTGCAGGCCGAGCGTCGCGAACCACTCCGCCCGCTTGGGCCCGATTCCCTTGACGTACTGGATCGGGCTGTCGCTGCGCAGGGCGAGCATTGCTGCGAGGTCCCACCGCCGGAGGCGGCCAGGCTCCCGCCGGCTACGGGATGATCAGCTCCGCGCCGACAGGGATCTTGTTCTTGTCCGGATAGCGGTCTTTGTTCGCTTCGTAGATTCGCTTCCACTTGTGCTCGTCGTTGTAGTACTTGCGGGCCAGGGCGAAGTAGGTGTCCCCTTTCTGGACGGTGTGCTTGTGCGCTCCGGCCGGGGGCTTGCCCGAGATCAGCTTCGTGTCCTTACCGCCCACGCCGGTATCCTGCGGCCGGGCGACCGAGTCCTTCGCATACGGGTCGGTCGCGTACGGGTCGGTGCCGCCGGGCGGCGTGTCCAACTGGGTCAGTGGTTTGTCCGTCTCCGGGTGCGCCGCGACCTCGGCCGGCTTCTGTTGACAGGCCGTCGCGAACAGCGCGGCGATGCTCACGACGCCCAAGTGCCAGAGCTTCATCAAGAGCCTCCTTGCAACCACGTGGCTGTCAATGGACCAGTGCGCATCAAAGCCGATGCGTCGGGATTTGTAAAGCCGTTCGCGGTCCAAGGCACCCGACCGGGAAGCGCTACTGCGCGGTCGTGCGCGCGTACGGCGTCTGAACCGCGAGCTGCCCGGCCGGACTGATGCGCAGCGTCACGGCGCCGACCTGGCCGGTCAGCAGGAGTCGCGCGGTCGGACCCAGTGCCTCGGGCACGAGCGATTCCAGCTTCGGCCGCGGGGTGCGCGTGGAGGCAATCACCACACGCGGCGCGACCGCGGCATAGAAGTCCGCGCTCAGGTCGCGGATGACCTGGCCGTGGTGCGGGGCAATCAGCACGTCGGCCTTCAGGCTGATCCGGCCTTGCCGCTCGGCCTCCAGCAGGGCCACGATGCCGGCGGCCTCCAGGTCGCCGGTCAAAAGTATGGTCCGCCCCGCCGCGGTCACGCGCAGCACGAGCGAGCGGTCGTTCACCGTCCAGGTTTCGTCGAGGCCGTCCGGCGGCCAGAGAACCGCGAGCGTCGCGTCGCCGATCCGGTGCTGGTCGCCGGCCCGCAGCGCGGCGGGTGCAGCCCGGTCCTTTGGGAGTTGCGCAATCAGTTCGGGCAGAACGCTCTCCGGGGAGAACTGGCTGGGCCAGTAGGGATTCGTGAGCCAGCGCTCGACGGGCATACGGCGCATCAGGGACGGTAATCCGCTGTAGTGGTCCACGTTGGCGTGCGAAACGATGGCGGCATCGACACGCCGGACCCCCAGCGCACGCAGCGCCCGCGCCGTCGTCTCGCCGATGTCGGAATTGGTGTCCGTGCCGACGTCCAGGACCGCGGCGCTGCCGTCCGGCGTAGTGAGCACCATCGCGTTGCCGTTACCGGCCGCCAGCACGGTCAGGGCGTACCCGAGCCCGCGGCTCGCCGGCAGGACCGCCCACCCGGTCCACGCCAAGGCCAGCAGCGCGATCGCGTTCGCCGCGACCAGCGTCGGCCCGCGCACGAGCGGGAGTCGGCGGGGATTCGGCCGGGGTTCCGCACTTGGCCGGGCCTTCGGTACCGCGACGAACGCCAGTAGCACGCTGTAGGTCCCCAGCACGAGCCACATGGGCGGCCGCTGGCATTCCACGACGGCACTCGGCAGGTTCTCGAACAGCCGCACACTCCAGAGCAGAAACTCCGTCGATCGCTCCAGAGCGATGCCGAGCCCCGCGCCCAGCATCGGCAGCACCGCGTTGGCGGCCAGCGTGGCCAGGCTGAGCAGGGTGACCAACGTGACCAGCGGCGTGAGTGGGATGGTGCCCAGCCAGCCCCAGGGCGTGAAGCGCCCAAAGTGCCAGAGCACCAGGGGCAGAGCGCTGGCCCAGGTGCAGAGACACACGAGCGTCAGTCCGGCCAACCAACGCCAGGCCGTCCGCCGCACGAGTTGCCACGCCGTCTGCGCTTCGGGAGGCGGGCCTTCGTCACGGCGGCGCGCAACGACGGTCCGGTATATTCGCGGGATGATGACGATCAATACGAGCACCTGCACGAACGTGAGTTGGAAGGCCGCACCAAATAGCTCGCGCGGATTCCACAGGAGCACCGCCACCGCGGCCAGCGCCAGCGAGTTGACGGCGCAGACCGGGCGTCCCGTCACGCGCGCCAGCGCCACGAGCAGCACCGCGATCGTCGCGCGCAGAATCGGCGCATTCGGCTCGGTCACCACGGCGAAGAGCAGGGTGGCGATCACCGCGAGCGCTGCGGCGACCCGCTCGCCCTGGCGGAGCACGCGGCGCGTGAGCCACCAGACCGCACCGGCCAGCACCATTACGTTGAACCCGCTGACCGCCAGGAAATGCAGGCCACCAGCGCGGAGGAAGGCTTCGTTCAGCGCCCGATCCGCGCTGCTGCGCTGCCCGAGGATCATGACGTCCAGCAAGCGGGCGGACTCGTGGGTCTCGAGATCCGCATAGGGTTCATAGAGCAGGCTCCGCGCCCGCTGCCGCACGGCCGTCGCGAACCGGGGCCACGGAGCGATCGGGTCGGGGAGCACGACAACGTGCGCCGCTTCCGGCACCGTCAGTCCCGCGTCGACGCCCTGCTGGCGATACCACCGCGACCAGTCCACTTCGCCGGGGTTCTGTGGGCCAAGCAGACGCCACAGGCGCCCCGTCAACTGCACGCGTTGCCCCAATTGCAGGCTCAGTCCGCGCGCCTCGACACTCACGCGCAGATTCCCGGCCACGGGCAGCGGCGGCGCGCTCGTCCGCAGCTCGTCCACCGCGAGCACGAATTGCGTGCGCGGCGACGGATCGAACGGCAGAAAGGGGTTGGGCTTGAGCGGCGGCCGCTCGATCGGCGGCGTGACGACCCGCCCGGCCAGCCGCGTCAGCACCGGCTCGTCACCCAACGCCTGGACAATGTGATGGGCCGGACGCTCGAGGGTGCTCTGATGGCGGCCTAATCCCGTGGCCCCGGCCGTGACGGCCAGAAGCCCCAGCAGCACAGGGCGCCGGGCCCGCCGCCAGAAGCCCAACAGCAGCAGCGCCAGCGCGACCGGCGGCAGCAGGAAAGCCGCAATGCGCCATCCGCTCGTCAGCGGGCCAACCCATTCGGAGAGCCAGATCCCCGCCATCAGTGCGCCCGCCGGGAGCAGCAGCGGGCGCGGGCGCGGCGTCTCGCGCAGATCGTTGCCCCCGATCAGTTCGCGTGACCGTGGGAAGCCATTCCCCGACGCAGCCATGGTGCAGCGTAGTGTAGCTGCGGCGGACTAGCGGGGCAGCTTCGTCGCCAGGATTTGCCGGGCCCGCTCCTGCCGCGTCGCGCGCAACTTCTCGCGCAGCTCCGGGCGCTCGAGGGCCAGGATGCTGATCGCGAGCAGGGCCGCGTTGACCGCCCCCGCTTTGCCCAGGCCCAGCGTGCCCACCGGCACGCCGGGCGGCATCTGCACCGTAGCGAGCAGCGCGTCTAGCCCGTTCAGGTCGGAGCTGGCCAGCGGAACTCCGAGCACCGGGCGGGTGGTGTGGGCCGCCACAGCGCCCGCCAGGTGGGCCGCCATCCCGGCCGCGGCGATGAAGACCTTCGTCCCGCCCTGGTCGGCGTTTTGGACATACTCGGCCAGCTCGTCGGGTGTCCGATGCGCGGACAAGACCCGCGCGTCGCACGCAACCCCGTACTCGCCGAGCGTGTCGACCGCGGCCTTCAGCACCTCCCAATCGCTCTGGCTGCCCATCAGCACGGCTACTTCCGGTGTCGCGGCCATCCGTTTTCCTCGCCAGTGGGGTGTCTTAAATGGGCATTTCCACTATAATTCGCAGGATTACTGTAGTCGTGACCGCCAGGGAAAGGTAGCCGGATCGAGCGAGACGCCGTTAATGTCGCCAGCCCGCCCGCAAGTCTCCGTCGTCGTGCCGGTCTTCCAGGAGGAGGCCAGCGTCCCGACGGTCTTCCCCCACTTCCTGCGGGTATTATCCGGCCAGCGCCGCAGCTTCGAGCTCATCGCCGTCAACGACGGCAGCCGCGACCGCACCGGGCCGCTCCTCGACGAGTTGGCCGCCAGCGAGCCGCGGCTGCGCGTGATCCACCTGGCCCGCAACTACGGTCAGACCGCCGCCCTGATGGCGGGCTTCTGGTCCGCCCGCGCGCCGCTTATCGTCCCCGTCGATGGCGACGGGCAGAACCCGCCCGAAGAGATCGAGCGCCTCTGCGACCAGCTCGAAGAGGGCCACTATGACGTGGTCAGCGGCTGGCGCAGGGAGCGCCAGGACACCTGGCTGCGCACGCAGGTCTCCCGCGTTGCCAACTGGCTCATCGGCCGCGTCACCGGCGTCAAGCTGCACGACTACGGCTGCACGCTCAAGGCGTACCGGGCCGACGTGATCCGCGATTCGCGCCTGTACGGCGAGATGCACCGCTTCATCCCGGTCTTTACCTCGATGCACGGGGCGCGGATTTGCGAGGTCGTGGTGCGGCACAATCCGCGCACGGCCGGGCAGAGCAAGTACGGCTACGGCCGCGTCTTCAAGGTCGCGGTCGACCTGATCCTGGTGCGGATGCTGCAGAAGTACCGCACGAAGCCGATGCACTTCTTCGGCAAGATCACGCAGTGGTCGTGGCTGGCGACGGTCCTGTGCCTGTGCTTCGCGGTCGGACAGGCGGTCTATGCCCAGGATCCCTGGAAAGCGTTCTGGGGCAAGGCCCCGCTCGTCGGCGTGATGTTCTTCCTGCTGGGGTGCTTTGCGATCCTGCTCGGGCTCGTCGCGGAGCTCGCCATGCGGGCCGCGTTCGAGCACAATTCCGGACGCTATTGGGATGAAGCCCGCCGCGTGAACTTCGGCCCGGCGGGTGCCGAATGGGACCCGCTCAGCCGGTCCGCTCAGGACCTCCGTTCGCCGTCCTTCGAAGAAGCTTCCCACCACTGACCGCTCCCCGCCTACCAGGTCGTCCCCCGACACGCGCCTGGCCGTGCACGGATCAATCGTGATCCGCCTCAATCGGCCAGCAGCGCGATGAATCCGTTGATGTCGGCGAAGTCAACGTAGCCGTCGCCGTTGGTGTCGGCGTTTGCCAGCGGGCAGCCGGGATAAGTGGCCTCATACGCGCTGCCGTCGGTCAGTACGAGCACAAAGGGATTGATGTCCTGGAAATCGACGGCCCCATCGCAGTTGAGGTCACCGGCAAGCGTCATCATGAACTGCGCGACGGCCGACCCGCCGGCCACGCCATCGCCGCTGGGAAGCGGGGCGGAGCCATCCGGCTTGACGAGCTCGCCGTCGAGTGACACCCCGGCCGCGACGTCGACGATCTGGTCTGAGACGGTCAGGGTGTAGGTGTCCGAAGCCAGCGCCGCCGCCGGCGTCAACTTCGCGGCATGACGCGCGGGGTCGTACGTGTACGTGCATGCGATTGGGCCGCCACGCTGGCCAACCAGGGAGAAATCCGCCACGTCCGCCGCCACGTCCTTGTGGAACACCACCTCCAGCGCGGCCAGCGCCCCCTGGGGGAGCGTGGCCCCCGGCGGCGGAGTCAGGGTTACGATCTTCGGCGGCGTATCGTCGGGGACGATGACCTCCACGTGGCTTTCGAGAATCCACGGCGTGGGATCGAAGGTGATGTCGCGTACGGTGGGGCTCTCCACGGCGAAGAGCAGGAATTCGCGGCGCGCGTCGTTCCAGACCACGTGGGTATGTTTGCCAGCGTCGTCAATCGTCACGATCTCGATGGGCATGGTGAAGACCGACTCATACGTTCCCTGCATCTGCTCGATATACAGCTCTAGGTAGGGCACACCGTCGACCACGAGCGGTTGCCAGGCGTAGACATACGCGGGGATTCCATCCCCATAGACCCAGGGGTTGAAGAACCATGACAGGTCGCGGCCGAAGACGTCCTCGGCCACGCCCGCGAAGTCCGCCGTGGTCGCGGCACCGCCCTGGAACGCCGCGCGATAGGCCGCCAGAGTAGCGAAGAACGTGTCGTCGCCGAGCAAGTGGCGCAGCATGTGCAGCACCCATGCCGCTTTCAGGTAGCTGAGATTCGTGTCGAAGATGCGCCCGGGATCGGAGATGTCATAGCAGTACACGCTGCCGCTCGGATTGCCCGGGCGCAGCCCGGCCATGTAGGCCAGCAGCGCGGGCGTGCCGGAGCTGCCCGGCCGAAACTCGGCCCACAAGGCCTCGGAGTACGTCGCAAAGCCCTCGTTCAGCCAGATGTCATGCCAGGTCGCGCAGGTGACGTTGTCACCCCACCATTGATGGGAAAGCTCGTGCGCCGTGAGGGAATCCCCAAACCCGCCCTGCCCCGTGATCGTCTGATGCTCCATGCCGCCCCCGAAGCCGAACTCGGCGATCCCGTACTTTTCCGCGGCGAAGGGGTACGGGCCGTAAAGATCGCTGAACACCGTGAGCATGTCGGCGCTGCGCAGGCAGGCGCTCCGCGCACTGCCGCCGTCGTCCTCGGGGTAGATGAAGAACTTCAGTGGCATGGTCTGCGAACCATAGCTCCACGTGGAGTCGAACACGTTGTAGTTGGTCGCCGCAACGCAGTAGAGGTAGTCGGCCGTCGGGTACTCCGTCTTCCACCGGTACCGGACCTTGCCCGAGCCGACGTCGTCGACGCCCTGCAGCGTCCCGTTCGACGCGACCGTCAGCGTGCTCGGAACCGTGAACCACAGGTCCGCGGTGGTCTTGTCGCGCAGGTCGTCTTTTGCGGGCCACCAGGTGTAGGCGAACCAGGGCTCACTCAGCGTGTAGACTTCGGGCTGTCCGCGGCGCGTCCGGAACGTGATCGATCCGAAGCCGAGCCCGGAACGCGGCTGCCCGTTGTACGCGACATATAGCTCGAAGACCTCGCCGGCGTTGTATGGCTGGTTTAGTGTCACTTCCACCGTCGCGTCGTCGATGCGCAGCCAGTTTGCGGCGACACCATCGGCGCGTAGGGCGGTGATCGTGAGGACGCTATCGAGCCGGAAGCGGAACTGCGTGAGCGCGTCCACCAGGCTGCGTACGGTCATCGTGTTGGCGCCGCCGACCCAGTGGCCGCCCACGCTGAGCTCGATGTCGAGCAGGTAGTGCAGCACGTCGGTCTCACTGCCGAAATCGCGCCCCCCGTCATCGCGGCGGACGGCTTCTTCGGCCTCACGCGCCAGCCGGGCGACTGCGGCTTTCGCGTGGCCGCAACGCTGTGCCGTGGCGATTGCATTCTCAGTGCGGGCCATGACGGGGAAGAGCAGGACGGCAATGATGACCAGACGCATAACGCCTCCATTCCAGCGGGCCCTGGGCGCCGGCTGCGCGCCCCCTCAGCTTCAATCTTATGCGGGTGGCCCAGGGGACGCTTTGCCGGCCCCGAGAAGGGGACTCGACGTCCGATAATGCGCATTCACAAGTGGTCGTTGCGCGGGGCCAAACCGAGCCGGGCGGTCCGCCGCCCGGTACTAACCGGCCCGGGGGCGGGCCGGCTCGGCTCAGAGCGGTCGCTTCTTGGGTTGCCCCGGCCGGCGCGGTAGATCGGGGCTGAGCTTGCCCACCTTGCGATAGTGTATGAGCACACGCTCCTCGCGCTCGCCCGGCAGCCGGTAGGGAAACTCGCCCACATAATCCAGCCGGCAGGCGCGGGCCGCCGACTCGGCCATGGCCCCTTCCGCACCCGCCGTGGCCGACGACTTGAAGAGCCAGCAGTGCCCGCCCGGTCGTGCGAAGCCGGCGGCGTATTCGAGCAGCACCGGCAGGCTGGCGACGGCCCGGGCGGTGACGGCGTCAAACTGCTCGCGGTACGCCGGCAGGTGCGCCAGGAGCTCCGAGCGCCCCCACACGCCGCGGGCGTTGTCGAGGCCCAGGTGGGCAATCATGTGGCGCACGGCCACGATTTTCTTGCGGGTCGCGTCGACCAGCGTCACGTCCACTCGCCCCGTCGCACACGCCAGGGGCAGTCCCGGCAGGCCACCGCCGGTGCCGAGATCGAGCACCCGCTCCACCTCGTGCGACCGCACCACCGGCAGCAGCGTCAGGCTGTCGCACACGTGGACCCGCCAGACTTCGGCTTCATCGTGCACCGCAGTCAGGTTCAGCTTCTCGTTCTCCTTGAGCAAGAGCTGTACGAAGCGCGCCAGCCGCGCATAGGCGACTTCGCTGACGTCGAAACCCGCCGCTTCGAGTTCTTGTCGCGTCACGTCCGCTCACCCGTCCCGGGCTGGCTTGGGCTGGCCAATGCGTCGGCAACGTACTCGATGACGTGCCGTGCCGGAACACCCGTATGGTGCAGAATGTGCTCCCGACAACTGAAACCCGACACGGCGACGGCGGCGTCGCCGCGCGCCCGAATCGCCGGGAATAGCCGCTGTTCCCCGATTGCGCGGGCGATCTCGTAGTGCTCGACCTCATGGCCGAAGGCGCCGGCCATGCCGCAGCAGCCGCTGTCGATCTCGGTGGCCTGGCCCCGCGTGCACGCCTGCAGCAGCGCGAGCGCGTCGGCCGTCCCGGTCAGGGCCTTCTGGTGACAGTGGCCGTGATAGAGCAGCTTGCCCGCGAACGGCCCGAAGCTCAACCCGTGGGGGCGGTTGAGCTCGCGCGCCAGGAACTGCTCAATGGTGAGCGTCGCCGCGGCAATAGCCCGGGCGGTGGGCGTGCGCACCAATTGCGGCACCTCATCCAGGAACGTGGAGGCACAGCTCGGCTCGGTGAAGACGATCGGCACGCCGCGTTCGGCGTACGGCCCGAGCACCTGCACGTTGATCTCCGCGAGCCGCCGCGCTCCCCGGAGCATGCCCTTGCTGAGCAGCGGCCGACCGCAGCAGGCCGTCTGCAACACGAGGACTTCGTAGCCCAGCGCCGCGAGCACCTTCACGGCGGCCCGCCCGACCCGGAGCGCATAGTAGTTGGTCCACGTGTCCACGAAGTACACGACTTGTGGGCGGGGCGACGGCGCCTTGGTCGTGAGCCGCGGGGCATGGCGCGAAAACCAGCGTCGGAACGTCGTCCGCGCGAAACGCGGCGGCGGGACACGCCGGTCAAGGCCGAACGCGTGCTCCAACCAGGCGCGAACCACCCGCGATTGCAGGAACCAATTACTGAGCACGGGCAGTCGGCTGGCCACGCGGGCCCAGCGGACCGGCCGCCCGATGAGCCGGCTGCGCCCCGGCACGCCGAGACGGTCGTTGCGGTGGGCCAGCCACTCGGCCTTGAGCCGCGTCATGTCGACGCCGGTCGGGCACTCGGTCTTGCAGGCCTTGCAGCTCAGGCACAGGTCCATGACTTCGTCGAGGGCGGGGTCGGCCAGACCGTCGAGTAGGCCGCGGTTGGAGAGGGCCACACGCAGGGCGTTGGCCCGCGCCCGCGTGGTGTGCGTCTCGTCGCCCGTGCCCATGTACGACGGGCACATCGTCCCGACCAGCCGCTGACGGCACTGGCCGACGCCGGTGCACATCCCCGCCAGGCCGGCCATGCCGCCGTACGTGCCGAAGTCCAGCACCGTCATCGGCTGCCGGGCGTCGAAATCCGCGCCGTAGCGGAGGTTCGCGTCCATCGGCAGCGGATCGACGATCTTGCCCGGATTGAGGAGGCCCTGCGGGTCGAAGGCGCTCTTGATGCGGCGGAACGCGGCGACGATGCGCGGGCCATACAGCTTTTCCAGCCAGACCGAGCACACGATGCCGTCGCCGTGCTCCCCGTTCATCGTCCCGCCGAATTCGGCCACCAGAGAGCTGACGCGGTCGGCGATGCGGCCCAGCCGCGCAATGTCCTCGCGCTTCTTTAGGTTGAGCACCGGCCGCACGTGCAGGCAGCCGACGCTCGCGTGGGCGTAATGCCCGGTTTGTTCGATCCCTTCCTCGGCCAGAAGTCGATCGAGGCGCCGGATGTAATCCGGCAAGCGGGCCGGATCGACCGCGGCGTCCTCGATGAAGGCGTACGGCTGGCGGTCGCCGGGGCGCGACATGAGCAGGCCGAGACCGGACTTGCGGACCTCCCAGACATCGTTCTGCTGGGCCGCGGCGGTCACCAGCCGATACGACATGGCGTGGCAGCGCGTCCGCAGGTCGGCCTCCAGCGCGCCGAGCCGACGCGTGAGCTCCGCCTCGTCCTCGGCGAACATCTCGCAGAGCAAGACCGCCTTTGGGTCGCCGGCAACCCACCAGCAGCGCCGGGCCATGGCCGGGTTGTTCTTGCTCGCGCTGAGGATGAGGTCATCGATCAGCTCGATCGCGGCCGGAGCGTGCTCGAGGATCGGGCACACGGCCTCCAACGCGGGCGGCACGCCGTCGAACTGGACGATCAGCAGCCCCTTGAACCGGGGCAGCGGGATCAGCTTGAGCCGCGCGCCGACGATCACGCCCAGCGTGCCTTCGCTGCCACACAGGATCGTCTCGACGTTGATCCGCCCGTCGGCGACGCGCAGGCGATCGAGGGCGTACCCGCCGTTCGAGCGCAGCAGCTTCGGGTAGCGTGCGGCGATCTCGTCGGCTTCGTCGCGCGCGACCGCGCGGAGCGTTTCGACGCACTGGCGGGCGCGGGCGTTATCCGCGCTGTCGACGTTCGGCCCCCAGGTGCACCGGGACCCGTCAGCGAGAACGACGTCCACGCTGAGCACGTGATCGACGGTGCGGCCATAGAGGATGGAATGCGCGCCGCACGAGTTGTTGGCGATCATGCCGCCGAGGGTTGCCCGGCTGCTGGTGGCCACGTCGGGAGCGAACTGGAGGCCATGCGGGCGTGCGGCCGCGTTGAGCTCGTCGAGCACGACACCCGGTTCAACACGAGCGATTCGTGTCACCGGATCGACTTCGAGCATGCGCCTGAGGTGCCGGGAGCAGTCTATCTGCAGGCCGCGGTTAACGGCGCCGCCCGTGAGGCCCGTCCCCGCACCGCGCGCCGTCAGCGGCACGCCGTACTTGGCGCACAAACGCACCGCGGTCGCCACATCGTCGCTGGAGCGCGGAAAGGCGACGCCGTCCGGGACGATCTCGTAGAAGCTCGCGTCGGTGGCGTACAGGACGCGTGCCAGGCGGTCCGTCCGCAGTTCGCCCGCCAGCGCGGCCGCGAGCTCACGCTCCAGCGCAGGGAAGTCACCGGTGGCGTGTCTCGCCGCGCTCATAGGCGTAGCAGTGTACCACTGCCGCCGCCGCAGAGCCCGCGTTGCTACAATGGCCGGGTGGACATCGATTGGGCGCAACTGCCGATCCCCGACTGGGGGCTGACCTGCCCGGGCTGCGGGTATCTGCTCCAGGGATTGCCTTCGCACCGCTGCCCCGAGTGCGGCCTGCAGATCGACGTGGCGGAGTTGATCCGCTCCTGGACGCGTGTCCGCGATCCACGCTTCACCGGGCAGGAGTCGCCACTGCCCGATTTCGGGCTGCCCTGTCCGGCCTGCGGGCAGCCGCTCGTGGGGGCGAGGGAGCGCACGTGCCCGCACTGTGCCGCCGTCTTCGATCCCGAAGCCTGGCGGTCGCCCCGCGCGTGGTTCCTCGTGGATGCCGCGTTGTGCCGCGCGCTCCCGATTCCCGGCGTGCAGGCGTTGCTGGCCGCCGAGGGCGTGCCCTATTTCCCGGTGATGGAGATGACGATCGGCGAAATCTACGGCGGGCAGAGCATCATGGTCACGCGGCTCCGCGTGCCGAGCGAGTTCTACTTTGAGGTGCGGTGGCTATTGCAGCGCGCCCGGCAGGAGATGGAAGCCGTCCGTACCGCGGGCGAGCAAGCGCAATGGCGGTGCCTCCGGTGCGGGGAGGAAAACCCGAGCCACTTCGAGGTGTGCTGGAACTGTGAGGGCGGCCAGGGGTTGTAGCGCCCGGTTCGGACAACCAGGCCGTGACCGGCCCGGCTCGGTTTGTTCCGCGCAATGATGATCCGCGAGCGCACTACGCGCCGACGATTTGCACGACCACCTCCCGTCGGCGGCCGCGGGTGTCGAAGTCGAGCAGGACAATCTGCTGCCAGGTGCCGAGCGTCATCCGTCCATCGACGACCGGCACGGTCAGGGAGGGCCCCAGGGCCGAGGCCCGCACGTGCGCATGTCCGTTGTCGTCGTGCCAGGTCTCCTCATGCTTGTAGTACTGGCCGGCCGGTGCGATTCGCTCGAAGAACGCCTTCAGGTCGTGCGTCAGCAGACCGGGCTCGGCCTCGGTCGTCGTGATTCCGGCGGTAGAGCCGACGACGAACACGACCAGCAGGCCCTGGCGACAGCCCGATTGCGTCAGGATGTCCGCCACTTCGTCGGTGATGTCCACGACGTGCGTATCGCCACGGGTGTCGACCTGAAAGCGGCCACAGTGCGTCATGGGGTTTTCCTCGTGGCCAGGCGGGCCCGCAGGCCGCGACAAGCCGGCGCCATTCTGCTAACATGAATGATCCAGGTCCAGCGATCGCGGGCCGGGACCGCCGCGCCAAACGGATGGCAGAGACCATGAACACGACGATTTCTGAAGATCATCGCGTCCTGATCGACGGCGTCCGCGACTACGCGCGCGGGGAGCTCCTCGCCCTCGACGGCAAGTGGGACAAGGAGGAGTCCTCCTGCTGCGAACAGCTCGACCAGCTCTACGAGATGGGGCTGATGGGGCTGCGCGTGCCCGAGGAGTTCGGCGGCCTCGGCTGCCCCATGCTGCCCTATGCGCACATCATCCGCGAGCTGGCCTACGCGTCGCCGTCGGTCTCCGTGGTGGTCGGCGTGCACAGCATGGTGTGCGAGGCGATCAAGATGTTCGCCGCCCCCGCGGTACGGGACGAGGTCTTGCGCCGACTCGCCACGCCCGGAAATCTGTCGGCGTTTGCGATCAGCGAGGCCGACGCCGGCTCGGATCCCAGCGCGGCCAAGACCCGCGCGCAGCCGGTGCCGGGCGGTTGGAAGCTCACCGGCAGCAAGTTTTGGGTCTCCAACGGCATCCACGGGCGGTGGTTCGTCGTGTTGGCCCGCAACGGCGAGGTGGGGACCAGCAAGGACCTGAGCATGTTCCTGCTCGATGCCTGTCAGGAGACGGTCGAGCGCCGTCCGATCCGCGGCAAGATGGGCATCCGCGGCTCCGAGACCGCCGAGATGAACCTCGACGGCGCCTTCGTGCCCGCCGAACACCTGCTGGGCAAGCCCGGCGATGGCCTGAAGATTGCCCTGTCGGCGCTGGATGGCGGCCGCATCGGTATCGCGTCCCAGGCGGTCGGCATCGGGCAGGCCTGCATGGATCTGATGGTTGGGTATGCGAAGGAGCGCCGGCAATTTGATCGGCCGATCGCGGACTTCCAGGCGATCCAGTGGATGATCGCGGACAGCCAGACCGAGCTGGATGCCTCGCAGCTCCTGATCGACCGGGCGGCCCTGTTGAAGGAAAGTCGCCGTCCGTTCACGCGCGAGGCCTCCATCGCCAAGCTCTTCGCCACCGAGGCCGTCAATCGCATCGCGTACCGCGCGGTGCAGGTCCACGGCGGCACGGGGTACGTGAACGAGTGCCGCGTCGAGCAGCTTTACCGCGATGCCCGCGTCACCACCATCTACGAAGGGACCAGCGAAATCCAGCGGCATGTCATCGCGCGCGAAGTGCTGCAGAGCCACGCGTCCTAGTGGCCCGCCCTTCCGATATCGTGCACGTCGTTGCTGAGCCGATTTTTCTCTCCTCATGTGCGTGGGCCCGCGGCCCAGGTCCTCTAAAGGCGACCTCCACAGCTTCAGTGGCGCCCCCGGGGCCAAGCGCGCGGCCTGCGATCGTCGTGCGACACCGCGATCCGGACGGGCGTTCGCAAACTTGTCCCCGCGCCACATTTGACTCAGCTTTCCCCATTTCTCAGAGTTAACACTGGCGGGTCGCCGCCCCCTGCGAGAACAGGTGGCCTCGCCGGAGCGGGAGAGTGGACGAACGGGGCACCGGAAGGGAACGAAGTATGACTGCGCTGAGTCCGCGCGCCGCCTTTCCTCTTGTTTGTCTACCGATCGCCGCGCTCGCATTGGCCGCGGCCTTGTCCGTGGCCGGGTGTGGCTCAACCGCTTCGCCGCTACAGGCACTCGGCTACGATCTGTGGGGCGCCGTCGATGAGCCGCCGATGGATGGCGCGCCGGGGGACGAGGGCGAGCCGGGGCTGACTGCGACCGATTCGAATGCCGGCGCTCCTTACGAGGTGCAGAGTGTAACCGCCGGCGACGTTGTCGAACGCGGCGATGTGCCGGTCCTCGAGGTTAGTGTCGACGAGCTCGACTTCGGCGACGCCGAGACCGCGCTGGAGTTTGAGGTACACAACGCCGGCGGCGGAACGATGGAGTATGTGGTCTCCGGCAACAGGCTGTGGATCAGCGTGAGCCCGGAGTCGGGCACAAATCAGGGGGCGTTTGATCGGATCCGCGTGCAGGTGGACCGGACGGGACTGCCGTCCGGCGACGACGCAGGTCTCGTGACGGTCTCCACGTCAGACGGCCAGAGCCACCCGGTCGCCGTGTGGCTGATCGTGCCGCCATCGGCGCCCCCGTCCGCGCCGCCTCCAGGCGATTCCTCATCCCCCCCGGTGCCACCGACCTTGGAAGTGAGCACCGCACGGTTGGATTTCGGGCCCACGGACGAGGAACTGACTCTAACGGTACAGAACACGGGCGACGGCACGTTGGTGTATTCGATCGTTGGGAACGCCGACTGGGTCACGGTCGCGCCCGACCATGGCGCGCTCACCGGCGGCGCGGGTGCGGTCGTCGCCGTCGTGGTGCACCGCGACACGCTCGTGACCGGTCCGCACAATGCCAGCCTGACGATCGCCGCCGACACGGGTGCCAGCGCGAACGTCACCGTCCTGATGACCAAGCGCGTCACGTCGCCGCTCATCCTGCCGTACATCGAGGTCGGTGCGTACGAGAACATGGATCAATGTGTGGCGGCCCTCAACATCTGGCGACAGGTGACGGACACCGCCGTGGTCGTCCTGTATCCGGGCTGCCAGGACTGGTACGCCGAGCTGCGCGAGCGCGTTCCGGGCCTGACGATCATCCCCGGACTGAAAACCGAGTGGGCCCTGGGGTACGGCGAGGATTCGCACTTCGAATCGCCCGAAGGTTGGCAGGCTCTGGCCACCGAGGTCTCCGCCTCGGCCGCCGCCACCGGACAGTCGCGCGTCTTCCTGGAGATGGAGTGGTCTCTGGAAACGTACTGGAACGGGACTTACGACATCGACTTGGGCCAGTTGCAGCAGAGTCTGGCCAGCATGCCGGCAGAGATCACGATCCTCTGGTATCCGGCCATTTCTTACTGCCACACTCAATGGTACCTGGATCGCGGCGTGGCTCTGTGCCAGGCCGTCGCCCAAGCGCTGAACGTCCAATTTATGGATCACAGTTGGGGGGCGCCGGGATGGCTGACCTGGCCGCCCTGGCTCCAGGCGCGCGAGGAACTGGCAGCGCTTTCCATTAACCCCCCGGTTCCGCTGTGTTGGTTTGAGTGCGTCTATGTGCCCGATGGCAGTCTGTTCTGCTACTGGCTTGAGGACCAGGCCCACACGGCAATGGATGCGCTGCATGAAGCCGGGCAAACCGAAGTGCTCTTCGTATGCGGCCAGACCCCCTGGGTGCCCAAGGCACAGGACATCACGGCCGACCTGGAGCAGAACGACGGGGCGTGGAAGTAGGCGCTGCGCGGGACAAGCGTAGCCGGGCCGGTCACGGCCCGGTTCCGACCGCCGCAGCACTGCGGCGGCCCGGACCTACGGCGCGCCGGTCAGCAGGTTGACGAACGGGTTGATGTCGCCGAAGTCGATGCCCCCATCCTGGTTGATGTCGCCGTTGGTGATCGGGCAGCCGGGGAACGCGGTCGCGTAGCCGGCCGGGTCCGTCAGGGCCAGGATGAACGGGTTAATGTCGCCAAAGTTGACGGCCTGGTCGCAGTTCAGGTCGCCCGGCGGATAGGTCGGCCCGGGCTGCACGGTGAAGAGGCCATCGCTCTCGTCCCAGCTTCCATAGTTGCCGCCGCCGAAAAATGCCCGCACGCGCACCTTGCAGGCGGTACTGATGGTGGTGGGGGTCCACGACGTCGAAGTCGCGCCCACCGGCGTCAGCGCGATGATGTCGGCCCACGTGGTCGCGTCGCCGGTGAGCGACAGGTCGTCGATCCAGGCCGTGTCGCTGCCACTGTTGAGGCCATAGTCCTTGACGTATTCCCACTTCAAGGTGTGCGTGCCGGTCGCCAGCGTGGTCGAGTAGAGCGTCCAATTCACATTGCCGGCTTTGTGCACCTTCTGCACGCCGTCAATGTAGAAGTTGAACCAGTCACAGTTGGCCTCGGAGCTGACCTTGTACCAGAAGCTCAGCGCTCCACCTTGCGCGGTGCGCGTCATCCAGGTGGTCTGGCTCTGGGCGATGGCTCCGGCCCGCGCGGCATAGCTGCCCGTGTGCGCGACGCCGCTGGCGACGTACCAGGGGGCACTACCGCCGGTCGCGTACATCGACCCGAGCATCCCGCTTTCAAACCCGTCCGCGACAGAGCCGGTCTGGCCGTAGTTGCTGGATTGCTGCACTTGGAATTGCGCCGCGGACGAACCTTGCCAGGTCACTGTCGTCGGAACGTCGACCGTCAGCGTCTCGCCGCCGTTGGGGAATACGACGTGGGGCGGGGCGCTCATCATGACATCGAGCCGCGTGGCAGGGCCCTCACTGACGGTCACGGAGGCCGTCAGCGTGTCATACCCCGTGGCCCGGAACTGAAGCTGGTACGTGCCGGGCCGCAGCATCCGGTGATAGTCGCCCACGTCGGGGTCGGTGTAGACGTTGTGGTTGCGGCCAAGGACGGTGACCGTCGCCGCCAGCGGCTGACCCGTGTCGGCGGCGGTGACGATGCCACGCACGCCGGTCAGGCACGTCTCCATGTAGTAGAGCATCGACTCCCGGTTGTCGTTCCAATACGTCGGGATCTGCGAGAACGCCGGCGTCTTCGTGCCGAGCTCGATCGTGACCTCGTTGCCCCCCATGTAGCGGTAGTCCCAGTCCTGCATCCCGCCGTCAATCGCGTACCACGCCGCCCCGTTCGTGATCCCGTGGTAGAACGAACTGCTGTTCCACATCGGCAAGTTGTGGCTGGAGTACTGCTCGCTGATCCACACGAACAGGTCTTCGTCGAGCGTCGGCGAGTACACGGAGCCCTTGCCGTCATTGTCGAACGGATAGTTCACCACGAGCGCGCCCCCGTGGAGGTTCGCCGCGAGGGTGAACGAGTTGGCAAAGCTCCAGTTCATGATGTCCGCGGTCTCGGGCTCGCGGCCGATGGTCGTGTTGGGGTCGGGGTTCGAGCCGGAGCCCTCCGGGAAGTTGCGGTTGAGGTCCTCGCCGTGGGCGTTGTAGCGCGTGACGCTCATATATCCGTCCGGATTCATCGTCGGGACGATCCAGACCTCCATCTCGTTGACGATGTTGGTCACGCGCGGGTCCGTGCCGTAGTTGCTGAGCAAGTAGTCGATCAGGTTCAGGCACATCATCAGCCCGACGACCTCGTCGCCGTGCATGTTCGCGATGTACTTGAACTCGGGCTCGTCTTCCTGGACGGCGACATTGTCGCTGATCTTGAGCGCCCAGATGCGCCGCCCGGCGCTCCCGGCCGTCGGGCCCAGATCAAAGAGCTGGCAGAGGGTGGGGTAGGTGTTCGCGCGGTTGGTGAGCGTGTTAACGATGTCGGTATAGGACGGATAGCCGGAGGGCTGACGAGCGCCGCCGCCGCCCCCTTCCTGTGCATGCGGCCAGGCCCGCACGCCGAACCGATCCAGCGCGTTCGGATCGGCCCCACGGGCCACTAACACGTCGCCGAGCGTTTGAATGAGCGCGTCAACCTCATCCACGTCGCGGCGCGCTGAACCCAGCACGTGCAACGGGGTCTCGCCGTCCATGTTGCGGGCGTTCACGTCGGCCCCGGCGGC
>CAZWYT010000074.1:0-23510 GCA_964638325.1 uncultured Planctomycetales bacterium
GGGCATCTTGCCCGCGAATCGCGCGGCCGTGTGGCGGTCGGGCGCGCGGCCGTGTAGCGGCCGACGGCTCGTCGGCCGAGGTGTAGCGTCCCGGCTCCGTACGCGACGTCGAGGGTGGTCGTGAGATCGCGACCCCGACCGCGCGGGCCGAAAGCCGCCGAGATTGCCAGCGCGCGCACCCCCGGGTTGGCAGGCGAAGACGCAAAGTCGCAAAGAGCGCCCGCCCCTGGTTTGTCTTGGCGCCTTGGCGTCTTAGCGTGAGGACGTTCCCGTCGCCCCAGCACGATCCACAGATTACGCCGATGGACGCAGACGGGGGCAGGGCCGAATCCGGGGCGCCGGCGGTCCGGCGCGAAGTCACCTGCGCGGCGCGAATTAGGTAAGGTGTCCCCCGATTTTAGGTGTCCCCCGATTTTTTGCACCCTGCTCTACGGCCCTACAGGCTCCACTTGGGTATTCACTAATCACGCACCAGCGCCTCGTCGCTCAAAGGCACGTAGCGCATTGATAGGTCATAATACAGTGTCTCACCGCGATAGCTCAGATTGAGGATTATGCGCTCGGTGAGTCCAGCAGTCGGCCAGTTATCCCGGCGGGGGCGCGCCGGCGCAACACCGGCGGGCAGGGCGGTCTGCAATCGAAAGGCCGCTCGTGGCACGATCGGAATCCGTCGCTTCGCGTATGGCGCAATCAGGACAACCACATCCGCCTGGGTCAGTGCCTCCTCCGCTAGCTCAGGATGCGCAATGCTGTAGGTCCACCCCGCTGAATCAACAATCGCGCACTCGCGCCAGTTCAGGACGAGCGGAGCCTCCGTCAGGTTCTCGAGCTCCATGACCCCCCCGACGGGAAGTACGCCCCAGCGGAAAGCGAACACGTCATTCCCGGTCCGGCCGTCGTCTGTGGGTCGCAATCCGTAGAGGAGTCCCTGCTGATTTCCGCGAAACGAGGGCATCTCTATTCGCAGGCGCTGGACGGAGTCCCAGGTCGCAACGCCTCGCGTGCACGATGCAACCGCAATGATGCACGCGGCGCCAAGCCTAAGGCTCAGTTTCATGGAGACGGTGAAAGCTAATTGTGGCCAGCATGTTCTCATTGGGGTCAACCGTAGAGGGCCAGGAGCCGATTGGCCACGGCTCGTCATCGACAAGACAGAGAACGCCGTAAGCGAGCGGCTCGTCTTTGAAGAAAAACCCCATGTCTAGAGATGCATGAGGTGGCAGGTCGGCAAGTGTGATGCTTGCTTGTTTGCGGTATGCGAAGTGTCGGAAGGCATCGGTTACCCTGCGCCCACCTTCATCCACAGCGTTGGTGCCATGAATCGGTATCGCGTGCGCGATAAACGGACTGGATGACTGGATCTGGAATGTGAGCTTCGGAACTGATCGTGGGCCTTCATTGCGACAGTGAATTCGCAAGAGCACTAGAGGTTTCGGAACGGCACGCAACAGCTCCAGACGTTCGTATTCGCCTTCTGTAGCAGGACGTGAGGTCACCGCCCAGTCGAGCCGCGGCCTATCGGCTGGAAACGTCTGATCCAGGCCTCTATTCACCCACCAGTTCACGGGTTCTCCGAACAGCGATGTCAGCAGAGCGCCAAGCACGAAGAAGACGCCATGGGTTGCCACGCTCCGCCATCTTGACGAGGGGCGTGTGGGTCGAATGCCAGATGGAGTTGGGACGGCGTCGCTCTCTCGTGTGCGTGCACCAGCGTCCACCGCCCGCGCGCCGATGTTTACGTCGCTTGCCGTGTTTCGGAGTCCTTCCGTCGGCGCGGGCGAGCAGTCGGTGCTTTTCGCGGACGGGTTGATGAGCGATGGGCTGCCGTTTTCGGCTCGGCCTGTCGTGCTCGGCTTGGAATCGTCAAGCGGGACTCTATTCTGTTCTGCCGACATCGATTCGCGCTCCGCGCTTTTCTCCAAGGTATCTCGCGCGCCGAAGCGGTGAGCATGCTACGCCTGTTTTCCTATTTCGTCAATTTGTCTCCATGACGGCTCCGTGCCGCACAGTACGCACCCAGAAAAGGTACCAG
This sequence comes from uncultured Planctomycetales bacterium, assembly GCA_964638325.1. Taxonomy (GTDB): domain Bacteria; phylum Planctomycetota; class Phycisphaerae; order UBA1845; family Fen-1342; genus JALHJL01. Next base: position 2,033 of record CAZWYT010000074.1, read on the forward strand.
GAGCGTGCTCCATGCCCGCGACCACCCTCCGAGCTGGGCCGGCGCCAGCAGGGATCAGACCGCCCGGCGGACGGGCCGGCAGGACGGCCCTGGCCGACTGGAAGGGACGGGTTGCAGGCCGAAGGGCGAACAGTGCCACATACGTCGGCCGGCGAGACGCCGGCCGCTACGGGGGGCGAGCCCGGCCTAGGACGCCCCGTCATGACCGCCGGCGGTATACGCGGCGGGGAGGGCGCCGACGGGGTTCGCACGAGCGCGACGCGCCAACCCCTGCTTCCCGGCGCGCCTCCGTGTCTCCATCGTGAGTTTTTCCGCCCATCGCCGCCACCGGCCAACAATCCAGCCTCCGCCTCCGCCCCGCGGTCACAGATCGTCTATGCTGTATATCATGACTAGACCTTCGTGGCTTCGTGGCTGCATGGCTCCGTGCCTTCGTGCCTCGGGCGGCCCCGGTCTGGTGATTGGCCCCGCACCCCGGTCAAGAGTCTCATCTACGCCCCACACAAATAGGAGACTCTTGAGACTCTTCGCCCCCCAGCCCTGCAACCCCACTATTATCGCCCCCTCCTCCCCCTGCGCGCCGGGGCGGTTCGGAATGGGCGGCGCGACAGTGTGGGACGGCATGGGGGGGCGGGTAAGCCACCGGCCACACGTTCCACAGCCGAGGGCGGGTGGGCCACGTACGTCGGCCGACGAGACGTCGGCCGCTACGGGGGTCGCGTCAGACGATGTCGGCGAAGCGCCGCTGGGTGGCGCGGAACCACGTGAGGCCTATGGCCAGCAGGATCAGACCAATGCCGATGCTGGGGATCAGCAAACTCGGATCGAACGAATAAGCCGGCAATAGGGCCCAGCGCATGCCTTCGACGACGCCGACCATGGGATTCAGCGTGTACAGGCTCTGCCAGCGGCTGGGAATGGCGCTCAGCGGATAAGCCACCGGCGTGGCCAGCATCCAGACCTGCGCGAGGAACGGGACCATTTGCGAGACATCGCGGAAGCGCACGTTGACGGCGGCCAGCGCCAGGCCGATACCGAGCGCGTTGAGCGCCGCCAGCAGCACCCACAGCGGAACGGTCAATACCGCCGGCGTCAGGCCCACGCCGTAGTAAGCCGTCAGTACGAAGTACATCGCCAGCGCGCACGCGAAGTCGACCAGCGTGGCCCCCTGGCCCGCCAGCGGCAGGATCAGGCGCGGGAAGTAGGCCTTGGTGACCAGCCCGGCGTTCGCGACGAGGCTTACGGTTGCCGAGCGCAGCGCCCGCCCGAAGAACGTCCAGAGCACTAGAGCGGCGCAGCAGTAGACGGGGTAGGGGATGGCACCGGACTTGAGGCCCGCGAGGCGGTGGAATATCAGCGTGAAGAGCACCACGTTGACGAAGGGTTCGACCAGGGCCCAGGTTGCCCCGAGCAGGGTTTGCCGATAGCGGACCCGCAGGTCCCGCCAGGCCAGAAACCCGAGGAGCTCGCGGAAGCGCCACAGCTCGTGCAGCTCGACCCACAGACTCGTGCGGTCGGACTGGATGACCGTGCAGTCGGCGGCGGGATCGCGCGGCGCGCGGCAGCCGTCCATACCGAGCACCCCGTTACGAAGTTGAGCCTTCGGAGACGACGTCCGCATCGGGCTGATCGCTCGTGCCCGGCCGTTGGCATGCCCGGCGAACGCGGGTGAAAGCCTCCGAGAGCTGCGACTCCAGCGTGCGCAGCCGATCGCCCAAGGGCTCGCACCCCGACAGACGACCGCCCGGCGCGCCGCCGGCGTCCCGCAGGTGGGACCGGGTCGTGACCGCCCGAAGCCGCGCGACCAACTGCGACTCGTCGGCGATCGGCGCGCTGGCGGCACCCACCTGATCCACCGACTCCGCCTCATGCAGACCGTCGCGCTGCGCGACCTGGCCCATGATGCTGCGTGCGGCGGCCACGATGTGCCGCACGTCGATCTGCGCGCAGTCGTCGCCGAAAGCTTCCACCAGGGCGTTGTCGCAAAGCTGATTGACCAACGCAGGATTGCCCTCGGAAAGGCGATGGATCGCGGCCAGCGCCGCCGCGGTGAAGACGTCGGTCTTCCGGCCGGCCACGCCCAGGCGGTGGCGGATGTAAGCGGAGACCTCCGCGCCGGTCAGACGGCCCAAGTGGCACACGCGAAACAGGCGGCGCTGCAAGCGTACCAGGGGCGGCTGGCCGAGCAGGTCCAGGACGGTGGGGAGACCCAGCAGCACGCTGAGGATGGGGACATGCGAGCGGATTTCGCGCGTGACCAGCGGCAGGAGCTCGTCCCAGGTGCCTGGTCGCAGCCCATCCACATCGTCGATGACCACGAGCGTGCGGCGCGGCACCGGGCGCGTCGACCGCAACCACTGGGCGAGATTGACCTCGGTGGAGCTCCTGGCCCCCGGCACACCCAGCGCCCCGAGGCCGGTCGGATTGCACAGGCAGGCCGTTAGCTCGCCGGGCGTCTGGCCCAGTCCGTGGACCCAGAGCACGTCGTCGCGGGTCCAGGCGCTCTGTGCGAGCACCTGGCCAACCAATGTTTTACCGGAACCCGATTCCCCGAGCGCGAGCGTGCAGGCTTTACTGGAATGCACGGCGTACTGCAGCGCCGCCAGGGTCTCGGCGTGGCTGGTCGTCCCGTAGAAAAAGCGCGGGTCGGGCTGGCAATCGAAGGGCGGGGCGTTCAGTCCGAAGTGGCGGTAGGGTTCCATCGTTGGCCGCACGCGCTCCCCCGGGTCTATCCCTGTTATCGGCTTCAGGCGCCAGGCCCTGAAATAACGAAGTGCCGGTCCGCGTTTCTTCGCGACCTCCGATAACCGCGCCGTTTCTTTCGGCACCACCGAGGTTTATGAGCAGCCGGAAACGGTCGATAACCCCGAAGGGCCAGGAGGCGCCGAGTGGGGCCACGGACGGCCAGAACGTGGTAAGCACTGTGGCTACAGGAAGCCAAGGGATCACTTGATGATTGCCTTCGACCGGGCAGTCCCGCGTCCTGCCACACGGACATCGTGGTGGGCCGGGTGGTTCGCGGTCACAACCACGGTGGGCTTGGCCGGCTGCGCGAGCCAGCATCAAAACTTGGTGGAGTTCCTGCGCGCCCATGAGGTGGAGGTTTCCACCGGGCAATACGTGGTGCGGCCGCCCGACGTGGTCGCGTTCCATTCGCCCGACGTGCCGGAGATTGATGGCGCCACCCAGACCGTCCGCCCGGACGGCAAGATTGTGTTGCGTCTGGTCGGGGAAGTAGACGTGGCTGGCCTGACGACGGAGGAGATTGTCGCGAAGCTGAAAACTCTCCTGGCGCGCTACTACGTCGATCCGGAAGTCGTCGTGGAGGTGGCCGGCCACCGCAGCCAGTTCTATTACGTGTTCGGTGAAGTCGGTGGTGCCGGGCCGAGGCCCTATACGGGCCGCGACACCCTGCTCAAGGCCCTGGCCGAGGCCCAGCCTACTTACCTGGCCTGGCGCTCGCAGATCTCGGTCATCCGGCCGTCGGCCAAGGAAGGCGAGCGTAAGACGATCACAGTGGACCTGGACCGTATGCTCAAGCGCGGCGACCTGACGGATGACTTCCTGCTACAGGAAGGCGACGTCATTCAGGTGCCGCCGACGCCGCTGGCCTGGATCGGGCATCGGATCCGTGAGCTGCTCTACCCGGTGGGGCCGATAATGGGTGCCTACATGACGCCCGCCGCGCCGATTAGCGCCACCCACATCTACGAAGACGAGTTCGGGTCCAGTGACTCCGAAGGCAATCGGCGGCGACACAACGTGGCGATTCCCAATTATTGAGAGCGACAGCGGCATGGCCACCCAGCAAGTGCACGCCTTCGAGGATCTCCGCAACACGCTTGGTGTGTGTTTGCGGGTTCTGCGGCAGCGCTGGCGTCTGGCCCTGATCGGGCTCAGCGTGGTGGGCTCGGCGGCTTTTTGGAGCAGTCAGTACCTGCCGCGGGAGTACACGGCGGCCACGCTTTTCGAGCGGCGCGACGACGTGGTGCTGCAGAATCTCATTCAAGGCAATTCCCCCTACAGCTTCGGCCATTTGAAGAGCACGCTGACGCTGGACATGATCGGCTCGCGGGCCCTGGCGCGGGCGGCCGTCACGACCGGGCTTCTGCCCGCGGACGCCATCACGGGCGAAGGACCGCTCAGTGACAGTGAACGCGCCGCCCTCGACGACGTACTGGGGCGCTGCAAGCTGCGGCCGACGGTCACCCTGCTGCAAAGCTCCGCCAGCCTGGACACGATTCAACTGCAGTGCACGGCGAACAGTCCGCTGATCGCCCGCCGGTTCGCAATTGCTCTGCGCGACAACTACATCGCCGACACGCGGGAGCGCATCCGGCGGGTTCTGGTCAGCTCGCGGGACTTTTTCCAGTTGGAGCTGGGCCGGCTGCAACGGGAAGTCGGTGCGATGGAACAGAACCTGCGGTGCGACATGGACGCCTTTCCCGGGCTGGACCCGTCCGACGCGCTGGCCGTGGGCGGCCGCCTGGAAGCTTCGCGGGCGGACCGCGCCGCAGCGCAGCAGCGCAAGGCCGAGCTGGAGGCCCAGATTGCCGCCCGCGAGGAGTTCCTGGTTACGGCCCCCGCGTATTACGCGAACCAGGGCGACGCGTCGGACGCGTTGACGACGGGCTTGGCGCCGTTGACGCAGCATCCAGCCGACGCCGCCCTCGAAGACCAGGTCGCGAACATCAAGGCCCAGCTCGTCGATCTGGTCGCCGGCCGACGCATGACCCTGGAACACCCCGAAGTCAAGCGCCTGGTCGGGAAGCTGGAGGGACTCGAAGACCTGCGCCGCACGCTGGCCAGTCAGGCGGCGGACACCGATCCCCCGAGCTCGCAGCCCGCCCGGCGCCTCAGCGCAGCCGAGCGTGAGTGGCGGGCCCAGAAGATGCGGATCGAGATGGAACTCGACTCGCTGCGCCGGCAGCTCAACACCGCCGCCCAGCGCTGCGAGGACGCCGGCACGCGGGTCACGCAACTGGAAAGCCTGTACGCCCGGCTGATCCAGAACGGGGACGAGCTGCGACGCCTGCGTGAGAGACGTACCGACCGCAACCTGGAAATCGGGTTGTGGCAGTCGCACCTGGCGAGCCTGGAGCGCATTCTCACCGCCGAGAGCGGGGAGCGCGGCACGCAGTTCAGCCTGATCGAAGAGCCGAAGGATGTGGCCCTGCCTTCCCGGCCGCGCGTGTCGTCGGTGTTCCTGGTGTGTTCCGGGCTCGGGCTGGCGGCGGGCGTCCTCATCGTGGGGCTGGCGGAGCTCTTTGATCGCTCCTTCCGCTCGATGGGCCAGGTCACCCGCGCCCTGGGGATTCCCGTGCTGGCGTGCGTCGGGGTGATTCCTACTCCACGGGAGCGCTGGCGCGCGGCCCGGTCCCGCCTGGTGTGGACTCCGACCGTCGCGCTCCTCCTGGGCCTGCTCCTGACCACAGCCGGGTTGGCCTACGCGAGTCTCGCGCGGCCCGACGTGCACCAGCGCGCCATGCAACGCATGGACCGCATGCTGAACGCGGTCGGCGTGGCCGCCCTGTTACCCCCGGGCGACCGGTCCTCATGAGGTGCTCGTCGTGGGCTCGATGACCAAAGTCATGCAGAAGATCTGGCAAGGCGGTTCGCCGCACGGGCCCGCTGCCGGAGAAGCTGCCGCCCTTGCCACGTCCGTGTCGACGTTGGTCGACTTGCCCGGGCACGCCGCCTCGGCCTTCGTCGGGGATGACGCGCAGCGGGGCGCCCCGTGGCCGTCCCGCAACGGCGAGACCGTCGCGTGGCACCCGCCGCAGGTGGACCGGGCGATCGTCGCCTTCCACAACCGGCACGGTGCCATCTGCGAGCAGTACCGCGGGCTGCGCGCCCGCCTGCTGTCGATGAACCCCATGCGGGCCGCCCAGGCGCTGGTCGTCACCAGCGCGGTTCCCGAGGAAGGCAAGAGTGTGTCGGCGCTGAACCTGGCGCTGGTTATGGCCGAAGGCGGCGAGCACCGCATTCTGCTGGTCGACGCCGATTTCCGCCGCGGCTCACTGGCCCGCCTGCTCGGCCTCGAGCGCAGCCCGGGGCTGGCCGAGGTGCTGCGCCGTGAGGTCGGCGTGGAGGACGCACTGCGGCCGACCCCGCTGCCTAACCTGAAGATCCTGCTGGCGGGGAAAGTCGCGGACAGCGCGTACGGGGAACTGCTGGGAAGCGGGCACACGACCGCCGTGCTCGCGGAGTTTCGCAGCGCGTTCGATTACACGTTTCTGGATGCGCCGCCGATCACGACCGTGTCGGACGTCTGCCTGCTGGCCCCGCCGTGCGACGGGGCCCTGGTCGTCATCCAGATGCACGGGGCGTCGGAGCCCACGGTGCAACAGGCGATTCGCGCTTTGCGGGCAAACAACATCCGGGTGCTGGGGGCGATTCTGTCCCGCTTCGACCGGCATGGGCCAGGCTACTATGACTACTACGATTCTGCCCCCTATCACGAGTAGCCGTGGCGCGGCCAACGACGCGCCCACGCGGGCCCCGGTCGTCGTGCGTCCGGCCCGCGATCTGGCCTCCGTCGCCCCGTGGACGCGCTACGTCGCGCAGGCCGCCGACGCCAGCCTGTTTCACCATCCCGACTGGTGCGCTGCCGTCGAACGCGTGTTCGGGCATCGGCCCCTGCACCTGATCGCGCTGCGCGGCGGCCAGACCGTCGGCGTCCTGCCGCTCATGGAGGTCAACAGCCTCGTGGGCGGACGGATGCACATCAGTGTGCCCTATGGGACCTACGGCGGCCTTCTGGCCGACGATGAGGAAGTCGTCCAGGCATTGGCGGCCGAGGCGACGCGCGTCGCCAGCGAGCGCCGCGCCCGCGTACTGGACCTGCGCTCCGCGGTCGCCCGCGTGCCGGTCTTTGAAGACATAGCGGGCTACCTGGGTTTCGTGCGGGAGCTGCCGGAGCACCCGAACGATGTGCGGGCGTTTCTGCCGAAGCGCGCGCGGGCCGCGGCCCGGCACGCCCACGAGCGGGATGGCGTCAGCATCCAGCACGACGACCGGCTGGCCCGGACAGTCTGGCAGCTCTACTGCCGCAGCATGCGCCGCCTGGGCTCGCTCAACTACCCGTACCGCTTCTTTGTCGAGCTGCTCGCGCGGCTGGGCGAACGCGCCTGGGTCAGCGTCGCGTGGCAAGGCGCGCGGCCTGTGGCCGGCACGATCAGCTTCGTCTTTCGCGACACGGTCATGCCCTACATCCTGGGCGCTGACGAGCGGATCCGCTGTGACGGTGCGGCGAACCTGCTGTACCTGGCGGTGATGGAACGGGCCGTGCGAAGCGGGCTGCGCTACTTCGACTATGGCCGCAGCCGGGCAGACAACACCGGGGCGGTGGGCTTCAAGAAGAACCAGGGCTTCGAGCCGCGGCCCCTGGGCTATCAGCGCTACGTCCCGCCGGGACAGCAGCCGCCCGATCTGAAGCCGTCGAACCCCCGTTTTGCCCTGGCACGGCGTGTGTGGCGCCGCTTGCCGCTGCCGGTTACCCGCAGGCTCGGAGCCTGGGCGGCCCGGTCGATCCCCGGATGATGGGTCCACGATGAAGATCCTCATGCTGGTGCCTCGCTTTCCGTACCCGCCTGCCCGCGGTGACTGTCTACGCTCCTGGAGCGAGATTGAGTACCTGGCGCGCCGGCATGACCTCTGGCTGGCGTGCATCGACCGCGCGGCGCCGTGGCCGGCGCATGTGGCCCACGTCCGCGGGCGCTGCCGCGACGTCGCAGTCGTGGTGCGGTCTCACGCGGCGTCGTTGGCGCGGGGTGGGTGGAGCTGGCTCGCCGGCCGGAGCCTGACCGAAGGGTACTTCTACGACCCGCGGCTGGCGCGGGTGGTGCAACACTGGGACCAGGCCATCGGCTTCGATGCCGTACTGACCTTCTCGCCGGCGATGTCCCCGTACGCGGCGCTCGTCTCCGCCGCGCGGCGCGTGCTCGATATGAATGACGTCGAGAGCGCCCGTTGGCGCGCTTACGCCGGGCACAGCCTGCCGCCCCGGCGTTGGCTTTACCGCCTGGAGGCGCGGCGGCTCGCACGCGTCGAACCCGTCTGGGTACGGGCCCACGACGCGACGTTGCTCGTCAATGAGCGTGAACGCCGCAAGCTGCCGACGGAGCTGCGCGAGAGCGCGGCCGTACTCCGTACCGGCGTCGATACCGCGCGCTACGCCGCTTGGCAGACCGATAGCACCGCGGGCCCGGTTCCGCGCCGGCCGGTCGTGGGGTTTCTCGGATCGATGTCCTACGCCCCGAACGTGCGTGCGGTGGACTGGTTCGGCCGGGCGGTCTGGCCGCGCGTGCGCGCGCAGGTCCCCGAGGCGCGCTGGTTGATCGTCGGCCGCCAGCCGGTTCGCCGCGTGCGCCGCTGGCAGCGCCAGCCGGGCGTGACGATTACCGGCTTTGTCGAAGACGTCCGCCCATCTCTGGCGCGTATGCGGGTGTTCGTGTGCCCGGTCCGTGAGCAAATCGGCGTACAGACTAAGCTGATCGAGGCACTGGCGGCGGCGCGCCCCGCGGTCGTGACGCCGCAGGCCGCCGCGGGCATCGACTACGATGACCCACCCCCCTTCCTGATCGCCGCCTCGGCGGCCGAGTTTGCCGAGGCCGTCGTCCGCTTGCTGCGGGACGAGTCGCAGGCACGGGTACTCGCCGCACGGGCGCGAGCCGCGGCAGAAGCACGCTACGACGCGGAAGCGCAGTGGCGGAGGCTCGAGCGCTGGCTCCTGGGCGACCGGTCGCACCCGGCACCGTTGCGGGCGCGGGAAGTTGCCGACCCCCGGCAAGCTCGGTCGGCGGTCGCCCGGGCGGGACAGGAGGCGGAAACCCTGTGATTCGTGGGCGAAACATCGTGTGCCTGGCTAGTAACTGGCGGGATCATCCGACCAGCAAGCACCACGTGATGCGCCAGCTCGCCCAACACAACCACGTGCTGTGGGTGAACTTCCACGCCTCGCGCCGACCGCAACTGACGCGCCGCGACGCGCACTTGGCGCTGCACCGACTCTGGCAGACGTGGGCCGGCACACGACGGGTGGGCCCACACCTCGATCTGCTCTCGCCGCTGCTGGTGCCACTCCCCGCGTCGCGGCTCGCGCGGTGGATCAACAGCCGGGTCGTGTGCCGCCAGATTCGCAGCGCTCTGGGCCGTCTGCCGGTGCGCCCCGTGCAGTTGTGGCTGTTTGCACCGGACATTCCGGAGGTGATCGGCCAGCTCCCCGCCGAGCGCGTCGTCTATTACTGCGTGGACGATTTCGCGGCGTTCTCGGGCTATGACGCGGCGCTCGTCGAGATGCTGGAACGTCGCACCGTGGCCGGCAGCGACCTCGTCATCACGACCTCGGCGGAACTTCTGATGCGACATCGGCGCCAGCATCGCTGCGTGCATTTGGTGCCCCACGGCGTGGATTTCGACCACTTCGCGACGGCGTGCGTGCTCCCGGCAGACGCCATCCCCGACGACCTGAAGGCCATTCGCCGGCCGATCTTCGGATATATGGGGGTTACGGCGGATTACGTGGATCTGCCGCTGCTAGCGCAGGCGGCCCGCGCGCGGCCCGACTGGTCCTGGGTGTTGCTTGGGGACGTGCGTTGCGCCATGAGTGCCGTCGCTGGACTGAAGAACATCCATGTCCTGGGCGGGCGCCCGTACGAGCAACTGCCCGCGTATTGCCGCGGGTTCGACGTCGGGCTGATACCGTTCCGGATGAACCGGCTGACGCGCGCGGTCAACCCGATCAAGCTGCATGAATACCTGGCCGCGGGCTTGCCCGTCGTCTCGGCACCGCTGGAGGCGGTGAAACCGTATGCGCCCGCAGTTCGGACTGCCGAAACACTGGGGGAGTTCATCGCTGCCTGCGAGCAGGCGCTCGAGATGGCCCGGGATGGGCAGCAGCGCGTCCGGCAGGACCTGGTGCGCGACCAGGGGTGGCGCGCCCGGGTCGAGCACGTCTCACACCTGGTGATGGCCCTCCCCGCTCTCCGCCCACCGAGCGCAGCGGAACTGCAGCCTGGGCCGGGCGCGTGTACGCGTAGCTGCGAACAACGCGGTCACGAGCTCGTCGGTGCGACTACCTCGAAGTTGCCGTAGGTGGGGGCCACGTCCGACACAACGTATCTTCGCTTGCCCGACGGGTCCGGCGGGATGGAGTCGACCAGCCGGCACTCGACTTGCACCTGCGGGCCGAAGAGCGCGCGGTAGCGCTGCCGGATGCGGTCGAGGGTGGTCGGATCGAAGCCCTCGTCGACGACCAGCAGGACCTCGAACTCGGTGAGCGCGTGCTGGTAGGTCTTGAAGGCCCGGACGCCCGGCTCGTCACGCAGCACGTGGGACGTGACCGCGCCGTGGCACAGCCGCCCGCCGGGCAAGGCGATGAATCCTGTGACCTTTCCGCCCTCCAAATTCATCGTCGGCAGCGGCAGCCCGCACGGACACGCCCCGGACAACCAGCGGCCCACGTCGCCGACGCGGTAGCGGATGAACGGCTGCGCTCGCGTGTTCAACGTGGTGCAGATCACGTCGCCACAGCGCTCGTCCTCGACGACTTGCCCTCCCACTGCGATGTCCACGTGCAGGTGCGGCCAGAGCACATGCAGCCGCCCCTGCGGGCAGTCGTGGGCGATCAGGCCCACTTCGCGGTTGCCGTACTCCCGGGCCACCGCGCAGCCAAAAGTCTGCCGGATTCGCGCCATCTGTGCGGCGGTGGTTTCCTCGCCCGTGAGGACGGCCAGACGCAGCCACGGGAAGCTGTGCGGGCCATGAAACCGGCCCGCATAATCGGCCAGCAGCGCCAGTGCTGTCGGATACCCGTAGAGTACCCGGGGGCGGAAGGACCGAATGCGCGCCAGGTGGATCTCCAACTGGCTCGGCGACAGCTCAAAGGCGTTCAGGACGCATTCGTTGAGCAACCGGTCCCGCCAGCGCCTGACCCGGCCACCATGCGCCTCGATCGGCCCGCCCCAAAGATGCAGGCGGCGCTCGCCCGGCCGCACGCCGAAGAGGCTTTGCATGAAGAGTCGTGCCGCGAGATCCTCGGCCTGCCGAATGCGATCGATGAAGAAGTGCAGCGTGTCCCCGGTGGTGCCGCCGCTGGAGTGCGGCACTAGGCCGCCGGGGACGTCGCGCCACACGATCTGGTCGGCCGCGGCGCGCACGTCCGCCTTCGTCAGCACCGGGAGCTTGCGCAACTCGGTTTGCGGATCGTCCGCGTACAGGTCCACGCGGCAGCGTGCGCAGAGGCTTGCGTAATAGGGCAGTCGGCTGGCGGCGAACAGCAACAACTCCCGCAGGCGCTCGTTCGCGTCGCGCTGCACGTCCGCGGGCCGCATCCGCGCCAGCCTCCACAGGACCTCCAGCTCGCGCAGCGTCCGCCGGCCGCGCAGCCACTCGTGCGCGGGATACGTCACGTGCCGCACCAGCCAGCCCGACGCACTCATCCTGAACCATCCCTCGGCCGGCGACTGGCAGGCTGGGGCCTGCGACCGTCCGATCTTCCAAGCACGTCGTCGTAAACCTGCGCCAGGCGCTCCGCCGCCGCCGTGAGGCTGTAACGTGTTGTGACATGTCGGCGGAGTTGAGTGCCCATTTCCTGCCGGAGGATGGCGTTCAACGCAAGTTGCTTCATCTCGCGCGCCAGGGCCACCACGTCGTGGGGCGGAACAAGCGGGCACAGCGGCTGCGTGGTTCCGTCGGCAACCATCACTTCGGGCAGGCAGCCCACCGCGGTAGCCACCACCGGCAAGCCCGCGGCCGCGGCTTCAAGCACCGCATTTGGCATGGCTTCGCTGTGGCTCGGATGCACGAAACAATCGGCCGACGCGAGCAGACGGGCCTTGGCGAAACCACGGACCGGGCCGAGCAACTGGGTGAACTCTGCGAGACCCGCCTGCTGCGCACGTTCCTTCCACACGTGCCCTGGCTCATCGGTGGCCGGCCCGGCGATGAGCAGCTCGAAGGGGACGCCATCGGACTGGAGCGCCGCGGCAGCCTCGATGAGGTCGCTCAACCCCTTGGCCTGTGTCAGGCTGGCCAGATAGAGGAATCGGCAGGCGTGGCCGTTTGGATCCTGGAGGCTGGGTCCCTCCGCCGGCTCAACGGCGTTGGGGACGACGTACACCGGCGCCTGACCCGCGTAGCGCTGGAGGACCGCACGCCAGCGTTCCGAGACAACCACCACCGCGTCGCTCGCAGCCAGACCACGCCGGATCAGCCATTGCCCCCAACGACCGGCGCTTTCGCAGAAGCGCCCGAACTGGCCCCCGCGGATGTGTAGGATCACGGCGCGGCCGAGCAGCCGGGCCACCGCCAGGTCGAGCAGATTCCGGTAAAAGGTGAAGTGGCTGCACGTGTGGATGTGCAGGAGATCGACGCGTCTGCCGACAAGCACCGTCATTAACCGAGCCAACGCCGCCGTATGACGCAGCGCCGTCGGCAAACATCGCAGCCAGCGCCGCCCTGCGCGACCGGGCACCGGCGTGGGGCAGCGGTTGACGGCGTAGCGCTCGCGCAATGGACTTTTTAGCAACAGGTCGATGGACGTCACCATGCCGCCGATCTGCGGCGGCGCGGGGCCCAACATGAGAACAGTGGGGCGTCGCGGCGGATGCGCCCGTCGATCCGGTGGGCGTCGTCCGCGCCGCACCTGGTCATAAAGCCGCTCATAGCGGTTCACCATCTGGTCGGCGGTGAAGCGCGCCCGGTAGTCGTCGAACGCGCGGTCCGCACGCTGCCGGGCCGCTGCCGGCTCGCGCAGCGTGCCGGCCAGTGCCGTCGCGAGCGCGGCCGGATCGGCCGGCGGCACGAGCAGCCCAGTCTCGGTGTGCCGCAGCAGCCAGTGCGCCCCGCGGTCCACGGCGTCGAGACAGCCGACGTCGCCGACGGTGGTGGCCACGACGGGCACACGCTGGCTCAGCGCTTCGAGGATCACATTGGGCATCGCTTCGCTGCGGCTGCTGAGGCAGAACACGTCCGCACCAGCCATGAGCCGCCAAGCATCGCGAGCGGGACCGGGGAAGTGCACGCGGTCCGCAAGCGACAGCGCGCCGACAGTATGCCGCACCGCCTGCCAGTACGCCGGATCGCGCACCGCGCCGATGCAGACCAGGTGTGCGTGCGGATGCTCACGCCGCAGCAGGGCAAACGCCTGCAACAGTCCGCAGAGGTTCTTCTCGACGCGAACGTTGGCCACGCTCAGGATCACCGGCCCATCGAACGACCGCCCGCAGAGAAGCTCCAGGCGGCGACGCGCCTCCTGTGGCGCGAGCGCGGGGAGATCGATGCCGTTGGGCAGATGCACCGCCGCTTGCGCGAGGGCTGTGGTGGGCAACCTGGCGCGCAGCGATTCCGAGTTAATCCCTACGCGGGCGACGAAGCGATCAAGCGGCGCGGCCAGTCGGTGATACCGGGTCGGGCTCTCCAGCGGCCAGCCATGCCAGACGTGGAGGATAGGGATGCCCAGAAGCTGCGCCGCCGGGAAGACGCTTACGAGCGCGGCGCAACTGTGGGCGTGCGCCACCGCGCAGCGATCTTGCCGGAGCCACCGACCGAGTCGCCAGGTTAGCAGGGGATCAGGCCCGACGCTGTGGGCTTCGCGCACGCGCACCCCCTGGGCCCGCAGGTCTTCTGCCGGCACATCCGCGCTGCGCAGGCAGTACACGGAGACGCGGTGGCCGCGCGCGGCCAACCCCACGGCGAGGCGGCGCACAACGCGCTCCGCTCCGCCACCGTCGAGGCTCTCGGCCAGCAGCGCGATGTTCACGCGGCCGCCTCCGCCGCCAGGCGGCGTTTCAGCACCGGGTAGCGAACCAGCATGAACAGCCAGGCCAGCAGCATCGCGTAGGTCGTCGTCGGGCCGACCAGGTGTTCGAGCCGCTTGGGCAGCTCCACGTCGAGCTCGTGCACGGGGCAGAACATATAGAGGAAGACGATGGCGCCGACCCAGAGGGCGTCGAACGTGGCGAGCCGCGGCTGGCGGGCCGCGACCGCCACGATCATGGCAATCGGCACGAGCATGGCGACGCAATGGTGTGGCCAGGCGTTCAGCTCGCACAGGAGTACGACGGGCACGAGCGCGGCCACGCTGTCGGCGGTGGTTAGCGTGCGCCGGTGACGCAGAATCCACAGCGAGGTAATCACGACCAGCATCAGGTCTAAGGCCACGCTGGCCCCGAGCGCGAAGCGCGGCCCGAGGTCGAGCCAGGCATGCGAAGCTTCCGAGCCGTCGGGGTTGTCGACGAACGCGCGGTGCATGTAGCCGAGGACGCTCATGTTGACGGGGGAGATTACCCAGTCCACCTGGCTGAACTCGTCCTGATTGTTGAACAGGTAGCGTTGCCGCGCCGCCGGACCGATCGCTGCCAAGCCGATGCCCATCAGCACGGCGATCGTCGCAACGCCGGCGAGCAGGCCCTTCCATTCGCGGCGCAGGAGGAACGCCCACAGGTAGGCGACGGGGTAGACTTTGGCCAGCGCGGCCAGCGCGATCGAGATGCCCCCGCCCATGGCGCGCCGCCGCAGGAGGAGGAAAACCGCCAGTGCGACCAGTGCCACACGGAGGCCGTCGAACTGCCCCCAGCGGAAGAGGTTGAAGACCGGGTTGCTGAGCCAGTAGGGGACCGCGATCAGGAGCGACACCGGCGAGCCGAACTCCGCTCCCAGTCCGCGCAGCAAGAGCAGCGTGGCGCCAAGAAGGAGGCCGAGCTGAAACCACGCCCACACGATCTGGGCGGCCGGCAGCGGCAGCAGGGCGATGAGGTACAGCAGCGGCAGGGTCGGCGGCGGATTCGCGAAGCCCATCAGGTGCTGCTTACCCGGCAACTGCGGGTTGATGAGCTCCTTCTTGGCTTCCAGGTCGTAGGGGTTGATGCCGGCGTGCAGCGCCTTGCCGGTAGCGTAGAACGCGCGGAAGTCCAACTGGAAGTTGCGGGCCGGATTGACGACGCCATAGCGTACCCAGCAGCTCAAAAGCACGAGGATCAGCAGCACGGCGCCCACAGGTGTTGCGCTGAAGGCCCGGCGGACAGCAGTCTCAGTGGAACCGTCCATCAGGTGCTCGGCGATTGCGGGCGCGCGACGATGACGTGTGTCCGGCGCAGCGTGCCGCGCTCCGCCAGAATCTGTAGACATGTGCGCACCTGGGGCAGGCGCGCTTGGTCGTCCGCCGCGAGCCGACCCTGACCGCGCAGGTAGCCAAGAACCATAGACAAGACCGGCATGCCGCTTACTTCGAGGACTTGAAAACGAGCGTCCTGAAACTCGGCCAGTAGCTCTTCCTCGGTGAAGGCGCGGCTGCGGACGAGATGACCTGGTGGGCCATCCCAGACATCCCGGCTGCTGGACAACTGACACAGCGCCTCGACACCGCCGTACAGCAGGTGCGTGAGCAGCGCGCCTTCCCACGCCCGCTCCGACGTGAGCAGCAGTCCCGCCGGGTGAAGGAGGCGCCGACACTCGGCCAGGCCCGCGGAGTAGTCTTCGTTGAGGTAACAGAGGGCCTCGATCGCCAGCGCCAGGTCAACGCTGCCGGTGACGAGCGGGACGTGCCGCAGATCAGACTGCACCAGCACCACGCGGCTGAGCCACTCGGGATGCGCAGCGCGCAGCCGGTCGCGCAGGCGTGCCAGCGATGCTGCGATGGCATCCACCGCGATGAGGCGCTGGTAGCCCCACGCCAGCCACGGCTCCGTGTTGCGGCCATCGCCGGCCCCGAGGTCGACGATTGCGCTGGCCAGGTCCGGCGGCCGCTGTGCGCGGAGGTAGGAATGGTAGACCGGCGTCTCGAGCGAGCTCATCGTGTACGGGATCTGTATGCGCTCGTGGAAACGTGTACCGTCTACCGACTGGTACCACTTCACGGAGGCGTCGTCCGCGCGGATCGCGAAGCAGGCAATCCCGTCTTGCAGCCGTCCAACGTCGCCACAGCGGGCGCACTGGAAAACGTCGGCGACGAGGGCGAGGGCCGCGCGGCAGTGGGGGCACGCCAGCAGGCGCGTGGCCCACGTCGGCAGTGTGGCGGGAGCATGAGCTGTCGCTGCGATCATGTTGTCCTCGGTTCTTTACCGGGCCGTACCGCGGGCGCGGGTCGTGCAAGTCAGGTTGTGCCTGTGTGCTCCCAGCGCCAGGTGTCGCGGCAGAAGCCCACGCCGCCCATCTCCTCCTTGAACGCCGCGAGGCCGGGGTTCAAGCTGAGGTCATCGAACGTGCTGGGGCCCAGATCGAGGTACCGCAGCCCGCGCGCCGCGCACTGCTCCATCACGTGCGCAACCGCCAGTGAGGTGGCCCGATACCGCTCGAAACGCTCATCGTGGCACAAGTAGAACATGTACGCCGCGCTTGTGTTTAACTCGAACACCAAAGCACCGGCGATCGGTGCGTCCCGCAGCGTATACAGGAATAGTCGTATGCGATCCGGGACGAGGCCCAGCAGTTGTTTCAGCTCGGCCAGGCTATGCGTCGGCCGCGCCCCATGCTTGGCCCGGTTCTGCTCGAGCACGCCGTAAAACTCCCCCAGCCGGTCCGCGCCCACTTCCAACGGCGTGACCCCCTGTCGCAGCGCGTAGCGCGCATAGCGCCGGCGGGAATGGGTCGGGATTGCTTCCACGACCTGCGTCGGGTCGTGGGGCAACGCGACCACGTGGCACAACCAGCGCCGCGCCAGGACGAAGCGCCTGGCCAGCAGCGCATAGCTCAGGTTCTCGTTCGGGCACCGGGCATAAACCGCAGGACCCACGCGCAGCTCGATGCCCGCCCAGCCGCGCGCGATGGCGTAGCCTTGTAGACTCTGCACAATCGAGATTACCGTGGCGCTGTGCTCACCCACCTTCAGAGCACACCCCCCGACGGATGCCCCGTAGGGCGACTTCAGAAAGCGACGACCGTCCGGTTCGGCCAGGATTGCGGCGGGGAGCAGCGCGACCAGCTCCGTTCCACGGCGAAACAGCAGGTGATGGGTCTCGAAGCGGTCCGGCGCGTGGTAGGCGAGAAAGCGCAAATCGTGAAACAGCGTCCCATTGTCCGAGCCGGCCAGGAACGTTGCCCACTCAGCCGCATGGTCCGGGGTGTACTCCTCGACGGTGATGGCCGGCGCCGCAAGCGTCCGCGGTTCGGTCTCAGTGGCCGGACCGCCAGGCAGCACGCCAGATGCGGGCGTCATAACCGGTTCCTCCAGGCGTCGTTGACCTGCCCCAGCGTCGCCGTGCGCAACTGCCGGGCGGCGATGCGGTCGAGCAGATCCAGAAGCATGGTGCGCGCACCTCGACCCGGGTAACGCAGGCTGCGTAGCTGCTCTGGATCGCGGTAGACCGGCTTCGTCGCCAGGTAGAAGTCGTTCGTCGGCGCGTTGGTGTAGACCATGTTCGGGTGGAAGTCGAAGACCTTGAGTCCGGGGCGTTCGAGGTCGAGCCGATCGACTTCGAAGCCCGTGCGCGGCGCGAGCAGCTCCAGATGATCCATGTAGTAGATCGGGATCTCGAGCAACTCGTGCTCTTTCCAGAACGGCTCCAGGTCCGCGACGAGCGGCAGGCAGTACGTGCTGTCGTATTCCAGACCCTCGTCGCGGTAGAGCGCGACCAGTTCCGTGTCGTAGTGCAGACTGTGTGCCCGGACGCCCCGGGCCTCGGGACAGAAGGCCTGCGTGGCCGCCAGCACGTGCCGATACACTGCCGCGTCCGACAGGGTGGCATAGTCGCCGCCGAGTCGCTGATGGAGCAACTGGGCCGCTTCGCCGTTCCGCCGGAAGTTCGGGTGCAGGGCGCGCTCGTGGCCGGGGGTTTCGATGCCGGCGTGCGTGCAGAAGAACGTCGCGCGCAGGCGGCGCTCGTCCAGGAGGCGCGCGAGGTCGGCGAGCACCTCGGGGTGTGCCCATTCGACGTCGACGGTCAGACAGATGAGCGGTTCCGCCTTCGTGGCCTGTCTCCTTAGCGCGCGGCGGGCGTGTGACGGCCGGCGGCGGACGCTTCGCGGCCGCGCAACGCGGCACGCAACTGCACGCAGGTGTAGTCAATCTGTTCGTCGGTCAGTTCCGGGTACATCGGCAGGCTCAGGCAGCGCTGGGCCAGCCGCTCGCTGGCGGGGAAGCTCCCGGCCGGCAGCCGCAGGTGCGCATACGCCGGCTGGAGATGGACGGGCACGGGATAGTGCAGCCCGGTTTCGACGCCGGCGGCCTTCAGATCGGCGGCGATGCGCTCGCGGTCCGCGACCTCGACGACGAAGAGGTGGAATACGCTCTCGCGCTCGTCGTCGATGATCGGCAGACCGAGGCCGGGCGTACCGGCGAGTTGTGCCAGGTAGCGCCGGGTGTGCGCGCGGCGGGCCGCGTTCCACTCGTCGAGGTACGTGAGCTTCACGTCGAGCACCGCGCCCTGAAACCCGCTCATGCGGTAGTTGTAGCCGACAGTCTCGTGACGGTGTTTCTGGCGCTGGCCGTGGTCACGCAGGGCCCGGGCCTTGTCCGCCAGCTCTGGATCGTTTGTAACCAGGGCACCTGCCTCCCCGTACGCGCCCAGGTTCTTCCCGGGATAGAAGCTGAAGCAGCCGATGCGGCCGAGACTGCCCACCCGCCGGCCGAGATGCCGCGCGCCGTGGGCCTGGGCCGCATCCTCGACGACCGGCAGGCGGTACTTTCCCGCCACGCGGAAGATGCCGGTCAGGTCGGCCGGCTGGCCGTACAGGTGTACGGGCAGGATGGCCCGCGTGCGGGGTGTGATGGCGGTTTCAAGCCGGGCGGCATCGAGCGTCCGTGTCGCGGGGTCGATGTCGACGAACACCGGCGTGGCGCCGACGTAGGTGATGGCACAGGTCGTCGCGACGAACGTCATCGGCACGGTGATGACCTCGTCGCCCGGACCGATGTCCAGGCAGCGCAAGGCGAGGTGCAGGGCGCTGGTACCGCTGTTGACGCCCACGCAGTGCTGAACCTCGCAGTAGCGGGCGAAGTGCTCCTCGAAGGACTTAACCCTTGGCCCGAGCACAAACGTGCAGTTTTCGCACACGTCCTGGAGCGCGGGCAGCATCTCGGCGGCCAGTCCACGGTACTGGGCCTTCAGATCGAGAAACGGGACGGTGGGCATCGTCGGCGACCTCCAGTGTTGGGGTAGACGGTTGCGCCGCGGCGGCAACGGCGCGGTACAGCGTGCGCGGTGCGAGACCGCAGCGGAGCAGGCCGTATCCGCCGAGTGCGAGCACAAGCAGCACGCAGGCCCCCTGCAGGCCCAGGCTGAACGCGAGGGCGGGGCCGGCGGCCACGTGAAACCGCCCGAGCACGAACACGGACAGGAACTGATGCGGCCCGACGTTCGCGGGCGTCAGCGGCAGAATGAACGCGAGACTGAGCACGACCACCAGCAGCGTCGGCATGAGCGGCGTGACCGGCACGCCGAACGCGGCCAGCGCCAGCGCGTAGCTGACGATCTCCAGCCCCCACACGGCTACGGTGCACAGCAGGACGAGCCCGCCGGCGCGGCGCTGGCCCAGCAGTTGTAGCCCGGCGGCGAACTGGCCGGCGTAGTAGACGCTCGCCCGGCGGAGCGGGCCCGGCAGCACGCGCGCGGCGCGCTGCACGCGCGGTGCGAGCACGGCCCAGCGGCGTTGCAGTGCGATGAGGCCGGCCAACCCGGCCAGTCCGGCCAGGACAAACGCCGTCAGAATCCCTGGGTGAACGAGGGACTCCGTCGCGATGAGAAAACTCACGACGAAGAACAGCAGCCCCAGCAGCAGCAGGTCGAAGAACTGCGTGACGGCGATCGTGCCGAGGGCCAGCGCGCGCGGCAGGCCATTCTCCGATGCGGCCAGGTGCGCCCGGGCCAGCTCGCCCAGGCGGGCCGGCAGGACGAGGTTGCCCGCGAACCCGATGAAGGTCGCGGGCAGCACGCCGTGCACGGGCCGACCGGCCGCAGCGCGTAGCGCCACGGCCCAGCGCCGGGCCTTGAGGACGATCACCAGCACCTGCACGACGAGCGCGCTCAGCAGCAACGGCAGCGATACGTCGGCCAGCGCGGCCCACGCGGGCTTCAGCCCGACGTGCCGCACGGCCAACCCGAGCAGCACGATCGCGAGCGCGATGCTGAGCGCGGTGCGCTTCAAACCAGGGCCTCCATCTCCGTCGGCGCGGGAGCAACGACGCGGGCCGCACTAGCCGGGGTGCTGGTGGCCGGAGCTTCAGGCACGAAGCACGAGTGGCGCGGCTCCAGGATGCGTTCGATCACGTAGCGCGGCCGGCCGCGGACCTCGTCGTAGGCCCGCCAGAGGTATTCCCCGGCGGCGCCGAGAAACGTCAGCAGCACGCCGAACCCGAGCAGCAGCAGACCGATGATGGCGGCGGTCGCCGCCGGCACATGCAGCCTGCCGGTTAGCCATCCGCCGAGGACGGTCGCGGTCCACAGGGCGTCCGCCCCCAGAAACAACAGTCCGCACAGCCACGTCAGCCGGATCGGCAGCGCGGAGAACGAGACCACCGAATCGATCGCCAGCTTTGTCCGTTTGGCGAGCGTCCACCCGCTGGCGCCGGCCGCGCGGGCCCCCTTCTCGTATGAGATGTACGTCTGCCGGAAGCCCAGCCACATCAGCAGCGACACCAGCGACGTGTTCTTCTCACTAATGGCATTGAGCGCGGCGATGACCTTGCGATCCAGGAGCACGACGTCGGCCCCCTGTGCCGGCGTCTCACGAATCGCGATGAGCCGCATTAGCAACCAGTACAGGCGGGAGCCGAGCCGCTCGCACCAGCCGATGCCGCGTTGCCCGGAGCGCGCCGCCCACACCACGTCGTGTCCCCCGCGCCATTGCGCGAGCAGTTCCGGCAGCAGTTCCGGCGGATCCTGGAGATCGGCGGCCAGCAGCACGGCGCAGTCGCCGGTGCAATGCGCCAGGCCGGCGGTGACGGCGGCATGTGAGCCGCAGTTCCGCGCCAGCCGGATTCCGCGCACCCGCGGTTCTGTCGCGGCCCATTCTTCGATCAACTGGGGCGTCGCGTCGGCGGAATGGTCATCGACCAGCAGGACCTCGAAGTCGTATTCGGGCAGGGTGGCGATCACGGCCGAGAGCCTTGGGCAGAGCCGCGGCAGCACTGCCTGCTCGTTGTACGCCGGGATGACGACCGAGACTTTCATCGACTCTCCAGGGCGGGAACCAGGCCGCGGCCGGGCGCTTCCCAGTTGCGCACGACCTCGTGCTCCAGCAGGCGATCTGCGGGCACAGCGAGGCTGTCGTACCAGTCCTTGAGCTGCGCGAGCCCGGTGTGCAAGTCCGTCTGCGGGCAAAAGCCCAACAGCTCGCGCGCCTTGGCCGTGTCTGCGCAGAGCCGCTGCACGTCGCCGGGCCGTGGTGCTTCGTGCACAACATCGGCCGGCCGGCCGACGACCTCGGCGACCACCTGCGCCAGGTCGTTAAGGCTGGTTTCGTGCCCGCTGCCCAGGTTGACCGTGCGGCCGACGGCGGCTTCCGTCAGGCCGGCCGCCAGGATGCCGCGGGCGGTGTCGGA
>CAZWYT010000075.1:0-23281 GCA_964638325.1 uncultured Planctomycetales bacterium
TGCACGGGTTGGCACGTGCGGAGCGCTGTCGTGGATACCGAGGACAACGATCTCGACCGGCGCCAGGCCCGTGATGGCCGTGTTGATCTGCACCTGCTTGTTAGTGATGTCCGGCACCGCGTCGATCGGCAGGCGCGTGAAGTTCCAGGCGCCCAGCGCGGCCAGGCCGATGGCGAGCAGGATCATCAACAGGCGCTGGTGGATGGCGAATTGGAGGATGCGCGCAATCATGTGTCGTTTTTCCCATCTGTGCCCCCGCCAAGCAGGCGCAGAGCGTTGAAAACAACCAAGAGCGAGACGCCCATGTCTGCGGCGATGGCCGCCCACAGCGAGGCACGGCCGCTGAAAGCGAGCACGACAAACGCGGCCTTCACCGCCAGCGACACGACGATGTTCTGGCGAATGATGGCGAGCGTGCGGCGCGAATGTCGCATGAGCCACGGGACGCGCGCCAGGTCGTCACTCATGAGCGCGATGTCGGCCGTCTCGATCGCGGCGTCCGATCCGACGGCGCCCATCGCGATGCCGAGGTTGGCTCGGGCCAGAGCCGGCGCGTCGTTGACGCCGTCGCCGATCATGGCCACCGCGCCGTAACGTTCGACCAACTCCTCGACGGCAGCCACTTTGCCCTCGGGCAGAAGTTCCGCGCGGACCTCGTCCACGCCCGTGAGGCGCCCGATGCGCTCGGCGGTGGGCCGATTATCGCCGGTGAGCATCACCACGCGCTCGGCGCCGGCGGCTTTCAAGGCCGCGACGGTCCCTGCGGATTCGGGCCGCACGCGGTCGCCCACGGCGATGAAGCCACATACGTGGTCCTCGCGGCCCACGACGACTACGCTCGTGCCAGCCCCAGAAAGCTGCTCCAACTGCTCGTGCATCGCCGGCGTTTCCTGGCCGCGCTCCTCCAGCAGGCGGTGCGAACCGATCCAGACTGGCCGGCCGTCCAGCACCCCCGTCGCCCCCTTGCCCTTCAGCGCTGCGAAGCGTTCCACGGGCGCGGGCCGCAAACCCAGAGCTGCGGCGTGCCGCACAATCGCGCGCCCCAGCGGGTGCTCGGAGCGGGCTTCAATCGCGCCGGCGGTCTCGACGATCTCGCGCTCCGTATGGCCTGCGAGTGGCACGACGCTCTGCACCTGCGGGCGTCCCTCGGTTAGCGTGCCCGTCTTGTCGAGGGCGATAACGCGGATGTGCCCGGCCTGCTCCAAGTGAAGCCCCCCCTTGACCAGCACGCCGGCGCGGGCCGCGGCCGTCAATGCTGCGACGATGCTGACGGGCGTCGAAATGACGAGGGCGCATGGACAGGCGATCACGAGCAGCACCAAGGCTTGGTAGAACCAGCCCGACCAGGAACCGTCGGCGACAAGCGGGGGGACGAGCATCACCAGCACCGCCAACGCCATCACGATCGGCGTGTAGTAGCGGGCGAAGCGATCCACCCACTGTTCGCTCGGGGCGCGCTCCTGCTGCGCCTGTTCGACCAGCCGGATCATGTGGGCAAGGGTCGTGTCGCCTGCCGGCTTCGTTGACTCGAATTCCAGCGCCCCGTCGCCGTTAATCGATCCGGCGAACACGTCACTGCCCGCGGCCTTCTCAACAGGCGCGGACTCGCCGGTGATCGGTGCCTGATTGACGTGGCTTTCGCCGGCGACCACGCGCCCGTCGAGCGGAATCCGCTCGCCGGGGCGCACGACGATCCGAGCGCCCACGGGCACGGCGTCCACCTGGATTTTCTGCTCGCGTCCGTCGGCATTCACGACCCGTGCCGTGGGCGGGGTGAGCTGGAGCAATGCGCCGATCGCCCGACGCGCGCGCCCGACGCTCCAAGCCTCAAGTGCCAGCGACAGCGCGAACAGGAAGGCGACCGTCGCGGCCTCGAAGTACTCGCCGATTCCGATCGCGCCAGCGACGGCGATCGTCATCAGCAGGTTCATGTCGGGCCGGGCACGGCGCAGGGCGTGCCCGGCCTTCGGCAGGATGAACCATGCCCCACTAAGCACTGCCCCCAGGTAGAAAATGCGCGGCAGCAGCGGCATGGCTGTTTCGTGCCCGCCGATCGCGACGGACCAACCGGCAAGCAGACCATGCGTGAGGAAGCCCGCCAAGACCAGGAGTCCGCTGATTGCGGTCGCGCTGGTGCGGCCCCAGCGTTCCCAAAGCGTCAACTCGGGTTTGCAGCGGTCTTGTGTATCGAGCACCGGTTGGGCGCGCATGCCGGTGCGCGCCACGGCGGCTTCGATGTCGCTGCGGCGGACGCGGTCCTCGTCGTATGCAATCGTGATCCGGGCGTTGAGGATATCGAACTTTAGGTCACGCACGCCCGGCAGCGGCACCAGCGCAGCGCGCAGCGTGGCGACTTCGTCGGCGCAGTCCAAACCGACGACCCGGTAGTTCGCGATCTTGCACGGCGCGCCTGCCATCACACGGCTTCGTCCTGCTCCTGGCTGGTGCGGATACGGATGACGCGCGCCAGGTCAGCCACCATGATCACACCGTCGCCGGGGTTGCCGGTGTGAGCCGTTTGTTGAATAAGCCGCGCGATCTCGTCGGCGCCCGCATCCGAGCAGAACAGCTCCAGCTTGGCCATCTTGTGGAACCCGATCGTCTGCTCGGTTGCCACGAACTGCCCGCCGGGACCCCGCCCGCGGCCAGCGCCAAGACAGTCGCTCACGGTCACGCCGGGGAAATGCGGCAGCGCACGAAGCGCGTCCATGACTTTGGTGAGCATGTGCGGCTGGATGATCGCCTTGATTTCCTTCATGCTGACTCCTCGCAGTCCCGCCCGCTCAATGTTCGTGCACGGCTTCGCGCTTGCCGAGTTCGGCCTTCAGCACAACCGCGCCCTTGACGACGTACCGCTCCCCTGGCTTCAGTCCGTTGGTGACCTCGGCTCGCGTGCCGTTCATGCGACCCACCGTGACGGTGCGCGGTTCGAAGCCCTCGCCCTCGGCCACGAACACGACGCTGTCACTTTTGACCCGTTGCAGGGCGTCGATGGGTACGACCACCGGCACCGCCTGGCGATCGATCAGGACGGAAGCCGTCACAAACGTGCCCGGCCGCCACTGGCGCTCGGGGTTCGGCAAATCCACGCGGGCGTACAGGGTGCGCGTGGCCTCGTTCGCCACGGGGGCCAGGTAGCACACGCTGCCGTCCGCCGTCGTTCCCACCCCGTCCGCACGAATCTGCACCGCCTGGCCAATGCGCACCCGGCCCATGTCCTGCGTGTAGACGGTGATCTTGACCCAGACCGTGGACAGATCGGCGAGTACGAAAGCGTCCATCTCGCCGCTGAGCACCTCGCCGAGCGAGCAGTGCTTCTCGACGACCGTGCCCGCGAAGGGTGCCCGCAATTCGTACATCGCCAGGCTGGCGGCGTGGTTGGGCATTTCCTGGAGCTGCTCCTCGGCGATGCCGAGCGCGTGCAGCTTGTTGTCCGCGGACCTAAACTCGATCTCCGCCTCGGCCTTGGCCTTCTGGATCGTCAGGAACTCCAGGTCGGGCATGATCTTCTTGGTGTGCAGCTCTTCCGCGCTCTTCAGGTTGGCCTCCGCCAACCCCAGTTTCTGTTGCGCGGCCAAGTAAGCCGCCTTCGCCTCGGCCAGCTCCCGGCTCTCCAGGATCGCCATCACCTCGCCGGCTTGAACGTCGTCCCCAAGGTTTTTGTCCACGCGGCGCACGATCCCGGCGACGCGGGGGACAATATGGGCGACCTTGTCTGCGTTCAGCACAATCTGACCCGGCAGCGTCAGCGTCTGCTCCAGCTCGCCGCCCGCGGCCTCCGCGACCTCGATGCCGCTCTCGCGAATCGCCTTCTCCGTCAGGACGAGCGGACCGTCTTCGTGCCCGTGTTCGTCGTCGGCCTCGCCGCTGGCGTGGCCGTGTTCGTCCTCGCCGCCCTCGTGTACGGGGTGATCACCCGCCGTGGCCCACGGCGCATGCCCATGTTCCAACCACCACATGCCGCCGCCGCCCAGCACGCAGCCGAGCACGACGCCGATGATGATCTGACCAATGCGTACGTTCTTCATCGCGAATTGTCCTTGCTTACGTCCTTCGTCTCGTTTGGCTCAACACTCGCCTGCGCCGCCAGCAGCGCGCCGGCCGGCAGGCCGGCGACGCGCTCCAGCTCCACGATCGCGATGCCGGCGTCGGCCAGGGCTGCCACGTAACCAGCCCGCGCGTCCAGCAGGCCGCGCTGTACATCGAGCACCGCGAGCAACGGCGTGCGGCCCACGCGATACGCCTCCTGGGCAAGCTGAAGGCTCTCTTCCTGAAGTGGCAGGTAGTCATCCCGGTAAAAGCGCGCGTTCTCGGCGGCAACCTGCGCCCGCTTGAGCGCCACGTGGGCCTGCTGAACCAAATCGCGATCTAGCGCTTCTAGCACCTGCAGCGCCTGCTGGTGCTCGTACTCGGCTTTGGCAATCTGGGCCTGGTTCTGATCGAACAACGGCACTTCGACGCCCAGCGTTGGTCCAACCACCCAGTCGGTTGAAAGCGGCTCGCGTGGCTGAAGCGACGGCGCCGTAAGCTGCCCGGCCTCGGCCGACGCCCAGGCCGTCTCCGCCAGCCAGTTGCGGTCGCCGCGCGTGCCGCGCTCGCTGCGCTCCACCGAAACGCCCACTTCGAGCGACCGCAGGAACCGCATCTTCTCCAGCCCGACTCGGGCCCAGGCCGCATCGACCAATTGCCGCACCGCCCGCACATCTAGCCGGTGCTCGCGCGCCGCGGCGATCACGCTATCCGCAACGAGCGTCCAGGTCGTCGGCTCGGGTAGCGGCTCCGCGAGCGCAAGTTCCTCCGGCGGCTTCTGGAGGCCACACAGTCGGGCCAGCTCGGAACGGGCCTCGATCGCAACCAGGTCCGCGCGGCGCGTCTGCAACTGGCTTTCCATCTGCCGCGCGCGAGCCAGATTGACATCGACTTCGCTGCCTGCGCCGGCGTCCTGTCGGGCAACCGCCAGATCGACGAGCTGCCGCGTCACACCCAGATTCTCGCGGGCGATTTCGGCCTCGCGGTCCGCGCGGACGGCCTTGAAGTAGGCCGCCTTGGCCTCCAATGCCGTGACGCTGGCCGTGCGCGCGACATCGAGGATCGTCCGGTCGAGGTCACGCTGCGCCGCTTTCTTGCGCAAGGGGATTTGCCACAGCTCGGCGATGTTCTGGGACAGCCCCATCTCCAGGTTGGTCAGGCCACCCCCGTCGGGCCACCGGAGGGAGAGAGCCAGCACGGGGTTCGTGAAAAGCGCCGACTGCACGACCTGGGCGCGTCCTATCCCAATCGAAAGCAGCTCGGCCCGTAGGCGGGGGTTGTTGAGCAGCGCGAGCTGGACCGCCTCGTTCGACGTGAGCCCGCCGCTCAGCAACTCAGTCACTCGGGCCGCGATCGACGCTTCGTCAGCCGGCGCGACCGGCCAAGGCGTGCCCGTCGCTCGCTCGACGTGCTGGCTGGCCCGTTCGAAGTCATGTCGCGGATTAACCGTAGCACAACCGCTTACTGCCAAGATGGTGAGCGTGAGCGCCGCGCCGATTCCCGAGCATATCCGTCGTTGCATAATCGTTCACCTGTCTGAGAAGCTGCGCTGCACCGCGTTCCAGAGCGGCCGGCGCGCAATGAGCCACCGCGAGGGCGAGACGCCCTCCTCCGATCTACTCGGAGAGCGGGATCAGATCAGGAGGGGAAGGACGCGGTCGGATGCGGGCGGGGCCGAAACGACCGAGATTGCCTCGGCGCGCGCCAGGAGGTTAGTAGCCGAGTCGTCACCTAGGGCGGGCAGGAACGCCGCCGCGACTGGAAGCTCAGACGCCTGGAGGTCGCCCGGCTTTTCGGGCGACACGGTCACGCCGTTGCAGAAACAGGCGTGTTCGGCGCAGGATTGCTGCTCGTCATGTTGCCCCGGCAGCTCCGCGTCATGCGCAAACCACCCGCCCGAGCACATGGCTGGGCAGAGGAAAGCGGCGAGGCAAGCGCACAACAACATTGGTCGTGGCAGAACCATTACAACGATCATACGCTGGAACGGACCGTTTTCAAGAGCGACTTGTCCCGGTTGGTTCCGTTTGCGCGATCAGGCTCCCTTCGGCGACATCGATTGGCCCGCGCTGCGCCCGCGCGGCAGTTTTCCGCCCCAGAAACGAGTAGAAGACCGGCAGCACGGCCAAGGTCAACATGGTCGACGTCACCACGCAGCCGATAACAACCGTGGCCAGCGGCCGCTGAACTTCGGCTCCGACTCCGGTGTTGAAGGCCATTGGCACGAAACCGAGGCTCGCCACAAGACCGGTCATCAGGACCGGCCGCAGCCGCGTCATGGCCGCCTCCCGGATTGCCAAGTGCAGGGGCATGCCCTGCTCCAGCAACCCGCGCAGGAAGGAGACGTAGACCATATCGCCGAGCACCGACACCCCTGACATCGCCACGAATCCCACGCCCGCCGAAATGCTGAACGGCATGTCGCGCAGGTAGAGTGCGACGATGCCCCCCATCGCCGCCAGCGGCAGCGTCATGAAGATGCGGAGCACATCCGTGATCCGATTGTACGTGAGGTACAGCAGCAGGAAGATGAGCGCCAGCGCGATCGGCACAACGATCATCAATCGGGCACTCGCTCGTTCGAGGTGCTCGAATTGTCCACCGTACCGGATGAAATAGCCCGGCGGCAACTGGACCTCGTCAGCAATGCGGCGCTGTGTGTCGGCGACCAGGCTGGCCACGTCGCGGCCGCGGGCGTTGCATTGCACGACGATCCGCCGCTTGCTCCATTCCCGGTTGATCGTGGACGGCCCCTCAACCAGCCGCAGGTCGGCAAGCTGGGCGAGCGCGAGGCGCTGTCCGGAGGGCGTCGGGACCAGCAGGTGGCCGATGCGCTCCGGGTCGGTGCGATACTCATCCGGTAGGCGTACGGTCAGCGGAAAACGCATCTGATCCTGCCGGATGTCCCCGACTTGAATGGCGCCGATGGCTTCCACAAACGCCAGCACGTCCGACGCCGGCACGCCGTGGCGCGCCAGTTGGTCCGGCCGAACACGTATCTCCAGGACGGGTTGCCCCGTAATCTGTTCGACCACGGTATCCGCCGCGCCCGGTGTGCTCGCCAGCACGCGCTCCACCAGGTCCGCGAGTTTCTTCAGTCGATCGAGGTCATCTCCGAAGATCTTCACGCCCCAATCGCTGCGAATGCCGGCGACCATTTCGTTCACGCGCATCTCGATCGGCTGCATGAACACCGCCCGCATACCCGGCATGCTGGCCAGGTCCGCTTGCATGAGTTCCACCAGCTCGCTCTGGCTGGTGGCCAGTTTCCACTTGTTACGCGGCGTCAACGTGATGAACACGTCCGTCAGTTCGATCCCCATTGGATCGGTGGCGACCTCGGGCGTTCCGGAGCGCGACCACACGTGGCGGATTTCGTTCGGGAACCGCTCGAGAAGCAGCTTCTCCAGTTGCGTCCCGTACCGCACCGTTTCATCGAGGGAAATTCCGGCGAGATGGACAGTGTTGATTACGATCGCCTCCTCCGAGAGGCGCGGGATGAACACGGCGCCCAGACGCGAACCGACGAAGATGCCGCCGAGCAGCCCGAGAGCGACCACGGTGAGCACCGCAACGCGGGCGCGCAACAGGAACTCAAGCACGGGCCCATAGGCGCGCTTCAGGACTCGCACGATCCAGGGCTCCCGTTCCTTCGCCCGTCGCGGCAGCAGGTAACTAGCCAGCACCGGCATGACGGTCAGCGACAGCACGAGCGATCCGGCCAGCGCAAAAATCACCGTCAGCGCCATCGGTCGGAAGAGCTTCCCTTCCATTCCTTCCAGGGTCAGGATCGGCAGGTAGACGATCATGATGATGAGTTCGCCGAACATGGTCGGTTTGCGGACTTCGATCGCCGCGTCGCGTACGACTTCCAGCCGCGGCCGCCCCGCCGCGTTGTGCGCCAGGTGCCGCATGCTGTTCTCGATTTGAATCACCGAGCTGTCTACGATCAGCCCAAAGTCGATGGCCCCGAGACTCATCAGCGTCCCGGCGATGCCCGCCCGCAGCATCATGTTCGCCGCGAACAGCATCGAGAGCGGAATTGCGGCCGCCACGATGAGCCCCGCCCGCAGGTTGCCCAGGAAGATGAACAGCACCGCCACGACCAGGAGCGCGCCTTCCAGCAGGTTTGTGCGGACGGTCTTCAGGACGTGGTCTACCAGTTCGGTGCGGTCGTACACCGTCGTCAACTGCACGTCTTCGGGCAGCGTCAGCTTGACCTGCTCGATGCGGTCCTTGATGCGGCTGGTGACCTCGTGCGAGTTCTCGCCCATGAGCATGAAGCCCAGGCCAAGCACGGCCTCGCCGGCGCCGCCGTATGTGACGGCGGCCCGGCGGATCTCGTGGCCTTCAACCACGTCACCGACATCGCGAACGTAGACGGGCACTCCGTTCCTGGCGGTGATCACGACGGCCCCGACCTCGTCCAGCGACGAAAGCAGCCCGATACCCTGCACGAGCAGCAGTTCGCCGGCACGCGTGATATTGCCGCCGCCCACGTTCTTGTTGTTGCGCTCCAGCGCCTCGACGAGATCGATGAGCGTCAAGTCGTGCTTCAACAGGCGCAGGGGATCGACTACTACCTGATACTGCCGCTCCTGGCCGCCCCAACTGTTCACCTCCGCCACACCGGGAACGCTGCGAAGCTGCGGCTTGATGATCCAGTCCTGGATCGTGCGCAATTCGGCCAGACCCTTGGTTTGACTCGTTAGAACGTAGTGAAACACCTCACCCAAGCCGGTTGCCACCGGTCCCATTTCGGGGCGCGGCAGTCCGCTGGGGAGTTCGACGGTGCTCAGCCGTTCCGTAACGAGCTGGCGGGCGAAGTAGATGTCCGTTTGATCATTGAAGATGACCGTCACCTGCGACAGGCCGAACTTCGAGATGGACCGCACTTCGACCAGACCCTTGAGTCCGCTGATGGCCTGCTCGACGGGAAACGTAATCTGCTGCTCAACCTCCAGTGGCGACAGGGCCGGCGCGACGGTGTTGATCTGCACCTGAACCGGTGTCGTATCCGGAAAGGCGTCTATCGGCAGGTGCACGACTGCGAACACGCCGGCCAGCGCCACGACCAGCGTGAGTGCGAGCACGAGCGCGCGGTGGCGGAGAGACCAGTTGATGATCGCGTTCAGCATCGGCTCACCTGCCCGACTCGACTTCACAGCAGCCCGCGCCGATGCTGCTCTTGAGGATCTCGGTCTTCAGCAGGAAGCTGCCCGTGGTTACGACTGCCTCGCCCTCGGCCAGGCCTTTGGCGACCTCGACGAAGTCCCTGGAGCGCGTGCCGAGAACGACTTTGCGTGGCTGGTACAGGTCATCGGCCTGGCGCACGAACACGAGCTGACAGCAGCCGTCCGTCTGCACGGCCCCGGCGGGCACCGTCAGCACTTGCTCATTCTCGTGCACGGCAACCCGCGCGCGACCGAACATCCTCGCCCGCAGGACGCCATCTTCGTTCGGAAGTTCCGCCCGGACCTTGATCGTGCGGGTGCGGTCATCCACTATCGGGTCAATCCACGTAACCTCGCCCCGAAAGCTGCGGTTCATCGCCTCGACGGCGAAGAGCACGGGCAGGCCCGTCTTGAGCAGCGGCAGGTCGCGCTCGTGCGCGTCCATGATCAGCCACATTGAGGCGAGGTCGGCCACTTCCAGCAGAGCATCCGTCTCAGCCACGGCCTCGCCGACAGCCACGTGCTGCTTCACGACTCGTCCGGCAACGGATGCGCGCAATTCGTAGCGCGACAACTCGGGATGGCCTTGTACCTCAAGAGCTGCAATCCCTTCTTCGTCCACACCCAGGACGTGCAGGCGGCGCTCAGTCGCCTCAAGGTTGCTGCGAGATACATGCAGAGCACGCTCGGCCGCGAGGAGATCGCGCTCGATCGAGAACGCAATCGCCTCGCGTTCTGCATAGAATTCCGCCTCCGCGGCGGCCAGTGCGGCGCGGGCCGCGTCCAGCGCCTGCTGCGTACCGGCTTTGCTCTGGAGCAGTTGCTCCTCGCGCGCCACGTTGCTGCGCGCGAGCAGCAGTTCCGCGTGCGCCTTGAGCAAGGTGCTCTTGGCCGCACCCACGCGCACTTCGGAAACCGCCTTCCGCAACTCGTCCGGGCTTGTTTCCGGTACGGCCGCCTTCAACATCATTTGTGTGCCGTCGTGGACCACGCGCGCGCGCTCGAAGTCCGCCTGCGCCAGCGTGAGTGTCGCCCGCAACTCGATGTACTTGCTCTTGGCTTCGCCCAGCGTGGGGCTCTCAATCACCGCCAGCAGGTCGCCAGCGCTCACGTCCGTGCCCTGCGGGGCTGCCACTTCGCGTACTACACCAGGCACTTGCGGCGTAATGCGCACCAGGCGCGTGCGATCGAAGTCGACCTCTCCCGGCACTTCGATGTTGGCCGTCATGGATCGTCGCGCCGCCGGCTCCACGGCAATGCCAGCCTGGCGCGCAACCGCGGGATCGCGAAAGCGCACCGGCGTCTGCTCGACGGCGCAGAACGGGTCGTTCTCGATCTGCAGCAGGCGTGCAGGCCGGCCCGTCACCGCAGGCACGGCCGGGGGCTGCTGCGCCGCACGCAACGCGGCCCACTTTTTCCGCACATCGGGATGGCACGTGCCGCACTGCGACTCGGGCAGCCCGTGTTCGCTGCACCAGTCGCCGTCCGCCTTGAACCTCGCCACCAGCGCGGGATTGCAGCGCGTGCAGACGGACTCGGGCACGCCGTGCTCTGCGCACCACGGCCCGAGGTCGGGGCCGCGTGTACCGCCCCCCGCGTCGGAAGGTGTCTCCGTGGGGTGCGTGGCCGGCTCACTGGTCGGTGCTGGCGCGGTTGTCGGCGACGACGGCACCACGTCGGCGGTGGGCGCCACGGACTTCTTGTTCGGGTCCAGCGCCGCCCACCGCGCTGCGACTTCAGGATGACACGAGTTGCACTGCGACTCGGGCAGGCCGTGCTCGGCACACCAGTCGCCGGCCGCCTTGAACTGGGCGACCAACGATGAGTTGCAGCGGGCGCAGACTGACTCGGGCACACCGTGCCCGCCACACCAACCCTTGGTTAGATCGGGCGCCACGGCGCTGGACTCCGGGCCGAGCGGACGAGCGTCGGCCGCGGGTTGCTGTGCCGGCGCCCCGGATTGCGGTGTGATCGTGGAAGCGGTGGGCTTGGGTGGTTCTCGGTCGCAGCCACCGGCAACAAGCAGGCCGGCTGCGATCATTGCAAGTTGAAGCGGTGCCCTCATGGGAGCCTCCGGAAGTATGCCAAGATGGAAAAACGAAATCCGCGCCCCGGGGCGGCAGCCGCCGGGGACGCGCACGGCATGGCTTGGGGGCTGGAATCAGATCAGCAGTGCAATCGAGTCGAGCGCTGTCGCGCCCCAGCCGAAGGCGGAGATCTCGATTTGGCAAACCGTGCCGAGCATCTCAGCGGCGCGTGGTGTCAGAAAATCGGCGCGCAGCAGCAACGGTGCGGGGGAAGGCGCCTCGACCCGGTTCTCATCCGGGAGCTTGACCGCTGTGCCGCAGAGCAGGCCACAGCCTTCGCAGGAGCGGCCGGCCGGTTGCTCATCGCAAGGCGTATCGCCATCGTTCCCGTCGCCATCCCGGTCGCAGCAGGGCTCGGCCGGCAGTGCAGGTGGGGCGGGATCACCGGCACAGCAGGGCGTGCGGCCCGCCATGCAGACGGCGGGCGCACCCAACGTCGTCCATGTGGCTATCAGTAGCAGAACGAAGCGTCTCATCGTGAGGTTTATCGGCCGCAGTGGCCCAAGCGCCCGAGTTTACAGTCATCCCATGATAACCAGATGCTTATTATATACACGGTCGGCCCGGTCCGCCAGGATGGGCGCGGAACGCCCTCGTTCTGCTCGAATGCGGTGCTGCCTGACAGTTGGTCGGAAAGGCGTGGCGCCCTAGCTTTCCAACCAGATGCCCGCGGCCTATCGGATTTGCCTGGGCTTGGGCTTCGCCGCCGGTCGGGGCTTCCGTTTGGAAGCGCCCCGGCAGCCGCAGTCGCAGCTTCGCTTGCGCGCCATCGCCATCACCTCCTTTCCTGCTTTGGCTTGTTGAGCTCTGGCACAACGGCAGACGCACTTCTGGGCGAAATCCGGAGGGAGCATGTGCAACAGTAGCTGCTGCTCGGCTCTCTCGACGATCAGCCGCTGAAGCTTGGCGCGGGCATCGTGCAGACGCTTGCGCAGCGCTGCGGGCTTGATCCCCAGCACTGCCGACGCGGCAGACGGGGATAATTCGTCCACGAGACACAGAACGGCTGCCGCCCGCAACCCGCGCGGCAGTGCAGAGATCAAATCGTCGATGCAGAAAAACCCGTCCAGGATTCGCGAGTGCCCTTCCTTCGCCGCAGCGTCCTCCGCAAGTTCCGTCGTTGAAAGGGCACACGTCTTGCTACGGCGGCGCTGCGCGCGAAGCCACAGCCGGCAGCGCTGCAACGCGATGGTGCGCAGCCAGCCAGCGCAGCGCGTCACTTCCTTCAACTGCTGGAGCTTTTCGTACACGCGGACGAACACATCCTGGGCGATTTCCTCTGCGGCCGCCGCACTCCGCACCCGCTGGAGCACCATGGCGTACACAGGGCCCTGGTACTTGCGGATCAGCCACGTGAAGCTGGCCTCGTCGCCCGCGCGCGCTTCCCTGATTCACGCTGCATCGTCCGTTGCCGTCACGTCGAGACTTCTCCTGACGCCGCGTTCGTTCGTACAGATAGATGCGCGGCCATGCCCTAGCGTTACCTTCGGGCCGGCCCCGGTCCAGGCGCTGCCCGAAAAATGTATGACGTGATGCCCGAAGAGATCAGGCTCGATATCGGCCCAGCCAGACCCGGGGTCGTGGGGTAGTGGGCGAGTCATCGGCGAATCGCCACAAGGACGTTTCCAGCGGAACCGAAAATGATCGTCCATTCGGCAGCGCGGGACCGGTGCGGCACGGTTTACACGCTGGCTACCGCCGGGCTCTTCGGGGCCGGTGCGCCCGGCGCGAAGTTGCCCCATAAAGACGTACCCCGGGTGCACTGGCAGGTGCGCTGGCCATCGCCGGGGCACGCCTCGGCTGGGCGCTCGATAACGACCTCGCGCGGCGGATTTCGGCGGCCGACCCCGTGCAGATTGCCGCGCTCAAGGGTCTGGTGGCCGGCGTGCTCAACGTCGCGTTCGGCCTCCGGCTTGGGGGCGGCGTTGCCGGGGACGCGCGGCGTCCTGCTCGCGGGGCTGCTGGGAGTTGCCAGCTAAGAGCCTATCCCAGTAGGTTGTAAATGGCTATAGTTGCCCGTGGCACACGGAGCGTGCCACGGGAGCTTCAAGGATGAAGAAGAGCGCAGGGCGACGCCAGCGGACAGATACGACAGCGTATGCGGACAAGGGGCGGATTCCGGACGAGTTATGGGCGCGGATCGAGCCGCTGCTGCCGGCCCGGGACGGACTGCTCACCGGTGCCTGCCTGGCCCCGCCAACCGGGCGAGGGGGCCGACGTGGATCTCCGTCAAGGCTTCTGGGCTGCCGAAGCCGGTTTGGAGTCATCGGTCTTTCCGGAATACTTCGTTCCGAGAATGGCGAGCTTGCCCTGTTCTTCCGGTATCATGGTCAGGTTGGGTCGTCCGATGAAGTACCCCATTTCCACCTCCGCCTTGATGAAGTACGCCTTGCCGCCCTCCGCATTGAATGGCACTTCGGCCTTCACTTCCGCGGAGGAACTCACAATATGCGCGCCTGGCGTCAGGAGCCGGTAAACGTAGCCGTTGTTTGGCAGGCGTCCAATTTGATCACCGTCGACCTTGACAGGCAGCGAAACGAACGAACCGGCGTAGCTGTGGCTAGGCCGGTACACGTTCACTACGGATTCGTCGCTTCTGACGGAAACCGGTTCGAAGGCGCGACCCTGCACGGCCCGCATCCCGATCCTGCTCTTGGCCCCGAGCGCCACCAACGCTCTCGCAAACACGTGCCACGAGCTCGGCGTCACGCTGGTGCCCACAGGCGCCCGAAAACCACGCGCCAAAATGCGCGTACACTTCCCCCCGGCAGCGACGACGCGGTGCGCCGCCCTCGCGGCGGGACTGGGCAATCGGTCGTATCAACGGAGGCTCTGAGATGACGCCGGAAACACTCCTCGTACCTCCGCGACCGCACGGCGTCCTGGTGGCTGACGATGATGCGGAGGTGCGCGACGCGGTGGACGACGGGTTGCGGTGGAAAGGGTTCACCGCCTGGCTGGCGGCCCACGGTCGCGAAGCGCTGGACGTATTCCGCCACCAGCGCGACTCCATCGACGCAGTCCTGCTGGATGTGTGCATGCCGGGCCTCGATGGTCCCCAGACGTTGGCGGCGCTCCAGGAACTGACCCCGCAGATTCGCTGCTGCTTTATGAGCGGATACCTTGGTAGTTACACCGAGCAGGGACTTCGCCACCTGGGCGCGGACGCGGTGTTCATGAAGCCGTTTCGTCTGTCCCAAGTGGCCCAAGTGCTGCGGACCGTGGCGCGCCCGGCCAACTTGAGCCGGCCGCCGTGGTCGGCACATTGACCTCGTGTCCACGCGCTCCGTCGGCCGGCGCCCGGAGGCCGCCCTTGACGGCTACGCCGCGCGACACCGGGTGTGACCGCGAACCCGGGGTCGCCTGGAATCGCACGCCGACAGAGTCTTCGTCGACGTCACCGTGCGTATCTCGAAGGGAGTTATTCATTGCTCAGGCCGGCCGCGCCGCCGTTTGCGCGCGCGGCCGGCCGGCCTCCCCCTCATCCTGGCGGGCGTGCCGGCGACGGCATGCGCTTTTCGACGGCGCCTCGGATCTCCGTCGTCCGCACGGGTACGCGTGATTACGGCTGGTGTCCCGACCGGGTCAACGCCAATGAGCACGCCGAATGGACGCGGGCCTGCCTGTTGGCCCGCGCCGAACGGCGCATGGCGGAGCAAGCGCGTGCGTTCTTCGACGGCCTCCAGACCGCGTGGACAACCCGTATGAGCCTGGAACGA
This sequence comes from uncultured Planctomycetales bacterium, assembly GCA_964638325.1. Taxonomy (GTDB): domain Bacteria; phylum Planctomycetota; class Phycisphaerae; order UBA1845; family Fen-1342; genus JALHJL01. The sequence goes on from CAZWYT010000075.1 coordinate 15,010, forward strand.
TGAGTGCTTGCGTCTCCGGTTGCAGACGGCTAGAGTATATGGGATCGATCCAAGTAAGGATCGTCTTCGAAGTCGTCGGACGGCTAATTAAAGGGCAGCCCGCCTGCGGTGGGAGGCCTGTTAACGAGTAAGCCGCGTGGCCGAAGCCTGCGGGCTTTGCCCACGTCGGTTTTTTATGCCTGCCCTGGCACGCCGGGCGCTCGCAGCGCAAAGGACGATGCGATGGACACACGCAAGGCGAGCATGGCCCAGCAGATCGCGCAAGCGGCGCGGACGTTCGAGCAAGAGCGGACTGGCCATGCTCCGACCTCCGTGACGGTGGTTCTGAGTGATGACGCGCTGGTGATCACGTTACACGGGGCCTTGTCGGAAGCCGAGAAGGCGCTGGCCAGGGACCCCGACGGCGCCGCGAAGGTGCAGAAATTTCACGGGCGGCTCTTCGCCACGGCGGCCGACACGCTACGCCAGGAAATCGAGCGTATCACGGGCGCCAAGGTGCGCGAGGCAACCGCGGAAATCGAGCCGAACACGGGTACCGTGGTGAAGGTCTTCGCGACCGGCACGGTGGTGCAGGTGTTCCTGCTTGCCAGCAGCGTCGCGACCGACGTCTACAGCAACGACAAGGTGTCGGTGAGTGGATGATGCGGGACGTACGGTTTGCTTTCCGGAGCGAGGCGAGGGGTGCGGCCGGTGGCAGCGCCGCCAGTCCAGGGCGCTCACCGGGCCGCTGTGATCGATGGTGTGAAGGAAATGGATGGTGACTCATGCTAAACGTAACGAAACCCGCACTGGACCGCTTGTCCGATCGGCTGGCCCGCAGAAAGGCCGCCGATGACGTCGCCCTGAGGTTCACGCGGCGCGAGGGTAGCTGGAAGCTAGGCCCGGATCAGGCGCGCCCCGGCGACGTCACGTTCGCCCATGACGGTCGAAACGTGCTGCTGCTGGACGAAACCGCGGCAGAAGCAATGTCGAATATGACTCTCGATGTCAGGAGTACCGACGCGGGTCCGCGACTCCGGTTGCGCCGCATCGCGGGCTGCGACAAGTAGCGGGGGTGGGCATCCCGGCGGTTCGGGCGCGCAGACGCTCCGTCTTAGGTCGCTGCGATCGGACTGGATCATGCCACAGCAGAAGTCGGGCAGCGAAGCAGTACGGCAACTTAAGGACCCACCCGTGGTGAGTGAATCGGTCGTATGCCAGGAGCACGCCGGCGTCGCGCGCCCCACATCCAACGACCGCGAAAACACCGGCAGCCGCGTGGCCTTTGTCGGCAACTATCTGCCGCGGCGCTGTGGCATCGCCACGTTCACAACGGACCTGTGCACCGCGCTCGCCGGCCATTCGGTTGAATGCCTGGCGGTCGCGATGAACGATCGCTCCGAGCGCTACGATTACCCGCCCCCCGTCCGTTTCACGGTCGAGCAGAACGACCTGGCCTGCTATCGCCGGGCGGCGCAGTTTCTCAACAACCGGGTGGACGTCGTCAGCCTGCAACATGAGTACGGCATTTTTGGCGGCCCGGCCGGCAGTCACGTCTTGACTGTCTTGGCGGAACTGCGTGCCCGCGTGGTGACCACGCTCCACACCGTCTTGCGTGAACCGTCCCTCGAACAACGCAAGGTGCTCGAACACGTGGGCCGGCTCTCCGACCGCGTGGTCGTGATGAGCCGCCGGGGCGCGGAGTTCCTGCGGGACGTTTACCGGATTCCGGCAGAGAAGATCGACTTCATCCCGCATGGCATTCCGGACTTCGCCTTCGTCGATCCGAGCTTCTACAAGGAGCAATTCGCCGTGCCGGGCAAGTCGGTGCTGATGACCTTCGGCCTGCTCGCCCCGGGCAAGGGCCTGGAGAGCGTCATTCGCGCCTTGCCGGCCATCATCGCACGTTTCCCGAACGTGGTGTACCTGGTGATCGGGGTGACCCATCCCCATGTGCTGCATCAGCAGGGCGAAACCTACCGCATGAGCCTGCGCCGGCTGGCCCGGGACCTCGGTGTTGAGAACCACGTGGTGTTCCACAATCGCTTCGTGGACCAGCAAGAGTTGGTTGAGTTTCTCGGCGCGGCCGACATCTACGTTTCCCCGTATCAGCACGAAGCACAGATCACGTCGGGCACGCTCGCGTGGGCGGTCGGCGCCGGCAAGGCCGTGGTCGCCACGCCCTACTGGTATGCCCAGGAACTGCTGGCCGACGAGCGCGGCGTGCTCGTGCCCTTCAACGATCCGGCCGCGACCGCGGAGGCTGTGAACCGGCTTTTGGAAAACGACGCGGAGCGGAACGCCATGCGCAAGCGGGCCTACCTGTTCGCGCGCGATATGACCTGGGCGAAAGTCGCCCGTGCCTATCTGGATTCGTTCGCCCGCGCCCGGGAACAGCGGACCTGGCACTCCGGCCTGACCCGGGCCTTCGCTCCCCAGCCGCACATGAGCGATCTGCTTCCCGAAGTTCAATTGCAGCACCTCAAGCGTCTGACCGACGGTACCGGCATTCTCCAGCATGCTCGCTTCGCGGTGCCCAACTACAGCGAAGGGTATACGACAGACGACAACGCCCGGGCGCTGGTCCTGATGGCCCTCCTGGACGCACTCGGCGAACTGCCCGCCGATGAAATCGAGGATCTGACCACGCGCTACCTGGCCTTCGTCGCCTACGCGTTTAACGCCAGCGCGCGGCGCTTCCGGAACATTCTGGCGTACGAGCCGCGCCACTGGCCCGAAGAAATCGGGTCGGACGACTGCCACGGCCGCGCGCTGTGCGGACTGGGGGCACTCGTGGGCCGCTCCAATCGCCCTGGGCTGCGGGGAATGGCCGTCGACCTGTTCAACGCCGCCCTGCCCGCTGCCCTGGAGCTCAGCTCGCCGCGCGCCTGGGCCTACACGCTGCTCGGGATCCATGACTACCTGCGCTGGCTTTCGGGCGACCGTGCCGCCGAGGAGGCCGGCCGGAAACTGGCGGACCGGCTCGTAACACGCTTCCGCGAGTCGCAGCGGGAGGGTTGGACCTGGTTTGAAGACTCCCTGACGTATGCCAACGCATGTCTGCCGCAGGCTCTGCTCGTGGCGGGCGAATCCTTGGGCCAGAGTCACTGCACCGAGATCGGGTTGGCAACCCTGGAATGGCTGGCCGGCGTGCAACGCGCCCCGGCCGGACACTTCGTGCCGGTGGGTTCGAAGGGATTCTATGTGCGCGGGGGCACATGCGCCCGCTTTGATCAACAGCCGATCGAGCCCTGCGTCTCCGTTTCGGCTTGTCTGACGGCGTTCCGTATCACCGGCGACCCGCGCTGGCACCGGGAGGCAGAGCGCGCGTTCGAGTGGTTCCTGGGTCGGAACGATCTGGGTTTGCCGCTTTGCGACCTGCGCACGGGCGCGTGTCACGACGGGTTGTGCCCTGACCAGGTAAACGCCAACGAGGGCGCGGAATCGACGCTGGCCTACCTGCTGGCCCTGGCGGAGATGCGCCTGGCAGCTCAAACGAGCGTGTTGTCCGGCGGTCCCGACACGTCCAAGGTGGCGACGCCCCGGACCCAGGAAGGAAGTCATGTCGGACAATCAGCATGAGGTGCTGTTCCAGCGGCACCCCAATAACCCGATTCTGACGGCGGCGCAGTGGCCCTACGCGGTCAACACGGTCTTCAATCCGGGTGCGACGCGTTTGCAGGACGGAACGACCCTGCTGCTGTGCCGCGTCGAGGACCGCCGCGGAATCTCGCATCTCTGTGCCGCGCGCTCGGCCGACGGTGTCGACGGCTGGACCATCGATGCGGCACCCACTCTGCTGCCGGCGGATGACCACCCCGAGGAAGCGTGGGGTATCGAAGATCCACGCATCACCTATGTCGCGGAACGGGAGCAGTACGTGATTGCCTACACGGCCTACTCCCGCGCCGGCGCCGGTGTGTCGCTCGCGACCACGCGGGACTTCGTGCACTTCGAGCGGTGCGGCAGCATCATGATGCCCGAGGACAAGGACGCGGCGCTCTTTCCTCGCCGCTTCGGGGACTACTGGGCCCTCGTGCACCGTCCGGTCTCGCCGCTCGGCGCCCACATTTGGATGGCGTACTCCCCCGACCTTCGGCACTGGGGCAGTCATCACCTCATCCTGGCGGCACGCCGCGGGGCCTGGTGGGATGCGAACAGGATTGGGCTGTCACCTCCGCCCATCGAAACGCCCGAGGGTTGGCTGCTGATCTACCACGGCGTGCGGCAGACCGCGGCCGGATGTCTGTATCGGATCGGATTGGCGTTGTTCGACCGGGACACCCCGGAGCGCTGCCTGCAGCGCGGGGACGCGTGGCTGTTCGGGCCCGAGACACCGTACGAGCGCGGGGGTGACGTCGGCAACGTCGTATTCCCCTGCGGATTCACGATCGGCCCCGACCAGGACACACTCCATCTTTACTATGGTGCCGGGGATACGTGTGTCGGGCTCGCCATGGCCAGCATCCGCGCATTGCTGGCGTGGCTCAAACGACACAGTGGCGCCGAACCGCCGGTAGGCGCGCGCGCCTAAACGCGCATCAGCCCCGCTGGGCCAGGACCAGTCAGGAGACAGGTAGCACGTATGGTAGCGAAGCGACGTAACGGACCCGGCGAACCGGGCGCGGCGGCAATTCCGAGAACGGTGTCGGATACGCCGAAATTCGACACGGATGACCGATTTCGGCGTGAACTCCGCCGGCGGGTCGAGCAGTACTTCACGAGCACCGGCCGTCGCCAACGCGACTCCCGGCAAATGTACCTGAAGACGGCGATCGTTTTCGGCTGTCTCGTGACCTCGTACGCGCTGCTGGTGTTCGGCGCGGCCACTTGGTGGTTGGCGCTGCCATTGGCCGTTCTATTGGGGCTCTCGCTGGCGGCGGTCGGGTTCAATGTGCAGCACGACGGCGGGCACGGTGCTTATTCTGAGCATCGCTGGGTCAACAAGCTCGCCGCCACGTCGCTGGATCTTCTGGGGGGCAGCTCCTACATCTGGGCCCGCAAGCATAACTCCATTCACCACAGCTACACGAACGTCACGGGCCACGACGATGACATCAACGTCGGCTTCCTTGGCCGCCTGTCGCCGTACCAGCAGCGCTTGAAGCTGCACCGCTTTCAGCACTTGTACCTGTGGGTCCTGTACGGCTTTCTGCCGATCAAGTGGCATCTCTACGACGACTTCCACGATGTGCTCACCGGCCGTATCGGCCAGCATCGCTTTGCCCGGCCGCGCGGACGCGACCTGGTCACCCTTCTCGGCGGCAAGGCCCTGTTCTTCGCGCTGGCGTTTGGGGTACCGCTGCTGCTACATCCGTGGTGGAGCGTGCTCGCCTTCTACGGGGTGGCGTCATTCGTGGAAGGCGTGGCGCTCAGCGTCGTATTCCAGTTGGCGCACTGCGTTGAGGAGGCCGAGTTTCCACTGCCGCGCCCCGACACGGGCCGCATGGCCACCGCCTGGGCCGAGCACCAGGTCCAAACCACCGTGGACTTCGCCCCGCGCAACCGGCTGCTCTCCTGGTTCATCGGCGGCCTGAACTTCCAGATTGAGCACCACCTGTTCCCGCAGATTTGCCACGTCCACTATCCGGCCCTCGCGCCGCTCGTCCAGCAGACGTGCCGCGAGTTCGGGTTGCGCTACACCGCCAACCCGACCTTCCGGGCGGGCGTGGCCTCGCATTTTCGCTGGTTGCGACGAATGGCGCGGCCCGACGCGGTCCGAGACAGCGGAACCGGCGGCGTCTTTGCGTCGGTGGCAGATAGAGCGTTCGCTTGACACATACTCGAATTGGTAACATGCTGGCTTGAAGCAACTGGCGTCGATCAGTACAAGCGCCGCGAGAAATGAAGGGGCCGCAGCCATGCGCCTGTATCTGATCAACCCGTCCAACCCGCTTGTATGCCTGACGCACGTCAAGGACAGTTGTTGGAATCGGTGCCGGGTCTGGAAGCCGCTCGGCCTGCTCGCGCTGGCCGCCTTGACGCCGCCCGAGTGGGAAATCACGGTCTTCGACGAGAACGTCCGCGTGCCGGACTACAACGCCCTGTCGCCTCCGGACCTCGTGGGCATTACTGCCTTTACATCACAGGCCAACCGCGCGTACGAGGTCGCGGCGGACTTCCGCAGCCGCGGCGTGCCGGTCGTCATGGGCGGTATTCACGCCACCATGCGCCCGGAAGAGACCATGGCGCGCGTGGATGCGGTCGTCACGGGCGAGGCCGAGCCCATCTGGGCGAACGTGCTGAACGACGTGCAGCGCGGCACGCTCCAGGCTCGCTATGCCGGCGCCCATGCGGACATGGCCGCGATTCCGCCGGCGCGCCACGATCTACTGACCGGCGATTACACATTTGGTTCGATCCAGACCACGCGCGGCTGCCCGCTCAATTGCAGCTTCTGCAGCGTGACCGCGTTCAACGGCTATCGCTACCGGCAACGGCCGATCGCCGATGTCATCCGCGAATTCGCCGCGATTCGCGAAAAGCGCGTGCTGATCGTGGACGACAACCTGATCGGCACCAACCGTGACCACCTGGCCCGGGCGAAAGAGCTGTTCCGGGCGATGATCGGGGCCGGTCTACGCAAGCAGTGGATTGCCCAGGTGACGATCAACATGGCCGATGACGAGGAACTGCTGGCGCTGGCCGCGCGCGCTGGCTGCGCGGGCGTCTTCATCGGCTTCGAATCGCCAACTGCCGCGGGGCTCAAGGAGGTCGGCAAGAAGTTCAACCTGGCCAGCGGCCGCGACTTCGCCGCCTCCGTCCGGCGCATCCAGCGGCACAAGATCCTGGTGGCCGGCTCATTCATCATGGGCCTGGACAGCGACCACCCGGGCATCGGCCGGCAGATCGCAGCCGCGGCGATGCGCTACGGCGTCGACGTGCTGAACACGCTATTTCTCACCCCGCTGCCCGGCACGCGGCTGTGGGACGAGCTGGAACCCGCCGGCCGCATCGCCGCCGCCGCGTTTCCGGAGGACTGGAAGTATTACACGCTGACGTTCCCGGTGGCCGGCTACCGCCATTTCTCCGCGGCCGAGCTTTCCCGCGAGATGGAGGCCTGCGATGGGGCCTTCTACTCTCTGCCGCGCATTCTGCGGCGCGTGGGACGCAGCCTCTGGCACCGGCGCAAGCCGCTCTTCGCGCTGTTCAGCAGTCTCTCCTACCGGCGCAACCTCACCTTCGGCCGCCAGGCCTGCCGCGAGTTTCTAGAGCAGTTTCAACCGATGTGTAGCGTCGGCCGAGCGTGAGAAAAAAACGGGGACTGGCTCCGCGCGGGCTACGTCTGGTTCGCACGAAAGGCCCTCCCGCGGTGCCTGTACCCGTTTTTTTCCTCATGGCCGTTGTAGAAGTTCACGGGGCACTATGCCTGCTTCCCGCGTGTCCACGGCAAGGAAGGTCAATCCCCTCGGACCGACGCCCGGCGGCATGGCCTTGCGCGTCGGCGTCCGTTTCTCAACGCCCGAAGGGCGCACGATGGTTGCCAGGGACTTCAGTCCCTGGTAGATGATGCCCAAACCCCCTTTTCCCTTTTCGCCCGAAGGGCGCACGGAGGCGAGCCATGCCGAGCGCCTTCACGCAGAACTTCTACCACACCGTGTTCAGCACCAAGCACCGTGCGGGCCTGATCACGCCGGACCTGGAGACGCGGCTGTACCCGTTCGTGGGCGGCATCGTGCGCGACCTGCGCTGCACGCTCCTGGCGATCAACGGCATGCCCGACCATGTTCACCTGCTGGTCCGCTACCGACCAGACTTGTCTCACGCGGAGCTGCTCCAGCAAATCAAGGGCCGATCCTCGAAGTGGATCAACGAGACATTCCCAAAGCTCGGCCACTTCTCCTGGCAGGAAGGCTACGGCGGCTTCACGGTCAGCAAGTCCGTTGTTCCAGAGGCCGAGGCCTACATCGCGCGGCAGAAGGAGCACCATCAGCGCCAGGACTTCAAGTCGGAGTTCCGGGAGCTTCTTCGTAAGCACGGAATCGAGTTTGATGAGAATGAGGTATTCAAGTGAGCTTCGTCCGCTCGCGGGGCGCCCCGTGGTTGTCCCGGACGCCTCTTCGCCCGCAGGGCAGATGATCGTAGCCAGGGACCTTGGTCCCTGGTAGGTAGACGATGCCCGACCCTCCCTTTCCCTTTTCGCCCGAAGGGCGCACGAACGTAGCCAGGGACCTCGGTCCCTGGTACATAGACGTTGCCCGATCCGCCCCTTCCCTTTCCGCCCGGAGGGCGGACGAAGCTTCGCCCGGAGGGCGCACGAACGTAGCCAGGGACCTCGGTCCCTGGCGCCTGG
>CAZWYT010000076.1:0-23092 GCA_964638325.1 uncultured Planctomycetales bacterium
GCGGCACCCGCCCGCCATCGTCCTTCCGGTCGACGCCGATCGAATACAGCCGCGGCTGCCCATCGACCAGCCGGTACTTGAGCGGCTTTCCGTCGTAGCGATCTGGCGGTACTTGGGGCAACAGGCGCGGCGTCAGTTCGGACAACAAGACCGGCCACGACCCATGATGACGGCGATACAACTCCAGCGCGATTGCCGTCAATGTCGCGTCACGAATCTGTATCGCGTATTCACCATTCAATGTCGCGTCACGCAGTGAAGGCATCAAGGTCAGGATCGGGAGGTAGCGCAGGTGGTCGAGCGGCGACTCCTTCAATGACTCGACTTCCCGGTCCGCATCCTGTGCCCGGCGTTCCCACAGCGGCATGCGGGCCTCGGCTTCGTAGCGCGCCAGCACGCCATGACCCTTGGTCGACATCTCGCGTCGACCGGCCGTCAAGGCGCTGATCGCCGGCAGCATCCAACGGTCGGGCGGGGGGCCGACGGCGGAGACGCGCGGATGGCCGGGGGTGTTCCATGCCAGGAGACGGGCGAAGTAGCCCGGGTATGGCAGGCCGTCGCCGTCTCCGTCGTCGGTGTAACAGCGCTGAATCAGGTCGTCGAACATCGCGTATTCGCTGGTCAAGCTCACGCGCAAGCCCCCGGCGCCGCCGAGCCCGGCCAGCCGATGGGCCAGTGCAGTCAGCGCGGCATCGTCCAAGAGTTGCGGGTAGTCGTGAACAAGCGTGCCGACAACGTCGCTGGCCCTTACGGCGATCGCCAGCGCGACGCTGTCCATGATCAGAAAGCGAATCTGATAGAGATGCTCGACCATGCCGCAGAGCGCGCTGATATCGGCCGAGGCTCGGGTGCCGTGGCCCTCGGTTGCCGCCAGGTAGGCGTCTATCGTCAGCAATCGCGCTCCTTCGCGCAACACGACCCCCGGTGGCAGGAACATTGCGGTGAACTCCGGATTCTCGTCCTGCGGCGCCTCACCAGCCGACGAACCTTGCCAACCAGGGTAAACGCAGTGTCGATAGATCTCGTCGTCCACGGCTCTCTGGAGCACGGCCCTCAGCGCCGGCATCGCCGCCGCCCGCCGGTACAGCTCGAGCGCTTCACGATTCTCGGCGGCGAAGGCTGCCATTTCCGGCCACCTCTCACCGCCTGGCTGCAAGTCTGCGCTATGGTAAGTCTGAGCTATAGCGCTACCGCCGTACTCCGGCCACTTGCCCGTCGCTAGCGCCGCGGCCCGATAGATGGGCCACGCCCGCTCGGTCTCGGGCACCGCGAGTGCCGGCCGGTTCCATTCCGCCAGGAAATTGCGCGCAATGTTCGGGGAGTGGCTGTAAATCCGCGCAGCCTGAATCCCGTAGACCACGGCGAACGCTACCACGACGAACAGGAACGCGAAGCCGATGGTTAGCACGACTAGCTTAAAGGCCTTCCACGCCAGCGGGCGCTGGCGCCGCTTCGCCCGCCGAATGAGCCACGCAGCTTGCCGCAAATCGCCGAACGACGCGGCTAGCTCTTCCGCGGACGCCCCGGCTTCGAGCCCGTCCTGGAAGTGAGCCGCCAACTCGCGGGCCACATCCACTTTCTCCAGCCGCCACAAGCGTGTTCGCCGCACCACGTCGCAGACGCACATGCTGAGCGACGGGGGCAGGCGGGCAGCCGTGAGCGCATCATCCACCGAAAGCCGACCTGTGAGCCGACCGCGGATGAGGTCGCGTAAGGGCGTGGTGTCCAGACGGTGCCAGACCGAAGCGGAACCGACAGGCCCGTCGCGCACGGTGGCGTTCATGGGCACACCTCCAGTCCAGCGGCTGGCTGCGTCAGGATTCCCAGGGTCTGCATGGCGCGGGCCAAGGCCTGCCAGTGTTCGGTCCGCTGCGCAAGCTGCGCGCGCCCGTCGTCCGTGAGCCGGTAATAGCGGCGCTCACGTCCCGAGGGCGCCGTTCGCACGAACGCCTTGATCAGGCCCTTTGCCTCTAAATTGTAGAGCAGCGGGTAAAGCGTGGACTGCCCCATCGCCAGTACACCATCGGAACGTTGGCTGAGGGCGGCGACGAGCTCGTAGCCGTACATCTCGCGGCGTTCAAGCAACTTGAGGACGGCGACCGGCCCGGCGCCGCGCATTAACTCCCTTTCAATTCGCATGGTTTCGACTCCTGCACCGGAACCAGATACTGTGTCTAACATAGTATAGCACGCATGGGCTGGCCGGGCAAGTTCCCGCCACTTTTTTTCCCTGAAGCGGGCCGCCAAGAGGGGCGGGGCACGTTCGCCGCTTACCCTGCCTCGCTCTCATGGCGCGAAGACACCCCAATAGAAGATTGCCAGCATCGCCACCATGACGACCGACCCGCCAACGAAGAAGGCGGCTGCTTTGGGGTTGCCCCAGTTGGGCCCGTACCCGATCCCGAAACGGTCCTCCACGAACAGCGACGGATCGTCGCGGTTGACGTAGAAGCCCAGTTTCCACTTGGTGTTGTCCGCCAGCCCGTTTGTGAGCGGCGCGTTCGCCACCGAGCTTTCGAGCCGTGCGCCGCCCTGGCCGACCCGCGCCCCGACGTAAACCAGCCCGCCAAGGAGGTACAGCATGAACGCCCAAAACAGAATCGGCATGGCGTATTGCAGTCGCTCCGGCCGGCCCAGTCCGACCTCGATCAACCGAACCGATCCCAACGCCAACCCGGCGGCCGTGAGGATCGACAGTCCGCAGAGGAAGCGCGTCATGGCCGCTCGGAAGCGTTCCTGTGCTTGCAGCGAGACTCCATTTGCCTCACGGCGCACCGCCCGCTTGGCACGCGCGAGTAGGCACGCAAACGACCCGAGCCAGCCGCCCGTCAGCGACGCCATCAGCGGCGGGATCATGACCGTTGCAAAGGACCGACGCATCCAGGCCTCGGGTCCATCGGCACTCCCCAGGCGCGTCGGCCACCGCTCCGGCAACAGGTCATAGTGTCTCCAGGCATACGCGACACAGAACAGGCCGATCGCGACACTGATCAGCAGGCTCAGCGTCGGCAGAATCAGCCGGGCTTTCGCCGGCGCGAGCTGCGCGACACCGGGTGCAGGCGGCTCCGCCGGCGCCAACCTGCGAGCGGCTCCATTGGCGCGGACGTAACAAACCGCGAGTCCAGCGAATAGCACAGCCAGGCAAGCCGGCAGCCCCCACAGCAACAGGTTTCTCGGGGCTGCGAGCGTGGAGCTGAAGGGGGCAGCCAACCCGAGCGCAATTCCCAACGCGACGCTGAGTGCGGTCGACATGAGCATGCCGCGCTCCCAGGACCGCTTGATGGCGCACGCTGCGTCGCCCCTCGCAACTTCGCTCCCCACCCAGACGCCGAAAAGTAGCCCCGAGCGCGTGATGCGCGGCAGCAGCAGCGCGAACAGGCCCAGGATCAGCGGCGCCTGCGTCAGATCGACCACCCACTTGATCTCCACCTGCCCGCCCTCGAAGCAGAGACGACCATCCGGCGGCGACATCAACGCCGAGAATGCCAGGATTAGTGGGATACCCACGCAAAGCAGTAGCCATACGGACCATTGCATCATGGGGCACCTCCTGTCTCAGCTTCCTCTCACGGGGCGAAGTTCATCCTCGCCCTCAGCCGTAGAGCTCAGTCCGCGAACGCCGCTAGGCAGAACCCTACGATCAGCGCCAGCAAGAGCGCAATACCGCCACCGAAAAACGCCGCCGCCTTGGGATTGCCCCAGTTGGCCGAGTATCCAAACCCGAAGCGATCCTCGACGAACATGCACGGATCATCGCGATTGAAATACTGGCCGAGCTTCCACTTGGTGTTGTCGGCGAGCCCATCGGTCAGTGGTGCCCCGGCAACCGGGACCTCGAGCTTCGCCCCACCCTGGCCAATGCGCACGCCGACATAGATGAGACCGCCGAGGAAGTAGGCCACGAGTACCCAGGCCAGCGCGCCCGGCGCGTACCACGGCACCAACGAGCGGCCCAGACCCTTGTCAATCAAGCGAATCCATCCCGCGTTGAACCCAACGGCGATCAGGAGCGCCAACCCGCACAAGAACCGCGTCTGGACTGACCGGAATCGTTCTTGGGCGCGCAGCGAAACTGCCCCGCCCTCAAGGCGCACCGCGCGCTTCGCCCGCGACAGCAGACACGCCCACACCGCCAGCCAGCCGGGCGCCAACAATCCGAACAACGGCGGAAGCAGGACGGTAGCGAATGACCGTCGCATCCACACGTCGGGCTCACCGGTCTTAGTGTGGTGCGTCTCCCAGCGTTCCGGCAGCCGGTCGTAGCAGCGCCAGGCGTACCCGAGACAGAACAAGCCAACGGCCACGCTCAACGACAGCGTAAGGAACGGCAGCACTACGGTGCGCTGCACGGGTGCGAGAACGGCAACGCCCGGCGGAGGAGCTCCCGGCGAGGCCAGCCGATGGGCCGCGCGGTTGGCCCGAACGTAGCAGGTGATCCCCCCGGCAGTAAACGCTACAAAACAGGCCATTAGCGCGCTTAGAAACGACACCTGCGCCCACCGAATCGGCAGATTGGACGGGGCCATGATCACGAAGCCGGCTCCCACCGCGATGGTCAGCGCGGCCGTCGCGAGGATGCCGCGTTTCCAGGAGCGCTCGATCGCCCGCGCTTCCTCACCGAGCACCGTCTCGCTGCCCACGTAAACCCCGAAGAAGAGCCCACGGCGCGTGATGCGCGGCAGCCTCAGCATCAGCAGTCCGAGGATCAGGAATGGGACGAGTGTGGCGAGAATCGCTGCTTGCCACCATGTCATGACACGCCTCCTGTGATGGGTGCGTTAGCTCCTGCCGCTACTCTCGGTGGGACTCATGGTGTCGATCTCCCGCATCACCATCTGCCGCAATTCCTCAGACCCCAGGCCGGCCTGTCGCAGGCGCGCCAGGACCTCGCGGAGCGTCTGTCGAAGCTCCCGCGGTACGCCGTTGGTGGGTGCGGGCGCCGGCGCCAGTACCTCCGCGCCAGAGCGGCCCCGGATTCGGACGAATCCCTCCTCCTCCAAGACCCAGTACGCCCTGGCGATCGTGTTGAGGTTCACCCCGAGGTCCGAGGCGAGCGTTCGGACGGCCGGCAGCCGAAATCCCGGCAGCAACTGGCCGGACACGATCATGTCCCGAAGCTGCCGGGCCACTTGCCGGTAGACCGGTTCGCCGTTTTCTTCATCCGTCCTCACGGTTATCTGCGCCATGGGCGTTCCTTGCGACTGTATCCCGTTCAGTATTCTGCATGTCTACCATATAGTATACAGCAAATCACATGCGATGGCAAGTCGCTCCGCACAATCGCCACCTGAAACACTATAAGTCGTTTACACAGAATGGTTTACAAATTAACGGCTGCGGATAAACCTGGGGCTGAAAACAGGCGTCGTGTGCGCAGGAAGTTCTGCGAAGCTCGGGACGCGGGAGCAACCGCGGCCAGCCGTCTGCCGTAAACGCACAAAAGGGTGGGACGCCACGCAATGCAACAGGCGGGGCTTAATTCGCTCTCGTCAACACCGCGACAAACGGGTTGATGTCGCCGAAGTTGCGGGTCCGCTCCAACCGTGTACGCCGTCGGGTTGCCGATGGCATCATACCCACAGGCACAGCTCTGGTGCGGGTCTGCCGTGCCGCCGTCGTACGTGCCGGCGTACCGGTCCGGCGCCGTTAGCTCTTTCCGGGCGTCGTAGCTGTGACTCTCGGAGTACGACGCGCTGACGGAAAGGCCGCTGACATTTTCAGCACGGACAGCATGATTCGCGTGTCACTATCCAGGGGCCGACCGTCCGCTTTCGGGACACGGACGCGTCACGATCGTTCGTGTGTGAATGGCAATTGAGAACCGCAACACGCCAATCGCCCGCAAAATCCAACCGCCGCAGCAAGGCAAGGTCATCGCGATCGGCTAGCTGCTGGCTGTCGGGGAACGCTGCGATCAGCAACTCGGCGAGCGAAAGCCCGACGAGCACGTCATGGGCCGCCCTGTCCGGTGCACGCAGCGGATCTGCTGGTGCGGACGTTGCGGTTCGCCTGGGCCGATTGCGTACTAATCCCCGGCGCCCCCGAGGCCGATTTGAAGAGAGCAGAGAATAAGCGCGCGGGCGCGGACCGATAACGTAGGCTTGGGGAGGAGAACCGCTGTGTCGACCAACGTCTGCATTTACGGCCTTCCCGAACTCGACGCCCAGACGCTCCCTGGTTTCGTCGTCGTCGCGAGCCCTACCGACTCGCAGGAGCTCTTTAACGCACTGAGTACACTGTCCGCCGACGCGGTCGTGCTGAACCTCGATGAACGCAACGTCATTGGCACGATCATCAGGATTGCCGAAGTCCGGCCGCAGGTCGCCATCGTCGGCGTCACCGGGGTTGAGAGCGTGCAGCGCGTCATCCACGCTCAACGGGCCGGGTGCCGGCAGGTTGTCGCGCGGCCGATCGATCCGGACGACCTCGTCAATGCCCTGGACCGGGCCCTCGGGCGGGAGGGGACGGGGCCGACTTTGAACCGGATGTTCGCAGTGCTGGGCTCGAGCGGGGGGACAGGCACGACGACCGTCGCTACCCACCTCGCACTCGAGATCGCCCAACTGACCGACGAACCGACCGCGCTCTTCGACCTCGATCTGGAGTGGGGTGGCATCGCCGATGTCTTCAATATCAGTTCGCCGCGCACGCTTGCCGATTTCGGGCACGCCAGCACCGTGGACGGCGCGCTGCTCGAGCGGACCGCCTTGGTCGTGCCACCAGGGGTACATGTGTTCGCCCGGCCGCCCACGATCCAGGCCGCGCATGCAGCCGACGATTCGGCCATCCGGAGCGGTCTGGAGGCTGCGCGGCGCGCCTTTCCGTACACGGTGCTTGACCTCCCGCGCTGCTTATCGCCGTTGACGGGTGCCGCCATCGAAATGTGCTCCCGGCTGCTGGTCGTGATTCAATTGACCTTTGCGAGCATCAAGAACGCAGTGCGGATCGTAGAGGAAAGCAAACTGCCGGACGCCCGCATTGGCGTCGTCGTGAATCGCTACCGGAAAAACGTCGGCACCTGTACCGTCCGGACCGCCGAGGAGACGCTCGGTCGCCCACTGCTGACCGTTATACCGAATGATTTCAAGTCCGTGGAAGCCGCGCTCGACAGCGGCGAGCCGCTCGGGCCAAAGAACCCTGTGCGCGCCGCCATCAGCGAGCTCGCCACCCAGCTCATCGGATGTCGCAAGGCAACACATCGCGCGACGTGGCTGGAGAAGCTCGGCGTTGGTTAGCAAGAGCATGCATCGCCGGCCGGCGTTCAGAATGAAGCAGGATGCACGGTCGACGACTCCGAGGGGATCCGCGAAGTGTGCTTGTCGACTCCGCCGGTCGTTTCGCAAGCTGACGTCAACCCGATGCCGTTCGGGCATGATCTGTGAGGGGGGCTTTCGCGGTCAGCGGGTGCAGACCGCGGTACGGCCGTACTCGAGGACGCAACGTGGTCCCTTGAGGAACCGGCCAGCGCGGGCCACAAGCCCGACGCTGGCCGCAGTCACTGCGCTGCGCAGGCGATCACCCGCCACCGCTCAGCAGCGCCACGAACGGATTAATGTCGCCGAAGTTGACGAGCCAGTTGCAGTTGAAGCCGCCCGGCACACGGACGCAACTGGCGGGACGCCACGACCGGGTGCGCGTCAATCCGTGTGCGGCTCGCCGGTATACACGACCTCGAAGTCATGGCCTTGGACCTGGTCGAGCGCGTGCAGCTCGTCGTCGTCCCAGCGCGGATCGGGCGCGCCGGAGACGTACCAGTCACTGCCGTTGTCCGCCACGAACATCCCGTACTTCTTGAGCGCCCGCAGAATGACCTGCACGTTGGGGGAAAACCCCGAAAGATCGAAATCCGCCCGCAGCCGCACCCGCAGGCCCATCGGCGGCCGATCGGGGTCGCGGCCGTCGCTGGCAAAATGCCGCGCCGGCGAAACGTACGCCCGCTGGGTGCGGCGGACTGTAAAACGCAGCGCGTGTGTAATCTCGCCGCGCTGCACGACCTCGTCATAGCGAACCAGCCCCGGGAAGATCGGCAGTCCGGCCGCGTCCGCGGATGTCCAGCCGGCCGGTCGCAGGGCGTCGGACGTCAGATCAAAAACGGCGCCTGAGCCGGCGGTCCAACCCGCTGCCGCCGGATACGCGGCGTAGAGCTCGTAGAGCAGCTTATGGTCAATGTCGACGATGAGAATGTGCCGATCGCCATCGGAGTTGGGGCCGCCTTCGATCGGCGGATCCGGCGGGATCGGATACGGGCCGGGGTAGCTCTCGTCGGCGTAATCGAACTGGACCGGCACCTTCGGCTGATCGCTGCGGACGACGACGTACGGGATGCCGATCGGCGCTCCTTCCCAAACTGTACCGAAGTCGGCATGCAGGCCGGTGTCCAGGCCCATGGAAGCCAGGTAGTGGGCGGAGTCTGGGTGAACGGGTAGGCCCGAGATGTCCTGATTCCACGGATTATCAGGCGGGAAGACCTGCAGTTGGCTGAGATCGTCAGCGGCTGCGCCGTTGCCGTCGGATTGCGACTCGCCACCGTTGTAGGAACCGCCCTCTGGCGGGCTGCCGGCCTGGTCGTCCTGCGTCCCCGCGCCGTCGCGCGAACTGGAGTCGGGGCATCCGACCAGGAAGCCCGCGACCAGAAGGATAGCAAACCGCGACGTCGCCGGTGTACACCTGCCTGCGTACTGACGGTGGTGAAACATGGTCGGTCTCCAGCACCCGCCTACGGTTATATCGCCTGAATGTGCCTTGCCGCAGCAGCAGCAAGACCGTGCAGCGTCGGGGGCATCCTGCGTCCCGCCGGTAAGGAGCCACTCGGGGCGGGCTGACAGTCGCGCGGCATGGCGTGGGCTGCCCGCCGTGCACGCGTAGCCGTGTGCTTTACGGTCGTACCGCGCAAGGGTGCCCACGCCGTCATCGACCTGGCCAGAGAGATTGACCCGAACGTGATCGTGACCGTCGAAGACGTGCGCAGCAGCGCGGCGAAGCGACGCACCATCCAGCCCGTGCAGCGCGGCGCGCCACGGTGGCTCTCGTCGCCTGCGCAACGATTGGGACCGCAGCCCTCGACCAGAATGGCGACGACGGCTGAAGCACTGTGACCCGCCCACCTCGGTCCTGGGCGAGATCCAAACAAAGCACGTTTGTCCCGCCTCCGTCCCTGTTATGATGCAGCAGCGTTTGCGCGAGCCGGTGGATGCCGCGGCGAACGTTGAGCAGGGCCCATGGCTATGTGGTTGTTTGCATCCGACCTGCACGGCCGAACCGATCATTACCTCAAGCTCTTCCGGGTCATCGGCGATGAGAGGCCTGCAGCCGTCCTGCTCGGCGGAGATCTGCTACCGAGCGGGGGCGCGGCGCTGCGGGGGCACAGACAAGCCCAGCAGGATTTCATCCGGGATTTTCTGGTCACGCGCCTCCACAAGCTACGTACGCGTCTCGGTTCGGCGTATCCGCGCGTTTTCCTGATCCTTGGGAACGACGACCCGCGGGTCGAAGAGGAGTCGGTTACCGAAGGCGCAGCGGGTGGCGTCTGGGAGTATCTGCACGAGTGCCAGGCAACGTGCGCGGGGCACGACGTGTACGGCTACGCGTACGTCCCGCCGACGCCGTTCCTGCTGAAAGACTGGGAGCGGTACGACGTATCGCGCCACGTCGACCCAGGGTGCATCTCGCCCGAGGAGGGGCACCGCACGGTTCCAGTGGCTGACAACCAGATTCGCTACGGCACGATCCAGGGCGACCTCGCAGGCTTATTTGGCGGTCGGAGCCTGGAGCGAGCCGTGTGCCTGTTTCACGCGCCGCCCTACAACACCAGTCTCGACCGGGCGGCCCTCGACGGCATGATGGTGGACCACGCACCGTTGGACGTGCACGTCGGCAGCGTGGCGATTCGACGGTTCGTCGAGGAGCGCCAGCCGCTTGTCACGCTGCACGGCCACATCCACGAGTCGGCCCGGCTGACCGGCGCTTGGCGCGAGCAACTCGGACGCACGCACTGCTTTTCCGCGGCGCATGACGGACCCGAGTTGGCCCTGGTGCGCTTCGATCCGGCTGATCCGGCTCAAGCTACGCGCACCCTCTTATAGCGTTGGCCCCCGCGACACCAGGCGCTAGGTCTCCCGCGGTATGTCGGCTGCCAGCTTCCGCAGCGGCAGCCGCCGGGCGGCGTCTGTCACAGCGTCGATCTTCACCGCGAAGCTCGTGCGGCTGGCGATGTCCTCATCGGTCACGATGTGCGCATCGAGCAAGCCAGTGGTCTTGTAGCCGGTCCGGAGGTAGTTCATCTCGCTCAGGCAAAGGCTCCAACCGTCGAGCCACAGCTCCAGCGCCGCACGCTGCTCCGGTGTCCCACGGAAGTGGACGAGAATGTCGATGTCGCTGGCGGGCCCGGCGGTGGCGTTTTTGACGCTGCCGATGAGATAGAGGCCCTGCACGCCAAACCGACCGGGGTCGAGCTCGGCTGCGATCCGTTCGGCCATGCGGAAACGCCAGCGCCAGTCTTGTCCGCGCTGCGGCTCGTGCAGCGCCTCGATTTCGTCGGCCGACGGAAGCGCGGCGGCGGGCGGAACAAGCACGCCGACGGCTTCGTCGATGTCCGCGTTCATCAGCACGCGCAGCACCTGGCCATCGGCCGCGCGCGGCACGTCGATGACGTAGACCGTGTCGCTCAGGCTGCCATACTCGGGTGCAAGGTCGGCCAGGACGTTGCCCGAGCGCGTCAAGAAGGACTCGTTGAACACGACGCCGTCTTCGTCCGGGTACAGCGGCAGGTAGCGGATCGCGGCCTCAACCAGATCCTGGAAAAAGTGTGTGCCGAAGGACAGGTCAGGGGTGTAGTCACCTTTCTTCCGGGCGATTTCGACGAGCAGGGCGCTGTTGTTGATGTCCGAATAGGTCACGCGGACACCGAGCTTGATGTCTCCCCGGCTGCCCCACCGGCCTGGCCCCATCAGAATGAACTGGCGCTTGGGCAGCACCTTGTTGAGCTTGCCCACTGCCCGGCCGACGGCGACCAACTGGTCCAGATTGTCCAACTGGCTGTACTTCTCGGGATCAACGTACACGATGTGCGTGATGCTCGGCACGTGACCGTTCGACACGTGGCGATTCGCGGTGAAGACCAGCCGCTCCCGCGGGAGATCGCGCGGAATCGGCGCCGGCGCGCAGTACTTGGCCGGGTTCTGCGCCCGGCACTGGAGCAGGTACAACTGCCGACCATCAGAAGCGAACTCGATGTCTACCGGCGTACCAAGCCTCTCCTGCAGCAGTGTTAGCAGCCCGCGCACCTGTTTGACGAAGGGCGTCCGCGTCAGCAGCCCCTCAAACGTGACCACTAGGTCGTCGTGGTCGAAGTCGATTTGCCCGAGAAGCGGCTGTCGTAGGTGACCGTCCCTGTAGACCGACACCAGTTGTTCGATGCCCGGTACTTCTCCGCCGCACTCGCGCAGCAACGCTGCGATCTCAACCGTCTCGAAGCGGCCGGTCGCCAGGTTCAGCACGTCCAGGTAGCGGGGAGAGTACCGAACCACTTCCTCCGGTGTGGCATTCACGCGCAAGCCCGGTTGCCCCGGCGCGCACAGGATGGGGAAATCGTCGCCTAGGCGGTCCACGGCGCGCGTCCCGAGCCCGGGAACCAGCCGGGCCAGGCCGTCCTCGCGCTTGATACGCGGCGACCACCGGAATTCGTTGTGACTAAACGCGACCCCCGCGAAGGCCGGCAGGAAGTAGTGGCCCACCTTCGTCCCAACCACTTCCTGAATCAGGATCGCCATACCTTCGGAGAAATCGAGCAGGTTGCGTTCGGCCCGGTATGCGATGGCGTCGGGGCTGAAGGTGGAGGCGTAAACCTCGGCAATCGCATCCGCGAGCGCGCTGAGCCGCTCCTGCTTGCTGCCCTGGTTCGTCAGGAACAGGCTCTTGTACTTTCCGGCGAACGCCGCCCCAAAGCGGTCCTCCAGCAAGCTCGAGCTGCGGACGATCAGCGGGCGGTCCCCGAGCTCGTCCAGGGCGACCGACAGGCCCTTGGCGATGTCGGGCGGAGAATGCGAGTGTTTGAACACCTGGATGATATCCGGATACTCCTGGCGGATTTCCTCGATGTCCTTGTACTTGTGCGTCAGCACGTCTTCCAGGTGGTTGCTGTACACGAAGTCGTACAGCCCGTCCGAGGTGATGTACCAGGTCCTGGGCACCTGCACCTCGCCCAGCCCCGCTTCCGCCCCGTGCCGGCTGATGATCTTCTGAGCCAGGAAGAGCCCAGCGCCCTTGCCGCCGATCTTGCCGTGCCCCTCCGCGGGGTAGATGATCCGCTGCAACAGCTCGTGAAAATCCTTGATGTCAACGTAGTTCTTCGCCACATTCACGAATTCGAGCTGGCCGGTGAGGAAACGGTGTACGAGCGCGACCCGCAGACCCTTCAGGGCCGCCGGCGACAACTCGACCTCGCCGTGTGTCGCATGTTGATACCGGTGCAGGGCGTCGGCCACTTCCGCCAGCGACGTGTGCGTGTTCTCGAGCACATTGATCAGGAAGCCGGCGCGGTCCTGCTTGATCCACTTGTGGATGCAGGCCACGATCTCCTCGTCGCTCCGGTGCGTGGCAGCGATCCGAAACGCCTCTTCCACCAGTGTATCGCTCGCCGGGAGTGCATCTCGGCGGCCCGGCTGATTCGCCTCCACCTCTACGTCCGGCGGCCCCACCCGAAACTGTTGCAGGAGCACGTTGGCCTCTTTCACGCCGCTCCAGCACAAGTGGTTGATCATCTTGCGGGCCACGCGCAGCAGGAGATTTCGGTCGGTGCGACGGAGCAGATCCAGAATCACCGACCAGTCGCGTTCTGTGTGCCGTCCGAGTTCCTGCCGGGCCAAGCGCCAGTCCTGCATGGCTCCGAGCAGCCGCCGGTGCGTAATGCAACTGCCCAGCCGGTCGGCGATCGTGTCGACTAGCTTTCGTTCCTCCTGAAGGAATGGTCCCTCGTTAGCGGCGGGCATCTGCTCCGTATAGTAGACTTCGACCGTGCCGACCGGCTCACCCTGCACCTGAATCGTGGCCCGTTGTACCCACGGCGACGACACGAAATGCGGAGACCGATGTTCGGCGCCGTTGTACGTGATGCGTGCCTGGCAGACGCCGGGATACTGCCAGCCGGCCGGAACCGCCTCGATCACGCCGCGAAAGACCTCTTCGAGCGACACGTCGGCTGCGCTCGTGAGTTCCTCGACGGCGTAGAGGCAGTTGAGTTCTTTGGCGCGCTCCGTCAGATCCCTGACGATGCTCTCAATCGTGTCTTTGCCACTCGACATGGTCACTCGTGCAAAACCACGCCGCGCCCGGCGCGGCCATCGACTTTGACGCGCAACGGACCGGGCGTGCGCACGTGCCGGACAAACTCGGTTTCCGCAACCGCTGGCAACCGCGCAAGCCAGTCCCAATCAATCCCATAAGGCCCGGTGTGGCGGACGGTCAGGTACGGCACGCGGAAGCTGGTCATATTGTGGAAGAAGTGCGAGCCCTGACTCGGGTCCACGTTCATCTCGGGCAGCATCGCTTCGACGATCACCCGCGCGTTGGAGATGTGCGGCCACGTCACCGGAATCCCCAGCCACGGATCGCTGCTGCCCCAGCGCCCGAAGCCGATTAATACGTACGTCTGCCCCTCGGAAACAAGCCGTTGATTGACCGCTTCCAATTCGGCGGCGATCGCCCGCGTGTGTTTAGCTTCAAACACCGCTGGTTTGACATACACGACATCGCAGATGCTGTCGAGCGTCCCGTTGCCCAGGACCGTCTCGGTCGCGACCAAGACGGAGGGGCCATTCAGCTCGTGCTCGCTGACTTCCACAAGCTCGTCTGCGACACGCGTTGGTCGGAGCTGAAGAAAGCCGAAACGGTGTGGCGTCTGCGTTCGTCCTCCTGGCGCCCCAGCGTTTGGGTGTCCCTCCGTTCCTCCTGGCTGGTCAAGCGTCATCGCGAACTCGATCTCGACGTCCAACCCGACCGCCTCCTTACAAGCGGCGGAAATCCGTTCGATGATGCGATTCAGCGGTACGTCTTCGAGATCCAGGACGGGCGCGAAATTCAGCACGCGCGGGCCCGACACGCCGGTCCCGATGGTCAGCCGGTCGGATTCGGCGCTGTAGGTGGACGCGATGGGCCGCAAGACGCCATCGTATTCCGCGTCGGCCAGGTCACCCTGCACGAGATACTCGGCCTCGTTGACTGGGTCATACGGGGGCGGTGGCCCCATATTAACGGCCCAAAAGGTCGTCTGGCTGTTCTTCAGCAGGTCCTGAACCGAGCCATATGGTGGGCTGTGGCGCGGATACGCCGGCGAGTACGTCCACGTCACGCCGCCGTCCACGATCATCTTGCCCAGGCCGAGCGCGAGATTGACGACGCCATCCGCTGGGCGAGCGGGCCCGGTCGGGTAGAAGTTGTACGTGCGAATTACCCCGGAAATTGTGGGATAGAATCGCTCTCCCAGCCGCCGGCCGACGACCTCCTGAACAATGACCGCCATGCGCTCATCCGCATCGGGCTGGCCGATGGCCCGCCGGTAGCTCTTCGCATCGCGGAAGAACGTCGACGCGTACACGAATTTGATCGCCTCTGCCAGCCGCTGAAAACGCGCCGCCACGTTCGGCTGGTTATTCGGAATCATCTTGGTCGCGTACGTGCCGGCGAAGGGGTGGCTCAGGGCATCCTCCAGCAGGCTCGAGGACCGTATGGCCAGCGGCGTGTGCATCTCTGTGATCAGAGCCCGCAGGTCGCCGACGATCAGCGGGGGCAGCTCGGCTTTCTGGAATGCGTGGGCGATGCGGTCATCGGGTGCATCGGAGAGCGTGGTGTCAAGGAGCGCGTTGCGCTCCATGAACTCCGCGAACACGTCGGTGGCGATCACGGTCAGCCGGGGGATGCTTATTTCCACGTCCGGAAATGTGCCGGTCGGACACGATTCGGCGAGGATTCGCTTAATGAACCCCAGGCCCTTCGCCTTGCCGCCGAGCGCACCGCCGCCGATGACCGTGAAGTTCTCGTCGGATTCCAGGAACTTGCGGTCGAAGGAGGGATAGCCGCCTTGTGCCTTAGACACCGGCATGTTTACGTCGTGTCCCATTCGGCATCGGCCTCGATCCCGCTCACTGTTGCGGCCAAGTCCGTCGCCAGCGCGCGATTTTAACTGTCGTGATGGGGACTCGCCAGCGCAGACGCGTGTTGACGGCTCACGCGTCGAATTGACGCTTGCGCCACTCTACGCTTATCCTACGAGTTTACCCACCGTCCGGCACACCAGGTGCCAGTAGATCAGGCGGCCGCGGCGGCGGAAGCAACGCGCGCCACGCGGCGGCGGGGCGCGAAAGGATGTCCTGTATGAGTTCCAAGCCGTTTAACCCCTTTGCGATGGCCCAAGCCCAGTTTGACAAGGCTGCCGAGTTGCTCGGTCTCGACCAGCCCACCCGCGACCTGCTGCGTCAGCCCATGCGCGAGTACCACTTCAGCCTCCCGATCCGGATGGATGACGGCACCATGAAGGTCTTCCGCGCCTTCCGGGTGCAGCACAACGACGCCCGCGGACCGGGCAAGGGCGGCATCCGTTTCCACCCGCAGGAAACCATCGACACCGTCCGGGCCCTCTCAATGTGGATGACCTGGAAGTGTGCGGTCGTCGATATCCCCCTGGGTGGCAGTAAGGGCGGCGTCATCTGCTCGCCGCACGGCCTCAGCATGCGCGAGCAGGAGGCCCTCTGCCGCGCGTGGGTCCGCGCGGTGGCCCGCGATGTCGGCCCGGTGCGCGACGTGCCGGCCCCGGATGTTATGACCAATGCGCAGCACATGCTGTGGATGCTCGACGAGTTCGAGGCCATCCACGGCGGCAAGTACCCCGGCTTCATCACCGGTAAACCGGTGGGCATGGGTGGCTCGCGGGGCCGGACCGAGGCGACCGGCTACGGCGTCGTGTTCGCCCTACGCGAGGCGCTGAAAGAGCTTGGAATCCGGGCCCAGGAGACGACCGCCGCCGTGCAGGGCTTCGGCAACGTCGCACAGCACGCGATTGAGCTGTACCAGCAGATCGGCGGCAAGGTCGTCTGCGTTTCGTGCTGGGACGAAGGTGACCAGCAGCCCTACACCTATCGCAAGAAGGAGGGCGTCGATCTCGCCGCACTGCGCAAGATCGCCGACCGCTTCGGCACGCTGGACAAGAAGAAGGCCGCGGAGCTCGGCTACGAGAGACTGCCCGCTGAGGCGTGGCTCGCGCAGGACGTGGACCTGCTCATCCCGGCCGCGCTGGAACACTCGATCACCGATGAGAACGTAAGCCAGATCTCTAAACGGGTGAAGCTGATCGCCGAAGGAGCGAACGGGCCGACGACCCCGGGAGCCGATCACGTCCTCCAGGAACGCGGCATCTTCGTTATTCCCGATTTCCTCGCGAACGCCGGCGGCGTCACGTGCAGCTACCTGGAGCAGGTCCAGAGCAATATGAATTACTACTGGGAGAAGGACGAAGTGCTCGGCAAGCTCGACGTGATGATGACCGCCGCGTTCATCGCCGTAAGCGACATGGCCAAGAAGCGCAAGCTGTATATGCGCGACGCGGCGTACGTGATCGCGATCGCGCGCGTGGCCCAGGCCTGCAAGGACCGTGGGTGGGTCTAGCCGCTCGCGGATCGTCGTGCCCACGCTCCCGATGCGTGATGACCAGTCACACAGACGGAATTGAGTGCGACGGACGACCTGCGTCGTCGGCCTGCTCCTTCTGCGCGGCTACAGCAATCCGAGCGGGATCGCCGTTACGCCGCGACGAATCGGCAGCATCTCGCGGCACAGGCAGATGACGGCGCCGTCGCCGACTTTGAAGCCCATGCGCGCCGCCGCCGGGAAGTGCCCGGCCCACTCGGGCCGCGGACTGCCGGACTTCTTGACCTCCACGGGATGGACCGTGCGATCCTGGACGATGAGGAGGTCGATCTTGCGCTGCTCCTTATCGCGGTAGTAGTAGAGCCGCGGTTGCTTGCCGCGGTTCCACCAACTCCTCAGCACCTCCGCGAAGACGTACGTCGCCAGCATGGCGCCGCTCATCGCGCCGGCCTCGAGCGTCTCGGGCGAAGACCACTCGGTCAAATAGGCACACAACCCGGTATCGAGGAAGTAGAGCTTGGGGGCCTTCACAAGTCGCTTCGTGAGGTTCGAGTGATACGGCGGCAGCAGAGCCACCTGGAAGCTGGCCTGAAGGATCGAGAGCCAACTCTTGGCGGTGTTGACCGCGACGTCGGCATCGCGGGCCAGATCGGAGAGATTGAGCATCTGCGCGGTCCGCGCCGCACACGCCTTGAGGAATCGCAGGAAGGCCGCCTCATTGCCCACCTGCGCGAGATCCCGCACGTCACGCTGCAGGTACGTCTGCAGGTACGAGTTGTAGAACAGGTCGCGGTCGCGGACGGTCTTCGTGGCAATGGCCGGATACGATCCGAGCCACATGTCGGCGTACGCGCGCTTGAGCGTGAGCGCCGGCGCGTCGGCTTGCCGCAGCTTGAGTGCTGCATCCGTGGGCAGGAACGGCGGGAGATCCAAGTTGCGTCGGCGGCGCTCCCGCTGCGATAGGCCGAGCAGGTTCAGGATGGCAACGCGGCCGGCGAGTGTCTCGGAGATGCCCTTCATGAGCCGAAACTGCTGTGAGCCAGTCAGCCAGAACGACGGTCCCCGGCGTCCGCCGCGATCGACAGCCATCTTGATGTGCGGCAGCAACTCGGGCGCGTACTGAATCTCGTCGATCAGCACCGGCGGTTCGAAACGCTGCAGAAAGAGCGCGGGATCCGTCTGGGCGAGCGTCCGCGCGGCGGGGTCGTCCAAGGTGACGTAGTTGCGGTCCTTCTTGGCCAGGTGCTGGAGCAGCGTGGTCTTGCCGACCTGCCTCGGTCCGGTCAGGAGCAGGACGGGGAACTGCTTCGCGGCGTCGAGGCAGGCCTGGCTGATGGCGCGGGGCAGGTACATGTTCGTCTCGTTTGCAGTGTAACTGCAAAATAGTCGAGACGAGCGGCTTTGTCAAGACCGTCGCCACCTGCTCGCCCAGCCAATGTCTTGCCGAGCGAGTCAGATGTGCGGCGAGCCAGCTAAACCGAGAGTTCATGTTCGGATTATGTGAGGTCAGTTCACGGTCGTCCCGTGACGCCGAACGTGGGTCGCTGGACCAGCTAGCTGGTCGCCATCGCCGCCCGCGGGGACCCCGGGGCCGCGACTGCCGGTTTTCTTAGCTGGACGTCGCGTTCCGTGGCAATACCCAATCTATTCTAACATTCGACTTTGCAACGACTTATGCTCGTACCCCCGCAGAGCTCGCCTGGGTTGGAGCCGAAGTTGGCCAGTTGGGTTACTCATCACAGGTTCGCCAGCACGGCTCGTTTGCTCCGTACATAGTCGACCGACGGCCCCAACGCCGTGCCCGGCCCGAGCGATGACCGGGCTCCCCAAAGCTCCGCTTCGCGATTACCCTATCATGTGGACCGGTACAGCAAGGGGCCCTCGATTGCCCCGACGCGTTGGATTGCCCTGACGGTGCTGCCGGATGCGGCATGTCTCGGCGCGAACCGGCGACCTGGGATCCGGTCGCGCTCGAGGTTGCAATGAAGACGCAGGGAGAGATCGAAGCGGCCATTTGCGAAGGGGGTCAGACGCTTCGAGCAGGAATACATGGGCCGGGGGCCGAAAGACATTCGGGCCCATCTGATCGGCCATTTTTTCGTGGTCCGTCTGCAGGGTGTCCTGACCGTGGCCGAGCAGCAGCTCGCCAGGTCACTGCCGTCGGAAAGGGGACGGGATCTGCTCAAACAGGTCCGGACGCAACTGATCGAAACTGCGCGGCCCGTCCTGGAGAAGATGGTCCACGAGATCACGGGCTTCAAACCGGTGAGCCTGCATCACGATATCAGCACCGCCACCGGGGAAGAGGTCGTCATCTTCACGCTCGCCGAGTCGCCGGTGTTCCGTGAGGCCAGGAAGCGCTAGGCCGGGTGTGCCGCCTTGCTGTGCGAAGCGGATGGGATCAGTTCGGCGGTGTGGACAGCGAGGTTTAGGACTGCGTGGACGTAGGCCTGGCGTTCCGCTATGATCTTAGTGGTTGGTTTGTTGAACCGGGTCGTTCGCGACACTCGTACCTGTCCCGCACCTCCTTGATCACCCACCTACCTTCTCGGCCGGAACTTCGGCCGCTTTCAAGCACGCGACCCTGAAAGTTAAACAACGGGTCGCAGCCATGCTTTAGAAAAAGCAAGAGCAGAATGGGTAAGAGACTGTATGTTGGGAACCTGGGCTACACCGTCACCAGCGCGGACCTCGAGCAGCTTTTCGCGCCGCACGGAGCTGTCCAGAGCGCACAGGTGTGCGAGGACCGGGACGCCGGCCGCAGCAAGGGCTTCGGCTTCGTGGAAATGGGTACCGACGAAGAGGCCAGCAAAGCCATCACCGCGCTCAACGGCCAGGACCACGGCGGCCGCGCGCTGACCGTTAACGAGGCCAAGCCGCGCGAAAGCCGCGGCACGTACGGGCGGCGCTAACAAGGCGCCAGCGCTCGAGACCCGAGCGCATCAGCGACGGGGCGCGGGGCGAACGCCGCACAGGCGGCCTTCGCCTCCCCCTGCCTGATTCCCGTGGCCCGATGATGCGGAGTGAACACATGCCGGCGAAATCGCACGCCAAGTGGAACGTTCCGAAGCATTGGCGTTTGCGCGGGACGGCGGCCGACGGCCTTACGGTGACACTAGGTCGCTACGAGACCATGGAGGAAGCACAGGCCGACTCCAACCGGCTGGCCCTTGGCGGCGCGTATCGGGACCTGGTTGTGCAGCCACTTGAGGCAACGCCAGTGCCGGAAACAGGTCCCGAGTAGCTGGGACGGAGGGCGGAGCGCAAGCGCGGCCGGCCGACGAGCCATGGACCATCACTGGCCAACGGCCGCCTCGATGTGTCTAGGATCTCCTCGGAAATGAAGCGATCCTCCTCGACCTCTCGGCCCGCCGGCTCGCGGCGTGATCGCTTCTTCGCGGGCTACTCCTGGCTGATCCTCCGCAACGTGCTGGGCTGGAGCCTCATTCTCCTCTCGTTCGTGGCCGGGCCGCTGGTCCCCGGGCCCGGCGGGATTCCGCTGTTCGTGATCGGATTTGCGCTGATCAGCCTGCCGGGCAAACGCCGATTCACCGCGCGCGCGCTGCGCGGCAAGCCGATCGCATTTCGAACCAAGTGGTTTTCCAGGATTACGCTGGCGGTTGCGCTAGCGGCGTCAGTAGCGGCGCTATCTTCGACGCGCCTTTGGACCCGCTGGCCGATGGAACAACGGACGAGCCAGGCGTTCATCATCATCGCCACATATCTTCTCGGGACCGCCGCCGCCTGGCTGGCCATCCGTCTCACGCTCCGCTCCACCAATGCGCTATTGCGGGGTGTCCCCGGCGTCAGGCGGCGCGTCCGCCCCTGGCTGCGACGACATCACATTCGGCTCCTGCCGCCACGCTGGCGCCGGCGCCGGCCACATGAGCGGGGGAGCGGCCCGCAGCGCTTGACGGATGAAATCCTGAAGCTGGGCCGGCGCGCTTAAGCTGGCATGCCCCGTCGAGGCTGCGAACCCCCCGGCGGGACTGCCGCGGTCTGCAACGAGGCGCGCAGCAACCGCTCGATCCCGCGGAGGTTCGCGCGCTCCTGGGTCGAACAGAACGACACCGCTGTACCGCTGGCCCCCGCCCGACCTGTGCGGCCGATCCGGTGTACGTACGTTTCCGGATCGGGCGTCAGGTCGTAGTTGAACACCTGCGCGATGTCGTCGACGTCGAGGCCGCGGGCCGCGAGGTCGGTCGCGACGAGCACGGGGGTTTGTGCGGAGCGGAACTCCGCCAGGGCCCGGGTGCGGGCACCCTGGCTCTTGTTGCCGTGCAGCGCGGCCGCGCGCACGCCAGCCCGCAGGAGATGCCGTGTGAGCTTGTCGGCCCCGTGCTTCGTGCGTGTAAACACCAGCGCGCGGGCCCGCGGCGTACGCGCCAGTAACCGCGCGAGCAAGGTGGGCTTCTCCGGCTGCTCCACGTGGTAAACCCAGTGATCCACCGTCTCGGCGGGCGCTGAGACGCGGGCGACCTGCACCGGCATTGGGTGGTGAAGGATGTCATTCGCCAACTTGCGGATCGCGTCGGGCATCGTCGCGGCGAACAGCAGCGTCTGGCGCTGCCGAGGCACTTGGGCGAGAATCCGGCGGATGTCGGGCAGGAAGCCCATGTCGAGCATCCGGTCGGCTTCGTCCAGGACGAGGATCTCGACGCCGGCGAGGATGACCAGGCGCTGCCCCATGAGGTCGAGCAGGCGTCCCGGCGTGGCGATCAGAATGTCCACACCGGCCTTCAGTGCGCGGGCCTGCGGGTTCTGGTTCACGCCGCCGTACACGACCGTCTGCCGTATGCCGGTGTATTGGCCGTAGGTGCGAAAGCTGTCGTGGATTTGCTGGGCGAGCTCGCGGGTGGGACACAGGATCAAGGCGCGGCAAAGCCCTGCCCCTCTCAGGGGGAGGGTAGGGTGGGGGTTGGGTGGCCGGGCGTGCGACCCTCCCCCTGCCCCCTCCCTGAGAGGGCGGGGGATATTTCTGCGGTCACTCAGGCGCTGGAGGATGGGGAGTGCAAACGCGGCCGTCTTGCCGGTGCCCGTCTGGGCACAGCCGAGCACGTCGCGGCCGGCGAGGACGTGCGGAATGGCGCTGGACTGGATGGGGGTGGGGGTACGGTAGCCCGCCGTGCGGACGGCACGGAGGAGCGGCTCGCTGAGCCGCAGGTCTTCAAAACGCATTCGAACCTTCTGTAGAAAAAACCCCAGGTTTGGATGTGTCGGACGCGCAGCGCGCCGGCGAAAGCCATCGGTGCCTGGCTGTGCTCCAATGGCTATCTGTTCCACGGGATGCAACAACGGGATCATAGGGGACAACGGGCGGCGTGTCAAACGGGCTGTGGCCCAATAATTTGCTGGATAGCGGGGCGTGGGGCGAAGGCTGCCAAGATCGCCATTTGCGCACCCCCCCCTGTTGGCGGCCTTTGTTATCGGGACGTTCATGAGCCTTCAGCCTTCAGCCTTCAGCCGTCGGCTTTCAGCCATCCGCCGGAGGGCGGTCCCCGCGGCGTTGGGTTCGTGGCGGCGATGCATGGTGCGGGCTCCCTAGGCGGTGCGGCCGTGATTCTATGATAACACGAGTTTGTAGAAAGTCAAGGATCGATTTGGGGGCACAGGCGGGATGAGTCGGCAGTGTTGCCCGATGGTCCGGGATCGCTGGACGACGGGCTTGCTCTGGAAGCGGGCACGCCACCCGGCCGTACCTGGCTTCGGCGGCGCGGACGCTGGCAAGACGGCGCACGACATGCTACGCTGGATCAGCACAACGGGTGAGAGAGGGCCGTGGAGCGAGACGGCCAGCAAAACGATTGGGGCGTGAGGGGCGCCGCGCACGGCGCGGGAGATTCTCAATGGATGACGCCGAGGCCACCGTGCGGCAGGATCAATTCGTGTGTCGACTGCTCGGAGCGGTCGCGTTCGGTATCGCGTTTTTGACTGCTGCGTATGGCGCCTATTTCGCGTTTCTGCGCGGTCCGACACTCCGAGAGATGCTTCAGGACTTTGACAAGCCGCTGTCCGCGACAAGCCGCATTGCGCTATCGTCGCCAGGAATCCCGATGGCGGCGGCAGTCGTTGCGCTCGTGAGTGCCGGCTTGGCGTGGCACAGACCTCGGCGCTGGTCGCTCATCGGCGCGTACGTGCTGACGTTCGTGGCGCTGGCACTGACGATGGCGGCGGAGGTCGCGGCCCGTTGGCCTGCCGAACGGCTTTTCCGCTCAATCTCCGGTTGAACCCAACCGTCTCCACAGCGACAACGCTCAAAGCCGACGGGGGCGGGTGGCGCTGACGGTGTGGCACTGCTTTCAAGCAGTGTGCTTGGGGGGCGGTTAGAGGCCGCACTGCTCAAGAGCAACGGCACAGGGTCTGTCTTTGCCCGGAGGGCGGACGCGCCTGGCCAGATTCGTCCGCCCTCCGGGCGAAGAAGAATGTGAAGACAATCATCCGCCAGGCGCCAGGGACC
>CAZWYT010000077.1:0-22933 GCA_964638325.1 uncultured Planctomycetales bacterium
CGGGTGACGACTTCCCACCCGGAGCCGTCCGCCACGCCCATATCCCCGCTCGATACCCTCTCTTCTTTATCCATATCTCCCGTTTATGTCAAGGCTGCCATGGCGCCTTTTGTCGCCGCCGGCCTGCGGCGAACGCCGCGTCCGAACGCTGGGGGAACGCCCCGGCCGGCCCCTTCCCTCCGTGCCTTCGTGCCTCTGTGCCTGTTTTGCCTTTTTCACCCGCCGATTCCGCCCTTCTCTGTGCCTCGGTGCCTTGCCGGTTGCCTTCCCGCCCCCCGTTCCCCCGTTCCCACCTTCCCACGTTGCCACGATCTCCGTCGAAGTCCGCCAATCCCCGCCCCACGCCGCCAATCTCGCCCCGTCGCCCCCTCGCCCCCTCGATCCCGTGCTATTCTCCGGCAGAGGTGCTACCGCAAATGCCCCATTGGCTCGGCGCATTCTCGGCGTTCTCGGTGCCTCGGCGGCTTCTTACTCCGTCGCCCAACGTCGCGATAACAAAGGCTGCCAACAGGGGGGTACACAACTTTGGCAACGTTGGCAACCTTGCGTTTCCAGCGCCCCACGCGGTTTCGCCGCGGCGCCTGGCGGTTCGCCAGAGGTGAGATTGACCACGCCCTACGCTTCTTCGGCGTTGTTCAGCTTTTCGGACAGGAGGATGTGATTCTTGCCGCCGCGCTTGGCGGCGCGCAGGGCGGTGTCGGCGGCCCGCAGGATTTCCGCCGGCGTCTTGCCGTCCCACGGGAAACACGCCAGACCGCCGCTGATCGTGACCGGCCCTGGGGCACCCGGCCCGAGGCACTTGAAGGCGTGTTCCCCGATCGCGCCGCGGAACCGGTCAGCCAGGACCATCGGGTCCGTCGGGTGTTGGGAACCCGGTACGCGCGGCTGCTCCGCGTCCCAGAGAATGACGGCGAACTCGTCGCCGCCGTAGCGCGCCACGACGTCGCGCTCGCGTGAGCAGCGTTTGAGCAGGACGGCGACCTCGCGGATCAGGGCGTCCCCGGTGTCGTAGCCATAGGTGTCGTTGTAGGTCTTGAAGTCGTCAATGTCGAACAGGACGATGGTGATCCGGAGCCGTTGCGCCGTCGCTTGCACGATGAGCCGGTCGAGCGTCGCCTCGAAGTACCGCCGGTTGCGGAGCCCGCTGAGGTCGTCGCGCCACGCCAACTCCTGCCAGTGGGCCTGCTCGCACACCTGGGCGACGATGGTCTCGATCAGGCGGGCATAGTCGGCTAGCCGGGCCGCGTCGCTCGCGAGATAGCTGGCCCCGATTCGTGGCCCGAGCGCGATCGCGCCCGCGACCTCGTCCCTGCCGCGGATCGGCTCCTGGAGCACCGGCGGTCCGGCGGCGCCGTCGCGGGCCACGCTTTCGCCGACGCTGATCGTGACGTTTTCGGCCTCGAAGACCTTGCGCAGCATGACGGCCAGGCGCTGCAAGGCCGGCGGGAGCCCCTGGCCGAGATTCCGGAGCACATCGCTCAGTTCCAGGATCTCCTGGATGGAGGGCAGCGGGCCGGTGGGGGAGAGCGCGGGACGGATGTTGCCCAGGTCAAACGTGGTGGCCAGCTCGTCGGGTGCGATGGGCTCGAGCACATAGTCATCGGCCCCGGCCGTTAGCGCCGCGCGGGCATGGGGCTCGTCCGGGGCAGCACACGTGACGACGATGCGGGCCTGCGGCGCGAGTTGACGCAGGCTATGGATGGCATGCAGGGCACTCCGCCCGGCGGCGAGCGACAGCACCACCGCGTCGTACTCCTTGTGCCCCATCGCCCACAGGCCGCTTAGCAGCGTCTCCGTGGCGGCCGCCTCGCAGCGTGGCAGGGCCCGTGCGACCGCGCTGCCGAGCGCGGGCGAGCCGATCACGAGTATCCGTGGGTTGCCACGCATCTTTGCTTCCGTTTCCCGCTCCGCGACGCCGCCCGCCCCGACGGGTTACTCGTCGCCGGGTTGTTCCACCAGGCTCGACCGGGGCCGGAGCGGTTCGGCGGACCGCGCCGCTATGGCGCCCGGCGGCGGGGGCGCGAGCACGAGCGGCCGAAGCTGTTCGCCCAGCCGGCGCACCAGGTCCGCCGGCGTCGCGGCCAGTAGCTCGCAGATCGCGGCGTCCCCACGACAGGTCAGGACGAGGGGCAGAAAGTCGAACAGCGGCGTCTCGGGGTGATCGCTGTAGACGACGATGCCGCTGCGCGACCAGGTCTGCCGCACGTAGGAGACGATGCTGAGCTCGTCACGGCTGAGCCAGTCGGCACCGACGAAGACGAGGTCGGGGATGTGCTCATAGTGTTTGAGCAGGTGAACGCAGGCGGCGTAGACGTCGTCGAAGGGGGTCACTTCCACCTGGTGCCGCGCGAGCCACGCGTCAAGCGCTTCGACCCGGGCGCACGGCCCGGTGCGAACATGAATCGCGCTGCGGACTCCAGCCACCGAGTTGTTCCTTTGGAACTGCGCTCGAGTGTCCCACCAACCTCTCGGAGCATTCTACCCGCGTACGCGTGGGCGTGTCAAAAGCCGCGGCAAACGCGGCCTTGGGGCGGTTATCGCGACCCGGCTGGTCGCGGGGCACCGCAGGGCCGCCCGGTTGGCGGAACGTTGTATCGGACAGACGGCGGGCCGCCGGCGGGGCGGTCGGCGAGTGGCGTCGAAACCAGGAGCACGGGCGATAATGCTGGCCGGCGGCG
Organism: uncultured Planctomycetales bacterium; assembly: GCA_964638325.1. Classification (GTDB taxonomy): domain Bacteria; phylum Planctomycetota; class Phycisphaerae; order UBA1845; family Fen-1342; genus JALHJL01. Next base: position 2,679 of record CAZWYT010000077.1, read on the forward strand.
GAGGTAGAAGGGGCGAAAAAAGGTGTCAGGAACCTTTTGTGCCGAGCACCCAAAGGGCCGCTCCGCGGCAAAAGGTTCCTGACACCTTTTTTCGCTAGGTGCTTTTAGAACGGAGCCTCGCCGGAATCCGCGGGGGCGTAGTACTCGGGCTCGCGGCCGGGCATGTGATTGTCGAAGCGTGTGTAGCTCTTGTTCCAGTGGAGCTTGATGGTGTCGACCGGGCCGTTGCGCTGTTTGGCAATGATGAGCTCGGCGACGTTCTCGTCGAGCTCGTCGTCGTCCGCGGGGGCGTCGGCCTCGTCGCTCAGCTTGACCCGCGCCTGGCGGGTCTTGTAGTAGGCCTCGCGGTGCAGCAGCGCGACGACGTCCGCGTCCTGCTCGATCGCGCCTGACTCGCGCAAGTCGCTCATGCGGGGCCGGTTGCCCTTGCGCATCCGGTCTTCGGGACTGCGGTTGAGCTGGGCCATCGCGACCACCGGCACGTTCAGGTCCTTGGCCAGCGCCTTGAGGCCGCGGGAAATGTTGGCGACCTCGACCTGGCGGTTCTCACACTTGGGGGCACGCATGAGCTGCAGATAGTCGACGAAGATGGCCCGAATCTCGTGGCGGCGCTGGGCCATGCGAGACCGGGCCCGCAACTCCAGGATCGTCAGGTCGGGCGTGTCGTCCACGAGCAACGGGGCATCGGTCAGGTCGGCCGCCACCTGCTGGAGCCGCCGCAGATCGTCGCTCGAATGCCGGCCCCGGCGGAGCGTGTGCGCATTCACCCGCGCGCGGCTGCACAAGATGCGCTGCGCGACCTGCTGCCGGCTCATCTCCAGCGAGAAAAACAGCACCGCGTGCCGCTCGACGATGGCCAGGTGCTCGGCCATGTTCAGGCCCAGGGCCGTCTTTCCCATCGAGGGTCGGCCGGCGATGATGATCAGCTCGGCCGGCTGCCAGCCGCAGGTCAGCTCGTCGAGCTCGCGGTAGCCGGTTGGCTCGCCGGTCAGCGCGTCCTTCCCGCGGCGCTCGATGGTCTTGAACGCTTCCTGGATCAGGGTGTGCAGCACCTGGGCTTCGCCGGTCACCCGGCGCTCGGTGACGTCGAAGATCTCCTTCTCCGCATAATCGAGGACTTCGCGGGAGGGCTGGTCATTGTCGAGGGCCTTTTGGGTGACGCGGTGGGTCGCGCCGATAAGCTGACGCAGGAGGTATTTATCGTAGACGATGCCGGCGTAGTGCGCCGCGCGCAAGGCGGAAGGGACGGCGCTCACGAGGCTCGCCAGCAACTCGAACTTGCCGAGCTTGTCCCATAGGCCGCGGCGGACGAGGTCGTCGCGAATGACGACACCGTCCAGCGGCCGATCGTCCACGTACAACTTCACGAGCACGTCGTAAAGCTGCTGGTGTTTCTCGAGGTTGAAGGCCTTGGCGCCGGCCTCGCGGAGAACGCTGATGACCTCGCCGATGGCCTCCTTCTCCTGGAGCATCGAGCCGAGCGTGGCCCGCTCGGCCTCGATGTCCTGCGGCAGCAGGCGCTCGAGGGCAGCGCTGGGACTAGCGGGCGTCCTCGGCGTCGGCGGTGTCGTCGTCGCGGTCGGAATGGTCTGCGTTGCTGGCGTCGCTGCCATCCGGCGTGCCTCCTTGACGCACGACCCAGACCTTGACCTCGGTCGTGATGTCCTCCGTGAACTCGAGCTTCACCATCCGCGTGTCCAGGGTGCGGATGGGCGCTTCGAGCATAACGTGCCCGGGCAGAATGGGGTAGCCCTGGGCGTGGAGCGCCGCCGCGATGTCTTTGGCTGCTACCGACCCGTACAGGGTGCCCTCGGGGTTGGCCGCCGCCTCGAGGGTGATCGACACGTCTTTGAGCTGGGCGACGAGATCGGCGTATTGTTTCAGGTGCAGGGCCCGTTCGGCCGTGGCCGCCCGGCGCCGGTCCTCGATGCCCTTGATGTTCTCGTCGGTGGGCTCGGCGGCGAGCCGTTGCGGCAAGAGGTAGTTGCGTCCGTACCCGGCCGCGACCTCGACGATGTCGCCGAGATGCCCGAGCTTGCGGACGTCCTGGAGCAAGAGTAAACGCATGCTGGGGGTCTCCCTGGTGGGGTTACGTTACTTCACGTCACGTAGGGCATCATCGCCAAAAAGCGGGCCCGCTTGAGCGCCAAGGCGAGGCGGCGCTGACAGGCCGCATCCAGCCCGGTCCGCTTACGCGAGAACAGCTTGCCCTGGGCGCTCACCAGACGTTGCAGCATGGCCACGTCCTTGTAGTCGATTTCCTCGGCCTTCAGACGCGGCGCCCGAAAGCGCGTGCTCTCCGCTGCCCGCCGCGCTTTCCGCTTCCGCGCCTTTTGTCTAGCCGCAATTCTCATACCCATCGTTGCTTCCTCGCTTTAAGAAGGTCAGTTCAAAACGGGATTTCGTCACCGGCCGGCGGCACGTCGTCGGGTTCCGGCGGTCCCGGCGCGCCGGGATCGGGGGAGGGGGCCGACCCGGTGCGCTCGTCCGTGGCGGCCGGGCGCTCGTACGGGGCAGCACCGGCGGCCGGGGCATCCCCGCGCCCGCCGACGAACTGGAAGTTCTCGACAATGACCCGCAAGCGGGAGCGCTTCTGGCCGTCTTGGCCGGTCCAACTGTCGAGGTGCAAGCGCCCTTCGACCAACAGCGCGCGGCCCTTGGTCGTGTACTGGTTAATGGTTTCCGCCTGGCGCCCAAACGCTTCGATGTCGACGAAGCACACTTCCTCTTTCTGATTGCCGTCGCGGTCCTTGTAGCGCCGGTTCATGGCTAGACCGAACTCGCACACAGCGGTATTGCTCGGCAAATAGCGCAACTGCGGGTCGCGCGTCAGGTTGCCCAGGAGGATGACCTTGTTGTAGCTCGCCATAACATCCACCTGCCTTGCACCGGCAAGTCGGCGGCGGGGAGCAGCGCTCGCGCCGCCGGCGGCATGATCGATGCGCTCGTCGGGTCCGTCTCGATGTCTCGCCCGCTACTCGGGCCCGGCCGCCGGCGGAGTCCCCACCGGGGCAACAGTCCGCGGCGCCGCTGCAGCCACCCCGGCCGCTGCCGGAGCCACGCGCTCCCGCTCGCCGGTGTGACGTTCCCAGGGCCGGCGGTCGTCGTCGTGGCGTCGGCCGTCGCCGCCGAGCGGCGTCAGGGGCACGTCGGCCGGGTGGGCGCGCAACTGCGCCAGCCGTTCCTCGGTCAGCCCCTCGGCCCGCAGCACGAGGCCGCGGAGGATCACCTCGCTGAGGCGAATGTCGCGCTCGAGATCGCCGATCCGCTCCCGCGGAACATCGATGTAGGCCAGCACGTAGGTGCCGCGCTTCCGGCGGGCGATCTCATAGGCGAGCTTGCGCTCGTCGAACTTGACGCACACCAGGAGCTCGGCGCCGATGCGGCTGCATAAGCGGCGGACTTCGTCCTCGATGGTCGACCACTCGCGGGCCGCCGCGGAGTCAAACAGGAACATCGCTTCGTAACGTCTCAAGATGACTCTCCTTCGGACAATGGGTCCGCGGGCGGCCGGCCGTCCCGCGCTTCCTCGTCCCGTCTGCGATTGAACTGGTTCATCGCGGCGTCGATCCCCTGCGTGAGCCAGCAGGCGACGGCGTCGGCGGCGCGGGCGAGCGCGTCCTCGATGGCCGGGCGTTCCTGCGCTTCGAAGCGGCTCAGCACGTACTCTACGGTGGCGTCGCGATGAACCTTGCCGATGCCGATCCGCAGGCGCGGGAAGGCGTCGGTCCCGAGATAGCGGATCACGTCGTCCATGCCCTTATGTCCGCCCGCTGAGCCGGCGGCGCGCAGGCGCATCTGGCCAACCGGCAGGTCCAGGTCGTCGTGGATCACGAGCACGTCCGTAGCCGCCAGCTTGTAGTAGCGCCACACCGCCGCCACGCTCCGGCCGCTCTCGTTCATGTACGTGGCCGGCTTCAGCAGCAGTACCATTTCGCCGCCGGCCGTCGTCTGCCCCACCAGACCCTCGAAGTGCCGGTCGTACCGCGACAGGTCGGCGCCCCAGCGCCGCGCCAACTCGTCCGCCACCATGAATCCGATATTGTGGCGTGACGTGGCGTAGCGCGGGCCGGGATTGCCCAGGCCGGCAATGAGCTTCACCGTTACTCTCCGCCTTCACCTTCGGCTTCCTCTTTCGCACCCTTGCTGATGACCTCCGGTTCCGCGGCGCCTTCGGCGGCCGCGACCTCGACCTCCGCCGCCGTGGTGCCGCGCGGCGGATGGACGACGGCGACAATCTCGTCGGGCTGATTAAGGACCTTCACGTCCGGTGGCACCGGGATGTCCCGAACGTGGAGCGCCTCGTTCAGCGCGAGATGGTCGACTTTGGCGCGGAGATGCTCGGGGATGTGCAGGAGCAGGCACTCGACGTCGAGCTCCGTCAGCACCGACACGAGCGTGCCGCCTTCGAGGGTGCCGCGCGGCCGGCCGCGCAGCTCGAGCGGCACCTTCACGTGCACGCGCTCCGTCACATCGACGCGCATGAGGTCGACGTGCACCGGCGTCTGCTGCAGATGATCGTACTGCACGTCCTTGATCAGGTATTGCTGCTCACCGCCGTCGAGGCGGAGCTTGATCACGTGCAGCATGTGGGCCAGGGCCAGCCGCGTGTCGTGCAGCGAGAGCGCCACGTACTCGTTGGGCAGACCGTGCCCGTAGATCACCGCGGGGACCAGCTCGCGTCGCCGCAGGCGCTCGTTGGCATGGTGACCGGCGGGCTGCCGGGACTCGCCTTGGATCGTTGCAATCTCCATCTCGGACTCCAGGGTCGCCAGGCGCCGGCGTGTGCACGGCGCGGCCCGGCGACAGCGCTACTTCATGAACAGGCTGCTCACAGACTCATTCCGATGAATCCTGCGGATCGCCTCGCCCATCAGCTCGCTGATGGACAAGACGGTCAGGTTCGGGAGCTTCTCGCGGACCGCGGGCGGAAGCGGGATCGTGTCGGTCACGGCCAGCCGGTCAAACGGGGCTTTGGCCAACCGCTCGACCGCCGGACCGCACAAGACGCCGTGGGTCGCCGCCGCAATGATCTGCCGGGCCCCGTTCTCGCGGACGACCTCGCCCGCACGGGCCAGGGTACTGGCCGTCGCGATGATGTCGTCAATCATCACGACGGTCTTGTTACGGACCTCGCCGATGATGGCCAGCGTCTTGGTCTCGGCGCCGCTGACGCGACGCTTGTCGATGATCGCCAGGTCGCCGCCGAGACGGTTGGCATAAATGCGGGCCCGCTTGACGTTGCCGACGTCGGGGCTGACCAGCGTCAGCGGGCCGGCGTTCAGCGACGCGAAATACGCGGACAACACCGGTTCGGCGGAAAGGTTGTCCGCGGGAATATCGAAGAAGCCCTGAATCTGGGCCGCGTGCAGGTCGAGCGTCAGCACGCGGTCGGCCCCGGCCGTCGTCAGCAGGTTCGCGACCAGCTTGGCGGTGATCGGGACCCGGCCCTCGTCCTTGCGGTCCTGCCGGGCGTAGCCGAAATACGGAATCACGGCGGTGATGCGCTTGGCCGAGGCGCGTTTCATGCAGTCGATGAAGATGAGCAGCTCCATGAGGTGCGTGTTCACCGGGGGGCAGGTGGACTGCACGATGAACGCGTCGCAACCGCGCACGTCGTCCAACAGCTTGAGCGAGATCTCGCCGTCCGGGAAATCGTCAAGCTGCACGCGCCCCAGTGGGTAGCCGAGGTACTGCGCGATTTGTTCGGCCAGCGCCCGGTTGCTGCGTCCGGCGAAGATACGCAGGTCAGTCATGCCCAGCCTCCGCAGGGGCGGTGACAATCGCCTCGTCGGTGCCCGAGCCCGGCGTGATGCGCCCGGGGCTCAGCACCCAGCCACAAGAGCTACCCGGCCTGGACTCGAACCAGGAATGCCAGGACCAAAACCTGGTGTGTTACCGATTACACCACCGGGTAACGGGTCAGTCGGTCTACCGTGGTCCGATGCCCGCGCGCCGCCCAACAGCAAGCACGGTCGAGGACCCGCTCGGAGGCCTGAGCCGCCGCCCGTGTGTCACGGCGGCCCACTGCGGCCTTTTGCCGCGTGCCCCATGCGAGCAGGTAACACGACCCGGTCGCGGCGCAGACCGGGAACACAGCACTATAGCCGGCGCGGGCTGACCGTGTCAACGGGCTGCGACAAAGCCAATAAAGGGGACATTCTGAATTTCACGAGCATCAGAATGGCGCCTATTCCGCGGCGGTTGTGGCTTTCTCGCCCCGGGCCGCCAGAAACAGCCCCAGCTCGAAAAGCAGCAGCATCGGTGCCGTCAGCGTCAAATGGCTGAGCAAATCCGGTGGCGCGAGCAGCCCGGCGATGAACACCACCACCAGGATGACGATCTTGCGGTACTTGCGGAGCGTCTCCACCGGCACGATCCCGCTGCGGGCCAGGAAGACCACCACCAGCGGCATCTGGAACGCCACCCCGAACGCCACTGTCAATACCAGCACGAACGAGAGATACTCGCCGATGCGGAAGTGCGTGGTGACCAGCGCACGCCGGTCATCGCGCAGCACCTGTACCGAGTACGTCTCCCCAGGCCAGCGCACCTTCAGCTTCGCGTCCGGCATGTTGACCCAGATCATGCCGACCGGCGGGTCGCAGGGATCCTGCTCGAGCAGCGGCACCACCGGCGCATCGCTGATGGACGGCTGCGTCGTCGGCGCCGGTGTCTCGGGAAGCCGAAGCAGCGTGCGCTCGAGTGCCGTGGGTTTGGCGGCCGGCAGGGGCAGCCAGCCGCTGAAGCCGACCAGGAAGTTCAAGCTCAGCAGCAGCGCGAACAGGTACATGAAAACGACGCCAGCCAGGAACAGACCCACGCTCGTTGGCACCAGTCGCCGCACCCACTGACGCTCACGGCGGTAGAGCCCTTTGGCAATGAAGCTCCAAAGCTGGTGCAGGATGTACGGGCCGGCCACGATCAGCCCGAAGATCAGGACGACCTTGATGTATACGAGAAGGCTTTCGACCGGTCCGGTCGCCAGGAAGCTGTCCGGCTGCCCGTGCTTCCGCAGGGCCAGCACCATCGGCCGCGCGACCAGCTCAAGCAGGTACTTCGCCGGCCAGATGCAGAGCAGGCAGGCAGCGACGAGGGCGACGAGACTACGCGCCACGCAGGCGCGCAGCTCCTCCAGATGCTCGCCCAGCGTCATGCGCGTGTCGTCGGGACTGGGCTCGCGTTGTCGGCGGAACAGGGCCATGCGGCGATGATACTCGCCGCTGGGCGGCCGTCCACGCGCTGGCCGTCATCGGGTCGCCGTCAGCGGGCGCCCCACCCCGATCCGCCTGCGGCGGATACGGGATGGGGCACCCACACCCATGCTATGCTGCTTTACTCGACATCCAGCGACAGCAGGTAGCTCTCCAGCGCCTTGCGCTTCTGCTCTTCTTGATCCCGCGCGGTGCCGATCTGCTGCCGGTACTGGGTGATGCGACCGTCCACCTCGTCAAACGCCTTGAGCTGCTTCTGATAGGCATCCGTGCTCTTGTCCAGCGTCTTGAGGTTCTCGCGAATCCGCGCTTGCTCGGCGACCGCCTCTTCGTGCTGCTTTTCCAGCCGCGTGCGCTGCCGGGTCAGCTCGTCCAGCTCGGTCCGCAGCGCGATGATCTTCTCCAGCGCCTCCTTGACCTTCGGCGAGATCACCTTGGCCTTCAGGAAGATCCGGATGTCGTCCAGCCCGACGCTGCTCAGGATCACCGACTGATCGGCGATCCGCTCCAGCACCACGTTCTGCGAGATCGTCTTGCTCGCCGGCACCTGGACCTTGAACCGTAGGAGGTTCTGCGTGCGCTCGTACGGCTCCTTCGGCTCGATGAGCTTCCAGTCCTCGGAGTACGCCTGCTCGAGGATGAGCGTGCGGTCCTTGTCGGCCTTGTTCTTGACCTCGTACTCACGGCTATCGACGAACTTGTGCCGGTGCCACAGCGTGCCCTTGGCGATCTTCAGGCTGACCAGCTCGTCCGGCTGCGACTTCTGCTTGATGAGCACCTCCGTCGACAGGTCCAGGGCGTACGCCACCAGACGCTTCTCGTCGGGCTTCAGGTCCGGCAGCTTCGCATCGCCGGCGTAGAGGTTGCCGTCGAACACGGTGACCGGGCCCTGCATGAGGTTCTTGCCGGTGATGTTCTTGAGCTCCAGGCCGTTGAGCGGGTACTTGGGGTGCGTAGCCGGGTTGAAGATGCTGATCTTCGCGGCCTCGACCTCCTGGTTCACAATTGGCAGCATCGCCGAATGCTGGCGCGGGATCGAGACCGGCGTGTCGATGTGATACGCAAAGAGCTCGCCGGCTTGCTGGGCGGTGGCGAGCGACTCTACGCCGGTGCCGGCCAGCCTCATCACCCGGTCCATTTCCTCGGGCGATCCCGCAACAATAAGGGCGTTCGTCATCTCGGGTGCAGCAGGCGCCGGCGCGGCCTTCAGTTCGGCACGCCGCGGAGCCATCCGCGCTCCACCTTTGGCGCCGCCCACTGGAACCTCAGCTTTCTCCGCGACCGCGAACCCGCCCTCGTATTCCGGCGGACGCAGGGACGCGTAGAGCTGGAGCGTCTCCAGCGGCCGCGGCACGTACAGCGGCGTGTACAGGTCCATGCGGAACGAGATCGGCCGGCCGGAGATTAGCGACAGCCGGACGTTGTTCCAGTCCTCCTCGGTCGCGTTTTCGACGGTGGCCCAACCTTGCACGAACGGCTTCTTGTCCTTCTCGTCCGACAGCACCAGGCGATAGCTGGTTTTCCAGATCGGGGCTTCGAGCAGGTACGCGGCCCGCACCTGGCGCGCGCCCTGGCCCTCGAAGTTGAGCACGACGGTCTTCTTGTCGGCGTCATGCGCGGTCGCGAGCGTGGCCAGTGCTTTGCGCAGCTCGCCGTCCACTTTCTCGCTGGCCAGCTTGATGCCCTGAACCTGCGTCAGCTCGAAGGTCTGCAGGCCGGTATCGGTAAGCAGGTTCAGATGCTCCACCGTCTGCAGCGTCTTCCCGTCGGGGCCGAGGATTTGCGACTTGTCCACGCCGACGATGGTGCCCTTCACGGCCCGCGGGGCCGCGATCTCGACCGGCTCGCCGCGGAGCTGGGTGAGGAGGTCGCCCAGCGTCGGTTTGCCGGTCAGGTCCACACCGAAGCTGCGGAGCGTTTTCTCGATCGGATCCTGCGAGGCGTAGCTGATGAGGCCGATCTTGCCGCCGCCGAAATCCTGCACGACCATCGACTTGATGATGTCGTTGATCTGTTCGGTGCGGAACTTGAGCTCGGCCTGGGCGTTGCCCGCGACGTTGGCGTCGCACTCGAAGTAGCCGACGCCGCTGGAAAACAGCGCGACGCGCGTGACCGCGAGGTCGGTTTTCTCGGCCTTGGCGAGGGGCGCCGTAGTGAGGATCAATGTGCCCAGGATCGTTGGCGTGATGCGGTTCATGGTAAGTCTCCTGCAAAAAGGCGGGCACCCGGTCCGAGCCGGTGCTGCGGACCCGCGGCGCGCGGCCCACTTGAGTGTCCGTAGCATATCTGACGCCCGTGGCGGCGAATAGTTCCCGGTGACAGCGGACGGCACCGGCCGGGTGCTGGGTGCCCCACCCCGTATGTGCGGCATCGGGGTGGGGGACTGACGGCCGTTTACACCGGGTTGGGGACTGCGGCGACCTGTGTCGCCAGATGATTGACGATGGAGTGCCAGGTCTGGGCCAGTGCCGGCAGCTCGTAGCGGGCCAGGTCGGCCAGCATGACGATGTCCCGCGCTTCGAGCGCCGCGCGCACGTCGGTGAGCTTAGCGATCAGCTCCGACAGGCAGGCCCTCACCGGACGGCCGTCATACTCGATCGCCAGGAGGTCGCAGCCGAGCAGCGTACCGCATTGCGGCAGCGCGCGGTAGCAGGTTTGCCAGAGCGAGATGAAGGCCGCAACGTCGCGGATCGCCGGCGCCACGTCGGCCGAGTTGAGGCGCTCGGCGACCTCCGCGAGCCGGGGCCCCGCGGCGGCGAACTCTGCCGCCAGGCCGTGGAGGGCCGTGGCGGCCAGCGCGGCCGGCTCGCCCGATTCGAGGTCCACCTGGTTCACGGTCGCGACCGGCTGGTCGAGAGTCGTGTTCAGCTCGGCATCCTTGAGCACGCGGCCATCGAGGGCGACCGAGATGATCAGGCGGTCCTTCAGGTGCACCTCGCGTATCTGGTCAACCAGGGCCTGCAGCGTGGCATCGGCGGGGAACGAGTCGGTCAAGCGCTGGCCGTCGAGCGTGACGATCATGGCGGGCCTCCCAAACAATGTGGTTATCGGAGCCGAAGCGCTCGGAGGTGAACGCGGCCGGCAATTGTTGCCGGGCGGCGACCACGACTATGATCCACGCCGTGAGCGATGACCGGCCGGGTTGGCTGCGGAATTGGCTGGAGCGACACCAGCGCCCGCTTTCGCGCCGTCTGCACTACGTCGGGATTCCCCTGACGATCGCGGCGGTGGCGGTCGCGCTCGTGCAACTTTGGTTGTGGCGTTGGGACCTGTGGTGGCGGCCCGCCGTGCTCCTCGTTGTTGGCTACCTGTTGCAGTACATCGGGCACCGCGTCGAGGGCAACGACATGGGGGAGGTCATCCTCGTCAAGCGGCTGCTGGGGAAACCGTACCAAGCTGTCTCGCCGCGGTACCGCCGGCACACCGACGCGAGAGGTGACGGCGCATCGTAGCGGCCGGTCCGCCGCGGCGGACTGTCCCGGCCGTGGGAGCCCTCTCCGATAGCGACCGTGACCGACGGGAGGTCGGTCCCCCACCCAATCCGCCTGCGGCGGATACGACGTGGGGCAGCCGCGCACCCGCGGCGGCTGCCGTGGGAATCCTACTGCGGCGTTTTTATCTCAAGCAGCTTCTCGAGTTCCGCGATTCGCTTCTCAAGGCGCTTGACTGCCTCCTTGAGCTCTGGCAGGCGGGCCACGCAGGCTACCTGCCGCTTCATGTCCTGGATCGGGATGGCCGGAGCACCGAGGACGGTCTCGCCGTCGGCGACACTGCGCGTCACCCCGGCTTTGGCTCCGATCGTCGCATGGTCGCCGATCCGAATGTGCCCGACGACGCCGGCCTGGCCGGCGAGCGTGACGTGATTGCCCACGGTGACCGACCCGGCGATGCCCACCTGGGCCACCAGCAGACAGTTCTCGCCGATCTGCGTGCCGTGGCCGATGGCGATGAGGTTGCTGAACTTGGTGCCGCGGCCGATGCGGGTGCGGCCGAGCGTGGCACGATCGACGGCACAGTTGGCGCCGATCTCGACGTCGTCCTCAATCTCGACGTGGCCGATCTGGGGAATCTTGATCCATTTCCCGCCGACGGGGGCGTAGCCCAGACCGTCCTCGCCGATGACCGTGTTCGAATGGACCGTGACGCGGTGGCCCACGACCGTGTCGTCGTAGAGCACGACGTTGGGGTAGAGCACGACCTGGTCACCGAGGCGGCAGCGCGGCCCGACGTAGCACCCCGGGTAAAGGACGGCGTCGCGGCCGATGACCACGTTCTCGTCGATCGTGACCCCCGGATGAATCGTCGCGTTCTCGCCGATTTGCGCGCTCGGATGGATGTTGGTGACCGTCGACGCCGGGGTCATGCGACGGTGTTGCCGGTAACCGTGGAGCCTGACGATCAGCACAGTGATGGCGGCGTAGGGATCGTCGACCTGGATCAGGTCGAGATGGGCCGGTGCGGTAACGCCTGGTCTCAGCACGACGGCCGAAGCCCGGGTCGTCTGTAACATCTTCTCATATTTTGGGTTAGATAAGAACGACACGTCACCCGGTGCTGCGTCCTCCAGCGTGGCGACGCGCTCAATGATGCGCTGGGCGTCGCCTTTGAGCGTGGGTTTTGTCCCGTATCGCCCGAGGATCGCACACAGTTCGCCGAGTGTCGCTGCCATCAAGGCTCCTGGAGCCCCAAGACGGGCCGCTATCTGCGCCAAAGTGCACATTGTACGGCAAGACAGGCCCTGCGAAAAGTGGTGCGCCGCTCCGCCGGATATGGCGCCGCACGGTCATGCAGTCTAACGCCGCTGCGCCGGCGCTGTCTTTCTGTGAGGTCCGGAATAAGCGGGCGCATTGGGCGAATACTGATGCGATGGTAAGTGGGTTTCCCTGGGGCAGGGTAGCCCCGGTTCGTGCAGACCGCACGCCCGCCGGGAGCGTCGGTCGGGCTTCGTTGCCAACTCGGCACTAGCGCTACTGCGGAGGAGCGGACATGCTGCCTACAAACTTGCTGACGCGTCTTGTCTTGGGTGCGGTACTCCTGCTGGCCGGCACCGTGGCCACGGCCCGCGGCGAGAACACCGTCGAGAAGTTCTACCGGGCATACTACCTGGAGCGCGAAAAGGCGGACGTGGGGGCCGCCGCGAAGCTCTACGGTGAGGTCGCCGCCGCCCGCGACGCCGGCGCGGAAATCCAGACTGCGGCGAAGGCACGGCTGGTGATTTGCCAGGAGGAGCTTGCATCGGGCGACCTGGCGCGCCTGATGCCGCCCGGCCCGCTGGCGTACATCGAGCTCAATCGGCCGGGCGAGCGGGTGCGGAAGCTGCTGGACCAACTGGGCCTCCTGGCCCACGGCGATCAGCCGCCCGTCGCCGGCCAGAACCGGCTGGCGATCAGCCCGGTCCTCATCGACGCCGTGCTGGGCATGCGCGGCGCGGCGGTCGCCATCACCGGCTTCGACCCGCAGGGCCAGCGGCCGTCCGGCGTCATGGTGCTGCACCCGGGGGACATGGAAGTGGTACGCGGACTGATTGAGACCGGACTGCCGGCAGGTGCGGACGTGGTCCAGCCCATCGGTGGGTTCCCCACGTACGAGGTCGAAGGCGTGTACGTCACGTTGACGGCGCGCCTGGTGCTCGCGGGGTCCAGTCCGATGGAAATCGAGGGGGTGCTCGACCGGATGAAGAGCCCGAACGAGGAGTCGCTGGCCACCGATCCGCAGCTCGGCGACGTGTTGAAGGATCGTCACGGCGAGCTGCTGTTCTTCTGCGTCAATCCGAAGCCGCTGCTGCCGATGCTCGACATGCTCATGGCGGCCGGTGCTTCGCAGAGCCGTGAGGTCGCGGTCGCCCAGGCGTTGCTCGATCCGAAGAGCCTGCGGGCGCTGACGGGCCGGCTTGACCTCAGCGACCAGGGGCTGACCCTGGAGCTCACGCTGCGTCTCGACGAGGGGCACCGCAATCTCGTCTACAACTTCCTGCGCCGGCCGGCGATCGATATGGAGACGCTGCGCTGCGTGCCGACGGGAGCAGCCGGCTTCCTGGCGCTGGCCATGAACGAGGCCCCGGCGAAGTACACGGAGACCCCGGCGGCCAAGGCCGACGCGCCGCCCGTGGTTACTGCGCTCGACATCGGGCGCGAGATTTTCGCGAACATCAACGGCATCGCAGTCTATGCGCTGCCGCCCAGCGGGGAGCAGCTTGCGAAGGGCAGCATTCCCGACCTGGGAGCTACGATCACGGTGAACGACCCCACAAAGTCGCAGGCGCTCTGGTCACAGTTGCTGGGCCTGGCCAGCCTGGCAACCGGCGGCCCTACGGTGGAGGGTGAGCCGGGTGAGGTCGCGGGCACGCCCTGCCGCAGCTACCGATTCAATCGCGACGTGACGGTGCACCAGGCGACGGTGGGTCACCATTTGTTTATTGCGTCGACACAATCCGCCCTGGCGCGCTCGCTGGAGACGAAGCGCTCCGGCCAGTCGATCGTCGACGATCCGGGCTTCGCGCCGCTGATCGCGCGCCTCGGCCCGCATACGACGGTGGCGCTCCTGGCGCACGCGGGGCGCTGTGCGCAGCTCGCCCGTCCCTTCATGCCGCCGGACGAGGCCGCCCAACTCGAACCGGTCATCGGGCTGCTGGCCAACACGACGGCGGCTTTCACGATCGACCACTCGGACCGCGTCCTGCGGCTGTCGGCGGCGGTGTCCGGCGTGCCCAACGTCAGCGGCCTCGTGAACAAGATGCTCACCGAGCAGCGGCAGCGGCAGGGGCGGGGGCGGGATATCGCCCGGGCGACGCGGGAAAAGAAGTGGGAGGTCGCGTTGGGGCTGATCGACCGCCAACTCGGCGAGCAGCCCGACAGTGGGGACGCGCTGCGGCAGAAGTTCGACATTTTTGCGGTCCACAAGCAGGACGCAGCGGCGGCGCTGGCGGTGGGTGAGAAGCTGGCCGAAGCGCTGCGCGACGACCCGGGGGCCCTCAACAACTTCGCGTGGGCTTTGCTGACTGAGCCACAGTATGGCCAGCGGTTCAACGAACTGGCTCTGCGACTTTCGCGGCGGTCGAACGAGCTGACGGATCAAGGCCACTGGGCCTACCTGGATACGCTCGCGCTGGCGGAGTTCGAGACCGGCGACGTCGGGCGGGCGATTGAGCTTGAAGAGAAGGCGATCGAGCGCTCCAAGGCGGCGGCCAACGGCGCCGGAACGGAAGACATGGAGAAGGCGCTCGAGCGGTTTCGGGCTGGGCGGGAGAATCGCCAGACGGCGGCGGCCCCCGCGAACTAACGCTGAACTATCATCGCGGTCGTTGACGACCCCCCAGCAAGGCACCCGACCGGAGCCCTGGCGCCGGCCGGGTGCCGCCTGCTTGATGCTGCGTCGCGGGTGTCGTCCCGATCCGACCCGTGGGGACGTTCCGCCGCTTGCGGCTTTTGAGAGGGCTGCCGCGGCTGCGAATCAGCACCAGGGGAGGTCCGGCAGCTACGCGCCCCGCTGGAGTGCCGCACGGCACGCGGGCCGACGGGCAGGATCAGGCCGGTCCGCCAATCGGCGCCGGGGGCAGCGGAGCCGCGGCGAGTGTCGGCGTGCGATCAGACTCGCGCGCCGATCCGGGCGCAGGCTCCGGGGCCGCGGAGCCGTCCAAACTCCGCGCGCCGCGCCCCAACCGCACCCGACCGCCGGCGGGCGTACCCCGCAATTCGTGACGGGCGGGACCGCCCCGAACGTCGCGCATCGGGATCGCACTGGTGGGGATACGCGTGCGCCGCCGAATGTCGCCGCGCAGGAGGCACACCGCCCAGCCGAAGGTACGGCGGATCGTGCAGGTCAGCCCCCACATTCCGATGAGCTGCACGAGGGCGTCGGCGAGATACAACTGGCTCTTGGGCCGGACGAGCGCCACCAGGAAGCGCAGCGGATTGTAGAAGTGCAGGTAGGCGGCCATGATGTTGAACTGCTTGCGCCAGGGCTGCGGGTGCTCGGAGGCCACGACGTAATTCGCATCGAGCATGTGGGGCTCGACCGGCCGGCCGGCCACGCTCGCGTACACCTGGCCAGAGGTGAATGCGCCTTCGTATAATCGCGAGCCGGTCGCGGGGGTCATCATCAGCACCTGCAGACTGACCGCGCCCGCTTGGCGCAGCAGCCGCACCTGGTTGAGTAGACCGTAGTTGCCCTTGCGCGTCAGGAGCGGCTGGGTGTCGTGGTGCATCATCATCGGCATCGGGCAGATGCCGCGCCGCCGCAGCAGGCGAAACGCCTCCGTCGTGTTATCCACGCTCTGGCCCTTCTTGACCAGCGTGGCGGTCATGTCCTCCACGCCGAGCCACAGGGCCCGCACGCCCGCGGCGCGGACGGTCGGGAGGTGTTCCCGCAACTGGAGGGTGTCGTGGACGGTGACCTCCGTGCCCCAGCGCACCTTCTTGCGGAAGGGAGCGCCGTCGATCTGTGTCCCGGCCAGCGTCTCGACGATGTCCAGCGTGCGCTCTTTGTGGTTGAAGAAGTTGTCATCGGCGCCGAAGAAGTAACGGAGGCCGTATTCGCGGTGCAGCCGGCTGAACTCGTCGGCCACGCGCAGCCCGCTCTTGACCCGATGCTGGCGCTGGTTGTAGGCGGGGATCGGACAATATGGGCAATTGAACTTGCAGCCGAATGTGAGCACGAGCGACGCGATCGGGCTGTGGCGGCGTATCTCGCCGGCGGGCAGGGCCTGCGCCTGCAACGTGGTCCGGCGGCTGGGCGGCTCCAGCAGCCGGTAACCGAGCGCCGGGTGCGGCAGCTCGTCCAACTCGCCGACCAGCCGCTGAATGCCCGTATCGATCAGCTCCTCGGCCACCCCGCTGGTGCCGGTCCGGGCATACACCAGGCCCGGAATATCGGCGAGCAGCCCGCTGTCCCGCGCACGCAGGAACGCCGCGCGCAACGAATCCTCCTGGCCGCGTGTGGCCAACAGCCGCTCGAGCAGGCTGAGCAGGACGTACTCCTCGCCGGTGACCGCCACGTCCGCGCCCCACGGGTCCCGCGGGTCGGCGCTGAACACGTCCCAGGGCTCATAGACCGTCTTGGCGCCGCCCGCCACGATCAACGGCCGGTTCGCAGCGTCGATGCGGCCGGCGTCGCGAATGAGTTCGTTGCACGCGGCCGTATGGATCTGCATGCTCGAGACCATGAACAGGTCCGGGATGCGGCCGTCCAGGCGCATCTGCGCGGGACGGAAGTTGCGGTTCCACTGCTGCAGGACGATGCGGGTCTTCGCGAAGCCGGCATCGACCATGGCCGCCCCGATCGCCCGGACGCCGGCCGGCGCCATGCGCGTGTCCGCGTAGATGAACGGCAGCATGCGGGTGCGGTGGTCGAAGGCGCAGGCGATGACGGTGACCAACTCGTGCCGGCGGGCCAGCACCCGCAGACGGTCGCGCAGGCTCGTCAGCTCACCCGGCCTCAGCAATTCATCGCCACGGTCGCGGCGGGGTAGCTCCATTTACGCCTTTCGCACCCAGTCCGCAGCCCAGTCGTTGGCATGCGAACGGGCGCCACGGGCCTTCGCGGTGTAGTTCGAGCGAGCCCGCGGTGCGCCTCGAATCAGCCGCATCGGCCGAACACCAAGCCGATTCTAGGTCGCGGATGGTCCGGCGTCGAGCGGTCCGGCGGAAGTTGGCGGCGATCGGCTGCGCCTGAGCCGGCGAACCAGATCGGCGGCTCACGACCGTTGACGCGCCCGCAAGCTCCACGACACTATAATGTGCTCGGCCACGGCGACTTCGCGGGTTGGGCGCTCCCACGCGCTGTGCTTTTCGCTCGGAGAAACACGCTTGAACCTCACGCGCTGGACGGCGTTGCTTGGCATTCACCTCATTGCGCTGGCCGGCTGCGGCGGGTATCGCGTTTATTGGGGCGACGTACACGGGCACACGGACTTCTCCGACGGGAACGTGACCATTGATGAGTACCTGACGTACGCGCGCGATGTCGCGCGGCTGGATTTCGTGATCGTGACCGATCATGACTTCGGAAACGGCCCACCCTGGCGTCTATCCCGAGACGCGTGGCGCTCGATTCAGGAGGCGGTCGACCGCTTTACCGTGGACGGACGGTTTGTGGCAATCGCAGGTTATGAGTGGACCTCGCAACCGAAGTACTGGAGCGGCTACACTGGTCCGGAGGGATCGGAGGCACTCTTTGACGGACCACCGTTCTGGTTCAACCACAAGAACGTGTATTTCGCCGCACCGGTGGAGGACATCTTCCGCGCGAAGGACGCGGCCTACCGCACGCCCGACCAACTGGCGCAGGCCGTGGCCGCCGTCGGGGGATTGATCCACAACAACCACCCGACTGCCGGTCCGGACGGTCGCGACCAGTGGGCGTACGGCCCCGAGCATTTCGCGGTCATCACGAACACGGAAATCGGTCCGGATCGGCTGTACGCCGGCGGCGTGCTGTACGCGCCGGATACCGAGCGGACCGTGCAAGCGTTCCTTAACGCTGGCGGCCGCACCGGCTTTGTCGGCGCCAGCGACACGCACGTAGGCCGACCCGCCGCGCGGACCGCCGTTTTCGCGCGTCGCCTCTCGCGTGAGCCGATCTTCGAGGCGCTCCGGCAGCGACACAACTACAGCGTCCGCGGGGCGCGAATTCAATTGCGTTTTTGCATCGACGGCCATGAGATGGGAGAAGAGGTCAGCGTCACCGCCGCGCCGCGCCTGGACGTGCAAGTCCGCGGCACCGCCCCGCTCCAAGAAGTCGCGATCATCCGCAATGGCGCGGTGATCCGCGCGGATGCACCCTATGCCGCGACGTATCGCCTTGTGCTCGTCGATGATTCGTTCGCCGATCAGGCGTACTACTACGTGCGCGTGCTCCAGGCGGACAGCGACGAAGATGGCAACCCGTCGTGCGCGTGGTCAAGCCCCATGTGGGTCGGCCGCGACGGCCATACGTTCTCCTCGCGCTCTCGTCGTGTTAACCACCGGTTCCATAAGGGCGAGGGTCGGGACAAACCTCAAGGCGAGTTTCGCCGGATTCCGGTGGAGTTTGCGGCATGGATGCGGCGCTACGGCGGCTCGAAGACGTGGGACCGCGGGCCCAGCCCAGCCGCGCCCGGACGATCGGCGCAAAGGCCGCCCCTCGCTTCTCGCGCATGAGAATCACGCCAGCCGCGAGAATTGCGGCGACTTCCTGCTTTTGCTGTTCAGGCTGAAACTTGGCCGGATCGGTGGGATCAAACAGGTCGCGGCGCGCGGCCATCGGCATCTCTCCATGCGGACGATGCCCACAACGACCTTCGCTTCGCGACCGGCGCGTCGTCTGGCTGGATCGCAGGCCGCGATGGCCCGCTATCTGTTACATACGCAGCCGGTTAGCAGAGCGGTTCTCCGGCCAGCGAACTTAATGGCGGTCAGCCGTTGCCGGTTGTGGGAAGGGCTCTCAATGGCACGAGCGGCATTGTCTCAGTCGCTGCGCCAGATAGGAATCAGCTTTGTGAGCGCTCTGATTACGTCCACAGCGGTTGCAGCGCGGCGCGGTCGTTGCCTCTGAGCACGTGGAGGGTCGAGATTGGGGACCGCGCTGCACCCTACGGTCATGGGTTGCCGGGTTTCATACTTCTCTGTCCATCGGCATCTGGTTCGGGAAAAAGAGACATGGTACTAGGTTGCGTCAGCGGTTGCGATACAGGTTGCGTCGAGGCTCGCCACTCTGCAAGCGTGTTGCGCCATTTGGCAGCTTGCTCTGGTTTGTCCCACGCCTCATAAAGCGCGATCAAAGCGTCGAGCGATTGCTGGATCGCGCGATGTTGTGGCCGCGGCATGACGTGAAGCTGCGCATGTGCCTGCAAGAGGTGGGCCTCCGCGTCGTCAAACCGGCCGAGTCTGACCAAACAGGTCCCGTACATGCGCCCGCACCATGCAATTCCAATGTGACCCTTCGGCAGCACCGTAGACGCCACTTCGACTGCCTCTTCGAACAATGGCGCGCTGTCGGCGTACTTCCCTTGGTCTTGCAGCAACCGTGCCAAAGTGACAATTGAGGTCAGCGTGTCAGCATGTTTGCTTCCGAGGATCTTCCGTCTCAGTGCCAGTGTCTTGGTCAGCGGCTCCTCGGCTTCGAGCAGCTTGCCCTGCTCCAGTAGTACCGTCCCCCAATTGTTCATCGCACTCAGTGTGTCCGGATGCTCCAATCCCAGTATGCGCTGGCGGATCTCGCAGAGCTCCCGGAAAGCTGATTCGGCACCGGCGAGTTGTCCTCTCAGTCTGAGCACTGTCCCGAGATTGTTTATAGAGCGCAGCGTGTCTGGATGTTCGTTGCCCAAGGTGCCCCTATGCAGTTCGACACTCTGGCGAAAGAGGTCCTCCGCATCTGCCAGCCGATCCTCGTCTTGAAGTGCATTTCCGAGGTTATTCATTGCTGTCAGCGTCTTATTACCGGGAGCAGTAAACATTGAACATCTCTATCCTGCGGCATAGCGAACGGATTCGGCATGGAAGTAGCTCTTGACGATCACGGGTTGGCGTTGCGTGCTGCGGAGGTACGAGCGCACGCCGTCGATCAGTTCTCCCCGCGTCGCCGGACGTTGACGGCCCAGCGCGTTGCTCTTCACGTCCTGGTTGAGGAACTCGTCGGGGTTCAGATCCGGGCTGTAGCCCGGCAGGAAGAAGAGCTGCAGCCGCTCGGCGTGCCGGGCCAGCCAGCGCTGCACCTCGGCCGAGCGGTGCCCCGGATGCCGATCCACGATTAGCAGCACCTTGCATTGTCGCAGCCGCAGCAGCCGCGTGACGAACTTGACGAACACAGCGCCGTTGAAGTTTTCCTTGAACACCATGAAGCTCAACTCGCCGCGGTTGGTGATGGTCGACATCACGTTGCAACGGAAACGCTGCCCCGTGCCCGGGACCACCGGCGTCTGCCCGCGGCGGCCATAACTCGTGCCGGTCTGATGATCCGAGCGCAGGCCCATCTGATCCCCCCAGTGAATTTCGGCGTTTTCGGCCTTAGCTTGCTTTTTGATCGCCGGGTACTCCTCCTCCAGCCAGCGCTGCACCGCGACCGGGT
>CAZWYT010000078.1:0-22562 GCA_964638325.1 uncultured Planctomycetales bacterium
ATTGAACCCAAGGTCAGGGCCTTTGTCTTTACCCCTTAAGATGACGCTCACCCGTTGCCCGATCTGCGTCCATCGGTGCAATCCGTGGGTGATCCCGGAGCCTCCCGTCAACCTCCGCCAAAACCCGTCATTCCCTGCATCGCCTCGTCACTTTGTCTTTCCGTCGCGTACACTAATCTCTGATGACTGCCGACCCCCACCTCTGCGTTTCCTCCGCGCCTTGCCGGCCACGGCAGGGCCGCCCTGGCTCGGCAGGCCCGCCGGGGCCTGTCGGCACGCCGTGCCTGGGGCGCCTTGGCGGTTGCTACGTCCGGATAACCAGCGTAGCCAACATTATCGGACAATGTCAGATAAAAAGCCCTCCAGCACGCAACCCGCCGAAGGCGCTCAACCGGGGGGTGACAAAATTTGATCGCGTTGATCACCTTGGAGCCGCAGCCTGGAAACGCGGTTTTCGCCGTGAGGAGCCCCAATGTCGACTCGCACCATCGCTCTGACCGACGAAATCCACGCTTACCTCGTCCAGTGCACGCTCCGCGAGCCGCCGCTATTGGCCCGGCTGCGGGCGGAGACGGCGAAGATGGAAAATGCCGAGTTGCAGATCTCGCCCGAGCAGGGCCAGTTCATGGGGTTCCTCGTCGAGTTGCTCGGTGCCCGCCGCGCCCTTGAGATTGGCACGTTCACCGGCTACAGCTCGCTGTGCGTCGCGATGGTGCTCCCGCCAGATGGGAAGCTGATCTGCTGTGACGTCAGCAAGGAATGGACGGACATTGCCCGGCGCTACTGGGCCGAGGCCGGCGTCGCGGACAAGATCGACCTGCGGCTGGGCCCGGCCCTCGTGACCTTGGACGACCGGCTGACACACGGCGCGTCGTCGTCGTACGACTTCGCCTTCATCGATGGCGACAAGGCCAATTACGACAACTACTACGAACGCGTTCTGCGGCTGCTGCGGCCCGGCGGGCTGGTCGCGCTCGACAATGCCCTCAGCGCCGGCCGCGTGGTCCATCCGGCGCCGGACGACGCCAGCGCCCGCGCTATCGATGCCCTTAACCGCAAGATTCAGCGCGACGACCGCGTCACGGCCAGCCTGGTCCCGATCGGCGATGGCCTGATGCTGGCGCGCAAACGGCCGTAGCGTCGGCGGCGCACGACTGATCCCGCGTTGCAGATACTACTCGGGCGAATGTGCCTTGCCCTGCGCGTTGTCCTCTTCGAGCGCGACTTCGCCCTTCTTTGGCTTACGCGCCCGCTGCCGCGCCGGCGGTCGTCGCCCGGCGGCCAGGCGCCCAAGTCCGCCGCTCCTGCCTCAAAAGAACAGGCCGGTAGCGCGTGGAAACGCGGTACCGGCCTGCTCGGGTCAGCGAATCTACTTGGGTCTACCCGGGTTTACGGGCACGGTCCTTGCCCGTTGCTCATCAACGCTACGAACGGGTTGATGTCACCGAACGAGGGGTAGATGCTGTCACCGTTGATGTCGCCGTTCAGCGGGTTGCAGCCCGGGAACGTTGTCTGCCACACTGCGAAGTTGGACAGGTACAGCACGAATGGGTTGATATCGCCGAAGTTGATCACGCCGTCGCAGTTCAGGTCGCCGATGCAAACGGCGGGCCCCATCGAGGGCCAGAAGCCGCCGGTCAGCTCGAAGTCGCCGCCAGTCATGACGCCGCCGGCGTCGGGCTGGCCGATGGTGCCGGATAGCTCAAAGTCGCCGCCAGCGCCCCACATGTCACCGCCGCCGTCGGCGGTCCACCAGTCGATCTCAAAGTCGTCACCCACGACGTTGGACGCGCCGAGAAATGCCACGCTTGCCATGATGAGCATGGTGTACGGTCGGTTGCTCATAGCCATGTTCTCCTGTTCGCGTCAGCGGGATTCACTCACTGCACGCGACATGGTGTCGTTATCTGCTGGCCCTCTTGGCGGCATGTGCCGCTTCCTTCGCCTGTCGAATGGCCTCGTCCTCGACCGGGTCTGGAATTGGGATGTCCGGCCGAACCTCGTAGCCCAAGCGCCGGCCGCAGGCCATCCAGTGGAAGCGGATGTTCGGCTCGCCGGCCGCCGAGGCCACAGTGAATCCCTCTGGACTCGTGGACTCGATATACAGCCCGCTCCAGCCGCCGATCGGCGTGACGGTGACGCGTATCTCGACCTCGGGCGACACGGCCTCCGTAAACAGCGGGTCGAACGCGACGTAGGCCGCGCCGCCGGAGAGCACCGCGCTGCCTGACGCGTAGATTTCCACCTCCGGGCTCTCGACCGAGAAGATGGCCTGTGGGCCCTGGGAGGTCTCGATCGCCGCGCTCTTGGTGCCCGTGGCGACCGTGTTGCCGTAGACGTACAGGCCTTCGGAGTTGCTCGCGGGCGATGCGATATAGACGGCATACGCGTCGTCGTCGGTGCTCTTGCTGAAGAAGCCGCTGTTGCCGTTCAGGGTGTACGCGTACAGCAGCCACGTCGAGCTGCCCGCGGCTGCCGACGAGTGCAAGGCCAGGCAGTCGCCATAGGTGGTACACGTGCTCTCGATGTTCATGGCGGGATAGGCCGACGTGATGTCGATATCGATCCCGCCGCTGGTGATATCCCAATCCCACCAGGTCGAGCCGATGGTCAGCGGATCGCTGAGCTTGCTGAAGGTGACGGCGCCGTCGACGATCTTGGCGCTGTTCACCGAGTTGGCGGCCAGATCGGCCAGGGCCACGCTTCCATCGACGATCTTCGTGCTGTCCACCGAGTTGGCCGCCAGGTCGCCCAAGGCGACACTCGCATCGACGATTTTCGTGCTGTCCACCGAGTTGGCCGCCAGATCCGCCAGCGCCACACTACCATCCACGATCTTTGCGCTGTTGACCGAGCCGCTCGCCAGATCGGCCAAGGCTATGCCTCCGTCGACGATCTTCGTGCTGTCCACCGAGTTGCTGGCCAGGTCGGCCAGGGCCACACTGCCATCGAGAATCTTTGCGCTGTTGATGGCGTTGTTACCGATCGTCGGGTTTGGATAAGTGCCAGTGAGGTCGCCGCCGGCCGTCTGGCCCTCGTTGACGTAGCGGTTGTCGGCGTACGTCAGGTCGAGCGAGAACTGCGTGCCAGTCAGCGTCAGCCCCGTGCCGGCGGTATACGTGGTGTCATTGTCAGCCGCGGGTGCCCACGCGGTGCCGCTCCACTCGAGGACCTGGCCGCCGGACGGGGCGGCAGTGCTGACAGGCCGGCCTTGCAGGCCGCTCACCGTCGGATTGGGATAGGCCCCCGCCAGATCGCCGGTGGCCGTTTGCCCTTCGTTGACGAAGCGGCCGTCGGCGTACGGCAGGTCCAGTGAGAACTGCGTGCCGGCCAAGGTCAGCCCGGTGCCGGCGGTATACGTGGTGTCGTTGTCCGCCGCCGGGGCCCAAGCGATTCCGTCCCACTCCAACACCTGGCCGGAGGCGGGTGCCGCAGTACTCAGCGGACGGCCTTGTAGCGCTGTCGCCGACCCGGTTTGTGCATAAAGCGCGTACGGGGTTGGCGTCAGCTCCTGCCGCGGACTGAGCGTGGTGAAGCTCCCGCCGCCGGCCGGCGAGCGGACCGCGATTTGCAGCCAGCGGGCGTTTCCATCGAACGCCGCGCCGCCGAAATCGAGCACGACCACGAAAGCGCCATTCTGGACGTTCACATTGTTGACGGAGACGGTCGCGCCGACCTGTGTGCCGCCGCTGACCGCGTCCCACAGGCTGAACTGGAAGTCCGCCGTGCCCGTGAGCGGTGCACCCGCCTTTTTGAGCTGCCCCTGGTAGGTGAACGCTGTTCCCACCGCGGATTGCCCCAGCACCGCGGTGGTCGAAAGCCAGCCCAGTAACAACCCAACTGCAAGGCCAATAGTCCTCATCTTGTTCCTCCTTCAAAGCATGCTTCGTTTCCACGATGGCCGCATAAACGTGGACCCGCGAGGCACTTGCCCTCACGGGCGTGAGTTGGCTGGGGGAGCGCGGCCAAGATATAGCGCCGCCCTCCGGAGCCGCTCCTGACCCGTGTCGTCATATTACGGCTATTACGCCCGTTGGTCAACCGAAATCACTGCGCCACGGCGGGTCGCTAGGACGAGTCCCGCGCGTCCTCCGCAGCCTGCGACAGGTCTTCTTCGACGACGATCTCCCCCTTCTTGGGGCGCGGTGCCTTCTTGTGAGCCGGCGGTCGGCGACCGGCGGCTACGTCCTCGTCAAACGCCTGCTTGCGGCGCAGAATGTGATGATAGTGCTGCCCGAAGCGGTGGGCTTCATCGCGAATCTGTTGCAGCAATCGCAGGGCTTCGTTGTTCCGCGCCAGCTTCAGCGGCTCCGAGCGGGCCTGCACGTACACCAGCTCCTCGCGCTTGGCCAGCGAGACGACCATCGCCGGCCTGGCCGCCCGGCCGCCCTCGCTCTCGACCGCCTGTCGCATGCGCTCGAACGCGTCCAGCGCCGCGTGCAACTGCCCAAGCCCCCCGTCGATCAGGATCACGTCGGGGTACAGTTCCTCCGCGATGGCCGCGTACTTGTACCGCCGGGCGAGCACCTCGCGAATCATCGCGTAGTCGTCCGTGCCCGTCACCGTCTTGATGCGATACCGCCGATAGCCGCTCTTGAACGGTCGCCCGTCGATGAAGCAGACCAGCGACCCCACGGATGCCTCGCCGTGCAGGGTGGCGATGTCGATGCCCTCAATGATCCGCGGGCGCACCGGCAGTTCCAGAATGGCCTGCAGCTTGTCGAGGCCGGCGGTGGGATCGATGAAGAACACCTCCGGCTGTACGTCCTCGTCTACGTCGCCGCTGAGCGACAGCGACTCGATGGCCTGCACGCGGTCGCGGAGCACGGCGGCATCCTCATAACGCTTCTCCGTCGCGGCCTGCTCCATCTCCCGCCGCAACTGCCGGAGCAGGGCGCTGCGTTTCGAGTCGAGGAGCTTGCGCAGCCGGCGGATGTCGGCCGCGTAGGCTTCCTTGCTGATCCGGTCGGCGCACGGGGCGGTGCACTGGTTGATCGCATGCAGCAGACAGGGGCGGAAGAACCGCCGCTGGTCGTCATCCGCCCGGATGTCCAGCGCGCAGGTGCGGAACTTGAAGACCTTCTGGAAGGCGTTGACCGCTTCGCGCACGCCGGCCGGGTTGAGGAACGGGCCGTAGAGCTTGCTGCCGCGCGGGCGGGGCTGGCGGGTCACGTAGACGCCCGGGAAGTCGTCGGCGGCGGTGATCTCGATATAGGGGAAGCTCTTGTCGTCCTTCTGCCGCTCGTTGTAAGCTGGTTGAATGTCCTTGATGAGGCGGTTCTCTTTGAGGAAGGCATCGACCTCGCTCTCGCACTCAAGGAAGTCGATGTCCTCGACGAGCGTCGTCAGATGGGCGATTCGCGGCCCGCGTGTGCTGAACAGGTCCGCCGACTCCTGGAAATAGCTGGCGACGCGGGACCGCAGCTCGCGGGCCTTGCCGACGTAGAGCACCACCCCGTCCCGGTCCTTCATTAAGTACACGCCGGGGGTCTTCGGGAACTGCGCGATCTTCTCGCGCAGGCGGGTGATACGCGCGTGGTCGCGGTCGGGCATGGCGCCCCATTATAGATGGTTGCCGCCGTCGGGCGGCACATCCTCACGATCCGCCCGCCGGGCGCCGGCAAGACCATGCTCGCCACGCGGCTGCCGACCGTCCTCCCGCCGCTGTCACTCCAAAAAGCCCTCGAAACGACGCGCATCTACTCGGCCTCCGGCAAACTGGCGGGCAATACCAGCCTGATGGCCACCCGCCCCCTGCGCCAGCCGCACCATTCGATCAGCAGCGCCGCCCTAATCGGCGGCGGCACAATCCCGCAGGCCGGCGAAGTTTCGCTCGCCCGCGCCAACTCGCCGCAATCATCACGCACCTCCCGAGGCCCCCGGATGATGCGTACGCCCCGGACAAGCGTCGGTGTGCCCGGTGGCGCGCGCCAGTAAGACGCAGAGCAAGCCAACTAAGGGAT
The DNA here is from genome assembly GCA_964638325.1 of uncultured Planctomycetales bacterium. Taxonomy (GTDB): domain Bacteria; phylum Planctomycetota; class Phycisphaerae; order UBA1845; family Fen-1342; genus JALHJL01. The sequence continues at coordinate 5,964 of CAZWYT010000078.1, forward strand.
TGGCGTCCGACGGCCCATTCGTCAACCGCGACAGACGGTTCAGCGCCGCCGTGACCTTAAGAAAGCCAGCGTGAAGAGAGCGAGGGTGGCGGGTTCGGGCACGATCTGCATGGTGATATCGAAGAACGTGCTGCCACAGATGGGAAAATACTCGGCATAATCCGTGTCACCGGCTATGTAGGCCTCGGCGTTGAGGCGATAACGGCCAGGCGCGAGCGTGCCAGCGTAGTCAACCGAGTTTTCAAACATCACGCCATAGAGCTGCACCCAATTCACGCCGACCTGCTGCCAGAGCGCGACCTCGCAGGCCAAATCCGAGGGCGGTCCGCTTCCAGGCGGGGTGTGGACCCAGCCAGTCAACTCGACGGGCGTCGCCTGCGCCAGGTCGAAGACCACCTCCAGCTCGCTGCGGGCCCAGGCCGAAGCCGTCCCCGTTCCGTCGTCGCTGAGTAACTCCATATGCGTCCACCCGGTGGCGCTGAGGGCCGTCGGCGCCAAGCTCGAAGTCTGACTGGCGTCGCTGGCCACGCTGACGCCCTCCCAGAAGACTTCGTCTTCCACAGACTCGTCGAAAGGCCCAAAATCGGTGGCGCTGAAGCTGGCGTAGTAGTAGTCGTTCGGCGGCGGCGCGCCGGGGAGTTCGCCGTAGATCTGGACCCGGCTGAAACGTGAGACGTAGTCGAAGGTCTGCGTTCCTGCGGCGGGTGCAGCGAGTGCCAACAGGGCGGCACCGATGAGCGTGGTTCGCATGGGTCTCCTCCTCGATTTGCTTCCCCTATTCACCGAATCCACGCATGTCAGCTTACTGCAAGAGGCGTCTCCGTTCAAGCGAGAACGGCGGATCCCTCTGTGAATCCCTACCCTTGCCAACAACCGGCCCTTGTTGATGTGCCAGGGCTTGTGCTTCCTCGGAGACTCAGTACCGGCGGCTGGGGCGTAGTGCGCGTCTGGCCATTTGCGAGGGATCCCGATGCAACGAGGGGGAGCGAGAGATCTTGACGGCCGCGCATCACCGCTGATAATTCCGCAAGTCGGGCTGCAGGCGCAGGTCGCCGGCCTGAGGCCAACGCGCTGAAGGCGCACCAACGGTCAGCGCGCCGCCTCTCCGCCGATCAAGCAGCTCCGCCTCTCGGTCTGGATGCGTCGATGTGGACAAGAGGTGTGTACGACCCGGCGTCGGGAGCCCCGGACTGTGGGGCCGCGCACCTATAGGGCTCGCATGTCTCGTTCGTGTAGCAAATGCGCCGCCGGGTTTTGTGGGCTTGCGCTTGCCGTGGGCTGGGGGCTCTTCACCGCATCCGCCGGTGGAGCGACCGTCGACGAACCGTTGACCATTAAATGTCAGGATTGCCATCTACCGGAGGCCGAGCAGTTCAAGCTGTCCGCTCACCAGGGCCAGATCAACTGCCCGGACTGCCACGGCGGCGAGTATCTGTACGAGCTGACGCCGGCGCAGGCCAAGGAGTTCGGGCTGGGGCCCGGCGTCACGACGGCACCTGCGCGGCCGACCTCATTCGACCACGGCGAGCTCTTCCGCGGCCGCCCGGCCCGCAGGGACGTGCCCGTCGCGTGCGGCACCTGCCATGCCGATGTGCAGAGGATGAATCCGTTCGGGCTACGAACCGACCAGTTGGCCCAGTACTGGCTGAGTGGCCACGGCCGGCGGCTGAAGCAATGGGACGACGACCGGGTCGCGGTCTGCGTCGATTGCCACGGCACGCACGACATTCTGCCGCCGCGCAACTCGCAAAGCCGCACGTTTTTCCGCAATGTCCCGGCCACGTGCGGGCGCTGCCATGCCGACGCGGCGCTGATGAACCAGTACGGGCTGCCGGCGAGCATCGTCGAGCAGTATCGCGCCAGCGTCCACGGGCAGAATGTGCTGGAGAAAGGCGATGCGGGCTCGCCCCACTGCGCGACGTGCCATGGCAGTCACGGGGCGGCCCCTCCTGGTTTCGCCAGTGTCGGGTTCGTCTGTGGAAAATGTCACCAACAGGTTGAGGATGACTTCCTGGCGGGCATCCATGGCCGGCTGCCCGCTTTCCCGCGCTGCATCGGCTGCCACGCCAAGGGCGGCGACCTGACCAACCACCAGATCGAGCAGGCTTCGCTTCCGGCCGGCAAGCTCATCGAAGTCTATACGCGCGTGCGTGACCAAGTCGGCCCCGCGGATGACAAAGTCGCGCGGGCCGTTTTTGGCAAGCAGGTCGATGCCTTGCCGGGACACCTGCGGCTCGACGAGGTCTGTGCCCGCTGCCACGCCCCCGGCCGTGGGCGCGTGCACGCGGAATTCCTGGTCGAGAGCGATGAGCTGGCCCTGGAGCGCGGCCAGGCGCTCGCCGCGATTCTGCGCGACGCCGAGTTCGATTATGCCCGCACGGCCGAGCGTGTCGCGCGGGTCTCGCACGGCGTGCTGCTGGTGCGCGACGAGGCGTTGCGGGTAGACGAAGTCCGGACCGAGCTGGTGGCGCTGGACGTCTTCATGCACACGTTGAACGATGCCGAGATTGCCGCCCGCGCCCGGAAGATCAACGACGTGAGCACGGGCGTGAACGCCGCGCTGGACCGCAAGGATCAGGGACTGGCGTGGCGCCGCCTGGCCCTGCTGCCGGTGTGGGGTTTCGTTGTGCTGTTTGGGGTACTGATGTACCGCAAGTACTTGTTGCTCAAGCACGCCTACGTGCGACCGGCGGGGGCGCCGCCGGCCGAAGCGCCGTTCGTGCCAAGCCGGCGGCGGCTGCTCGACGCGGCGCTGTCGGTGCTGGGCATCGCGGCCGCCGCAGCGTTGCTCTGGCCGGCCGGAGCGTACATCTGGCCCGCCCGCAAGCGGGGCGGCGGCGTCGACCGGATCGCGGCCGGCAAGGAGCAGGGCTGGGCGATGTGGGAGGGTCGCAAGGTCGCGCTGGGAGCGAAGGCGGTACTGGTGATCCACACCGATCAGGGCTTCCGCGCGGTATCGGCAATCTGCACGCACCTGGGGTGCATCGTGGCGTGGAACGATGTGAAGCACGAATTCGATTGCCCCTGCCATGCGGCCCGCTTTGACGCGGCCGGCAAGGTGATCGCCGGCCCGCCGCCGCGGCCGCTGCCGTCATACACCGTTTCCGTGGTGCAGGGCGAGGTGGTCGTCAGCGGGCCGGAGGCGGGCTGAGCCGGCCCAGGAGGATGCGGCGTGGCGCACGAGCCAAGGCGTTGGCAGGGCTACCTGGAAGAGCGCATCCGGTTTCTGGCGGTGCGCAACTTCTTCCACAAGCAGCTCTACAAGCGCCTGCCGCCGCACACGGGTTGGATGCACGTCTTCGGCAGCCTGGCGCTGTTGACCTTCCTGAGCCAGTTCATCACCGGCATTCTGCTGCTACTGTTCTACCGGCCGACGCTCAAGGAGGCGCACGAATCGATCCAGGTCATCACCGGCGATGTCCCGTTCGGGTGGCTGATCCGGCAGGTGCACGCCTGGGGCGCGACGTTCATGATCCTGGCCGTCGTCCTGCACATGACCCGCACCTACTTCATGGGCTCGTTCAAGCGGCCCCGTGAATTCACCTGGGTCGTGGGCGGTTTCCTGTTCCTGGCGACGCTGGTATTCGGCTTCACCGGGTACCTGCTGCCGTGGAACCAGCTTTCCTACTGGGCGACGACCGTCGGTACGGAAGTGCTCGGGGCGGTGCCGCTGGTGGGCCTGCAAATGAAGCAATTGCTGCTCGGCGGCCCGGCCGTAGGGCAGGAGACGCTGTCGCGCTTCTTCCTGGTGCACGTCACGATTCTGCCCTGGATCCTGGTCGTGCTCGTGACCCTGCATCTGATCCTGATGCGGGTTCACAACCTGGCCACGCTCGAAGACGCCGGTTGCGAGCGGCCCTACCCGCCGGAGAGCGGCATTCCGTTCTGGCCCGTGCACATGGCCAAGGAAGCCTGCATCGCGGCGGCGTGCTTCGCGGCTTTGTTCACGCTGGCCGTGCTGTCGCCCTGGGAAATCGGCAAGCCCGCCGACCCGCTGGAAACCCCGGCCGGAATCAAGCCCGAGTGGTATTTCCTGTCGACCTACCAGCTCCTGAAGTACTTCACCGGCGAGCGCGGCAAGTTCATCGGCATTCTCGTTTCGGGCGTTCCGTTCCTCCTGCTCTTCGTGTGGCCGTTCCTGGAGCGCGGCCCCGGACGCCACCCGAGGCGGCGCAAGTGGGCGGTGGCACTCGGCTGCCTCGCGGTGCTGGCCGCGATCTTTCTCGGCCTGCTCGGTCACTTCTCGGAAACCACGCTGACCGTCGGCGGGCAGAAGTATGAGATCGACATGTACGGCCTGCCGCACCGGGCGGGGGAGTGAAGCGCCCCCAATCTGCTTGCGACGTGCTCCCGGCTCGACGGCTACTCGAATAGAGCCCTTGCGGGGCACACGCCTTCGGTAGTCTGCGCTACTCTTTTCAACGCCGCCCGCGTTACACTACACGGTGGCGTGGCGAGTTGCTTGCGGAGCGCGGGACCATGACCGAGATCGGGCCGACGACGACCCCCCTCATCACCGTCCGTGGCCTGACCAAGAGCTTCGGCGCCAAGCCCGTTCTGCGCGGCATCGACCTCGATGTCGCGCCGGGGCAGGTGTTGGGCTACATCGGCCCCAACGGGGCCGGCAAGACGACCACGGTCAGAATCCTCACCGGCATGCTCGATCAGTTCGGCGGCCAGGCCACGATTTGCGGCTTCGATGTCACCCGCCAGCCGCTCGAGGTCAAACGCCGGATCGGCTATGTCCCCGAGTCGGCCGCGTTGTACGACGCGCTCACGCCGCGGGAGTATCTGCGCTTCATCGGCCAGCTCCACGGCATGCCGGGCGACGAGATTGAGCGGCGGACGACGGAGATGCTGGGGCTGTTCGACCTGGCGGGCGAGCTCGATCAGCGTATGGCGACCTTCTCGAAGGGGATGCGGCAGAAGGTGCTCATCGTCGCGGGGCTGATCCACAATCCGCAGGTGCTTTTCCTCGATGAGCCGCTGTCCGGCCTGGACGCCAACTCGGTCGTCATCGTGAAGGAGGTCATTACGCGGCTCGCGCAGCACGGCAAGGCAATCTTCTATTGCTCGCACGTGATGGACGTGGTCGAGCGCATCTGCGACCGCATCATCATCATTTCCGAGGGGCAGATCATCGCGGACGGGACGTTCGAGCAGTTGCAAGCGATGAGCCGGGCGGCCTCGCTGGAACGGATTTTCACGCAGCTCACCAGCGCGGGGGGCCACGACGCCGTCGCAGACCAGTTCGTGCGGGCGTTCGAGCGGCCGGCGGACCATGGTTAAGCTCGTCCTCTGCGTGTTCGACGTGTTCGCTTGGACGTTGCGCCGGGCGGGCGTGGACTACCCGCAATTCCGCGCCCTGCTGGGCGTCAAGCTCACGCTTGACGGACGGCGCCAGTTCACCGCGTTTCAACAGCGCGGGGGACGGGCACCGCGGAACGCGCTCGTGTTCACGCTGGCCATGAACGCCTTCATGGGCATCTGCGCAGCGATGCTCATCCCCTTGAGCTCCACGCCGCTGACCACCATGACGTTGCTGCACGCGCTCGTCATGGTCATGGTCGCCCTGTCGCTGATTGCGGACTTCTCCAGCGTGCTCCTGGATACCACGGACAACCAGATTCTCCAGTCCCGGCCGATCAGCAGCCGCACCCTGTTGGCAGCGCGCATCGCCCACATCGTCACCTACATCACGCTGCTCACCCTCAGCCTCACCGCCGCGTCGTTCGTCGTCGGGACCTTCAAGTACGGTCTGGCGTTTCCGGGAGTCTTCGCGCTGACCCTGGCCGCGTCCGTGTGCCTGATCGTCGGGGCGGTGAACGTGCTTTACCTGCTGGCGATGCGGCTGATCAGCGGTGAGAAGCTACGCGACATTATCCTGTACTTCCAGATCAGCATGACGATCATCGTCGTGGGCGGCTACCAAATCCTGCCGCGGCTGATGGACGTGCATGAGCTCGGCGCATGGGGTCTGGCCGACCGTTGGTGGGTCTATCTGATCCCGCCTGCGTGGCTGGCCGCCCCGATTGAGCTCCTGACGGGGAAAGTGGGCCCGGCGCTGCTCATCCTGACCGTCCTCGGCACCCTCGTGCCGCTGGGGACAATCCTCACCGCGCTGGCGCTGGCGCCCGGTTTCAAGGCCGCCCTCGCCCGGCTCGAAGCGGCCCCGGGGGCAACGCCGGGCGCACGCCGGCCGGCTGCTGCGCCGCGCCGCGGCTTAACCGCGTGGCTCACACGCAGCCCGGTGGAGCGGGCCGCCTTCGAGTTCCTCTGGACCCTCAGCGGCCGCGACCGGCAATTCAAGCTCCGCACGTATCCGAACGTCGCGCTCGTGCTGATCTTCGGTGCAATGTTCATACTGTCTGATCCGGGGGGGCTGCGCCACGCGTTTGAGACGCTGCCAGAGACGCACAAGCACCTCTTCATGCTCTACATGTGCTGCGCGCTGGCCCCGACGGCCATCCTTCAGATGCGCTACAGCGATCGATATGAGGCGGCGTGGATCTACCGCGTCCTGCCGCTGGCGACGCCCGGCCAGGTGTTGCGCGCGGGATTGAAGGTTGTGCTCGTGCGGCTGGTCCTGCCGTCGTTCGCGCTGGTCACGCTGGTCACGCTGGCCATTTGGCGCACCAAAGCGGTGCCGGACGTGCTGCTCGCGCTCTGCGCGACCCTGCTGACCTGTGCCCTTCAGGCACTGCTGATTGGCGACCATTTGCCGTTCTCCGAGCCCTTCGCGATGATGGAAGGCTCCGGGCGCGTTAGCCGATCGCTCCTCTTCATGCTGCTGTCCCTTGTTCTAGGCGGCCTGCATTATCTACTTACGTTTGCCCCCTATGGTGTGCCCGTGGCTACACCGCTCGTCGCGCTCGCGGCGGGACTCGCGCTGCGGGCGTACGGCCGCAGGCCCTGGCGGGCCATACTGGCGGAGGAGGAAGCGCCGCGCGCTCGCGCGCCCGGCCACAACCGCTAGCGTGGTGTCTCGTTCATACCCCATCTTATCGAGTTCTTCATGAGCACGGCCGGCGGCGAAACCGGCAACGCGCTGCTGAAATCGCCGGTAGCTCCGGTTCCTTGCGATCAAGTCGCGCAGCATGCGCGCGCTCCTCAACTTGGGCTCGCGCACCTCAAGCCAGCCGGTCCGCCAGACCGGCGCCGGCCGCGGCTTGGCCGATGCGCTGCGTAAGTTCCTCCTGGTACGCCCGGCGACAGGCTGGATCGAACAGGATGCGGCGGTACCGCTCGTACAAGTCCGCGCAATCGCGGCGTAGGACCTCCTGCACGCTGGCCCAGACCCGTGGCCGCGCATTCAGCGTGTCCGTCCAGATCTGATCCACGTGCAATTCGGCGGCCATGGCGAACAATTCTGCCAGCGCCGCGTCGGTGTCGCTGATGCCCGGCAGCAGCGGACCGAACATGACGGCTGTCTCAAGGCCCGCAGCCTTGGCCTGGCGCAGCACGTCCACCCGGTCAGCGACAGGGGATGCACCGGGTTCCCAAATCCGGGCCCACCGCTCGGCGGGTGTCGTGATCGTCACGCCCAGGCGGACGTTTCGCCCGCCGAGAATGTCCAGGTCGCGAAGAACCAGCCGGCTTTTTGTCAGGATGCTCAAGCCGAACCCGGCGTCTAGGAGGAGTCGGCAGCACTCGCGCGTGAGCCGGTACTGCTCCTCGATCGGCTGCCAGCCATCACAGGCACTGCAGGTGAACACCTGCCCGGGCGGCCAGCGGCAAAGCTGGCGGGTCAGGACCTCGGCCGCGTTGACCTTGACGTCTACAAACCGGCCCCACTCCTCCGCGTGGGGGTGAAACCGCTGCATGAAGCGGGCGTAGCAGTATCCGCACCCATGTTCGCAGCCGACGTAGCAGTTGAACGAGTAGTCGTCGATGGCGCAGCGGTTGAGCAGACTCCGGCAACGCACTTCGCGTGCCAGGGCCCCGCGCGTGGTCCGCTTCTCCACCGCATGGGAAGCGGGGGGCGAGTTGAACAACGATCCCTGGCTCGCTTTGCCCATGGCTCGACTTCGGTTTGTGCCTTGCGCTTGTTGGAGCATACCCGGGGTCCCCTGGGCGCGTCCAAGAGATGCGTCCGAACCAGCGCGAACGGTTATCCGGGCCGGCTTGGAGCGCGACTGGATTCGCGGCGCGGCTGGTAGGCTGCCCCTCCAAGCCCCCTTGTTGCCAGTCGCGGCTACGGATCGGAGAATGCGTCGATCGAGGCGGCCGTGATCCGGGAATGCGGCTCGCCGTGAGCAGTGACCCATGGCTGAGCCTCCAAAGCGACTGTACGCTTCATCGTGCCCAGGACCTTGAGCCTTTCGGGCTGCCGTTCTGCCGGTGACCGGTGCGCGCCGCGGCGTGTGGAGTAGCGCTGTGCGCGATGACGTGCTGGAGAGGATTCGAGAGTTGCTCAACGTGGCGGGAATCGAGTTCCGCGAGGTCCAGCACGAGCCGACGCGGACCTCCGAGGAGTCCGCCCGCGCTCGGGGCGAAGAACTCAAGGTCGGCGGCAAGGCGCTGGTCCTCAAGGTCGATGAAACGTTCCGGCTGTTCGTGCTTAGTGCAGCGCGCAAGCTCGATTCGCGCGCCATCAAGTACTATTTCGGCGCCCCAAGGCAGCGTTTTGCCACGAGCGAGGAGCTGCGCGAGATGACCGGGCTGACACCGGGCGCTGTGCCGCCGTTCGGGAGGCCAGTCTTGCCGTTCGACCTGTCCGTCGATAGTTCGATCCTGGAGAACCAGAGAATCGCGTTCAACGCGGGGTCGCTGACGACCTCCATCATCATGAGTGTGAAGGACTACGTGCGCGTGGCCCAGCCCATCGTTTTCAGCTTCAGCCGATGATCAGCGAAGCGCTTTGGCTCGCCGCCTCCGGCTGCGTGTTCGGGCTTGCCGGCGGCTTCACGCCGGGGCCGACGACCGCCCTCGTCGTCGCGCAAGCGCTGCGGTTCGGTCCCAGGGAAGGAATCAAGGTCGCCATCGCACCACTGCTCACGGACGCGCCGATCATCGTGCTGGCCGTTCTGCTGGTTGGGCAGTTGGCACGGTTTGAAACGGTGCTCGGTTGGCTCACGCTTCTTGGCGCCGCCTTTCTATTGTTCCTGGCGGTCGAGAGCTTCCGGGTCCGAGGTGTCGAGGTCAACGAGAACAAGATTGCGGCACGGTCGATCCGCAAGGGCTTCCTCGTCAACCTGCTCAACCCACACCCGTACCTGTTCTGGGTCATGATTGGCGCGCCGACCTTGCTCAAGGCTGCGGCCGTTGGGGTACTCGCGGCCCTGCTCTTCCTCGCAGGTCTCTACGTGTGCCTCGTCGGTGCGAAGATTCTCGTGGCGTATCTCGTCGGACGATCGCGGTCATTCCTACGAAGCCGGGGATACGTCTACGTCAACCGCCTGCTCGGGTTGGCCTTGGCGGTGTTTGCGTTTCTGTTCGTACGCGACGGACTACGGCTGCTGGGAGTTGGCGCGCATGAGTAGAAGCTCGTGGCTGCGCACAGCTCGATCAGTGCGGGTGATCCCGGCGCACACGAGACCGAAGACGTGTCGGCGGGAGTTAATTCGGCAACCCGTACGTGGTTACAAGACGTCGTGCGATAGTGCCAGAACGGGCGTGGAGGAACAATCGTGTCCACCACGCACCTGCCGCTCGCTCGCAACGCGCCCGTGACGCGTCGCATCGGGCACCCAAGCGAAGGCGCGGTCATCGCGTCCAGGTGGATGCTGCGTGTGGCGGCGTGGTTCCGCCGGTAGCGGACGTCGAGGATGCTCCGTGCTGTCATGGTCCAGCGCTCGGAGAACTTCACGGGCCAGAAGGCGGAGCGGAACGGCCGGTCGGGGTCCCACACTCGGGACAGCGGCCAGACGTGTTGCCTGTCAGATCGTATCCGCCAATGAGGCAGTGTCCTGGAGCGCGCCAATCGGAGCGCCCGGCGCGGGCACGCCGCACTACTGGGTGAGGTGATTGCCCCAGGCGTAGTGCTGCGATGCTCCCGACGTCCATCGTCGCCCAATCCGCCCGATCTGGGCGTGCCTGCCGCGCCACCAGCCGGATCAGAAGGGCCTGTCCAGCCGCTCGCGGATGAACGCCAGCTTGTTTTCCGCTTCGATCGCGCGCGTTTTCCACTCCAGCAACGCGGCCGCCGGTTGCTCCAGCTCGCCCAGGCGGTGCTGCAAGTCGCGAACCTGCGCGCGGGCCTCCGCGAGTTCCCGCTCCATGTCTTTGCGCTCCTTGGTGTACGCGGTGACCGAACGATCCAGCGTGAAGCGCAGGAATTCAACCTCATCGTTGGCTGATTGCGCACGCCGGTCCGTGTCCCGACCCTCCTCCTCCAGGCGCGCAATCTGCTTGCGCAGGCTGTCGTTGATGACCCGGCCGGCGTCGCGCTGGGCGGTCAAGCTGGCCAGGTTACTGCTCGCGCGCTGGCACGCCGCAGTCTGCTCTTCCGCGCGGGCGCGTTGCTCATCTTGATCGGTCGTCACACGCGCGAGCTGGACCCGCAGATCGGCGAGCTCGCGGCGCACCATTTCCAGCGCCCGCCGGGCTTCGTCACGCTGCGCTCTGAGCTCGGCGGCTTCCGCCGCGCCGGAATCGTCGCGCGCGCGGGACTGCGCTGTGGTCGCCCGGAGCGTGGCGAGCTCGTTCTGGAGCTTCTGGCACTCGGTGCGCGTTTTTTGCAGCGCCTGCTGGTAGTAATCGCGCTGCGCGATGGCCCGGTCGCGGTCCGCCATGGCGATCCCCAGCTCGGCGCGCAGCTCGACCGGCGAATCGCCCGGATAGTCGCGATCGGAAGGGGGATTACCCCGTGATTCAGCCATGCGGCGCTCCTGGGCGCGTACGTCCGGCGCCGTGCCCGGACCTGCGCGCACCAACCACAGGAGCATCGGCCCGATCGGAGCGAACCGCCAATAGCGGCAACGCCACGGGACTGATAACATTGGCCCGGCGGGCGGCATGCCTGCGTGCGTCCTCTTTGAACATGCTCTGATAAAAGCGCTGCTGATCGTGAAAAAAGCCAAGGCGGCCGCGGCAACCATAGTCTGCGCCCAGGCTGCATACCGAAAACGTCATCCGGGTGTGGCGGGGGCGCCGGATGGCGGGCTGGACCTGTTGCCGGCGGGGGGCGCACTGGGTCCACACGGACGGCGCCGGGGACTAAGCCGACGAGACCACGCTGACCTGCCCTTGACGGGCGGCGCGGCGCCGCTTGTCAAGGGTCACCAGCACGGCCGCGGACGACGTCTGGCCCTTGACACAGTGTCGGCCGCGATGCGGCCGCGGTCGCGCGGCGATCGCCGAGCGTTGCTCGGACCGCTGCGTCAAGGGCTGGTCGGCCGGGTACGTGGGGCTGTACCCTTGACACGCCACCGCCGGCAAAGCCGGCCAACGGCGTCGCCGTCGCTGAGCGTTGCTCAGGGCGGCGCGTCAAGGGGCGGGTCGGCGATTCAGCAGTACGACGACGTGAGAATCGGGTATGGTAACTAGAGGTTGCGCCCGCGGAGGCCTGGTCGGAAGATGAAGGGTCAGGAGAAATAGGCATGGTGTCCCCGGATTATCCGCTGCGTTTCTCGTTTCGCAGGCGCCTCATGCGGCGCCCGAAATCGTATTTGGCGCGTTATACGGATCAAGATATTACTCAGGGCGGAAAACGTTGAACATTGTCATTCCGAGCGCAGCGAGGAAGCTTGCGGCGGATGCGGCAAGATGCTTCGCTTCGCTCAGCATGACAGTCCAACAATTCCTGCTCCCCTTAGTAAGCAACGTTAGCCACCCGCTCTGCCAAGGCGCATGACAGTGTCCAAATCGAAGTCACCCGACGAGGAGCGGGCCATCATCCTCCAGCAACCCGCGAAACGCCCGTATGGCGCACGAGTCGGCGTTCATCTTCAGACGGCCGCGTCGGTCGGTCGCATGGACAGGGAATCTGTACCGCTCACCACTGGTGCCGTGATGACCATCGCACCCGCCCGGCAAGCCCCGTGGGAGGGCGGAAAAAAGTACACCTTCAGCCTGGAGGGCTTCGCGACCGCCACGGCTGCGGAGCTCGCCGGACGTCAGCTCACGCAGTCCTTGCTCTGGACGGCGGTGAGCCTCGACTTCGCCCTACGTCTCGAGTACACAGGATACGAGTCTGCTGCGGTCTTCGAGCGAAATCGCTCCGACGGGATACGCGAGGAAGCGTACGTCGAGGTCGGGTGGCCGAAAGAAACCGTTCTTCGAGAGATGCAAGAAGCGTATGAATCCGGGGACACCATACTGATTTCCTTGAATCCGGGGACACCATACTGATTTCCTTGACCGCCGCGGGCGGTGCGGGTAGAGTTCTTTGATTGTGCTCTCCGCCCGCGGAAAGCGGGGCGGAAGAAGAAATGCGGGCAGAAATAGGTATGGTGTCCCCGGATTCCTCCCGGATTCCTGTTAGGTATGGTGTCCCCGGATTCCGATTCCCGGATTCCCCCTGCGTGCACGAACGCCGTTCTCTTTCGAAAAGGTGACAAGCTATGCAGTTAACGTCGACGGTTGAGGAAGCGGTTCGGGAAGTGATCGATGCCGTGATGAATGCTCGGACTTACGCAGAGCGGTTCAAGAAAGAATGCAACATGGACATCAGCGTGGGCGTAATCGCCTTTGATCTCGCTGTCGTCCCAGACGCCAAGGGCCAAACGGTTGAATTGGCCGATGCAGGGCACCTGAAAGGCGTCGAAGCCGCCGGCAACCGAATTCGGTTCGACGTCAAGGTGGATATGCACGGGTATGATTCCCGGCGGTAGTACCCGCGTAGCGGCAGCACAGCCACAATAAAGATCCCGGACGCGCGACGAGAAACGGTACGTGGAGTAGAGCAGCCGGGCGGTACTGTTCGGTCGATCCGAGCCGCAAGTCAGGTCGGCGGTCAATGGCACGGTATTCGGAGAAGCGCAACCGTGTCCGCGTCTTACCCGTGTCAGCTTGAGGGACATCTTATCGGGCCACTGGCGTGCGCCCTTATTGTCGCGGTGCTGGGTTGAGTCGCAGCGCCAGACGCCTCGCTCGTCCCTGAAGTGGAAGTGCCACACGCGGTACAGCAGCAACTTTTGAAGGATGCCCCGTCCGGCGTACACCTTGTCCTGTGCGTTCTTAGTCCACTTGGGCATGGTCTGTTCTCCGGTTTCGACGTACGCCGTGCGTCCGCATGAGGCCAGCGCCAGCGGACCCGGCAAGGCAGAATACGCCCATGTGGCGGTGGAATCGGAAGCAAAGTGCACTTGGTCAGGGCAGCACCTCTGGGTATGTTCTTGCGACATGAACCAGTCGAATAGGGCTCCCGAGATGGACTCGCTGGAACCGCTGGCCGTCGATGCTGCGGGTGTGGGGCGTCTGCTTTCTATCTCACGGGCGACCGTATTCCAGTTGCATTCGTGTGGCCGACTGCCCCTTCCGGTGCGGCTTGGGAGGCGCTGTCCCCGCTGGATCGTCAGCGAACTTCACGCGTGGTTGCAGGCGGGGGCACCCAACCGTGAAGTGTGGGAGCAGCTGAAGGCGGCGCGGCGCAAACTCAATGCGACGGGCAGCCGGGGTTGAGCACCCGGTCCTACGAACTACCCGTTTGCTTCTGAAGCCGTTGCCGCAAGGCCGAGTATCGTTTCGCAGCGTCCGCACGTTTCGTGGCGATGGCCGTCGCCTTCGGCGTTCCCACGAGGACGACCAGAGCGCCCAGCAACTCCGCTACGTTTTCCCGATATTCGTGGTGAGCTTGCGAAGCTCGCGCAGGATATCGTTCAGCCGCCGGTCGATCAGAATCATCCCACAGATGACCACCAACGCCGTCAGACCGCCAATACCTTCGCTCATCATTGTCCCTCCCGAAAACTCCGTCGGCGTTGATACGTAAGGAGTTGCGCGTTTCGCCTTAGCTGGGCTGACCATATACGATTCACCCTTACGCGACCCGAACTGAGGCGACTCGATGGACGTGATACGACTGATCCTCGGCTTCCTCTGCGCCTTGAGCCTCCCCGCACGGCCCTGGTCGCCGAGAACTGGGCCCTGCGTCAGTAACTTGCCGTTATCCGACGCCTGGCGGAGCGTGCGGGGCTGTGAACACGCCACGGGGTCTTCTGAGCGCGGCTTGGCGGGGAGGCGGCGATCCGCGCTGTGAATCGTGATTTGCGCATCGTCTTATCCGGCAGCTGGTACTTGCGCCTATCATCCTGAGGGTATGACGGCCGGGGAACGATCGCCCACGCGCCGCGCGCCGATCAGGAAATGACCGGCCTCAGGGTCTTGGGGAAAGCGGCGCCGTGGCGCCATCACGCGGCGGCCGGGCCTTGACGGGGCGCTCCCACTGTGCCGCGCGATAGTCCGCGCGCTGCTGCCGCAGGGGAGCGACGCGGTCGGGATTTCCGAGGGCTTCCGCCAACGAGATAGCACGCTCGATCGCCTGCAAGGCTTCCGCATACTGGCCGGCGGTGAAACGGGCGGACGCGAGCCCGGACCAGGCGCCGTACTCCGTCGCGCACTGGGCGATGGCCTCCTGGTATAAGCCGATTGCCTCCGCCGACCGGTTGGTCAGCATGAGCATGTCGGCGAGGCCCATGCGCACGCGGTTGTCTTGCGGGTGCTTCGCGAGCTCGTCACGCTGGCTGGCGATCACGCGCTCGGCTATGTCGCTCATGCAGTCGGAATCCAGCAGGCTCCGCAGCTCGAGCTGCGCGAAGCGTCGGCGTGCACGCTCGATGCCTTGGGGCAGAAGCACGACCAGGTAGTACCCCTCGCCCACATCCGCCGTGTAAATGTTCTGCTGCTGCCGGAGTGCTGCGGAGAGGATTCCCGCCCAGACCCCGTCGTGGGCCGGGAGGAGGAGGTGGGCCACCGGAAAAGCCCAGAGCTCTACCCCTCTTTCGCGCGCGTACTCGATCGTGGCGCGCTTGTCATGGGCCATCAGTCGTTGCTTGCGCACACGGCCGGCGTGCGCCACGCCGGCGTCAGTCAGTCCGAGTCGATCGAGCACGCGCAGGTTCGAGAAGTAGGGAATCGCTCCCACCGACGAAAGCGCGACGTAGGTGTCCGCTGGCAGAAGTCCCCTTGCCACCAGCCGTCCCAGCCGCTGGCCCTCGGGGACCATGGAGGCCAGAAACAACCGATGATGCTCCTGGCGAACACCGACGTAACTCCATAAGGTGCGCAGCAGCAGGTTGCGATGGGCCACAGCGAACCGGCGTAGCCCGGGCCAGCGGAAAAGAGGATCGCGATCCGGCTCCATGAACTGGCCGGTCTCGACCGTCTCGATCGCCGCGCCCTGGAGGTGCGACCGGTACGGCAGCCAGGTCAGGCCCAGGAGCACAAGGAGCAGGTATCCCACCGTAGCCCACGACGCCCAACGGCGCCGGGCGAAATACGCAGCCCCACTGGATAGCAGCAGAAACACGAACGGGAAGTACAGATCGAGCGGCCGGTACTCGAAGTGGTCGCCCCCGATCGCGGCGACGTACAACAGGTGCGGCACAATGACGGCGGCGAAAACCAACGGCACGTATAGCGTGCGACGTTCCCAGTGGTCCTTGACGCTCGCCGCCACCAACGGCAGCCAGAGGAAAACGCAGTACTCGAGCGCGAACATCCCCAGATATACCAGCCCCATGTCCCACCAGGTGCGCCCGCCGACCTTGGCGTAATACGTGTTCGGCAGCCACTCGCCGTAATACGCAAGCCGAAATGCGAAATGCCCCCCGACCGTAACGGCGTACACGCTCAGCGAGAGTGTAACGATGCGCCAGTTGAGACGCCGACGCCGGGCGAGGTAAAGGCCGGCGACCGTCAGGGCGGCCAGCGAAATGAGCAGCCCGTCCGGTCGCGTGAGCGTGGCGAGGGCGAACAAGAGTGCGGCGAGCGGGCGGCATCGGCGCCCGCCGAGCCCAGCTTCCAGTTCCACGATGAGCCGGAACACGCCGCCGATGATCAGCACCTCGAACAGGCGCGTTTCGAGTCCGCTGGTGGACCAGACCGCGATGCTGCGGGTGGCCGCCAGAAAAAGGGCGGGAATCACGCGCAGCCACCGTGGGCCCGCCGCGGGTGCCAGGCGATAGCTGAACCAAACGACGAGGGCCCACAGCGCGACCGTGGTCGTGATGCTCAGCAGATGGGCCGCGATCTCCGGCACGACGCCGAGGCGCTGGAAACCCGCGAGCAGCAACACCCACAGAAAGTTGCTGTAGCCCTCGACGCGCTCGAAGCCCGGATTGAAGACGAGTCCGTAGCCTTGCGCGAAGTTGCGCGCGTAACGGAACGAGATGAAAGCGTCATCCGTGAGGAACCGGTACTCCACCGCGTGTAACAGCAGCACGGGCAACGTGAGACCGACTGCGAGGTCGACCGCTCCGAGTCGCCCCACGACCCGCCGGGGCTCGCTGGGCAATGTCCCGCATGATGCGGGGCTCGGATTGGCGCTGGCCGACTGGGCCATCGTGCAGCGCTCCCTTGGCTGCTGTGCCACCCGCGCACGGCGGCGGGGGCACGCTGCGCCAAAGAATACACTTCTGGCGCCCGGCGTCGACTTCGACGACATTAACCCGTTCGTCGCGTTGCTTACCGGCGTGTGAGCGGGCTGGCCGCGGGCGG
>CAZWYT010000079.1:0-22416 GCA_964638325.1 uncultured Planctomycetales bacterium
CCATGCGGTTGTCGCGGCGGGAGGGCATCAAGCTGATGCTCAAGCCCATCCGCGATGAAACCGGCAAGAACCCGCTGGAGCGCGAGTACAAGAACTATCCGCCCGGGATGCACATGTTCCGGCGCGGCAAGTCGTCCGACTACGCGGTGCGGCTGCGGGAGAAGCAGAAGGTCAAGCGGCACTACAGCGTGCTGGAACGTCAGTTCCGGCGCTACTTCGAGTTGGCCAACCGCTCGCCCGGCAACACGGGCGAGGCACTGCTCCAGATTTTGGAACGCCGGTTGGACAACGCGGTCTACAAGACCCGCTTCGTGGCCGGGCGGCGCGGTGCCCGGCAGGCGGTCGTGCACGGGCACATCCTCGTGAACGGCCGCAAGGTCGATCGGCCCGGCTACCTCGTGGAGGTTGGGGACCGGATCACGGTTCACCCGCGCGAGCGCTCGCAGAAGTATGCTCGCGCGCAGATGGCGCTGCTCGAGGGCGTCTCGAATCCGCCACCGCAGGCCTGGCTGCAGCTCGATGCCAACAAGCTCGAGGCGACGGTGGTGGCCCTGCCCGGGCGCGATGACGTCTTGATTCCCGTGGAGGAGCAGCTCATCGTGGAGTTTTGCTCCCGGTAGGAGAGCCGGCGGACTGGGGGTTGGATGCGTCCTGGCGTTAACGCGGGAGGCGAGTGCGACATGCGGATCAGATGGCGTGGCCTGGAGCTGCCGACGCGGGTGGTGCGGGATGACTCGGTCAGCACCGAAACCTACGGCCGCTTTACGATCGAGCCCTTCGAACGGGGGTTTGGCACAACGGTGGGGAATAGCCTGCGCCGGATTTTGCTGTCGAGCCTGGAAGGCTCGGCGGTGACACACGTGCGTATCGCCGGTGCCGACCATGAGTTCACGTCGCTGCCGGGGGTCCTCGAAGACATCACCGACATTATCCTGAACATCAAGGCGGTGGTCGTGGCGCTGGATAGCGAGACGCCGAAGACCATGCGCGTGGAACGGCGGGAGAAAGGGGAGGTCCGCGCGGGCGATTTTCAATGCGACCCGGCGATCACCGTTTACAACCAGGACCTGCTGATCGCGACACTGACGGACGACGTCACCTTCTCC
Source organism: uncultured Planctomycetales bacterium (assembly GCA_964638325.1). Taxonomy (GTDB): domain Bacteria; phylum Planctomycetota; class Phycisphaerae; order UBA1845; family Fen-1342; genus JALHJL01. The sequence continues at coordinate 1,107 of CAZWYT010000079.1, forward strand.
GCGGAGTTGACCGTCGTGCGGGGGCGCGGCTACGTGTCCGCGTCGGAGTACACCGACGAGAACGCCGAAGTCGGCATCATCCCCGTCGACGCCTTGTTTTCGCCGGTGACGCGCGTGCGCTACCGGACTGAAGACACGCGCGTCGGGCAGAAGGTCAACTATGACCGCCTGATCATGGAGATCTGGACCAAGGGGACGACCCGGCCCGAGGATGCACTGGTCGAGGCGGCCAAGATCCTGCGCAAGCATCTGAACCCGTTTGTGCAGTACTTTGACCTGGGCCCGGAAGTGGTCGCGGCCCATTCCCTGGCCGAGCGGTCGGCCCCCGCCGTCGACGATGAGCTGTGCCAGAAGCTCGAACGCTCCATCGCGACGCTGGACCTCTCCGTACGGGCCGGCAATTGCCTGGACGCCGCGAAGATTGCGACCATCGGTGATCTCGTCCGCCTGACCGAGCAGGATCTGCTCCAACTGCGCAGCTTCGGGAAGACCTCGTTGATGGAAGTGCGACAGAAGCTGGCCAACCTCGGCCTGTCGCTGGGCCTGAAGACCGGGTACCCCGAGGGGACCGACCCCGGCGCGACGCCCAGTGAGGCCTCGGCCACCATGGTTTAGTCTCGGAGGTGAGGCCGTGCGTCATCGTGTTCGCGGGAGAAAGCTCAACCGTACCACCAGCCACCGCGTGGCCCTGCTCCGCAACTTGTGCCAGAGCCTCTTCGAGCACGGGGAGGTGCGCACCACCGCCATCAAGGCCAAGGAGGTGCGCCGCCTGGCCGAACGCCTGATCACGCTGGCCTTGGACGGCAGCTTGGCGGCGCGGCAGCGCGCCGAAGCCGTCCTGCAGGACCGGGCGATCATCCCGAAGGACCATCGCACGGATTACGACCGCCTGAGCGACGCGAAGCGCAACAAGGTGCTGCGCTCCCGCGCCGGCCGCCGCTACCGCGCCAACACCACGCGCCCGGGCCTCAAGTTCACCGCCGAGTCCGTCCTGCACAAGCTCTTCGCCGAGATCGCCCCGCGCATGAAAAAGCGCAACGAGACTCTCCAGTGCAGCGGCGGCTACACGCGGATCATCAAGTTGGCCGACCGCCGCTTGGGCGACGCTGGCCAGCTCGCCATTCTTCAGCTTGTCAGTGAGACCGACAAGCCGCGGGCCAAGAGCAAGGACAAGACCGAGCGCAAGCGCCGTGCCCGCGTCAAGTACGCCGTCTATGCCGGCAAGCCGCGCCCGCATCCGGGTCGGCGGCGCACCAGCAAAGCCCGGCCGAAGGCCGAAGGCCCGGCCGAGGCACCGGCCCCCGCCGCCGAGACCGGCGAGGCGGAGAATACGGAGTAGCTTTCGTGCCAGCCGGAACGCCTTCTATCTTCGCGCGAATCGTGGCGGGCGAGATTCCCTGCCAGCGCGTGTTCGAGAACGAACACCTGCTGGCGTTTCTCGACATCCACCCGTTGGCCGAGGGCCACACGCTGGTCCTCCCGAAGCGGACGGTCGCGCGGCTTGCCCATCTCACGCCGGAAGAAGCGGCGGAGCTGGGGCGGCAGCTCGTGGTGATTGCCCACAAGGTCGTGACGGCGACCGGCGCGGAGGGTTTCAATCTCCTGCTGAACGATGGCCAGGTGGCCGGGCAGGAAGTGCCGTATGTGCACTTCCATATCATCCCGCGCCGGGCCGACGACGGCCTGGGCTATCGCTGGCGGCCGCAGAAGCGCACTCCGGAGGAATTGGACGCCTTGGCCCAGCGTATTCAGGCGGTGCCGTGAGTGGGTCCAAGGTTGCTGCCGGGTCGAGCCGATCTATAATGAAGCTGGCCGGGGACGTAGCTCAACTGGGAGAGCGCCGCGTTCGCAATGCGGAGGTTGAGGGTTCGAGCCCCTTCGTCTCCATGGTTCCGGAGCCCGCCGCCGCCCGCCGCGGGCTCCGTTGCGATGGTGCTCGTGGAGCACCCGCTGGATAGGGCCTGCCTGGAGGCGGACGAGTATGACCACGCAACGTCTCATTCACCGGATCGCGACGGGCACTGTGCTGGCTTTCGGCGTCTGGGCCACGGCCCAGGACCAGGGCGGGGCGCGCCCCGCGACTGCGCCCGCGTCCCCACCAACGCCCGCGTCGGGCCCCGCCGCGTCGCAGCCGGCCGAAGGCCCCAGCCCGCGGATGGAGCTCAGTTCCACGCAGTTCGATTTCGGGGAGGTCTGGCAGAGCCAGCCCGTGAAGCGCGACTTCAGCATTAAGAACGGCGGCGACGCCGACCTGACGATCGTGGTCAAGAGCTCGTGCGGCTGCACCGTCGCCACCAACCCCAAGTCGCCGCTGCCGCCCGGCGAATCGAGCACATTCACCATCACGTACGACACCAAGCGCCTCGGCGAGGCCAACAAGAAGGTGACGTTGAGCACGAATGATCCCGGCCAGCCCAATGTGGACATCGCCGTCATTGGGAAGGTGAAGCCGGTTTTCGCCATGAGCCCCACAGACCGGATCATGCTCCAGAACCTCGAGCCCCATGCAGCGGAGCGCGGGACGCTCAAGCTGGTCAGCCAGTATGGCCAGCCCTTACCCCTCAAGCTCAAGGACGGTCAGGACTTCGGGCGCTTCGAGATCACACTGAAGGAGCTCAAGCCCGGTCAGGAGTATGAGCTCGTCGCCGTCACGCGGCCGCCGCTCAGCATCGGCTGGAATCAGGTGGACGTCGCGCTGGACGCGGGGGCGCCCGAGGTGCCGACGATCACGATTCCGGTCAGCGCGAACGTTCAGCCCCGAGTGATCGCGTTTCCCCCGATGTTCTCGGTGAACCCCGAGACGAAGGAGCCCACGCAGAAGATTGTCAGCGTCGACTACCGCAAGGACATCCCGATCAAGATCGCCGCCGTCCAGCCGACAATCGCGGGGATCAAGTACGAGCTGTTGCCGGACGAGCCGGTGCCCGCGGATCGCAAGACGGCCTCGCACAAGATTCGCCTGACGATCCCCCCGTACGCCGATGTCCCCGCCGAGGGGGCGAAGGTCGAGATTCTCACCGACGACCAGGACCCGCAGTATCAGAAGCTGGAGGTGCGGATTTTGAAGTTGAACGAAGTGCCGCGAATCCGGCGTATCCTGCCCAAGTCGGAGGGGGAGCCCAAGCCGGATCAGCCGCCGGCCCAGCCCGCGGTGGGCAAACCGTAGGGACCGCCGGCGACGGGGCCTACGGCATCAGCGGGGGATCGCAGTTTTTGTCGTTGACCGCGCCGCTGCTTTCGTAGTAGATCGGCGGCGTGTGGTCCTCGGTCTTGATCCACTCAGGATTGATGGCCTGCCACCCGGGGCCGCACCACGCGCGCGTATCCGTGTACTTGTACTCGGCGTGCCCGTCCAGGTAGCCGAGGCTGTTCCGCCCGAACTTCTTGTGGTTGCCCATGATGATCGTCTTCGTGCCGACGGCAAAGTCCATGGGGTCATCGAGGTACATCGTGTACGTGCTGGCGTATTTGGTGAGGACGTCCCGGACGAGTTGGTGCCCGTAGTCGCACCAGTCCCCGGGCTTGTTCCAGGGATCGCTGTCGCCGTACCAGTTCACGTCGAACAGCGCGTGCAGGTTGTACTGATAGGTGGTGCCAACATCGTCGTAGCAACTGACGGCCGCACTGGCTTCTCCGCCCGGCGACCAGTTACTGCTCTGATACGAGTAAGACATGTCCGACGGACAATGGCAGAGCGGGATCTCGGTCCGCTTCTCCAGGTTGTTGTTCACGTACAGGTCGGGCTGGACCTTCCCCCCCATCAGGTATTTGTTCATCGGCCGCGTCTCGACCGGCAGGTAGAAGGGGGTGCTCGGCCCGTAGATGCCGTCCTTCCAGCTCGTCTTGCCGCCCCAGTACCAACTGCACGCGCCGTTCGTGCCCGGCAGCCAGAATGGGAAGTTGTCGTTGTAGTCGATGAAGTACTGGATCGTAGACGTCGTAATCTGCCGGTAGTTGGCCAGGCACTTCGCCACCTTCGCCTGTTCGCGCGCGTCCTGCAGGGACGGGAGCAGAATCGAGACCAGCAACGCGATGATCGCCACCACCACCAGCAGCTCGATCAACGTGAAACCCGCAGTGCGCTTCAATGGTCGCCTCATCGTGTGACTCCTCGCCTGACCGCCCGCCGCGTCACGGCGTCAATGGCGGGTCGCAATTCTTGTCGTTCACCGCGCCGGACGTCAGGTCGTAGTAAATCGGTGGGGTACGGTCTTCGGTCGCCACCCACTCGGTGTCAATGGCTTCCCAGCCCAGGCCGCACCAGGAGCGCGTGTCGGCGTACTTGTAGTCGGCATGCCCGTCCAGGAACCCCATGCAGTGCCGCCCGAACCGGCCGTGATTGCCCATTTCGATCAGCCGGCTGAACATGGACCAGTCCATCGGGTCTTCCAGGAACATCACGTACGTCGCACTATGCTTGGTGAGCACGTCGCGCACGAGTTGCCGCCCGATCTCGTTCCAGTCGCCGGGCTTGTGCCAGGGATCGCTGTCGCCGTACCAGTTCACGTCGAACAGCGCGTGCAGGTTGTACTGGAAGCTCGTCCCGACGTCGTTGTAGCAACTGATCGGCTCGGATTCGTGCAGGGGGTCCGTCCAGAACACCCGCTGGTGCGAGGCGAGATCCGACGGACACTGCAGCACCGGAATCTCCGCCCGTCGGTCGAGCTGCCCGTTGACGTACAGGTCCGACGGCACGCGTCCCCCCATGAGGTACTTGTTCATCGGACGCCGCTCCACGGGGATCCAGGCCGATCCGTCGCCGTAGTCCTTCCACCACGGGTCGGCCGTCTTGCCCCCGTAAAGCCACGAGCACACCACGCCCCCACCCAGGTTCGGGTCCCAGAACGGAAAGTTGTCGTTGTAGTCCAGGAAGTACTGGACAGTCGACGTGGTGATCTGGCGGTAGTTGGCCAGGCACTTCGTGACCTTGGCCTGCTCCCGCGCATCCCGCAGCGACGGGAGCAGGATCGAGATCAACAAGGCGATGATCGCCACCACGACGAGTAGCTCGATCAGGGTAAAACCTCTGTGCCATATCCTAGCGCTTGCCATGTTCGCGTCCTCGCAGCCGTCACTTAGCCCGTTGAAAAAGGGGGACTGGCTCCGAGCCCGACTCGCCTGCTGCTGCCAAAAACGCACGCCGCCGAGGTGCCTGTACCCCTTTTTCAACGGGCCCACTGCCTCCGCCACAAAGGGCCTTCGCGGTAGCGCCGAGCGGCCTTCCGGCGGTGCCTGTACCCTCTTTCAACGGGTGGGGGAACGGCGGATGGCGCGGCCATCCTCACCCCGAGCCGCGGGCTTGAGCCCGCGCGGTCCTCACCTTGGCCTTCTCCCTGGAGACTGCAAACACACCGTGCGATGGGTCACTCCGACCGGACACCATGTACTCTCGGATACGCCAACGCAACCGGTGCGACAGTGGTTCTGACAGGCGCTCTTACAGCGGCGGATTACAGTTGATGTCGTTGACGGCGCCGCCGCTGTAGTAAAAGATCGGCGGCGTCCGATCCTCGGTCTTGATCCACTCCTTGTCGATCGCCTCCCACCCGGGGCCGCACCAGCCACGCGTGTCGAGGTACTTGTAGTCCGCGTGGCCGTCGAGGTATCCGACCGCGTGCCGGCCGAATTTGCCGTGCCAGCCCATCTCGATGATGTTCAGGGCGTCCGGCAGGGCTCGATCCACCGGGTCTTCGAGAAACATAAGGTACGAGGCGCTCTGCTTAACGAGGACGTCCTTGACGAGCTGGTGACCGATGTCCTGCCAGTCGCCGGGCTTGGTCCACGGGTCTGTGTCGCCGTTCCAGCTCACGTTGAAGAGCGCGTGCAGGTTGTACTGGTAGCTCGTTCCGACGTCATCGTAGCAACTGATCGGGTTGGCCTCCGTGAGCACAGTCCAGAAGTTCCGCTGAAACGAGGACTGATCGGACGGGCATTGGAGAACCGGTATTTCCGCCCGTTTGTCGATCTGCCCGCTGATGTAGAGGTCCGAGGGAATCCTCCCGCCCATCAGGTACTTGTTGAACGGCTTCTGCTCAACCGTATAGTAGTAAAGGGGCGCCGCGTCGTCCTCATCCCGCCAGAAGAGGCTGCAGCTCTTTCCCCCATACGACCAGCTACACGGCCCCTTACCCGAGAGCGGGCCTTCCCAAAACGGGAAGTTGTCATTGTAATCCAGGAAGTACTGCATCGTCGTGGTGGTCAACTGGCGGTAGTTCGCCAGGCACTTGGCGACCTTCGCCTGCTCGCGCGCGTCCCGCAGCGACGGCAGCAGAATCGAGATCAGCAGCGCGATGATCGCCACCACCACCAGCAACTCAATCAGCGTGAAACCCCTTCGCACGCGCCCCGATCTGGGTTGCATCGTTTAACTCCTTGTCCGATCCTGCAGATGTGCTGGCTGCCTGGTCGCGGCGGAGCAGCACACAACCGCCGGGACCGACTCCCAAACTGCATCTTTGCATGTGCCCGCTGCCTGAGGACTTGGCCCGCAGGCACACCAAAAAGCCGCTCGGGGGCGCCGCTGCGCGACTACTTCGACGGCGTCTTGGCCGGCTCCTTTGCACCCTCCTTCGGCGCCGGCTTCTTGGACTCTCCTTTTGGCTCGGCCTTGGCCTTGATGGGGTTGCCGGAGGAGTCGTGCGAGGGATACCAGGTCATGGTCTTCCGGTCGATCACCGCCCGCACCACAGAGAACGCCTGGCAGTCGTCGCACCAGAAAACGATGAGCTTGCCCGGGTAGTTCGGGTCGCGCCGCACCTTGTCCTTGCTGTCGATCCAGTCCTTGTACTGGGCCGGATTCAAGGTGTAGTGCTTGTCGCACTTCTCACAGATCCACTGCGTTTCCCCGCCGGAAGTCGGGTAGGTCCGCTCCTTCTTCGACCGGGTAAACATGAACCCGGCGAGCACCAAGGCGAGCACCAGCACGCCCAGCATCAAGCCGTTCTTTGCCGCAGGTGACATCCTAGCTCCTCAATGGCCGCGACGTGGCTCGCAGCCGGTCCGCGGCTGCGAGCGCACGTCCGTTTGCGATCCCGATGGCCCTTCCACGCGGGGCCGTCTCTCATCCCACGCGCCGCCACGCGACGCGCGGACAGTTTACGCCCGCGGCGGCGGATTACAATGGGGGATTGCAGTTCATGTCGTTGACGGAGCCGCCGCTGTAGTAAAAGATCGGCGGCGTCCGATCCTCGGTCTTGATCCACTCCTTGTTGATCGCCTCCCACCCGGGGCCGCACCAGCCACGCGTGTCGATGAACTTGTACTCGGCGTGGCCATCGAGGAACCCGACGGAGTGGCGGCTGAACTTGCCGTGCCAGCCCATCTCCTGGACCTTGTTCCAGGACACGATGCCGATATCCATCGGGTCTTCCAGGAACATGGTAAAGCTGGCGCTTTGCTTGGTCAACACGTTCTTCACCAGCTCGTGACCGATGTCGTTCCAGTCACCCGGCTTGGTCCAGGGGTCGGTGTCGCCGTTCCAGTCGACGTTCTCGATCGCGTGCATGTTGTACTGGTAGCTGGTGCCGACATCGTCATAGCAGCTATACTCTTCGCTCACGCCCACGGTGCCGCTCCAGTCCGTGGCGAACTGGTGCGAGAAGTGGTCGGACGGGCAGTCGAGGACGGGAATCTCGGCCCGCTTGTCCAGCACGTTGTTGATGTACAGATCCGACGGCACCTTCCCACCCATCAGGTACACGTTGAACGGCCGCTGATCGACCTTGATGTAGAACGGGCTGCCTTCGCCCCAGTGTATGTGGCTCGTCTTCCCGCCGTACGCCCACGAGCAAATGCCCGTCGCCATGCCCGGCGTCCAGAACGGGAAGTTGTCGTTGTAGTCCAGGAAGTACTGCACCGCGGTCACCGTTAACTGGCGATAGTTCGCCAGGCACTTGGCCACCTTGGCCTGCTCACGGGCGTCCCGCAGGGACGGGAGCAGAATCGAGATCAAAAGAGCAATAATCGCCACAACAACCAGTAGCTCGATCAAAGTGAAGCCCGGTCGAGCCCGCACCAATCTCCGCTGCATCGTTCGGCTCCTAATCCGCCAGATGTCTCGGTCGCGCCCTGCCCCTCCGCCTTGGACTGCCGCAGCCGATTCGAACCTGAGCAGCCGGGGCACTGGCCACGCACCCGACCGCCCAAACCGTTCACGCCGGGAGCACCCGCACACGCGGCTGCATCCCACCACTCTTTATGTCCGCGAAAAACCGGCCGGCTGTCAAGCCATCCCGGTGCGTTTTTCTCCCCCGCCGGCCCGACCCCGCCTGTCGACGGCCGCGGGACCCGCGGGCGGGCGCGGTGGCCCGAATGAAGAGAAGTTGTGTTTGGCATTTGTTTGCATAGAGCGTACACTTCCTCCAATACGGACAGGAGTCGCAAGCGACATGGACGCGCAGGCGTTTCTGGAACGCTTGAAGGTCAGCCGCCACTATCGTGGACAGATTGCCGCCGCGCGCGTCTTCGAGGCCCGCACGGCCGAGTACCAGGAGCCCATCGCCCCGCTGCCCGAACCGCTGCGCACTCTCCTGCAGCGGGAGGGCATCCATCGGCTCTTCCGCCACCAGGCCGAAAGCTACGACGCGGTCCGCAGCGGCAAGAACATCGTCATCTGCACCGGCACGGCGTCGGGAAAAAGCCTGTGCTACCACCTCCCCGTCCTCGCCCAGCTCGTCGAGGACCCCGAAAGCCGGGCGCTATACTTGTTCCCGGCCAAGGCGCTCGCCTATGACCAGCTCGGCAGTCTTGAACGCATGGTGGCGGAGGGCGCGCTCGCGGAAGTCGCCCGCCCGGCCTGCTACGACGGGGATACGCCGGCCCACAAACGGCCCGGCATCCGGCGTACGGCCAGCATCCTGCTCTCGAACCCCGATATGCTGCACCAGGGCGTCCTTCCGTACCACGCGAAATGGGCCGGGTTCCTTGCGCGGCTCAAGTTCGTCGTCCTGGACGAGATTCACACCTATCGCGGCATCTTCGGCAGTCATGTCGCCGGCGTGATTCGCCGCTTACGCCGCCTCTGTCGGCACTATGGCTCGTCGCCACAATTCATCTGCTGCTCGGCGACACTGGGGAACCCGCGTGAGTTGGCCGGGCGACTGACCGGGCTTGATGATATGGTCCTGATCACCAAGGACGGCTCCCCACGGGGTCGCCGCTGGTTCGTGCTCTGGAACCCCCCCTGGGTGGAGGAGGCGACGCGGGTCTCCCGGCGGAGCGGGAACGCCGAGGCGCAAGCGCTGATGCAGACGCTGCTCGAAAAAGGGGCGGGAACGATCACGTTTACCAAGGCGCGCGTGGTGGCGGAGCTGATCTACCGGTACCTGGTCGACATCCTCCAGCGCCGCCGGCCGGACCTCGCGCGCCGCGTCCGCCCTTATCGCGGCGGCTACCTGCCGCTCGAACGCCGGGAGATCGAGCAGCAGCTCTTCACCGGCGAGCTGCTGGGCGTGTGCAGCACGAATGCCCTGGAACTGGGGATCGACGTGGGCTCGCTGGACGCGGCGATCATCGTCGGCTTTCCGGGCACGTTCTGCAGCTTGTGGCAACAGGCCGGGCGTGCCGGCCGCCGCCAGGAGGAGTCCCTGTCCATCTTCGTCGCGTACGACGACCCCATCGATCAGTACCTCATGCGGAACCCCGAGTTCCTTTTCGCCCAACCGCTGGAGCACGCGGTCATTGACCCCGACAACCCGCATATCCTCGCGGCCCAGCTTGGCTGTGCCGCCTTCGAGTTGCCGCTGTCGCCCGACGATCTGGCGGAGTTCGGACCGCGGGCGGCGGACGTGGCCCATGTGCTCGTCGGCGACGGGCGACTGCGCCACACTGAGAAGCGGTACTATTGGTCGTCGCCGGACTTTGCCGCCGCCCAGACCAGCCTGCGCACCATCAGTAACGCGACCCTCGCCATTGTCGATGTGACCGCGGGCCGCAACGAGGTCATCGGGCAGATCGATTCCATCTCGGCTCCCGAACTCGTGTACCCCGAGGCGGTCTACCTCCACCAGGGCGAGAGCTACATCGTCCGCGAGCTCGATCAGCCGGCCCGCCTCGCGCGTGTCGAACGCCTGGATGCGGACTATTACACGCAGCCCGTCCTGGCCGACGAGTGCCGCCTCGGCGAGCAGCGCCTCAGCGGTGAGTGCCTGGGCGGGCAGAAGTTCTTCGGCGACGTAACCGTCCGCTGGCAGACAATCGCCTTTCGCAAGTTCAAGCTCTATACGCAGGAGCTCATCGGCCAGACCGTCCTCGATCTGCCCGCCCAGCAGATCAACACCACCGGCCTATGGCTTCAACCGCCGGAGCACGCCCTGACCGCGACGCGCGACGCGGGCCACGAGGTGCACGAGGCGCTCAGCGGCGTGCGCAACCTGCTCATGTTCGCGCTGCCGCCGCTGGCGATGTGCGACCGGTGCGACGTCGGCGGCGTCGTTAACTCCTCGCAGCTCGGCGTCAGCACGATCATTCTCTACGACCGTTACGAGGGCGGCGTCGGCTATGCCCGGCATGGCTATGAATGCTGCGCGCAGCTCCTGAGGATGGCGCACGAGCTGGTTGCCGGCTGCCAGTGCGAATCCGGCTGTCCCGGTTGTGTTGCCCCGCCGAACCTGCGGATCCCGATCCACCACGACCCGGACATCGGGCAGAGCTACGCGATTCCCGACAAGCACGCGACGCGGACGCTGCTGAAGACGTGGCTGGGAACGTAGCGGCCGGCGTCCGCCGCGGCGGACCGGCCGTGGCAGGCGGATCGGGGTAGGCGACGCAGCGCCGCCTACTTCTGCCGCGTCTGGAACGTCACCTCGACCGATTCGAGCTTCACGCCTTCTTTGCTCTGAAACGAATCGTACTGGTTGCGGTTGAGCCAGAATTGGTACGACCAGCCCGGCTTCAGCTTCACTGGAATCGTCAGCACCTTGCACTCCGCGTCATAGTGCACCTGGCCTGCGATTTCCGGGAAATGCGGCCCGCCGCCGACCACCGACCAGGCTTGGTCCAGCATCGGCCGGTCGAAGACGATCTTGATTTCGGTCAGGTCGGGATCGACATTCTGGACGCCGTTGGGCGGCGTCATGGAGACGACCCGCGGCGCCCGCTCCTTCCGCTGGGCCGCATCCAGTTCGCACCGCTCCGCGTACTCGCTGAGGAACTCGACCACGCGCGGCATGAAATCCTCAAATGCCTTGTAGCGTTCCCGCTGCGCTTCGTACTGCGCCAGCACGTCGGACAACGGGCCGATCCACCGGAATGCACGGCTCTCCTGCTGCCGGATTTCCTCTCGGGCCGCCGCCGCGCCGTCGGTCGCCCGCAGGTACCGCACGACGCAGACCCGCACCAGCGTCTCACGCAGCATGGTCTTCCAGTCCCCATACGCCTGCCGGCGCATCTCGTTTTCGCAGGTCGCGAAGATCCGCACGGCCGCGGGCTCCAGCTTGTCGGCCCACTGGTCCACAATCGGGTTCGTGTACGTATGGCAGAACTCGTGCACCACCGTGGACGCGATCGCGTCGGTAAAGACCGGGATGCTGTCGCTGTCGAACTCGGACGCGCCGATGACTGGCGTGATCTCCTCCCGGCCGTCGGGGAACACGACCCCCGCACCGTAGTTGCACGGGCCGTTCAGCATCCCGACGATCACCAGAAACTCCGCGTGCGGCCGCGCGCCGAAGTACCCGTCGAACCACTGCACGTACTTTCGCTCGGCGAGCCGCGCGGTCATCCGCTGGGCCGCCGCCGCGTAGAGTTTCGCGTGGTCGGCGAAGAAGCGGTTGAATTCCGTCTGGCGGACGAACTCCCGCGCGTGCGCCAGAAAGTCCCGCGCCCCCGCGACGCCCCAGCGCTTGTCCAGTCGCGGCGGGGACTGGTCAAACGGGATCCGCTCGCGCAGGTTGACGGTGTCCTCGATGTGCAAAGCCATGCTCATCACGGCGTCGTAGCTCACGCCGCGCTCCGATCGCAACGCGGCGGCCTTCTTTACGACGGGATGGTCGCGGAGCTTTCCGAAGTGCGCGTCGGCCTCGTCGGCATACGGCGACTTGGCGAGCGGCTGGTTGTATTCGTTACTGCCGGCCAGTCGAAAGATGAGGCTCAGCAACTCGACGCGCGCATCGACCCGCGCCGGCAGCGCGCCGCCCGCGCTGTCCGCCGGATTGGCCGCCGCGCCGGCGCCCTTTGGCTTCTCCTGGGCCCAGGCCGTGCTCGACAACATGACCAAGCCGAGCAGCCCCTTCAGGGTTCGGTTCATCGTTCTTCTCCCGCTCGACCCAATCCGCGACGCGCCGCCGGCCCTTGCACCCGCGCGGGCAGGAAGGCGGCGGCATGCGCACAGCCTACCGATCATCTGTCCGCATTCGCATCCTGGGCCGACAAGAAGCGACAAGCCCAGTGGGGCGAGCTCCGCGCGCCGGGCCGCGCCCGCACTAACGACTCATAACCATCCCCCCTTTTCCTTTTCGGGCCGCCCCGGCGCATGGTAACATCACAGTTGATGGGTCCGTCAGGATGTGGCGGCGTCTTCACCGTGGGTTGTGCCATGCGCCAGGCCCCAGCGCTTTTAAGCCAGGGTCAGGTGTTGCTCCGACAAGTGCTACTCCAGCCCATGCGTTTCATACCCGGACGGGCTGGTTACCTCGTTCTTCCTGTATGGTTACGACGGCGCGTACAGCGATGAGATCGACTACGAGTTCCTGTCCCGCCTGACCAATGACAATGCTACTTACCCAAATGGCGACCCGTTGCTAACCAACACCTGGAACGAGTCTGTCGAGAATCCCGGGTGCGTGGCCCCGGGCCCGGATGGCCTGGACCTGGCGGACTGGAATACGTTCCGCATCTACTGGTATCCCGCGCTGCACCGCGTGGAGTGGACCTGGGTGGTCGATACGGCCAATGACGTCGAGGTAGGCCTGCGGACAGAGCTGGATGCTTTCTACCTTCCCGATGAGCCCATGGCTCTGTACTTCAACTTCTGGGCCCCTCCGGGGCCGTGGCTCGCGCCTTGCGATCCGTACGCCTCCACCCTCCAGCCGGTGAGCGACCCGGCGCAGGACGAAATCTGCGGATACGAGATTGACTACGTTGAGGTCCGCGTGCTGTCGCCGGTGGCGGCCGATTACGACCAGGACGGCGATGTGGATCTCGATGACTTCGCGGAATTCCGCGCCTGTGCATCCGGCCCGGCCATTCCATGTCCTCCCGGGTGTGAGTCGAAGGATGGCGGCGGCGATGGCGACGTGGACCTGCACGAGTTCGGCCTGTTCCAGCGCTGTTACTCAGGGCAGAATAACCCGGCCGACTCCGACTGCGAATGATCCCGCGCGTCGTGTCCACGCCGGCAACCGTGCTGGACGCATCACGACGAGTCATTGCGCACGACAAGCAGAGCCGGGCCGTCCCCGGCCCGGTGGGAGCCGGCCCGGCGTCTGGGCATTGCCTTGGCACGCACGCACTTCGGGCGCTTGACAGGGTCCCCCGACCGAATAGAGTGTCGCGATGCACGTGGCTAGCGGCACCGATGGCGGCCGGGATCCCCAGATGAGCCGTAACTACCGGCGGGTATGATGGTTACGCTCCATAGCTATATCCTGCGCGAGCTGCTCAAAACCTTCGGGCTCGCCCTCACCGCCCTGACAGTGCTATTCACCATGGGCGGCGGGCTCTACAACGTCGTGCGCTACGAGGGCATCGCCGCGGCCGACGTGTTCGCCTTCATCCCCATGATGATCCCCATCGTCGTGACGCTCACCATGCCGATGGCGGCCCTGTTCGCCGCCACGATGGTCTACGGGCGGCTGGCGGCCGACAACGAGCTGCTGGCGTGCCGGGCGGCGGGGATCAACGTCCATCGGCTGTTCCTGTCGGTGATCCTCCTGGCGGTGTTCGTGGCCGCGTTCACCATGTTGATCGGGAACTTCGTCATTCCGGAGTTCATGCAGCGGATCGACGATTTCGCCCGCAGCAATGTGCGCGACCTCGTGGCCCAACAGCTCCAGCACAAGGGCTTCATCCATCGGGGCCGCAGCGACGAGGACCGCTACACCATCACCGCCGAGCGGGTCCAGACGGTGGCGGAGTCCGCCCTGCGCGACAAGGGCTTCGGGGTCGCGCGCGGGCTGCATTATCTGCTCATCACCAACCCCACCTTCCTGCAGGTCGATCGCGGCGGCAACCTGGTGCGTTTCACCGTCGCGCGGCACGTGCTGTGCGCCTTCGACACGCGCGTCACGCCGCTCGAGGCCACCTTTCATGTGCAGGACGGCCAGGATTTCGAGGTGGGCAAACAAGCGTTGCGGATCGAGCAGCAACAGATCGGGCCGGTCCAGGTGCCGTTGCAGTCGCCTTTCCGGCTGACTACTACCGACCTGCGCATGTTGTGGCGTTGGCGGCATGCGCCGTGGGAGGTGCCGCGACTGCGCGAGGACCTGCAACGGTTTTTCGCCGACATGACTCGTCAACGCCTGGCGGGCTACTGCGTGGAGCAGTTGCAGCGGGACCAGACCCTGCAACTCGCCGACGAGTATGGGCAGGAGTACGCGGTCACGGCGCGCAGTGCCCAGCGCGGCGTGAACGGGGCGGTCCTCAACCACGGGCGTGTGGAGGTGCGCACGCCGGAGCACGTCCTGAAGACCATCTATGAAGCTGAGCGGGGCGACCTGAACGCGGTGCCGCTGCCCACGCGGACATTGGTCGAGATCCGGCTGAGCCGCACGCCCGCCCAGGATGTGCTCGAATACGACGTGCGGGCGGGGGTCAAAACTTCGCCGCGGCGCAAAGAGACCCTCAGCATCGATCAGGTGCTCATGCCGGAGAGTGTGGCGGCCGAGATGCAGTCGTATACGGCGCCGGCAGTGCTCGATCCGGCGGTGACGCTGCCGATCGACGAGTCGCTGGCGGACCGGCGGCTGGGGCTGCAGAAGTCGGCGCAGCAGTTCCTGCGCAAGATTTTGGCGACGATCAACTTCCGGCTGGGGTATGCCAGCAGCGTGCTAGTGACGCTGCTGATGGGCGCGGCGCTGGGCGTAATCTTCCGTGGGTCGCGGGCACTGGCGGCCTTCGCGCTGGCCCTCGTCCCGTTTTTCAGCGTGTTTATTCTGATGGTCCTCGGCCGGCAGCTCACGGAGGACGTGCAGACCACGCAGGTCGGGCCGCTGGTGGCCTGGGGCGGGCTGGTGCTCGTGCTGCTGACGGACGCGGTCATCCTGCGGCTGGGGGTGCGCCGATGAAAAAGGGGTCAGGACCCTTTTGGGCGTGGCGGCTCACGGGCCGATATGAGCGCGCGCAAGCGAAAAAGGGTCCTGACCCCTTTTTCGGAGGGGTCCGATGAGGATCATCGACCGCTACCTCGCCCGCACCTTCGTGGGCAGCTACCTGCTCCTGCTGCTCGTCGGTTTCGGCCTGTACGTTTTCAGCGACGTGCTCGTCAACCTGGATGAGTTCACCAAGGACCGGACGCTGTCCGCCGGGGCCGTGCTGCTCAATATGGCGGACTACTACGGCTACAACCTGCCGCTCTATTACCACCAGCTCGGCGGGGCGCTGCTGACCATCGCGGCCGGCTTCACTTTCGCGATGATGATGAAGAACAACGAGTTGACGCCGCTGGTGGCCGCAGGCGTCCCGCTGCAACGGCTGGTGCTGCCGGTGCTGTTGTCCTCGGTGGTGCTGGTCGCCGCGTGGCTGGTGAACAGCGAGGTGATCGTGCCGCGCTACGCCCACAAGATCGCCCGGCAGCACGATGATCTGGCCGAGACGCGCCAGGTCGACGTGAGCTGCGTGCGGGACGATCGCAACGCGATCCTGGTCGCCCACGAGCTGCACGTGCAGGCGGGCCTGCTGCTGGGCGTGTACATCATCGAGCCCGACCAAAGTGGCGTTCCGAAGTCGTTGATTCGGGCGGATGCGGCGAAGTACGACGCGGCGCGCAGCACGTGGGTGCTCGATCGCGGCGCGCGGCAGGTGATGGGCGCGGCCTTCGACGCCAGCGGGCTCGGGCACGCCATCCAGTGGGCGCCGCTGGCCGAGTACCCGTTCACCCTTTCGCCCGAGCAGATTCTGCTGCGGCAGTCGTCGCAATGGGCGGACCTGATGAGCATCGGGCAAATGCGTACGCTGTTGCGGAGCCACAATCTGCCGAACCTCGCCGCGGTGGCCAAGAGCCTGGACATCCGCATCACGCAGGTGCCGCTGACCTGGATTCTGATGCTGCTGGCGATCCCCTTCTTTCTGGCGCGCGAGCCCGGCAACGTGCTGGTGGCCGGCGGCAAGGCGCTGCTCTTGACGGGGCTATGCTTCGGCTTCGTTTTCGTGGCCCACAGCGTTTCCACCGATGCCGCCTCCTCGCGGCTGGCCACGGCGTTGCCGGTGCTGCTATTCGGTCCGGTAGCCGTCCTGCACTTTGCGAACGTGAAGACCTGACATGGCTCGGATTGTGATCGTCGAGGACGAGCCCGACCTGGCGATGGGCCTGCGCGACAACCTCGAGTTCGAAGGGCACGAGGTCGCGCACGCCCCCGACGGCAAGACAGGCCTGCGCCTCGTGAAGCAGAAGCCGACCGAGCTCGTCCTGCTGGACATCATGCTGCCAGACATCGACGGGTTCGAGGTGTGCCGGCGGTTGCGGGCGGCCGGGTACACCATGCCGATCATCATCCTCAGTGCCCGCGGGCAGGAGATCGACAAGGTCCGCGGGCTGGAGCTCGGCGCCGACGACTACGTCACCAAGCCGTTCAGCCTGCGCGAGCTGCTCGCCCGCGTGCACGCGACGCTCCGCCGCTCCGCGGGCAGTACCGCCGCGCGACACGCCGGCTTCACGGTGGGCGGCCGGCAGGTGGACCTCGTCCGGCAGATCGTGGTCAGCCCGGAAGGCGATCTGCCGCTGGGCTACTACGAGTCCGAGATTCTGCGCATGCTCTACGAGCACGTCGGCGAGGCCGTGCCGCGGAACGACATGCTCACCCGCATCTGGGGCGTGGGCGTCGGACCGGCGGACCGCACGATCGACAACCACATCGTGAGCCTGCGCCGCAAGCTCGAGCCCGACCCAGCCAAGCCGCGCCACATCCTCACAGCCCATGCGGTGGGGTATAAGCTGGTGTTGTGATGAGGGATCAGGGCGTAGCGTCCGGGCTCCGTGCCGGACGTGGATGGACTGCTGGTGCGAGAATCCTTTCTCGGCCCAGCGAGGTTCTCGTGTGGTCGCGCCGTCATCTCTTATCCCTCATCCCTTATCTCTCATCCGTTCCCGCCCGCTTCCGGGCCACGAACGCCGCCACGTCCTTCGCCCGCCGCGTGTTCAGCACGTCCCCCTTGCGCAGCCAGGCCCGCCGGGCCGTGATAATCCCAAAACGCATTTGGTCGAGCTGGTCGATCGCGTGGGCGTCGGTGCAGATCGCGATCATGGCCCCCAAATCGCGCGCCAGCCGGGCGTGCTGATCCTTCAGATCAAGCCGGTAGTAGTGGGCGTTGATCTCCAGCGCGGTGCCGGTCCGCGCCGCCTCCTTCGCAATGGCCTCGATATCCAGTGGCATCGCCTCACGTTCGTTTATCAGCCGCCCCGTCGGATGCCCGATGCAGTGCACGTGCGAGCTCTGCATCGCCGCCAGCGTACGGCGGGTATTCGCCTCGCCGTCATGCCCCATACCGGCGTGGATCGATGCGGTCACGAAGTCCAGCTCCGCCAGGAGCGCGTCCGGATAGTCGAGCGTACCGTCCGCATGGATGTCCACCTCGGTGCCGACCCAGACCGTGATGCCCGTGATTCGCCGGGCCGCGGCGCGCACGTCCTTGATGTGCTGCCGCAGTTGCTGCGGCTCGAGCCCGTTGGCGATCGTGCTGCTGGCCGAGTGCTCCGTGATGCAGATGTACTCGTAGCCCAGGGCTTTCGCGGCGGCCGCCAGCTCTTCGACCGTGTTCCGGCCGTCGCTGGCGATGGTGTGCATGTGCAGGTCGCCCCGGATGTGCTCGCGCGTCAGCAGATCCTTCGGCACTTCCTTCAGCTCAAGCTCCCCCCGGTCTTCGCGCAGCTCCGGCGGCAGCCACGGCAGGTTCAGCGCCGCGTAGATTTCCTCCTCCGTGTGGGACGCGATGATGCGGTCGCCCTCGGTCAGCCCGTACTCGTTCAGGCTCCAGCCGCGTCTAACGGCCAGCTCGCGCAGCCGGATGTTGTGCTCCTTGCTCCCGGTGAAGTACTGCCAGGCGGCCCCGAACGATTCCTCCGGCACCACGCGTAGGTCGATCTGGATCGTCTGCCCGCCGGCCTGCTCGACGAGCACCGAGCCCTTCGTCTCGCCGGCGCCCAGCACCTGGGTCACGCCCGGCAGCCTCGTGAACTGCCGGATTACGGCCTCTCCGTCAGCCGCGACGCACAGCAGGTCGAGATCGCCAATCGTCTCGCGGCCTCGCCGCAGTGAGCCGGCGGGCTCGACGCGTCGAACACCCTTGATTTCGAGCAAGGCGGCACCGACCCGCTCTGCCACTTCCCACGCATCGCCGAGCCGCGTGCGCCCGGCGCTGCGCTCGAGAAACTCAATGCCCCTCTGAACCTGGTCGATGCTCTTGGCCCCGAACCCCTTGAGTCCCGCGAGCTGGCCGCCCTGGATGGCGGCCTTGAGATCGTCGACGGATCGCACACCGCACTCTTTCCATAGCAGCGCGACCTTCTTCGGGCCGACCGACGGGATACGCAGCAGTTGCAGCAGAGATTCGGGCACCGCCGTCGCGAGCTCTTCGCGCAGCGGCAGGCGTCCGGTCTGCAGAAGCTGCTCGATCTTCTCGGCCGAGCCCCTGCCGACGCCGGGCAGGCTGGCCAGTTCCCCGCGGGCCGCGATGTCGTTGATGTCCGCCGCCAGATCGCCGAGGGTGCGGGCGACTCGGCGGTACGAGTTAACGCGGAAGGGGTCCTCGCCCTTGATCTCAAGCAGGTCGGCGATCTCGCTGAACGCGCGGGCCACGTCGGCGTTGGTCATGGGGCGGCTCCGAGCAGAACAGGCCCCCGCGGTGCCGGTTATAGAGCGGCCTGACCCGGTGAACAAGAGGTGCGCGTGTGCACCACACCCAGCCTATAATCCGTCCGTAGCCCGGCACGCAAGGAGCTGGCATGACCGCCCCCCAACACGGCTGCGCACCGATCGAGATCGACGAGACGCCCGGCAAGAAGGCCTACTGCACGTGCGGCTGGTCCGCGAAGCTGCCACACTGCGACGGCTCGCACAAGCGGCTGGAGACCGGGTGCCATCCGGTCAAGCTGGAAGTCACTGAACCCGGCAAGAGATGGGTATGCCAGTGTCACCAGAGCAAGACGCTGCCCTGGTGCGATGGCACACACAAGACGCTTGGCGCGGCCGGCGATTTGCAGGCGTAGTGCTTCGCACGGGAGTCGCACGCCGTAGTCGCCCGGCGATCTCCCTGGGAGAGGTTCTGACCGGCCGCGTTCAACGTTGGCCACGGGGGGCCGACATGCCGCCGGTCGTCGTCGACGCTGGCGAACACCGCGGAGGGCATACGCCGACTCGCGGGATTTCTGCGCCGGCTACGACCCGTGGCCGGTACTTGAGAAGTCGGCCGCTTGCGAACAGAATCGCCGCCAGCGAGCAAACGGAGCGTCCGGGGACGCGCCCGGTGCGCGCTACAGAACCGAGGAGGCCGTCATGGCAGCCAGACCTCTCAACGTCGGTTTGATCGGCGGCGGGGGCGGGGCGTTCATCGTGCATCCGCATCAGCGGGCCATCCACTTCGACGGCACGCGGCGCGTCGTCGCCGGGGCATTGCACCCCGACCCCAAGATCGCGCTGCATGAAGCTGAGCATTGGCCCTACCCCATTCGTGGCTACCCAAGCTACGACGAAATGATCGCGGCCGAGGCCAAAAGGCCCGTCGGCGAACGCGTCGATTACATGCTCATCGTCACGCCGAATCACGTGCACTTCGATCCGGCGATGAAATGCCTCGCGGCCAGCATCCCCGTCTTCTGCGAGAAGCCGCTCACCGTCACGCTCGAACAAGCGGACAAGCTAGTCGCCGCAGTGAAGGCGAAGGGAATCCCCTTCGGCGTCGCACACACCTATCTCGGGCATTGGACCAGCCGCTTCGCGCGGTTCATCGTGCGCAGCGGCCTGATCGGCGACGTCCGCTGGGCGGATGCGTATTACCTCCAGGGCTGGCTGGCCGACCGGACCGAGGACAAAGGCGTCATGCAGGCCGAATGGCGGGTCGATCCCAAACGGGCCGGGGCAAGCTGCTGCGGCGGCGACATCGGCACGCACGCCCTCATGCAACTGCGGTACGTGACCGGGCTGGAGGTCAAACGCGTGCGGGCCCAGCTCGAGACGTTCGTCGCGGGCCGCCAGCTCGACGACCATTTCACCGCGTACTGCGAGCTGTCCAACGGCGGCAAGGCGCTGGTGCGGGCGTCGCAGATCGCGATCGGGCACAAGAACGACCTGGGCCTGGAGGTCAACGGCACCAAGGGCTCGCTCGTCTGGGTGCAGGAAGAGCCGGAGCAGCTCATCATCCGGCTGCCGAACCAGCCGGACCGGGTGTATTGGCGTGGCGCGGTCGCGGCCAACGACGGGTTCCTGCGCGAGCTGCCGGCCGACCTGATGGCGGAGCCGAACATTCCGGCGGGGCATCCGGAGGCGTTCCACGACGCGTTTGCCCGGCTGCACCGCTGCTTCGAGCGGGACGTGCGGGCGTATCTGGAAAAGAAGCCGTTTGCTTGCGACGGCAGCAAGTACGCCAATGTCGAGGACGGCCGGACCGGCATCGCGTTTGTCGAGGCAGCGGTGCGGAGCCATGAGCAGGGCGGGGCGTGGATTGAAATGTAGCGTCCGGGCTCCGCACCGGACGTCCGCGTAGCGGCCGGCGGCCCGCCGGCCGACCCGAGCCCCAAGCGCGAGCGAGGGCTGCTGTAGTGCCAGATGAGGTTGGGAATCCTCCTCGCTCCCGCGCGGTGTCGCTCGCCGGGACAGCCGCAGCTTTCCGCGTGCGACCGCGGCCCAGCGGCGGTGAGTCGTCCGTCGGGACGGGAGACCCCCCGATCAGTTTTCATCTTGTGCCTGCAGGCCAAGCGCCCGTGCCAATAGCGTCCGCTTCGGCTCCCGCGCGGCTTCCGCCAGCGAGTACGTCCCGACCTGCTTCGACTGTCCCGGAAACGCCAGTTCGTAGAGCCATATCCCTTGTGGAGCTATCACCGCGAAGGAGCGGACTCGCAAGTAGCCAGCGTATGACTCTGCTTGTTGTCGGGCAGCATTGAGTTGCTCTGGTGACCTGCCCCCGGTTTATGTACCAGTTGCTATGAGAGTCGGACCAAGTTTTG
>CAZWYT010000080.1:0-21953 GCA_964638325.1 uncultured Planctomycetales bacterium
CGCGAGCTCGGGGACGAAGCGGACGGGCTGCACGAGGTCCTTGAGCAGCTTCTGCGGGTTGAGGAACAGCACCTTCGCGTAGACGCAGCCGACAACGTTGTCCAGGGTGCCGTCGTAGACGGGGATTTTCTTGTGCCGCGTCGACCGCATCAGCTCCCGCAGCCCCTCGGGAGGGCCGTGAATCTCGTACGCGGTGATTTCCACCCGCGGGATCATGACGTCCCGTACCCGCACGTGCCCCAGATCGATCACCGCCCGCAGGAACGTGTCTTCCAGCGGCATGAGCGTGCCGCCCCGCCGGCTCATCTCCAGCAGCGTGCGCAGCTCGACCCGCGACAGCTCGGCCTTCGCGGTCTGCGTTCGCCGGTCCGCGGGGAACACGAGCCGCGCGAACGGCTCGACGAGCACCCAATCGAGCACCCGCCCCAGCGGGCCCGCCACGACGCTCGCCGCGCGCACCACCGTCGCGCACACCGGCGCCAGCCGGTCGGCCAGGCTCACGCCGATCACTTTCGGCAGTACTTCCCCAAAGGCAACGACCAGCAGCACGCTGCCCGCCGCCGCGACCGGCGTGACCCAGGCGCCAGCCCGCGCGGCCACCCCCGCAAACAGAACGTATGAAATCGCGAACAGCAGGACGTTCACCGCCGTGTTCGCCACCAGCAGCGTGGTCAGCACGCGCTTCGGCTGGCGCATGAGCTGGGACACGAGCCGCCGGAAGGGATTGCTGCCGGCGGCGGCGCGCTCGAGTTGTAAAGGCGTAAGCGAGAACAACACGGCTTCGCTGGCGGAGAACGTGGCCGACAGGCCGAGCAGCAGCAACAGGAACACCACATGCAAGGCAACTCCGAGCCCCCCAGGCTCTGTCGCCGCTGGATTGGTAACCTGGCCGATCATGTGCGCCATCAGAGGCCGAATGCAGTGGTCAGGTTAATCGATCCGGCGCGCGGCCGCCAAGTCGGGTGACCGTCACGCCCGGCGCGCCGCGCGGTTTTGGGGTCGACACACTCACGGTCCCTCGGTGGGCACGCCGGAAGGCGCGGCCGGCCGCGGATCTTGCGTGTCGAGGTCGGCTGGGTTCTGGGTATCGCGCAGGGAGATGACATCGTCCAGCAAAGCCGCCGCGCGCGGATCGGTGTGGGCCAGGGCTACGAGCTTGTTCAGGCTGCGCGCCACCTCGGGATGATCGTCGCCCAGCAGGCGTCGCTGCATGACCAGACCCTGTCGAATGAGCGGTTCCGCGGCCTGGTAATCCGCCTGGACCCACAGGGCACGGCCCAGATCAACCAGGCTCTGCGCCACATCCGGGTGCTCCAGTCCGAGGACTTCGCGGCGGAGGTCAAGGGCCTCCCGGTAGAGCGCCTCGGCCTCGGCGTACTCCCCCCGGTCCAGCAACAGCGCCGCCAGGCTGTTCAGCGTGCGGGCCAGATACGGGTACTCGACGCCGCGGCGCTCGCCGCGGTGGGCGAGGGCCGCGCGCAGCAGCGGCTCGGCACTGGCATGGTCACCACGAAGCTGCCACATTTCGCCCAGGCGGTTCAGCTTCCAGAGCACGAACGGATCTCGATCGCCCAGGCGTCCCTTCCAGACGGCCAGCGCCTCCTCGAACACCGGCTGCGCGGCCACGTATTCGCCCTCGTCGAGCAGCAAAGTCCCCAGGCTGTCCAGCACCAGGGTCACGTAGAAGTCGCCGTTTCCGAAACACTTGCGATAGATCGCCAGCGACTCGCGCAGCGCGCGCTCCGCCTCAGCGTAGTCTCCCTTGGCATGCAACAGCACGCCGAGCCGGTGCAGACCCCAGGCCACGTTGTCGTGCTCGTCGCCCAGGAGCCGGCGATAGATAGCAATCGCGTCGCGAAACAGCGGTTCGGCCGCCGCGTAGTTCCCGCGGACGTGCAGCAGCTTTGCCAGGTTGATCATGCTCGCGGCCACATCCCGATGCTCATCGCCGTAGAGCTTGCGGTACATGGCCAGAGCTTGCCGATAGACCGGCTCGGCGGCGGCGTACTCTTCCTGGTTCGACAGCGCGTTGCCCAGTTGGGCGAGGCAATTCGCCACGTCGGGGTGCTCGTCGCCGCGCAGCCTGCGGTAGAGCGCCAAGGCCTCCCGGTGCAGCGTCTCGGCGGCGTCATAGTCGTGCCGGTATTGCATGACCAGCCCGAGGTTGTTCAGGCTCTCGGCCACGTCCGGATGTTCGCCGCCGAAGAGTCTCTTCCGGATGGCCAAGGCTTCGCGGAACAGCCCCTCTGCTTCTGCGAACTTGTTGCGGTCCTGGAGCAGTTCCCCCAGGTTGTTCAGGCTCGTCGCGACGTCGGGATGCGCGCGGCCGAATAGTCCTTCGCGCTCGGCGAGCGCCGCCCGCAGGTGCCGCTCCGCCTCGTCGTAGAGCCCGAGGTTCTGGTAGGTTCGGCCGATCATGTCGTGCGCCCAAGCCTGCGCCTCCGGCTCGTTTCCAAGCTCGCGCGCCACGGTGCGCGTGGCCTGGTCGAGCAAGCCGCGCCGCAGCGCCAGGTCCGTGCCTTTGCCGACCTGGGACACCGTGACCAGCATGTTCTCCAGCGCGGCCTGCAGGCGCTGCCCATTGCGGCGCGCGGTCTCTTCGGCCGCCAGCAGCCGGGTTTGCCGCGCGTACATGACCGACAGGGCCAGCGTGGCTGCGGTGACGACGATGAAGAACCCCGCCGCGATCGCCGTTGGCCAGCGGTAGCGCCGTAGCGTTTTGCGGAGCAAGTACCAGCCGCTGTCGCGCTTGGCCTCGATCAGCTCGCCCGCCAAGTAGCGTTCGATATCCCGCGCCAGCTCCCCGGCCGTCTGGTAGCGCCGTTCACGGTCCTTGTGCAGGCACTTCAGAACGATGGTCTCGACCTCGTCATCGATCGATGGACGAAGCAGGCTTGGCCGGGTGGGGTCGGCGTGCAAGATGTTGTCCAGCACCTCCCGCATGCGGCCGGTGACGGAATACGGGAATTGGCCGGTCAACATCCGGTACAGATTCACGCCCAGCGAATACACGTCGGTGCGCAGGTCGATCTGGTCCTGGAGGCCCTCCGCCTGTTCCGGGCTGGCCCAGGGCAGCGAACCCACAAATTGACCGGTGACGGTGACCGCCGCCGGTCCAGGCTCTTCCAGACTCCCCGGCATCAGCTTGGCGAGTCCGAAGTCGAGGACATGCGGCTCCCCCGCGGCGTCGACGCGAATGTTGCTTGGCTTCAGGTCGCGGTGGATGACGCCCCGCAGGTGGGCGGCGTGCACGGCCTGACAGATCTTGAGAAACAGCCGGAGCGTCTCACGTACCGAGTGGACTCCGCGGGCGAGGTACTCGTCCAGTGACTGGCCGGCGATGAAGTCCATAACAAGGTAGGAACTGCCCAGCACCGTACCACTGTCATGGATCGTGACGATGTTGGGGTGCCGGACGCGCGCGAGGGTCTCGACTTCGCGCTCGAAACGCGTGCGGCCCGCCGCGCTCGCAAAGGGACCTTGGCTCAAGACCTTGATGGCCACGTTGCGCTTGGTGGCCTGCTGAACCGCCTGGTAGACCACGCCCTGCCCGCCGCGGTGCACCTCGCGGACGATTTCGTAGCCGGAGAGGGCCCGGCTTAGGACGGCGGCCGAAACGCCCGGCGATTCCGCGTCGGCGACGAGGTCGCCGTGCAAACCGGGGCTGGCGCCAAGCTCGGCGCGCTCCAGCAGGCGCAACACGCGCAACTTCTCGCCGAGGGCCGGCATCAACGCCGGGTGCGCCGCCGCCAGGGCCCCCTCATCGACCGGCTCGCCGGCGGCACGCCGAGCCAGGACCTCCACCAGAATCTCGGACAGTCGCGCAGCGTGGTCTTCTGTGCGGCCGACGGACGATGAGTGACGCGACATATCCGCGATCCCACGGCGCGCTTCTGGACGCCTTCACGCGCCTACCGACTCATGAACCAGAATGGCGCTTCGCGCGCCCGCGCTGCGCTCCCGCACAGGACTAATCCGACGAACTGAGATACCCGGATACGCTGCCGAGCCGGTCACGCAGCAACTTCAATCCCCGCCGACACAGTCCGTGCAGCGCCCGCTCGGTCCGGCCCATCTCCGCCGCGGCCCGCGCGACTGGCCAGCCCTGGATGTGAACCAGCCACAACGCCTGACGGTAGTGGTCCGGGAGTGCCGCCAACGCGCTTTCGACGGCCTGCGCGGCTTCCTGCCGGGCGACGCATCGGCTGGGCGTCCGCCCCGGCGCAGCCAGCAGATCCAACAGGGCCACGCAGGACTCCTCTTGGCTGCGGAGGGTCGCACCGGCCAGGCGCGCCCCACCGCCACGCTTGGCGGCCCGCTCCCGGCTGATCGCGTTGCGCAGCTTGCGCAGCGCAATCGTCAGCATCCAGCGCTGGAAGCACAGGGGTCCGCGGGGTTCGAACTGCCCGACGCGGCGAAAGACCTGCGCGTACGCCTCCTGCACGACATCCTCAGCATCCAGCGTGGCCCGTAGATCGGCGGGCATTCTCCGGGCGACGTAGCTGCACAGACGCGGGTGCGCGTCCAGCAGGAGCAGCTTCAACGCCGAGCTGTCTCCGGCGACGGCTCGGCGAATGAGCGCCAGCTCGCGCGCGGCAGCGTTCATCCCGTCCATCCGGCCGTCCGATCCGGGAGCGTCCACCTGTCCGAACTCCTCGCCCTCATTCTAGCGTGCCGGACGTGCTTGCTGCGCCCGAATCTCTGCTCCGACGCAAAACTTGTGCGCTTTCCAGCGGTCGGCGGGCGCGCGCCGCGCCGCTGCGGTTTTAGCTGGTAGAGTCAAGCGCGCGATTGCGCTCGGCGGTATCGGGCACGCAGGCATTCCCTGCGTTGTTTCTCCAACAACCCAACGCGAAAGGAAGGTCAGCCCATGTCTCTGCGCACTTACTCCGTAACTGGTCTCGTCGCGGCGGTGCTCTGCGGCGTATCGGTCGCCCTGGCGGCCACGACCACAATCGACTTCGAGGATTACGCCGTCGGCACGGTGATCACGACCCAGTACGCCGGCCTGACGTTCTCCGCCCCGCCGGACAGTTGCGGCGGTGCCCCGCCGGTGCGACCGGTGATCGTGGTACCCAACGGCGGGACTTCGTCGCCGACCAGAGCGTTGAGTCTCACAACCGGCTGCCCGGATTTCAGTCCGGACTACCTCCGGATCGTCTTTGACGATCCCCAGTTCGAAGTGACGTTCATGCTCGGGGACTCCCCCGGGACTTACCAGGTGCGTGCGTACAACGTCCCGGCCGGCGGATCGCCCGTGAGCACGCAGAACATCGTGATTGGTGGGTCCACCTGGGTCGGGGTGTTCCGATTCGTCCGCGTCGCGCGTTCCCAAGGTGACATCCGCCGGATCGAGATCCAGGACACCGTGAGCGATTTCGAGGTGATCGACGACCTGACGTTCAGTTGCCCGGACACGACGCCGCCCGAGGCCACCATTACTTCGCCGGCCTTTGAGCAGTGCGTGTGCGGAACGGTGTCCGTCAAAGGCACCGCGTGCGACGTGGACGACACGTACGACAATGACAAGCTTGAATATTTGTCGGTGACCGCCGCGCCGGGCACGCCGTGGACACTGATCGGCACAGCTTCGACCCCCTTGTGCGACAACGGCACGCTCTACAACTGGAACACGGTGCCCGTGCCCGAGGGCTGCTATTACCTACTATTGACAGTCGAAAACACTTGCGGCCTGGAAAGCCAGGCCCTGACTGTAGCCTGCGTGGACCGGCACTTTGACGACCTCGAAATGCGCAGCCCGGTTTCGAACGGGATTTACGGCGGCACGGTCTGCTTCGATGGGACCGCGTGGGACCGGTGTCTCGACAATTATACGGTCAAGTACCGGCCGAGCGGTGGCGGAGCGTACAACCCGGTGGACCCAGCGAACCCCATATACACCGCGACGGTGATCGACGATCCGCTCGCGGCCTGGGATACGCAGGCCGGTGGCGCCGCCGTCCCCGACGGCAATTACCAGGTGCAACTGAGCGCCACGGATGACTGCACCAATGCCTCCACGGTGACCCGCACGATCACGATCGACAACACTGCCCCGACCGCCCTGATCACGGCTCCGCTCGCCTGCACGTCCGTGGACGGCGTGGTCGCGATTAACGGGACGGCCAACGACGCCCACCTCGATAGCTGGACGCTGCAGTATGCCGGCGGCAATGCACACGGGTGGGTGACCATCACGTCCGGCAACTTCGCGGTGGTTGGCGGCCTGCTGGCGAATTGGAATACGGCCGGGCTCGCGGAGTGCGCTTATGCGCTGCGACTGGTCGTGACCGACCAGGCGGTTCTTAACTGCAACTCGGCCCTGCGCCACCAGACGGAGTACGTCGTAGTGGTGAACGTGGGAACCCCGTCCATCGGCCGCGGCGACATCAATTGCGACGGGATGATCGACTTTGGCGACATCAACCCGTTCATCAACTGCATCATCGCCGGCGCCTGTGGCGACTGCCCGTAGGCAGGTACAGCGGTGCGGTAACGCACCGGCGGCAGCGGGTAGTGGCCGACGCTACGCCCGCTGACGCCCGCGGAAGGCTTCCTCAAGCATGGCCCGGTTCGCGAACTCGATATGCGAGCCCGGGGCGACGCCGCGGGCCAGGCGCGTCACCGTCACACCTGTGTCCGCCAGCAGGCTGGTGATGTGCAGCGCCGTTGCGTCGCCCTCGACCGTCGGGTTCGTGGCCAGGATGACCTCGCGGACGTGGCCGGCTTTCACGCGGCGCACCAGGGCATCGATGGTCAGATCGGCCGGCCCGATGCCCTCTAGCGGGGCGATGTGCCCCATGAGCACGTGATACACGCCGGTGACGAGTCCGGTCGCTTCGAGGCCGAGCAGGTCCTTCGGCTGCTCGACGACCACGAGCTGGCTCGCGTCGCGGCGCGCATCGGCACAGACGTTGCAGAGCTCGCCCTCAGCCAAGTTGAAGCAGCGGGAGCAGGGTCGGATCTTTTCCTTCGTCGCAATGATGGCATCGGCCAGCGCTAGCGCCTCGTCGCGACTCGCTTTGAGCAGGTGAAAGGCGATGCGTTCGGCGGAGCGTGCTCCGATGCCGGGGAGCTTCTTGAGCTCGTCCATGAGACGCTGAAGTGGGCCCGTGAGCGGGACGCCGTTCACGCCGGACCTCCGCCGAGGAGGTCACCCATGCCCGGCAGATTCAGTCCGCCGGTCAGCTCCTGCATCTCCGTCTGGAGTGCCTCGCGGCTGCGCGACACTGCGGCGCGGACCGCAGCGCAGGTGAGCTCTTCCAGCAGCTCGACATCGCCGGCCTGCACGAGCGCCGGATCGAAACGAACGCTCACGAGCTCGCCGCGCCCGTCCACGGTGGCCTGCGCCTGGCCGCCGCCGGCCTCGCCGACAAAGCGGGCGGCCTGCAAGCGCTCGTTCATCTGCTGGGCCGTTTGCTTGAGCGCGCCCGCGTTTCTCAGCAGGTTCATGAGCGGCCCGAGATTACCGAACATGCCTCACTCCGCAATGGGCGGCGCGTCGCCGGCCGGCCGCCGCTCGACGTGCAGGAGAATACCGTCAAACAGCTCCAGTGTCTGCCGCACGACCGGGTCCTGCTCGACCTGCCGCAGCTCCTGGGCCGAGACTTCCCGGCGGAGAGTCTCCGGTCCGGCCGCGGCGGCAGTCGGCACGGGCGGCGCTTCCCCCTCCGCCGGATAGTAATCCTCCGGCACCTCGGTGACGCCTTCGTATTCGACTTGGGGCTGCGCGGGGGGCTGCACTGGACGGGGCGGCCCGGCGCTACGACTCGTCGCGGGAGTGTGCCCTCCGACTAGCGGTTGGAGATCCGTCGCGGGCTTTTTTTTTTCGCCGCCGGCGCTGGCCTCGGTGGGGAGCTGCCGGAGGAGTTGTTCGATCGACGCCCATTCGCGCAGCCGCGCGAAGCGGACCAGCACGGCTTCGGTCAGCGCCCGGCCGACCCCGCTGTACCGCACGTTCCGGCGGAGCTCCTCCAGCACGCCGATCATCTGCACGTAGTGTGACAGCTCGAAGCACTGGCCGAGCTGGACGTAGTCGTCGCGCGCCCCGGCCGGAATGTCCACCATCGCGGCATCGGGCCCGCACGTCCGCACGAGCATCAGCGTCCGCACCATCTCGATCGCATCGTTGCAGAAGACCTCCAGGCCCTGCCCGGCCCCCAGGATGCCGTCCAGGTCAGTGAGCACCGCCGTCGCGTCCCCGTCGGCGGCGTGCCGCAACAGCCCGAAGAGGCGTTCATCCTGGGCCGGCGGCAGAATCTCGTCGAGCACCTTGGCGGTGAGCTTCTGCGGCGAAACGGACAGGAGCTGGTCCAGGATGCTCAGCGCGTCGCGCATGGAGCCATTGGCCAACCGGGCCACGCGCTGCACGACAGCGTCCTCGGCCTTGGCCCCTTCCGCTTCCGCAATCTCCGTCAGCCGTTTGGCGATGGCCTCCGGTGCGATCGTGCGGAAGTTGAACCGCTGGCACCGGCTCTGAATCGTCGCCGGTACCTTGTGCACTTCGGTTGTGGCCAGGACGAACTTCACATGCTCGGGCGGCTCTTCGAGCGTCTTGAGCAGGGCATTGAACGCGCCGGTCGAGAGCATGTGCACTTCGTCGATGATGTACACCTTGAACCGCGACCGCGCCGGCCGATACGCCGTATTGCTCCGCAGCTCGCGGATGTTGTCCACCCCGGTGTTGCTGGCCGCGTCGATCTCGAGCACGTCCACGTCCTGCCCCTCGGCGATCGCACGGCAGACGTCGCACGCGCAACACGGCGTCGTCGTGGGGGCGTCATACTTCTGGCAGTTGAGGGCCTTGGCCAGAATGCGGGCCATGCTCGTCTTGCCGACCCCGCGCGTCCCGGTGAACAGGTACCCGTGGTGGATGCGGCCGACCTTGATGGCGTTGACGAGCGTGGTGGCGATCGGCTCCTGGCCGATGACCTCGTCGAAGGTGCGGCTCCGGTACTTGCGGGCTAGCACGGTGTAGGCCACGGCAGCCTCAATTTAAGAATGTGGAATTAAGAATGAGGACCGCGAACTGAGTGCGTCACTGGTCTGCGCTGCCCGGCGCTCGGCATTCTTAATTCCGAATTCACAATTCAAGAACGCCTGAGGCTCCGGCCAGGTTGACGCTGCACGTGGGCTATGCCGGGTGGGCTGCTACCTTCCGGTCCTGACCCGTTGTCCGACCGGCGCACTGCACCGGCCCGGCCGTCACCTCAGGCGACCGACATGGTATCCGGCGAGCGGCGTTTCATCCAGGTTGCGGTCCGCCGACCGCGCCCGGTTGCTCTGCCCGTCCCCACCGCCGCCCAACGCGGCCAGGACTTGCTCACCCTGCTGGCCCCACGTCTCCGTCTGCATCCCTTCACCGTACGCTAATCACGTACGCGGGGAGAGGGCTTTGGGGCGGGACCACACGTCAGGCGCGACGGGACGGCTCACTGGGAGCCGGTCAGGACTTCAGGAGGTATGTCGATCCGATCGCCCGCTTTGATTCCCAGGCGCTCGAACGCGCCCTGCTTCATCTCGAGCGCGAACAGCGCGGGCTCGATCGAGCTGAAGGTCCGGAGCGTCAGCGGCGGCATTTGCCAGATCTTGACGATCGTGCCATTCATGCGGGCAAAGGCGATGTCGAGCGGCGTGATGGTGTTCCGCATCCAGAACCCGCGGACGCTCTCATCGGTGAAGACGAACAACATGCCCTGATCGTCGGCGATCTCCTCGGGCGGGACGAACATCAGGCCTTCTTCGACCGGGGTACGGTCCGCGCCCTGGCGCGCTGGAGTGGATTCCTGGGCCAGCCAGACGCGGAGGAGGTTTCCGTTGACTGTGGTCCAAGCGGTGGGCAGCGAATCGAGCGGGTAAAACCGGCGCGCGTCGCTGGCCCGGCGGGTCGTCGCGCTGGCCGGGCTGGTGGCCGTCGGCGCGTTGGCATCCCCGCCGCTCGTGGGGCGAACGCAGCCGAGCGGCGCAATCAGAGCCGGCACGAGGAAAACGGCCGACAAGGCCACGCATTGAAAGCCCTTGAACCGGGTCATGGCTGCTCCTGAGGTAGCTGAATCCACAGCATAGCGCAGGCCAGAGGTGCTCGGCAAGAACCCGTGCGCGGAGTATAAAGGCGGGCGGCAGCGGAAACGGCACGGATGGACGGCATTCTCAATCTTCACAAGCCGGTCGGCCTGACCAGCGCGAAGGCCCTGGCGTGCGTGCGTGAGCTGTTGGGCCAGCGGAAAAGCGGTCACGCCGGGACGCTCGATCCCCTGGCGGAGGGCGTGCTGGTCATATGCCTGGGGCGGGCCACCAAGCTCGTCGAGGCGCTGATGGACCAGCCCAAGGTGTACCGGGCGACTGCCGCGCTGGACGTCACGAGCACGAGCTTCGACAGCGAGACGCCCGCGGTGCCGATCCCGGTCGCGCAGCCGCCGGCCCCGCAACGGGTTATGGAAGTGCTGCGCGGCTTCGAGGGCGCGAGCGAGCAAATGCCGCCGACGTCCAGCGCGCTGAAGGTCGGCGGCCGGCCGGCTTACAAGCTCAGCCGCGCGGGCCAAACACCGCTGCTGCGCGCCCGCCCGATCCGCATCTACTGGCTGTATTTGCACCGTTACCACTGGCCGCTGCTGGACTTCGAGGTCGCGTGTGGACGTGGAACATATGTCCGGGCGCTCGTCCGCGACATCGGTGTTCGACTGGGTGCGGGCGGCCGCCTCACGGCTCTGACGCGCCGTGCGGTTGGGCCCTTCGAGCTTGCCGATAGCTGGTCGCTTGAGCGACTTGCGGCGCTAGCCGATCGCACGCAAGCCGTTGTGCCGCTGGAGCGTGCGCACGCTCTGCTTGCGGCGCGACCGATCGAGGTCCCGGCACGGCCAGTGTGACACGCCGGAAGCCCGCGTCCGAGCAGTGCGGCTCGACCAGTTTTCGGCGCGCACGGCGAAGAAGAGGCTCATCAGCTCTTTACACAGAATTCATGGTCAGGTAGCATCCTTCGACATACCATTAGGCACGTGGGAAGGGTTGGCAGCGGTCGTTCCCATCGAGGTACGTCGCCGAGTGGTTTCCGCACTGAATCTTCACTGGTACGCCGGAGAAGTAGGCACGATGGCTGGCTTCGGAGAACGCAACCGCGGCAAGCTCTCGGTGCTGCTGGCGGCCGTGGCGCTGATCGCCGTCGGGGTTGTCGTGTACGGTCAACTCCGCGGCGCCCGGGTCGTGCCGAACACCGTCAAGCTTGTCTGCGTCGCCACGGGCAAGGTCTACTCGTTCAACCGCGACCAGGTGAGCACCGTTCTGCCGGCGCGGAATCCCGACACGGGCGAGCGGACGTTGCTGCCGTGCTACGAGGAGAACGGCGTCTTGCACGTAGCGCCCCGGTATAGCTATGCCCTCACGGAGCTCGGAGACAAGAACCGGTATGTGGACACAGAGACCCTCGTCGTGCAGTCGGCGCATTGAAGTGCCGCGCGACCGTGGTACCGTTCGCGGTCGGCGGGGGTGGACGGCGTTCACGCTGATCGAGCTGCTGGTGGTCGTCGCGGTCATCGCGTTGCTCATCTCCATCCTGTTGCCGAGCCTGAGCTCGGCGCGTGAGCAAGCCCGCGCCGTCGTCTGCGGCCAGCACCTGCGCCAGTTCGGCATCGGCCTCGAGAATTACAGCGCGGAGAATCGCGACTGGATTCCCGGGTTGAACACCTCCGGGGCGGCTCTCACGGCCAAGCGGTTTTCCATGAGCAGCGATCCGGGCACGCTTTCTCGCTCGAAGCTGCCCGTGCAGACGTTTGATTGGATGACCCCGATCCTCGCCTATTCGCTGGAGTTGCCGGCGCTCCGTGCCGAGCGCTTCAAGTTTCTGCTGCAGAGGTTCCGCTGCCCCACCCAGATGTATACCGCGGCCGTCTATCACAATACCTTCGTGCCGGATCTGGAGCAGTTCGACGATCTAGGACCGTGGCCGGCCGTCAGCTACATGATGCCGGCCGCTTTCCAGTACACGGGCCAGAATTACGACGAAAAGGTGTTGTGCTACGACGAACGGATCACGACCTTCCCCGTGCTGAGCAAGGCGCTCCCGGCGGAATTTGAGGTCCGCATGGACGAGTACCAGCCGCGATTGGACCGCGTCGGTACCGCGGCCCGGAAGATCTTCGTCGCGGACGGAACGCGCTATCTGGACGAATACAACAACCTCGACTTCGATGTAGGCCCCATCCCCACTTGGTTCGGTGCCTTTTCTTCGCCGGGCGGCTGGTGGGCCGGATGCCAAGCCTACGGCGTCCGCGAGAGCACACCGAACTGGGGCGGGACGCCGGTGCAGGCGGGTTCCGAGAGCAGGGGCGAGAACTTGGGGCTGTCCTATCGTCACGGCATGCAACAGGGCGTTCCCTCGGGTGACGTGCACGACAACGCCGGCACCATCAATGCCCTGTTCTTCGACGGCCACGTGGCACGGATGACGGATCATCAATCGCGCGAAATCGGCTACTGGTATCCAAAAGGCGGCATCGTGCAGACGCCGGCCGAGGGAATGACGGACGTGCAGGAGGGCTACGTGATTCCCTAGCCGATCGCGAGGTGCGGTCCGGCAGCGTCGTAGACGGCCGTGAATGGCAGTCGGGAAAGAGGAACGAAGGCGGAAGGGAACGGAAGTACTTGGTGGTCGTCATTCCGGCGACCGGAGGGCGGCGGAGTCGCACCCCGACGAGTTTGGGCCAGCCCCCCGCCGCAAGATCCCGCGTCGCGCGGGTGGCCAGGATGACGGGCCGGGTGAGGTTCCGAAACAGGCTTCATTACTACGCAGGAGGATGGCAGCATGAGAAAGGTGTGGCAACTCGTTTTTGTGGCGGCCGTGTTGGCCGTGCCGGCTCTGGGGCAGGATAGTGTTTCCAAGAACCTGGGTGGTTTGCCGGGCGACGCACTCTCGCCCTGGAGCACCACCCATCAGTGTGTGTCGTATGTCGTGGATCTGACCCCCTTCACGGGGTCGTGGGGCACGGAGCTCGGGATTGCGCCGCTCGTGAAGGCGGGCAAGTCGAATTCCAGTGCCATTCCTCCGCCCAACAAGGAGTTCTTCAACTCCCAGCTTTCGGCCCAGGGGCTCAGCCGCATTGCAGCCCTTAACGTGCCCTACCCGGTGCCGACCTACGCGGTCTGGACCGACACGCCGGGGCAAGGCGTGCACCCCACCCAGAACAACCCGCCGGGGACGATCAGCCCGACGGGCAACAGCAACCAGTTCGGCGTGACCTTCGCCGAGTTTGGTACAACGGACAACTTGAAGGACTACAACGGCATCGTCGGCGCGGTGGTGAACTACAACCCCGTCAACCCGGCGCGCCTGTACGTCAAGCGCGTGATGGCGGCGACGAATGGCGCGGGGCCGGCCGAGAACCGCTCCCAATTCGGAATCGGGGCCGTGGACGCGCAGGGTAATGTCATGTTCCGGGCGGACGGCAACGGCTCGACCGGCCCGAACGCGCTCACGGGTAACAACATCTTCAGCGTAGGCGCGCTAGCCCGGCAGTGCGGCCTCCTGAACTACGTTGATAACGCCGGCCAGTCCGACGCGGCCAGCGGCGCCTGGATCGTCCAGCACAACGCCACGAACCACAACACGCCGAACATCGGCCCGAAGTCGATCTTCGGCGCGCCGTATTTCCTGGGCAGCAACTTCAACAAGGAGTACGGCTACGGTCCGGCCAATCCGCCGACGTACACGACGGCCCATCGGCCGGGCACCGGGGACCATCGCGGCGGCGTGGCGTACATGACCAAGAACGTGCCGTGCGTCACGGGCACGCATGGGACGGCGGCCATTCTGTCCCAGAGCACGGCCGGCGGCGGCAAGACGGACTCGATCAGCGTGTGGGGGCTGAACGCCAACGGCAGCGTCAGCGGCACGCTTCTCCTGACGCTGCCAGGCACGCAGATCACCGACCCGATTACCGGCCAGCGCACCTACGCGACCACGGAGTTTGACCATTACCACAGTCAGGTGGCGTACCGCGGTGGCAACGCGCCGATTGCAATCAACGTGGATCAGCAGGGGCGGCTGCTGGCGGCCGGCGTGCTGTATGACGCGCTCCTCCCCGGGCCGCCGTACAACAACCCCTTCAACGACATCGTAGCGGCGCGCGTCACCTGCGGCTCACCGAACACCATCCAGTGGTCGCTGGTCGCGTACGTCACCGACGAGAATTACGCGCTCCGTTCAGGCAAACCGATCTTGAACGGTCCCGGCGGAACGGCCATCGGGCGCCTGGTCCCCCTATATGAGGTGACCAACTACGACCCCCAGGGACCATCGGTGTCGGCCCCGATGATCGACTCGGCCGGAAACATCTGGTTCATCTCCGCCATGCGCTGGTTCGGCGTGGACGGCATCGAAAACACGCCGGATGACGACTTTGACTCAGCACTGATTCGGGCCGTCTACAACCCGGCGACCGTCGGCTGGGAGCTCGAGTTGGTCGCCGAGATCGGCATGGTATTCCCCGGCCAGAACTCGGGCCTGCCGTGGGCGATCAACTTTATGGGGGTCGCAGACATTGACTCGGTGTCTTCCGGGACGGCCTGGTCGGGCAACATCAGCGAGACGGGCCATCTGGGGGTCAATCCCGGCCCCGACGTGCCCACCTGGGCCCCGGCCACACTCGGCGGCGTGGTCGTCAACGCCAGCATTGTTTACGACGTGAACGGCGATGGGGAATACAACGACCCGACGTCATCGTACTATGACCCCAACTTCCCGGCGGACGAGGCCTACAACGCGCTGCTGTACATCGGCGCGCTCGTGCCGGGGACCTCGCCCAACTGCGTGGGCGACCTGAACTGCGACGGGACGATCAACTTCGGCGACATCAACCCGTTCGTGCTGTATCTGTCGAATTTCGCCGCCTGGCAGAGCGCGTTCCAGGGCTGCGCCCCCGAGAACGGCGACATCAATTGCGACGGAATCTACGGGCAGGGCTCGTTCGGCGACATCAACCCGTTCGTGGCGCTCATGACCCAGTGCGGCAGTGGGTGTAACTGCCCCGGGCCGATCGATTGTCCGTGATCGCGCAGCCCAAGCTGCGGCGCGCGGACCGCGAAGAACCCTAGCGCGGTGCTTCAGGCCGGTCGGTGGAGTCCTCCACCGGCCGGCCTTCTGTTTGCGGCGGCGCGTGCGTATGCTGCGGTACGGGCGACGTGCCCCCGCCGTGATCTCCGTGTGTGCGAACGAGGAATGAGACTGTGACGAGGTGGACACGCGCTTGGATCGCCGCCCTTGGGGCACTGCTTCCAGCGTGCGCGCGACAGGCGGACACGCAGGCTTCGAGGCCCGCGGGCACCTCTGGCGGTGAGGTCGTGGTGTACACCGCCCTCGACCGCCAGTTCTCCGAGCCGATCCTCAACGACTTCACCACGCGCACCGGAATCCGTGCCAACGCGGTCTACGACACCGAATCGACGAAGACGGTCGGCCTGGCCAATCGCATTCGGGCGGAGGCGCACCGGCCGCGCTGCGACGTGTTCTGGAACAACGAGCCCATCCACACGCTGCTGCTGCAGAAAGAAGGGCTGCTGCAGCCCTGCCAACCGGCCAACGCGAAAGAGTACCCGCAGCGGTATCGCGATCCCAAAGGCTACTGGCACGGCTTTGCAGCGCGGGCCCGGGTGATCATCGTCAATACCGACCTCGTGCGGCCCCACGAATGGCCCACGTCGGTGAACGATCTCGCTAGTCCACGGTGGAAGGGACGCGCCGGAATCGCCAAGCCGTTGTTCGGCACGACCGCGTCGCACGTAGCGTGCCTGTTCGCGTTGTTGGGCGAACAGAAAGCCGCCGATCTGCTCGGGGCCTTCAAGAACAACGAGATTCAGATCGTGGCCGGGAACAAGGCGTGTGCTGAGATGGTCGGCGCCGGGCGCCTCGCGCTGGCGCTCACCGACACGGACGACGCGGTCGCGGAACTCGACGCGGGCCGGCCGGTCCGAATCGTGTTTCCGGACGCCGCGGAGGGGCAAATGGGGACGCTGCTGCTACCGAACACGCTGTCTCTCGTGAAGGACTGCCCGCACCCGGACGGCGGCCGCCAGTTGATCGATTACCTGCTGTCCCCGGACGTGGAGGGCCGCCTGGCCACGGGTTCGTCGGCGCAGATTCCCCTCCATCCCGCGACAAAGACGAGGTCGCGCGTCGGGGACCTGGCGAGTCTGCGAACGATGAACGTCGACTGGACGCGGGCCGCGGACGCGTTCGGTTCGGCGACGGGCTACGTCGAAGAGCACTTCCTCGCACCGTGAGTGTTCCGTGGTGCGCCGGCTCGGATTGCTCACGAGATTCTGCGGGCCGGCCTCGAAGGCTCGTACCCCCGGATGGATCCGCCGCAGTCAAGGCCCGCCCTCGTCGCCGGGGTGATTGAGAAACCGGCCGTTTCGGCGTTTAATGGTGGCGGGAGAATCATGCCGGCGGCGGTGACGGACGCCGGCGCATCCGGAGATCGGCACTATGAAGATTCTCGTGGCCTGCGAGTTGCCCGAGGCCGCGCTCGAGCAATTACACGAGCTGGGCAGTGAGGTGGAGTACCGGCCGCACGCTACGCCACAGGAGCTGCGCGCTGGCCTCGAGGGCGTGGGCGTGCTGGTGGTGGGTGCGACGCGCGTCGCGGGGGAGATGCTCGCGCGGGCCGCGATGTTGCAGATGATCGTGCGTGCGGGCGCCGGGCCAGGCCAAGTGACGGTCGAGGACGCTTCGGCGGCCGGCGTGTTCGTCACGCATTGCCCGGATCAACATGCCGCGGCGGTGGCCGAGCTGACGCTGGGGTTGATCCTGGCCCTGGACCGGCGGATCGTGGAGAACACGGTGGCGCTGCGGGAGGGCCGCTGGGCCCGCAGCGAGCTGGCCGAGGCCCGCGGGTTGGCGGGGCGGACCCTCGGCATACTGGGCTATGGAACGGTTGGCCGGCTGGTAGCACGCCGGGCCCGCGCGTTCGACATGCGGGTGCTGGCGTGGTCCGGGCAGCCGACGGCCGAGGCGACGCCGGAACCGGACGTCGAGTTCTGCAACTGGCCACGTGAGCTGGCGCGGCAAAGCGACATTGTGACTGTGCAGGCGATCGAGGATGATGCGGAGCCGCTGGTGGACGCGACCTTCTTGCAGAACATGCAGGACGGGGCGTACCTGGTGCACGTGGGGCATCCGGCCGCGGTGGACGAGGCGGCGCTGGCCAAAGCGATCGAGGAGCGCCACTTGCGCGTCGCGCTGGACGTGCGCAGCTCGGAGCCGGCCGGCGACACGGGCCGCTTCCGCTGCCGGCTGTGCGACGTGCCCGGCGTCATCGGGACCCAGCGGATCGCCGCCCTGACCGAGCAGGCGCGCCAGGCCACGGCTGCGGAGGTGGTGCGGATCATTCGCCTGTTCATGGTTTCGGGCGACGTGGTGAATTGCCTGAACCTGTGCGATCGGAGCCCGGCGACGTGGCAGCTCGTGTTGCGGGTTCGCGACCAGGTGGGCGTCATGGCTTCGATCCTCGACGCGATTCGCGCGGACGGGATCAATGCGCAGGAGGTCAGCAGCCGTGTCTTCACCGGCGCCAAGGCGGCTTGGTGCACGGTGGCGCTGGACGAGCGACCAAGCACCGAGGCGCTGGAGAGCATTCGCGCGCTGCCGGACGTGCTGCACCTGGAACTGCGGGCGGTGGTTTGATACTCTGTGGGTCGGGGCGGCGAAGCGGATAATTCGCCGGCGCTCGATACAACCCAGCCCCCGGAAGCGTGTATAAAGACGCGGAAGTAGGATGACCAGCGGGATGCGCAGAACACACACACCGGTGCGGACCATCGGCACGGCTTGGCTGTTGGCGCTGGGCGCGCTGCTAGGCCAGGCCCAGGACGCGGCGAGTGTGGCGCCCGATCCGGGCGCGGGGCTCCGTGCCCAGCTCCAGGCGGCCCGGCCGCTCTTCATGCCGGACGGCGCGGTCTGGCTGCGGTTCACGCTCCTCAACGCCTCGGACCAGACGATGAGCATCCCCTTGGACTACCCGGTCGCGGCGAGCAACGGCCTGGGTCTGCCGGTGCAGCTTGTACTGGGCAGCGGTACGCAACGGCTGCTGTCGGTGGCGTACGAGTCGGAAGCGGCCAAGGAGGTCCCGCCGCCGACGCCGTCCACCGCGGTGCCCGAGGACGCGATCCGCGGCGTGCGCCTAGCCCCGCATGGTGCCTTGGGAGCGGAGATCGACCTGCGGGAGTACTACCCCGCCGTGCGGTATCCGGGCACCTACCGGGTCGAATGGCGGCCGCTGGACGGGCAGCTTGGGGTGGCGACCGCTGAGTTTCGCATGGAGCTACGCAAAGACGTGATCGTGGTGACCGACCTGGGCAAGGTCACATTCGTCATCGACTACGACGGGGCCCCGCGGAACGTCGAGAGCTTCCTCGAGCTCGTACGCGACGGCTTCTACAATGGCAAGACGTTTCACCGCATCATCCCCGGGTTCGTGGCCCAGGGCGGCTGTCCCAAGGGGGACGGGGCCGGTATGCGGCCGGACGGAAAGCTCGTCCTGGCTGAGCTGCGCGACATGCCCGTCGAAACGGGCACGCTACTCATGGCGCACAAGCCCAGCGATCCGAACTCGGCCAGTTGCCAGTTCTTCGTGGCTCTGGCGCGCGTGAAAGAGCTCGACGGACAGTACACCGTCATCGGCCAGGCGCGCGACGCGGAGAGCCTGCGCACTCTGCAGCAGATCTCCGAAGTGCCGACGGACAACCGCGACCGGCCGCTTTCGCCGCTGATCATCCGTTCGATTAACCTGGTCGACAACGAGCAGGAGCGGAGCCGGAGCGTCCAACCGCAACGGCACGACAGCTCGGTGTCGCCTTCGCTGTACGAGCCCGCGACCCGCCCGGCGGGGCGGCCGTAGCATACCAGGCCGCGATCACATCACCGGACCGGAGGATGCGCATGCTGGAACAGATCGAGCAGCCCTTCGCCGAAATCGCCCCGCGCGCGGAGTTCTGCTCCTTGCGCTACGCACGCGAGCGCAGCGAGCAAATCCGCGTGCGGCAGGACGTGGTGCAGCCGGTCGTGAGCTCCGAGAGCAGGGGGGCCATGATCACCGTCCACGACGGCGGCGGCCTGGGCTACGCCGCGACGTGTGATCTCACGGCCGCGGGTCTGCGACGTGCGGCCCAGCGAGCTCAAGGCTGGGCCCAACAAACGGCCGGCCGCAGCGTCGTCGATTACGCGAAGGTCCCGCGGACGCCGGCGTGCGGCGAATACCGGACGCCGGTGAAGAAGCCGTGGGCGTCGCTCGTGCTGGCACAGAAAGTGGACTTGTTGCGGGCCGAGTGCGCGCGGCTGAAGACCGACGGCTGTATCGCCGACTGGCAAACGTCGCTGTGGTACAACGAGGTCGAGACGCTGCTCGTGACGGCGGACGGCGGACGGGTGCACCAGATGATCTGCTGGCTCCTGCCGGGGATGCAGGTCAGCGCGAACCGCGGGGCCGAGACCCAGACGCGCACGCTGGGCGGGCACGGGTATGCCCGGCAGGGCGGGCTCGAGATTCTGGACGACATCGGGTTCCACGCAGCGGCGCCGCGGCTGGCGGCGCAAGCCGTCGAGCTGCTCGCCGCACCGAACTGCCCGACCGGCACGATGGACGTACTGCTCATGCCGGACCAAGTGATTATTCAAATCCACGAGTCCATTGGGCACCCGCTGGAGCTGGACCGCGTTCTCGGCGATGAGCGGAACTACGCCGGCACGAGCTTCGTGACGCGCGACATGTTCGGAACCTACCGGTACGGCTCGGAACTGCTGAACATCACGTTTGATCCGACGCGGCCGGAGCAGCTTGCGAGCTATACGTTCGATGACGAGGGGTATCCGGCGCGGCGTGAGTACTTGATCAAGGAGGGCTTGTTGTTGCGGCCCTTGGGCAGCGTAACGTCCCAGAGTCGGTGCGGGCTGCCGGGCGTCGCCAACGCGCGGAGCAGCAGTTGGAACCGTCCGCCGATCGACCGCATGGCCAACCTCAACCTGGAGCCCGGCACGTCCACGCTCGCCGAAATGATCGCCGCGATCGAACGCGGCGTGTACATGGAGACGAACAACTGCTGGTCGATCGACGACTCGCGGAACAAGTTCCAGTTCGGCTGCGAGTACGGGCGGCTGATCGAGCACGGCAAGCTGGGCGGGGTGGTCAAGAACCCGAACTACCGCGGGATCTCGGCGACGTTCTGGCGCAGCCTGAAAAAGGTGGGCAGTGCCGACACGGTCGATGTGCTCGGCACGCCGTGGTGCGGCAAGGGCGAGCCGAACCAGCTCGTCCGCGTGGGGCATGCGTCGCCGGCGTGCGTGTTTGCCGGGGTCGAGGTCTTCGGAGGGGCGTCGTGATGCAGGACTATTTCTGCCGGCTGGCGGAGCTGCTGCGGGCGGAGCTGCGCGAGGCGGAGGTCTACACGGCACAATTCGCCTCGGAAGACTCGGACTTCGTGCGCTTCAACCGCAACGAGATTCGGCAGGCCGGGCACGTGACGCAGCACGAGCTGGCCGTCGACCTGATCAACGGTCGCCGGCACGCCGCCGGCAGCCTGACGGTCTGCGGGGATTGGGAGCCGGACCGGGCGCGGCTGGCGGCGCTGCTGCAGGGGCTGCGCGAGCAGTACAGCGCGCTCCCCGAGGACCCGTATCTGCTGTACTCCACAGAAGGGCGTTCGACGGAGCGGCGGGGCGACGACCAGCTTCCCGACGGGCCGGCCGCGGTGGCGGAGATTCAGAACGCCGGGCGCGGCCGCGACCTGGTCGGCATCTACGCGGCCGGTGGGATTCACCGCGGGTTTGCCAATTCGCTCGGACAACGCAACTGGTTCAGCAGCTTCAGCTTCAACTTCGACTGGAGCCTCTATCACGCGGCGGACAAGGCGGTGAAGACCACGTACGCCGGATTTGCCTGGGACCCGCGGGCATTCGAGCGCAAGGTCACCTGGGCGTGCGAGCAGCTCGATGTCCTGAGTCGGCCGGCGCAGACCATCAAGCCGGGTCGCTATCGGGTGTATCTCTCGCCCATCGCGCT
The DNA here is from genome assembly GCA_964638325.1 of uncultured Planctomycetales bacterium. Lineage (GTDB taxonomy): Bacteria > Planctomycetota > Phycisphaerae > UBA1845 > Fen-1342 > JALHJL01. The sequence continues at coordinate 21,042 of CAZWYT010000080.1, forward strand.
GTACGACCTGGTGAACCTCCTGAACTCAGAAGCGTTCGGGCTCAAGGCCCACCGCACGAAGCACACGCCGCTGCTACGGATGGTGGAGGGTGCGGCGCGCCTGCATCCTTCCGTGAATTGGGTGGAGAACACGCGCGACGGCGTGGCGCCGAACTTCCAGGAAGCGGGTTTCCTCCGCCCCGACCAGGTGCTGCTGATCGCCGGCGGGAGCTACGCGAGCTGTCTGGTGTCGCCGCGCTCGGCGCAGGAGTACGGCGTCGCGACTAACGGTGCGAATGCCCAGGAGACGCCACAGTCGGTGGAGGTGGGCGCCGGGTCGTTGCCGGCCGCGGAGGTGCTCCGGCAACTCGACACCGGCGTGTACATCAGCAACCTGTGGTACCTGAACTACTCCGACCGCAACGCGTGCCGCACGACGGGCATGACGCGCTTCGCGACGTTCTGGATCCAACATGGCCAGGTCCAGGGGCCGCTCAACGTGATGCGGTTTGATGAAACGCTGTATCGCGCCCTCGGGGAGAACCTGGTCGGCCTGACGGCGGAACGCGAGCTGATCCTCGACCCGGACACATACTTCGGGCGCTCGGTTCAGAGCGGCCGCGTCCCGGGTGCGCTCGTCGAGGACTTCACGTTCACGTTGTAGGGCGAACGGGACGCGACGGCGTCGGACCGCTACTTTCGCGTCAGGTCGTAGCACGCCGCCTGCTTGAAGTTGCGGACGTAGATCCGGCCCCGGTAGAGCGTCGGGATGGTCCAGCAGCGACCCGTGAGTAACTCGACCTTGGTCGTCGGCTCGTACTTCTCCGGCGACGCCTTCGCGATCTGCAGCTCGCCATCCTCGCTAAAGACCACGAGATAGCCGTCGGCCCACACGACCGTGCCGTTGGAGATGCCGCGCTGGCTCCAGCGCTC
>CAZWYT010000081.1:0-21603 GCA_964638325.1 uncultured Planctomycetales bacterium
CCCCGGCCGCCGCAGAGCGTGCGGCAGAGGCCCGCCGCGAGGCCTTTTGGGCGGGTCTGAGCGATGCTCAACGATGCGCGGCCCTGGCAGCGACCGGTCCTGTATTCATGGGCCGCGCTGAGCAGTGGGGAATCAGCCCGGATGCGCCCGAGTTGAAGCCGGTCCGGCTTGGAATGGCAATCGAGTGGGCCCGCCAGAAGTGGCCGGAAGCCAGCCGGCCGACGTCCGATTTGTTCGCGGTTTTACCCTAACTAAAACCGCGTTTAACGGGCGCTCGAAACGCCCGCGTTTTTTCGGTTCTTCGGCTCTCCGGGGGGAGTTCCTACGTTATTTTTCAGTGCACGGACGTGTCCGTCAGTACGTTATTTTTTGTCGCGGAACAACGACCGAAGGGCGACGAGGGGGTGGGGTAGTGGGTATCGAGAACGAGCCAGAAAGTCCGATAAGAGATATTATGTTGTGTCCAACACCGCTTACTGACTTGCCCCCCGGGCTGCATGGAATCCCCACCCTCGCCCGCTAGCGGCCGCGGCTCGGTGCCGGACGTTGCTCGGACTCCGCCGGCCGCGCCTTGGGAAGCTGATCTAGTGGAACCTGTCGCAGAATATCCAGGGAGCGATTGTTGTAGTCGTACTCGTAAACGATCATCTGCTTGGCGGCGGCGTCGATAACGACGATCCCCTCCGTCGTATCCGAGAGTTGCTGCGTCAACATGATGTAATCGCCGCCGCGGTCGTTCATGCCGATGGCGTAGGCGGGCGACTGGTTGATGAGAATCAGGCCGACGAAGAGTATGCAGGCGGTGATCGTCAGGACGCCGATCGCCAGCGCCTTTGCGTCGAGCGAGCTTGAGGGTGCGTGATCCATGGGCCAGCCTCAGTTGTTGCGGAAGTCGCGTTCGAGGTCGCGGTAGCCAGCGTACTCCACGGTCTTGCTGCCCTTCATGAAATAGAAAATGTGCAGCGTGCGTTCTTTGAGATCAATCAGATAAAGTGCATCAAAGCCGCTTTGAATCTGGCCGGCGACCACGATGTAATTGCCGGCCAGCCCCGTACCCTGCGCAGCGGCCGGCGTCGGCGGCAGGCCAAACAGAACGATGCCCGTCAGCAGGAACAGATTGACGCACACGAGGAGCGTCACGCATGCCGTCTTGTTCATGGGGCTAGTCCAAATGCGAGCGATGCGGGTTTTTGAAGGCGACGAACACGCACGCCAGACCGAGCAGGGCGCCCGCGATCCACTCCACGTAGGGGTCACGGCGCTGCTCGTAACTGATGCCGGGTTCCTCAAAGGGCTTTTCCGCCGGCTCTTCGGCCCGTGCCGGCCCAGCGAACAACGCGAGAAATGTCACGGCAACGCAGGCCAAGCGGCCAATACGGGGCAAACGAGTGCACATCGTCGACGCTCCACGAGCCGCAACACCACCACAGCGTGATCGTAGCCCTGCCTGCCAACGCGTGCAAGTCGGACGTGCGGCACCGGCGAAAGCCGCGAACTTGAGGAAGGACGGCGCATCGGATATGGTGTTGGCCCGCGGCGACAGGGCCAGGACTCCCGGGGCCCGGTTGGCGCACCAGCCGGCGGTGACGGTTGTTCAATCCAGGGCACGAGGTCGGATGCAGGCATGGCCACGCACACTCGCAAGGTTATCATCATGGGCGCCGCGGGGCGCGACTTCCACGATTTCAACGTCTACTGGCGCGACAACCCGGCGTTCGAGGTGGTGGCCTTCACCGCGGCTCAGATTCCGGACATCGCCGGGCGAGTGTACCCCCCTGCTCTATCCGGGCCGCGCTACCCGCAAGGCGTGCCAATCTACGCGGAAGATCGGATGGCCGGGCTGATCCGCGAGCACGACGTTGATCTGGTCGCATTGGCCTACTCCGATCTGCCACACGAGGAGGTCATGCACAAGGCCGCCCTCGTGAACGCTTCCGGCGCCGACTTCTGCATGTTGGGCCACCGTCACACCATGCTGAGAAGCACCAAGCCGGTCATCGCGGTCTGTGCCGTCCGCACCGGCTGTGGCAAGAGTCAGACGTCACGCGCCATAGTGCGGATTCTCAAAGGCGCGGGCAAGAAGGTCGCCGCGGTGCGGCACCCGATGCCGTACGGCGATCTGACGCGGCAGGTTTGCCAGCGTTTCGCGACGCTGGAGGACATGGACAAGCACGAGTGCACGATCGAGGAGCGCGAGGAGTACGAGCCGCATATCGTCGCGGGCAACGTTATCTTCGCGGGTATTGACTACGAGAAGATCCTCCGGGCTGCGGAGGCGGAAGCGGACGTGGTCCTGTGGGATGGGGGCAACAACGACATGCCGTTCTTCAAGCCGGACCTCTACATCACGGTCGTGGACCCCCACCGCCCGGGCCACGAGCGGCGTTACTACCCCGGCGAGACGAACCTGCGCATGGCCGACGTGATCATCGTCAACAAGGTGGACACCGCGAAGAGGCGCGACGTCAACGTGGTGCTGGCCAACATCCGCGCGACGAACCCGAAGGCCAAGGTGATCATGGCCAACTCGCCGGTGCACGTCGACGAACCCCGCACGATCAAGGGTAAGAGAGTGCTCGTGGTCGAAGACGGCCCGACGCTGACGCACGGCGAGATGCAATACGGGGCCGGGCACATTGCAGCGCGGAAATACAGGGCGAAGTCCATCGTCGATCCGCGGCGGCACGCGGTGGGCAGCATCAAGAAGATCTTTGCGAAGTACACGCACGTGACCGAGGTTTTGCCGGCGATGGGCTACGGCAGCAGGCAGATGCGCGAGCTGGAGCGGACGATCAACGCGGCCGCTTGCGACCTGGTGCTGATCGGCACGCCGATCGATCTCGGCCGCATGCTGAAGATCAACAAGCCCGCGTTGCGGGTGACGTACGAGCTCGAGGAGCGACAACCCGGACAGTTGAAAACCGCCGTGTGGAAGGTGCTATAGTTCATTGAAAAGGGGACATTCTACTTTTCCATAGAAAAGTAGAATGTCCCCTTTTTCCATTCACGGAATCACGACCACCTCCGTGTAGCACTCCACCTGCCACGTATCATATTCGAACCAGCAGTACTCCACCGTGTACGTGCCAGATGTCAGGCCGACGACCGTGGCCTCAACGTCGTAGCAGCACGTGCACCAGCACGGGCTGGTTGCGATCTCCTCCTCAACCAACTGGATCAGATTCCCCTGCACGGTGAGCGAAACGACGATGTCGTCCGCACAGCAGTTGTATTCCGCGCTAGAATGGAAGGCCCAGAGGGTGGTTCCCTGGACGCTGAACTCGATCTCGTCCGGCGGACAAACGCCGCGCTCGCCATCGCTTCGTGGCAGACACCCACTGTGCCAACACTGCCCGAGCTGCGGCCCGACCAATAGCGCGACGAACGCGTTGATGTCGCCGAAATCGACCTGTCCATCGTTGTTGCAGTCCGCGTTGAGCCACTGGCATTCGGGGAACTGGGCCTCGTAGCCGGCTCGGCTGGTCAGTCCCAAGACGAACGGGTTGATATCGCCGAAATCGACAGCACTGTCACAGTTAACGTCGCCACGCAGCCAGTTGGCGTCGGCCGCGTACCCCCCTACCATGCCCAGACCCAGGACAGCGACGACACACAGGCCCTCAAGTAGCGTTCGTTTCATTCGGTGTCCTCCACCGTCATAGCTGTGCCACGTAGCGTGTGACCCCCCTACGGGATCACGATTTCCTCCACGTGACACTGTGGCCCAAGATCGCAGTCGACCCAGCAGTACTCGACGGTGTAGGTACCCGGCTGAAGACCGACGACTGTCGCCCCAACCTCGTAGCAGCATAAGCACGGGCAGGGAGGATCGTGCGGCACCTCGGTTTCGTCCAGCCGGACGAGCTGGCCGGTTACAGTCAGCGAGACCACGATGTCGTCCGCACAGCAGTTGTACTCCGCGTCGTGGTGTAAAGCGTGCAGCACGCCGTATTCGACCCACAGATCGAACTCGTCCGGCGGGCACCAGATACGTCCGTCGTGCCGCTGCTCGCAGGGGCCGTACCAACATTCGCCGATGTGTGGCGGGCCGAACACCAGCAAAGCGACAAACGGATTGATGTCGCCGAACTCGACCTGCCCGTCGTAGTTGCAGTCCGCGTTCTGCCGCGCGCAGTCTGGAAACGCGGCTTCGTAGCCGGCCTGATCGGACAGCGCGAGCACGAACGGGTTGATGTCGCCGAAATCCACGGCCCCGTCGCAGTTCATGTCGCCGCGCTGCCAGTCGTCGCGCGGCTGGCCAGCGCCGCCGACCTGCTCGGTCGCGGCCAAAGCCTGCGGTGACTTCAATAAAAGCAGCGGCCACGTCCTGCTCGCCGCGAACCCCCCTACCGCACCCAGACCAACAGCAACGACTACCCCAAGCATCGTTCCGATCCGCACGCGTCCCATCCGTCGTCCTCCTCCGAGCCAATGGGCACCGCGACCCGGTACGGCTTCCCGCCCACAGGTTGCATTTCTGTCCTATGTGTCCTATGTATAGTTTAATATACCGTAAGCGCTCCCGGCAAACCGAAACCACGGCTGGTGCCGCTGTACCGCGTGGCGGTTCCCCGCACCAGCGCCTACTATCCGCGAGGTACTCGATACTTGCTCTGCCCTGGAGAAGGCCATGACGACGCGCGTACAGGTGGTGTTCTACAGCATGTACGGCCACGTCTACCGGCTTGCCGAGGCCGTCGCCGAGGGCGCCCGCTCGGTCCCCGATTGCGAGGTTGCGCTGGCCCAGGTGCTGGAGCTTGTGCCCGACGAGGCCCTCGAAAAGAGCGGCGCGAAAAAAGCCCGACAGGTGTTCGCCCACGTCCCGATCGCCCAACCTGCCCAACTCGCCCACGCCGACGCGCTCATTTTCGGCACGCCCACCCGCTTCGGGAACATGTGCGCGCAGATGCGGAACTTTCTCGATCAAACCGGCGGGCTGTGGGTCAAGGGGGCGCTCGTCGGCAAGATCGGCAGCGTGTTCGCGAGCACCGGGACGCAGCACGGCGGCCAGGAAACCACGATCACGAGCTTCCACACTACCCTGCTGCACCACGGCATGATCATCGTCGGCGTGCCCTACTCCGAGCAGCGGCTGCTGAACATGAACGAGATCACCGGCGGCTCGCCATATGGGGCTTCGACCCTCGCGGGCGGCGACGGCGCGCGCCAGCCGAGCGAGAACGAGCTGGCGATCGCCCGCTTCCAGGGCCGCCACGTGGCGGAAATCGCCCGGCGGCTCAAGCTGGGCGCCGCGAGCACCGCGCGCTGATCCCCCCGTGCGGAAACCACCAAGGCACCAGGACACCAAGAAGAAGAAGATGAGCTGGTGGTCCCCGGCCATGCCCCGTGTGCGCGGATCGCGCGCAAGCGGCCGGCGACCGTTCATACGCTGGAACTATCTTGACCCTTGGTGCCTTGGGTTTTGGTGGTGAGTATCCGTTCGCGGTGGCCGAGTACGGCGCCGCCTACTGCCGCATGTTCAGGACGCGGACCAGGAACGCGTACTCGTCGCTGATTTCCTCGATGATCTTCTGCGTCGGCTTGCCGCCGCCGTGGCCGGCCTTTGTCTCGATGCGGATCAGCACCGGGTTGTCGCAGGCCTGCGCCGCCTGCAGCGCCGCGGTGAACTTGAAGCTGTGGGCCGGCACCACGCGGTCGTCGTGATCGGCGGTCGTGACCAGCGTTGGCGGGTAACACCTGCCCGGCTTGACGTTTTGCAGCGGACTGTACTTGTACAGCGTCTTGAATCCCTCCGGATCGTCCGGCGAGCCGTAATCCGAAACCCACTCCCAACCGATCGTGAACTTGGTGAACCGCAGCATGTCCAGCACCCCCACCGCGGGCAGGCACGCGCCGAACAGGTCCGGCCGCTGGGTCAGGCACGCGCCCACCAGCAGCCCGCCATTGCTGCCACCGGCAATCGCCAGCTTCCTGGTGTTCGTGTACCTGTTCGCGATCAGCCACTCCGCGGCCGCAATGAAGTCGTCAAAACAGTTCTGCTTGGTTTGCAGCCGCCCGGCGTCGTGCCATTCGTTACCGTACTCCCCCCCACCGCGGATGTTGGCCAGCGCGTAGCCCCCGCCCATTTCGAGCCAGACCAGTCGCGCGACGGAAAAGTACGGGGTCAGCGAGACACCGAACCCGCCATAGCCGTACAGCAACATCGGGTTGCTGCCGTCGAGCTGGAGGCCCTTCTTGTGGGTGATGAACATCGGGATGCGCGTGCCATCCTTGCTGTTGTAGAAGATCTGTTCCGTCTCGTACTCGTCAGGGTCGAAATCAACCGTGGGCCGGCGGAACACCGCGCTCTGGCCGCTGACCAGGTCGTAATGGAAGATCGTGCTCGGAACGGTGAAGCTGGTGAAGTTGTAGAAGGTCTCCTTGTCCTTGCGCTTGCCCCCGAAGCCGCCCGCCGAACCGAGTCCCGGCAGCTCGAGCTCGCGTACCGGTTTGCCGGTCAGATCGAACAGGCGCACCTGGCTGTGGGCATCCTTGAGGTAGAGTGCGATGAACAGGTCGCCGACGACGCTCACACGCTGCAGCGTTTCCTCGGCCTGCGGGATCAGCTCCTGCCAGTTCCCCGGCCGCGAACGGCGCGTGTCGATCGCGATGACCCGGCCGCGCGGCGCCTGGAGGTCCGTGAAGAACCAGAACACCGGGCCGTCGTTGCCGCCAAAGCTGTACTGGGCGTCGAAGTCGTCCAGGAGCTGGACGGTCTGGCCGTCGCCGGCCTTCAGGTCCTGGTAGTAGACCCGGTTCTTTCGCTCCGTGCCCTGGTTGACGGTGATGATGAGGTACTGCCCGTCCTCGGTGACGTCGCCGGTGAATTCCCACTCCTTCTGGTCCGGCCGGTGATAGACCAGCGTGTCATCCGACTGCGGCGTGCCGACACGGTGGTAGTACAGCTTGTGGTAGTAGTTCACGTCCCCGAGCTTGTTGCCCTGCGGCTCGTCGAAGCGGCTATAGAAGAAACCCTGGCCGTCCTTAGTCCAGGAGGCCGCGGAGAACTTCGTCCACTGCACCTCGTCAGGCAGGTCCGCGCCGGTGTCCACGTTGCGGACCTTGTACGTCGCCCAGTCGGACCCCGCGTTGGACAGGCCATACGCCGCGAGCTTGCCATCCTCGCTGACTGACAGGCCAGCGAGCGCCACCGTCCCGTCGGCGGAGAGCTTGTTGGGGTCGATGAGCACGCGTGGCTCGGCGTCGAGCGCCTCGGTGACATAGACCACGGACTGCGGCTGGAGGCCGTCGTTCTTGCTGAAGAAGTACCGTCCCCCTTCCTTGAACGGGGTACCGTATTTCTCGAAGTCCCACAGGTGCGTCATCCGCTGCTTGATCTTGTCCCGCGCCGGAATCGCCTCCAGGAACTTGAACGTGACCTCATTCTCGGCGGCGACCCAGGCGGCCGTCTCGGCCGAATCGAGGTCTTCCAGCCAGCGATACGGGTCGCCGACTTTCGTGCCGAAGTAATCGTCGACCTGGTCCACGGTCTTCGTCTTGGGATACGACAGGTGGGCGGTCCGCGAGGGGGTTTGGGCGCTCCCAATAGGAATGGCGGCCAGCAGGACCACGATCGGAGTAACCGCGGCGAGTCTTCGAACCTTCATCGTGCGCTCCAAATGCCAGATAATCGCTTCCAAATCGACGAACGAGATGATATGCGACGAGGGATGACACGTCTGCCCCCGATTCGACGCCGCTTCAATGCGCCTATGCAGGCTCCGGCGCCGGCGCGGGACTTACAATCTGCTTCCCAGTGCGCATGGCCTCGCAGAGCTGGAAGACGGCGTCCTCGAGTCGCTTGAAGGACCGCGACTTCGCCAGCCGAACGGACTCCAGACTAAGCAGCTTCGTCAACTCGACCTGGTCGGTGGTAGCCTTGTAGCCGTTAGTCATGAGCCGTGACAGTTCCCCCTTGGCGCCTCTGGGAGCTTCGTCGGTGTTCCTCGGCGCAAACTCCGCGTCGGCCCGGACCCCCGGACGCCCGTCGGAAAGAGCTTTGCCTCGAAGAGACTCGATCCCCGCGAGCAGCCAGGACTCGTACTCCTGTCTGGCAAACACGCACGCGACCGAAAACGTGGACCCGCCCCCTGCCGACCGGGCCTCGGCGGCCAAACGGCGCGCTACATCGGCTGCGCAAAAGGGCTCCTGGTCTCCCGTCGTCGCATTCACGACTTTGGCTCGGTCCCCGTCGAGCACGAGCAAGATACCACCGACCCGGCGCCGCTTGACCGCCGCTTGGAGGAACCGGACCCAGTTGCCCGCCTTCCGGCCCGTGAGATTCTCGATACCGTGCACCCGAAAGACCTGCTCGTCAAGACTGACGTGCTCCCACGCATTGCGCTCGGTAAGCAGCTTCTTGACGAGCAGCGGAACCGCGTGCTCGTCACCTTCGCCCTCCACGAATAGCACTAAAGCTCTGCGGTCCATGATTCAGGCGTTCGGTGTGGCGCTGGCGATCCGCGCTTCATCGACGGTCAGCAGCTCATCGGCGGTCATCAAATGCTGCTCAAGCGATTCACGTTGCTCTGGAGCGACCGGGCCGATGGCGGTGTCGTACCCGTCCATGGTTACCACGCGGATCTGGTCCGCCGCAAAGTGCTTCAGAAGCTGCGGGCTATGCGTAGTGAGGATTACCTGGGAACGTCCCGAAGCGGCGACGGCTTGAAAGTACTCCGCCAGCACGCTCAGCGCGCCCGGGTAAATGCCCTTTTCCGGCTCCTCGAAGACGAGCACCTGTTTCGAAGGCTGTTGATACAGCGCGATGAGGTGTGCCAGGAACCTGCGGAATCCCTCGGACTCCTGCGCGAGCGCAAACGACAGCACCTTAGCGTCCCCGACCTTGTGCCCCACGCGAACATCGTTGCGATCCGCCGATAGATCGACACTCGTGATCGACCGGTTAAGCCTCTGAAGCGCCGCGCGCATTTCCAGCTCACGCCAAAGCTCGGCCAGGTTCGTGATGATCGCGTCAAGCGCCGCGAGATAATTGTTCCCATTGTCGACCAACCCGGTCTCAGTCGTCTGCTGTGGCCCGCACAGCACGTTTCCGGGGAAGTCATAACATCCGACACCCTTCGCCAGGATCACGTGGGCGACTCGCGCGTCGGGGATGCCGTACAACTTGCCGAGCACCGGCTGGCCTGCTTGGGGCGCATCCACTAGACCCGGCGGCTGCACCCACTTACCGTCGGTCTGGGCAAACAGAGGTTGCCCATCGATGGTCAAGCTCTCCGATGAGAAGGCTGCGCCGTAGTCCTTCGGCGTGGTCTTCAGGGCCAGTTGGTAGCGGAAACTGCGCTCAATGCCCGGCACCCGGAACGCTATGTCAAAGAGCAGCGGCGCGCCCGGTGAACGCGTCGCGCAAAGCGCCCCCTCCCATCCCCCAACCTCGTTCACGGCAGCATCATGTTTCAGCAGGTAATCGCGCAAGAACCGGATCGCGTGAACGAAGTTGGTTTTCCCGGTGCCGCTACGCCCAATCAGCACCGTGAGCGGGCCGAGCGTGACAGTCACGTCACGCAGGCTCTTGAAATTGCAGATCCGGATGCTCTCGATCATGGTCGACGTCCACCATTGCCATGGCCGCTTCGGACGGTGTCATCTTGGACGTGATCGAACGCCGTCCTCGCTGCCAATAATAGCTTACCGGCGCCGTCCTCGCACGCCCCCAGTTTTGCGCTTCGGGCTCCGCTGGGCCCCGCGCTGGTGCTTGGGGCTCGGACGTACCGCACGGCGGAGTTTCGTAGCCGGCTTGACGGCGCGCGGCCGCACCGCGCCCGCCAGCAGCACCATCAGCCCATTTTGCGCATGCATCCGGTTCTCAGCCTGGTCGAAAATCGCCGCGTTCGGCGTGCGGGAGGTGGCGTAGTCGATCTCCTCGCCATAATGGGCCGGCAGACAGTGCAGAATGATCGCGTCCGGCTTCGCGACCTCCATCAGGCGGGCGTTGATCTGGAAGCCCTGGAACTTCGCCCGCCGGGCCTTGGCCTCCGATTCCTGCCCCATCGACGCCCAGACGTCGGTGTACAGCACGTCGGCCCCCCCCGCCGCCGCCAGCGGATCGTTGAGTACGCGAATCTGCGCGCCTATCCCGCGGCCAATCTGCTGCGACTCAGCCACGACCTTCTGCTGCGGCTCAAACCCTGGCGGCGTGGCCACAGTCATGTGCATGCCGACGCGGGCGGCCCCGTACATGAGCGAGTGGGCGACATTGTTGCCATCACCGACGTAGGTCGCGCTGAGGCCCTTGAGACCCCCCTTCCGCTCGCGGATGGTCAGCAGGTCGGCCAGAATCTGGCACGGATGCTCGAAGTCGCTCAGCCCGTTGATGACCGGGCAGGTCGCGTACTTGGCCAGGTCTTCGACGATGTCATGCCCGAACACGCGGGCCATGATGAGGTCCGCGTACCGCGACAGCACGATCGCAATGTCCTCCGTCGTCTCGCGCTCGCCGAGCTTGATGTCGGACGGGGCCAGATAGATCGCATGCCCGCCCAGCAAGGTCATGCCAGTCTCGAACGAGACGCGTGTCCGCAGCGAGGGCTTCTGAAAAATCATCGCCAGCGTCTTGCCGGCCAGCGGCTTGCTGGCGACCACCTTCGCCCGGTTGGCCCTCAATGCCACAGCTTGGTCGAGGATCGCGTGGATCTCGTCGCCCGAAAGGTCCTTCATTGAAAGCAGATGCCGTCCGCGAAGGTTCACTGCCATAGCACGTGTCTCCCTTAGTATTCAAGTCTCGGTGCAACGAAAGATACCCCACCCACGGTCTGGTGAAAACGTGGGAACGTGGGAACGGAACAGTGTGGCGCGCCCCCGTTCCCGCGTTCTCACGTTCTCACGCCTACGGCTGCGCTTGCTCCTGCAGCGTCTTGATCACCTCCGGCAGCTTCCGGTCGCGGAGGGCCTTGAACTCCGCGGGCAGCTCGTCCGCCCGGATCAGGAAGTCGATCGTCGTGCCGTCAGTACCCACGGGGATACGCAGGACGGCCACCACGCGCTGCGGCTGCTCACCAGCCGGCTCACCTTCCGCCGCTCCCGGCGGCTTCGCCCCGACCACGATGCCGTCCTCGACGACCTCGTACCACAGGCCGGTGTTGCCGACGATGAGCTCCAGGACCTGCCGCATCGTTGTGCCGCGCTGCACCAGGTCGACGTGCCGATCCCGCGCCGCCACCTTCTGGAGCGCGCCGGGCTCGAAGTGCACCGTGATGTCAATCCGTTTGCCGAGATCCACCAGCAGGTTGTCCAGCGACACGCGCTGGTAGTTGAGGTCCAGTGGGCGATCGAGCCGCTGCTGAATGTCCTCCGTCCGGCTGTAGAGCACGATGGTCTTGCCGGACAACATCCACAGCCAGCCCAGCCGCTGCGTCACCGTCTCGAGCTGCGTCAACGCATCCGTTGGCGGCCCCTCGCGCATGGCCTGCTCAAAGACCTGCTGGGGGTTCTCCTTGCCCGGCGGCACGCGGAACTCGACCGCAAACTCGTTTGGCTTCAACGTCGACCACGGCTCGCCGGCGAGCTTCTGGAGCAAGTTCACTTCGTCGATCGTCAGACGCCGGCCCATGCGATCCAGCACCGGCGCTGGCTCCACCATCACCCGGTCATCCGCCACCCGGAGCGACAGTCCCAGGCCGCCGAAGATGTGCTGCAGCGCGCGGCGGACGGACATGTCCTGGATCACGATCGCGAGGCGCGTCTGCTCGCCGTAGGGCATCCAATCGACGGCCGCCGTGTGCAACTCGAAGTGCAGGCCGGTAACCTTTTCGAGCTCGCTGAGCGCGTCGCGCAGGGGCCGCTCGGAGATCTCGATCCGCTGCGTGATCTTCTCGTCGAGGGCCGCCTCGACGAGGTCGCGCATGTTTTGCGCGCGGGCGACGGCCGACAGGGTCAGTCCCAGGAGCAGTCCGGTCAGCGGCAGAACCAGATACGCTCGATCAGTGCTTGCAGGCGGAGTTCGCATGGATGTGGCCTCAATAGTACCCGGCCGCCGCGTCGGACGGCCCCGTGTTCGGCATCGGGTCGACGACAAAGAACCGCTCCGGCGGCGCCAAGCTGGGCAGCGCGCCGCTGACATGCACGTATGCAATCCCCGCGCCGTTGGCCGGCGGGGCACTCAGACTCACGCGGACCAGGCCGCCCGGGCTCGCCATAGGCGTGCCCTGCGGCAGTAATGCGAGGAGGAGCGCGGCGGCCGCCGCCAGCAGGGTCGCCGTTCCGGCGACAATCCTGGTGTAGAGCCGACGACGGGGCGCCGCCGCTGCCTCGCTCTGCGTTAGGGCCGCCATGACCCGGGCGTGGAATCGGGGCCAGCGGATACGGTCATCGACTAGCGGTAGGTCGCGCAGGGCTGCATCAAAGAGTTCGTCCTCAGTCGCGGAGCCTTGCTCGACGGCCGCGAGGAGGCGTGTTTTCAAGCGCTCCCAGCGCACGCCGCGCGGCGCCGGGCACCCACGGCGCAAGAGATCGTCGAAGCGTCGCCACTCGGCGAGGAGCCGCGCCAACTCCGGGTCGGCCGCGGCGGCCGTTTCGACCTGCCTGCGCAGGTCGTCGCGGCCCGGCTCAGCGAGCCACGCATCTACGAGTTGTTCAAACGCGTCGCGCGTCATGGGTCACGTTGCGGGTTCGCTCTTGGGCCCTGGTCCCCGGGACCCTCGGTTCCTTCACAAGTACTCCGCCAGGTATTCTTTCATCTTCTTGCGCGCCTGAAAGACGTGCCATTTGACCGCCTCGACGCTGCAGTTCAGGATTCGAGCGACGTCCTTTTGGGGGATTTGCTCGACACTGAAAAGGACTAGGGCAGCGCGCTGCTGCGGGGGCAGCTCCGCCAGACTGGCGTGAACCCGTTCCTCCAGCTCGCGACCCGCCAACAAAGCCCCGGGCCGGTCCTCCGAGTGGGGTGCGTCGGACACGCGTTCCGCGCGGGCCTCGTCCTCCCCCACCAGGCAGTCCTCGAACGACAGCCGCGGGCCGCGTGAGCGGCGGAAGTTGAGTGACAGATTGGTGACGATTCTCAGCAGCCACGGGCCGAACCTTTCTGGGTCTTCGAGGGTGTCCAGCTTGCGATGCGCACGAATAAAAGCTTCCTGGCACACTTCCAGAGCGTCGTGGATATTCCCCAGCAGCCGATAAGCCACCGACGTGGCCCGCCGCTGGTAGCGCTCCACCAACTCGCCGAACGCCTCGCGCCGGCCAGCCCGTGTCGCTCGGACCAGCTCGGCGTCGTCCGGCGTGGCTCTCGTCGAGCGCTCCGTCTCCACGTGCTCTCCTGCCCTCATGGACACCCGGGACCACAAAAGGTTGGGCTGATTTCGCGTGCTCTACCAGTTATCCGACGCTTTTCAACCTGGGATTATTCACCCGACCGGGCCGTCGGGGAACCACCTGATCTGCCAGGCAAGTCAGAACCCCGCCCGCAAGTGCGGGGCCGCCGGGCTCGTAGCCCCGGCTTTGCGGCCGGGGTTCTGGCCGGCGTGCTTAGCGATCGCCACTGAGTAGCGCGACGAACGGATTGATGTCGCCGAAGTTTGCGGCCCCGTCGACGTTAATGTCGGCGTTCAGAACATTGCAGCCCGGGAACGCGTTTGCATACGCCGACGGATCGGCCAGGGCCAGCACGAATGGGTTAATGTCGCCGAAGTTGACGCCGCCATCGCAGTTCAAATCGCCCAGCGCGTAATAGCGCAAGGCCGGATTCGGCGCCAGGATGACTGGCCGGCTGCCGTCGTTCACCGTAATGACGAACCGGTCGATGCCCGTCTGCGTGCCCGCCGTAAGAGTGACCGAGAACGTGCCGTCGCCGTTGTTGGTCGGCACGCCGATCGTCGAAATGCCGGCGCTGTCCGACGCGTGGGCAACCGTCAGCGACTGAATGGGCACGGTGATGCGCTCGCCCTGCCAGTCGTTAAGCGTGACCAGCATGGTTCCTGTGGCGAGCCCGTTCGGCGGCAGGGTGGGGGGATTGAACGCGACCGTGGACTGGATCGCGTCCGGCCGTCCGATGAGGCCGGCTCGCCAAGCGTTGAACAGCCCCTGGAGCTGGATCACGGGATCGGGGTTCCCGGACGGCTGAAACGGGACGTTCAGCCGCATGAAATAGTCGCCGTCGGCGCAGCCTGACGCGTTGCACACCGGGTCATCGGTGTCGCCCACGCGCGCCACGACCATCCCGCCGATATGCCCGGATTTCGTGAACCCGAGCGGCGGGCAGCCGCAATGGGTCGGGTCGGACGGCGAGCAGGAGCAGCGGCCATCGCCGCCCTTTTGCCGCGCCGCCTGCATCCCCGCCATCAGCTTGGCCGGAATGTCGCCGGGGGTGTTTAGCACCGCCTGCTCGATGGCTGGCACGACGCAGCTTCCGGCCAGGATGTTCCCCTGGATCGCGTAGACCAGCGTGCCCTGCTGACCGACGACGCCACCGGCCCACTGGATGCACTGGGTGCCCGTGAACGTGATCATCCGGGCCTGCGTATCGGCGATGCCGTATTGCCGCGACTGGTGGCCGGTGATGTTGGCGAGCATCTGTAGAATCTGCTCGGGTGCGGTGCCGGCCTGGAGCCCCTGGAAAATGATTGGCCGGCGAATCCCGTCAAAGTCGCCCGAGGCTTGGCAGGCCCCGGCGCCCTTGCCCACCACGACCACCGGGACGATGGCCAGCAGGTCGTAGTTGTTCAGGCACGTCACGGTTCCGATCGCGACTTCCTTGGTGTTGCTGTCGGCGATCACGATGGACCACGTCGCCCAGGCGCTCGATGCGGTGACCAGCGCGAGCAGAATGGCCGTCTTGCGACCGTGAGAAAGCAGTCCGCGCATCATTGCGTCATCTCCTTTGCCCAACATCCCCCCAGTTTGCCTCTATGCTTTGCATCGTAGACGAACCGGCCGCTGCGTCGCAAGCGAAATCGGAAACGCCGGGCGGATTGGCGCGACAATGCCATTTGGGCGTCGCATTCCGCATTTCGTGGCCCGGCACTTGCGTGCCGGGTTCTGTTGGGCGATCTTAGAATCGGAGGACATGACCATGAAGCGCACGATTGGATGGGCGGGGTTCTTCGCCGTGCTCGGGTGCAGCGTGGCGCCCGCGACCGGGCAGGAGCGCTGGTGGAATACCGGGCACGCCCACATTACGGAGGGGGCCGTGCAGCATTTGCCGCCGCCGCTGCTCGACTTCTTCGAGGCCCACGCCGCGACGGTCGGGTACTACTCCGGCATCGAACCGCCGAGCTCGCACTGGTTCCACCGCAACGCGTACCCCGAGTCCTTTCCACACGACTACGACGAGCTCGTCGCGCTCTACGGCGAACAGTACGTGCAGGACAACGGGGTCGCCCCGTGGAACGCCGAGGGCTACGCGGATTATCTCGCGACGCTCATGGCCGCTGCGGTGACCTCGACGGACTGGACCAATCTGCTCTTTCCGGCCGGGGCGCTCGCGCACTACATCGAGGACCTGCACAACGCGCTGCACACGACGACCAATTACGACGGCCAGGAGACCGGCAACGACGGGATTCATCACCGATATGAAGGCGTCATGGTCTCGCAGCACCTCGGCGACCTGGTGATTACGCCGGCGCCGGCCGAGTGCGTCTACTATGCATCGCTCCTCGACGCCGTCTTCGACAGTATCGACGTTACGTACCCGTACGTGGACGACGTTATGGCCGCGGACGACGCGGCCGACGCCGTCGATCCGACGCACGGCTCTGTCTACTACACGACGCTGTGGAACCTCACCGGGTCGTTCACCCACGAACGCTTCCAGGCCGCGTCAGAGCTGGTCGCGAGCGCCTGGTACACCGCCTGGGTCGACGCGGGCGAGCCGCCGCCGGTGCTGCCCGGCATCGTCGGCGACCTCAACTGTGACGGCACGGTCGACTTCGGCGACATCAATCCCTTCGTGCTGTACCTGTCCACTTTCGCGAGCTGGCGAGCCGCCTTTCCCGGCTGCGATCCGCTCAACGGCGACATCAACCAGGACGGGACCTACGGTCAGGGCTCGTTCGACGACATCAACCCGTTCGTCACGCTGCTCGTTGGCGATCGATAAGAACTGCTGTCAGAACCCCGCACGTCGGGTGCCACTGCGCACGAGCAGTGCTTTGCGGAACCACTGCTGATCCGCCGCGGCGGACAGTGCCACCCGGCCACATCTTCAGCTTGTACCGACGCCGGCAAAACGCTACCTTGAAGCTGGGGCATGCAAGGGGCGTCGCAGGCAAGTGCCCGCGAATCCGCGGGTTCCGATGCCGGTTGGCCGCGGCGCTCACATTTACGAGACCGGAGGCCGGAAATGTGCATTCCCGAACGCGTCGTTGGCCTATTGACGATCTTGGTCGCCCTGGGGCTGACAGGGTCCGACCTGACCTTCGCCCAGCTTTCGCCGACGGACATCGCCGCACTGCAGGAACGCGGGAAGGCCGAAGGCTGGACCTTCACCGTGGCCGAGAATGAGGCCACCCGCCGGCCCAAGCACGAGTTGTGCGGCGCGGTCGAGCCGCCCGATTGGCGGTCGCGGGCGCACTTTGACCCCTGCCCGCCACGTGCCGACTTACCGGCCGCGTTCGACTGGCGCTCTCTGCCCGGCTTTCCGGCGATCCGCGACCAGGGCGGCTGCGGCAGTTGCTGGGCGTTTGCCGCCACCGGCGCCATGGAATGCGCGATCCTCATCGACCAGGGTCTGAGCCTGGATCTGGCGGAGCAATGGCTGGTGAGCTGCACCAACGCCGGCGACTGCGGCGGTGGCTGGGCGATCGAAGCCTACGAGTTCGTGCGCTGCAACGGCCGGCAGGACCCCTGTGGCGGCAACGGCGTCGTCCTCGAGTCCGACTTCCCGTACGTCGCCTACAACGCGCCGTGCAACTGTCCCTACCCGCACCCCTTCTGTCTGGACTCGTGGGCCGCGATCGGCCCCGAATGGAGCACGCCCAGCGTCGAACAGATCAAGCAGGCCATCCTGGACCACGGGCCGGTCTCCACCTCGGTGTGCACCAACTCGGCGTTCTTTGCCTACCACGGCGGCGTGTTCAACGCCTGCACCAATGGCCCCGTCGACCACGACGTCGTGCAGGTCGGCTGGGACGACAACCAGGGCCCCAGCGGCGTCTGGTTCCTGCGCAATTCGTGGGGCGCGAGCTGGGGCGAGGGCGGCTACATGCGGATCGCCTACGGCTGCTCGCGCGTCGGCTACGGGGCCGCGTACGTCGACTACAGCCAGCCCGACTGCAACGGCAACGGCGTCCGCGACGCCGATGACATCGCCAACGGCACCAGCCAGGACTGCAACCAAAACGACATCCCGGACGACTGCGACATTGCTGGAGCCAGCCAAGACTGCAACGGCAACGGCGTCCCTGACGAATGCGACCTCGCCTGGCCGCTGCCGGCGCTGGTCAGCGAGGTTGAGCCGGTCCTCGACTGGGTGGAGATTTCCGGCACCGGGACGCCGTTGAACCTGAGTGACGACGGCGTCGCTGAAGTGCCCCTGCCCTTTGTCAACGCGCTGTTTCGGGCCGGGCCGGTGCTGGTCGGCAACGACGGTGCGATCAGCTTCGGCGGCCCGCCGTGGCTCCCCTACTGGAATAGCCCCATCCCGGCGGGCGCGCTCTTCGGCGGCGAGCCGGCGCTGGCCCCGTTGTGGGATGATTTGGGCGCGACGACGGGAAATGTGTACTGGCAGATCATTGGCACGCCGCCCGACCGCACGTTCATCGTCGAGTGGTACTACCGCCCGTATTCTCCCGGCGATTACGTCATCGACGGTGACGAAGTGACGTTCCAGGTGCAGGTGTTCGAGACGCCGACGAGTGACGTGTTCGCGCAGCTCCTGTACGTGGACACCAACTTCCAGGATCCGGCCCACAACAACGGGGCCTCCGCCTCCATCGGGTTTCAGATGGACGGGGCCAACGGCATCCAGTGGTCCTACCACTCTCCGGGCTCGATCGCTCCGGGGATGGTGCTGTCGGTGCAGGCCCAGGCGGCGCCCAGCTCGGCGGATGCGAACCTCAACGGCATTCCGGATGAGTGCGAGGTGTGCGGCGACCTGAACTGCGACGGCACGGTCGACTTTGGCGACATCAATCCGTTCGTGCTTTACCTGTCCACTCAGGCCATCTGGCAGGCGACCTACCCCGACTGCCCGCCGTCAAACGGCGACATCAACCAGGACGGTACCTACGGTCAGGCCTCCTTCGGCGACATCAATCCCTTTGTGGCGCTGTTGAGCGGACAGTAGCGCGCGGGCCAGCTTGTGCGCCGGTGATCAGAAGGCCGGGCCAGTAGTGCTCGCGGGCGACGCTGGCGGGCCGTGCACCACGGGCGGCAACAAGCCGTGCGCGCACGCGAGATTTCACTGGACAGTCCCCAGGAATTGAGTTATCTTATGCGCTAGAAGGTGGGGCATGTCGAAGCCCGTTGGAGGGCAGAGCATGAGGCGCTACTTGCTGATCGCGGTAGCGCTGGGGGTTTGTGCCTGCGCAGCGGCGGACGTCCGCATCTTCGTCACCAGTTCGGCGGCGGGGTATGGCCTGGACCTCCTGGGGCCGCAAGGGGATGGCACGGGCACGGACCCGCTGTACGAGGACTGGCCCATCGACCCGTTCCGGCCAACGTACAGCACGGTCGATGATGTCTACCCCTACGACTACTACCCCTACGACTATTACTTTGCCTACTACCGCGCGGCGGCCTACCCGCCGATCGACGCGCCCTCGGGCACAGTCGATAACCCGATCCTGATCGACGCCGCGGCCGGGGAATGGGCCTACATCTGGTTCCAATTCCGCAGTGAGCCCCCGTTCGCCAAAGTGAACGAGATGATCACCGTGGCGACGCTGGCCGGGCAATCGGAGCCCACGCAGGACCTGAGCTTCACGTACTATGTGCAGAACGACCTGGGGGGCTTCGGAGGCAAGCGCTGGTGGGGCGAAGCGACGCCGCCAGACTACCCCTGGTGGCACGTCAACCCGAAGCACTTCCTAGCCGACTATGGCATCCAGAATACCCCCGACAAGCCCGAGATGATGTTCGACAAGCAGGAGCAGGCGTCGGGGACCGGGGTGGCACTCCTCGGCGCGCTGACGGCCGCGCCGAGCGGTGCACTATATGAACTGAGAATAGACGGCATCGGCTACGCGGGTGACCCCCCCCGCAGATCGGCGAGAGCGCCTTTTTCAAGGTTGTGCCTGAGCCGGCGGCCGCCTTGCTGTTCGCGGTCGCTGCCGTCGGCCTATGGGGACGGCGGTAGGAGGATGGGCGATGCTTCGCAGAACGGTGATCGTGATGGCATTGGGGGTGTGTGCATGCGCAGCGGCGGACGTCCGCATCTTCGTCACCAGTTCGGCGGCGGGGTATGGCCTGGACCTGCTGGGGCCGCAGGGCGACGGTACGGGCACGGACCCGCTGTACGAGGACTGGCCCATCGACCCGTTCCGGCCGACGTACAGCACGGTAGACAGCAACGGCTACGACTACTACGCGTACGACTATTACTACGCCTACTACCGGGCGGCCGCGTACCCGCCGATCGACGCGCCGTCGGGCACGCTGGATAACCCCATCCTGATCGATGCTTCGGCCGGCCAGTGGGCTTACATCTGGTTTCAGTTCCGCGATGAGCCATGGCGCCACGTGAATGAAATGATCACCGTCGCGACGCTGGCCGGACAGTCGGAGCCCACGCAGGATTTGAACTTCACCTACTACCTGCAAAACGACATTGACAACCCGGACTATTACGCGGACCACGTCAAGCGCTGGTGGGGCGAAGCGACGCCGCCAGACTACCTCTGGTGGCACGTCAACCCACAGCACTTCGTCACCAACTACGAGCCGGGTATCGCCAACTCGCTCGACGACCCAGAGATGATGTTTGAGAACCAGGCCATTAACGGGACCTACAGGACCGGCGTCGCCCTCTTGGGCGCCCTCAACGGGGCGTCGAGTGATGCAGTCTACGAACTCAGGATAGACGAGATCGGCTATAATGCTCCGCCTTACCCGTCCATCGGCGAAAGCTGTTTCTTCAGCATCGTTCCGGAACCCGCGAGCGCGCTTTTCGTCCTGCTCGGGATGACCTGCCTACGCGCGCGCCGGTCTTGAGCGCGCCATGCTGGCATCTTGGCTCCTCGCAACTGCCCGGCAGCCGCAAGAGCAAGAGTCTGCGGGCGCAGGAGTAGACGCAGGGGCTACGCAAAAGGAGGCGAACCATGTCGTTGCGTAGAGCGTGCTGCGCCGGATGGTATGTAGGAGTTCTTCTGGGTGCGACTTGGGCCAGCGCGGTTCGCGAAGCGAAAGCGCAGTCGTGTAACCACTGGTCGGACATGTTCCCGGGCGATGGCGGCCTCGGATTCGACGTGCGCGCACTCTTGGTCCACGATGGCGAGTTATACCTCGGTGGTCGATTCGACACGTGCATGAGCAGCAGAACCGTCAACTACGTTGCGAGGTGGAACGGGCGTCGCTGGGCGGGTGTTGGAAAAGGCCCTTACATCGACGAATACCACGAGAACTACGCGTACTCACTGACCGCTTTTGACGATCCCAACACTCCTGAAGGGCCCGTCCTCTACGGCGGCACGGAATACGGGGTGTACCGGGAACCCAATGATCCAGACGACGCCAACGAAGCGTGGCCGCAGGTGGCAGCCACCGATGCGCCCGTGCGCGCCCTGGTCGCCTACCAGGGGGCATTGTACGCAGGCGGAGAATTCACCGAGATCGCAGGCCAGGCTGCGAACCACATTGCCCGCTGGAACGGCACGTCGTGGGAAGAGGTCGGCGGCGGAGTCCGTCCCGATCCGAACGACCCCAACAGCCCGCCCGCGAAGGTACTCGCGCTGACCGTGTTCGACGACGGCGCCGGGGAAGCCCTCTTTGCCGCCGGGACGTTTATGTACGCCGGCCCGTACCCCAACGGCGTGACCGCCAAGCGGGTGGCCAGGTGGAGAAACGACACCTGGTCCGCGCTCGCCGACGGCATCGACGACCCTAACAACGTCGAGGTCGACGCCCTGGCCGGCTGGGACGACGACGGCATACGAAGCCTGTACGTGGGCGGGACCTTCAGCGCGGCGGGTGGGGTACAGGCGCGGCGCATCGCCGCCGCGCAGTGCGATGCGAACGATCCCAACGCCTGGACGTGGTCGGCGCTCGGTCCGGGCCTGTGGGGCCCGCCGGGCGGGCCGGCAAGCGTGACCGCTCTGGCCGTTCTCGAAGTGGGCCCGACCGCGGCGCTGTATGTCGGCGGAGCCTTCGAATCGGTCGGTGACCCGAACGATCCGAACTCGCTTCCCGTGGGACGGATTGCCAGGTGGGACGGCGCGGCGTGGTCGGCGCTCAGTGACGGCTTCGATGAGCCGGTGTACGCGCTCACTGGCTACGACGATGGCTTCGGCTCGGCGGTGTATGCGGGCGGAAGTTTTCGGGACGCTGACGGCCTCAAGGCCCCGAGAATCGCACGGTTCAAGGGCGGAAAATGGTCTCCACTGGGCCGCGCACCGGACAGCACCGTCTTCGCTCTTTGCAGCGTGTACGACTGGCACCATCCACGGGTGTTCGTCGGTGGGGCATTCCAGAACGTGGGGGCACTGAGGACCGGTGGCC
>CAZWYT010000082.1:0-5068 GCA_964638325.1 uncultured Planctomycetales bacterium
CCATCATTCATGGAGCCGTTCGCCTTGAATTTCAACTAAGAGTAGCACTCACCCGGCTGCATCCGCTGCCGGCGCTTCCTGGGGGGACTGCTGCGACACTATTACCGCGCCGCGGCCTGAGCCATGCCTGCTCATCTCGCCCCCGCATGCATTCGGCCTTGAACGCGTATGGTCGTGTGGCGGCGCGCTTCGAGCACTGAATCAAGATTAGTGTGGGCCCGTCCGCCGCGACTTCGGCGTTGAGATTCTCTCGAACACACCAACCCGCGGACAATTGGAAGGCCTGCCAATACTCAGGTCCGCCGCTCGTGGACCTACGCGACCTGGTGAACCTGGAAAAGCCGGCCGAGCTCAATCGCGCACTGCTGGACTTCCTCAAACCCGCGTTCTGAACGTCACCCAGTAGTCAGCGACGTTTGCCGACTCATGCGCGGTGCGCGTTACGCAGTTCGGCGGTCTCCCTCCTCCGGTCATCTTAAACCGAGACTACCGCGATTCTGTTGGCTTTCCGCGGCGGAATAGCCCGCCCCAGATCACCCACCCATCCATCGTCGGAATGGGGCACAGCGTCCAGAGACCAACCCCGAGGCGTGCGCTGACCGACGTGAACGTGCTGGTGCGAACGCAAGGCGAATGCGGCATCGTACTCGGCACATTGAGCGACGCCAACGGGCGATACGTGCTCAAAAACGTGCCCGCCGGCACGCACATACTGGAGCTGCTACGCCACGCGAAGCCCACGGCCCCCACCTGAGGGTCGTTGCCACGCGATGTCTCCTGGAAACAGGAGATCGTCCTGGCGGTCGGCCAGGAAGCTCAAAAAAAGGACATCGACGGCGTGAAGGTACGGGGCGTTTACGCAGGCGTGCTCGCACCCGACTTCGAGGCCACTACGCTCGACGGAAAGCCGTTCAAGCTCTCCGAGCTGCGCGGCAAGATCGTCTTGCTGGATTTCTGGGCGACGTGGTGCGCTCCGTGCGTGGCCGAGTTGCCAAACATCAAGAAGCTCCATGAGCGGCATTCCGCGGACGGTCTTGTCGTGGTGAGCGTCAGCTTCGACCGCGACGCGGACACCGCCCGCAAGTTTGCCGCTGACAAACAGATGACTTGGACGCAGATCTGGACCGAGAAACCGGACAAGAGTCCGCTCGCGGACCGCTACGGTGTCAGCGCCATCCCGGCGACGTTCCTGGTTGGGCCGGATGGCAAGGTTATTGATCGCGACGCGCGTGTCGTCGAAGCCGGCGTTGGCCATGTAGCCGTGCAACGCGGGGCGGCGCTGGGCGGCAACCGCCTGGAGCGCGTCGAAAAACGCTTCGGGCGGCGCGGCCTGCGGGTTGCCGAGGGAGAGGTCGTAGACGTTTTCCTCGCCCAGCTCGGCCTTGAGCCGCCGGCCTTTCTCAAACATGTCGCGAATCCAGGAGGCAGCCCCCATGTCCGCGGCGACTTTCTTGGCGACAGCGTTCGACATGATCTCTCCCTACCTGCGCGTGATCCTGGCGGCATGTCCGTGCCGGCCGTATTCACGTGCGCAACCCCTACGACCATAGCACCGCTGACACAGTCGTGCCACTCTGGTCGGGCCACTGGCCCACCGGCTTGGGCGTGCTCGGCCCGACCGCGCGCGCGCTCGCGGGCCCGGATGACATTTTCGATGTCGACAACGACAGCTTGCGTACGTCGAGGCGGGCGAGTAAGCTGCTCAATGGATTCGTTTGGACCCGGTCCAGCGCCGCTGCTGTCGTGGGTGCGCCGGTAGGGGTCTCACATCGAGGGATCAATCGATGGCCACCTACGTGATCCTGAGCACGCTCTCGCCGGAATCGATGCAGCATCCTGGCGAGCTCCGCGAACTCGCCGGCACTCTCATACGGGAGATCAGAGTCGAATGTCCAGGCGTTCGCTGGAACGGGACCTACGCGGTGATGGGGCAGTTCCACGTGGTGGACATTGTCGAGGCGGACAGCCCTGCCGAGGTTGAGAAAGTCGCTACGATCATCCAGCGTGTCGGCCGCGCCACCACCGAGATCATGCCCGCCATGCCGTGGAAGGAGTTCCTGACGAGCTTGAGTGCGGATCAGGCGGGGAGCCGGACGGGGTGGCGGTGGGCGTGGGGCCACAGCGGGGGGTTCTAGCCCTCGTAGCCGCATGGCCGAAGCGGTTCGTCGGCTTCAAATTCAGGCCGCGCGGTACCAGCGGACTATTCCACCCAGATGCGCCGCAGGCAGCAGTTGCCGCCGCCTGGGAGGGAACACTTGGTTTCGATCTTGATGTTGGTCCCGAGGGCCTTATTGATCTCGGCCACCGCCGTGAAGAACCAGGAATCGCAGCCCGGCTGGTCCTCTTTCAGCAGGCCCAGGCGCTCGTGCCAATGGTACCACGGACAGTCGGCGTGCCTGACAAAGGCCTCATCCCCTTGGCCGTTTTCTACCGTGGCGTCTTCGCCCATGCAGACCGAAGACCAGGCGATGGACTGGGCTACCTGCTGGGCCAGAGGCTTGGCCGGGTCCAGGCGCTTGAGGTAGGCCTGGCCGGTTTGTACCCCGGTGATCTCCCACATCTTGTTGGCGAGCTTCACGGCATCGAGCTGCGGAGCCAGAGCCAGAGCGGCCTCACGCCAGGCGAAGTGTTGGGCCCGGACGATCTCACACAGGACCTTGAACCGCTTTTCAATGGGGATGTCCATCCCAGTTTCTCCCTGGTCGTTCCTCTATTCGTCAAGAACTCGCGACCCGCGCACGGACCGCTCCCTGCCGGTCGCGGCTCGGATTCACGTACCCTAGCGTTTGAACTGGTACGCCTCGTGGACCTCCGTAGCGCCATGGAACTCCGGCAGCTCGAAATGAATGGCACCTATCGGACATACCTCCGCGCAAATACCACACTCCTCGCACAGCATTTGCAGGTAGGCCGCCCTGCCGTTGATCAGGCCCATGATCTGGGGCGGGCAGCGGCCCACGCACACGGCGCAGCCGTCGCACCTGAACGCGTTGATTACCGGAAACATGTTGTCATCCTTCCTTAGAAGGTCATACCCAGCCTATAGCCATCGTGAACGGCACCGTTCGCCCGGCGCGGCACAATGGCATCTCCAATCCTGTATACTTCGCGCTTCTTGTAGTCGGGCTCCTTGGTGGGCGTCATGTTGGCCAGAACCACGGTGTCGCACGTGATGATCACCTCGCGGCCTTCGGCGTCCTGGGCGCAGACGCCCTCCGGCGTGAGCGCCTTGATCTTGTGCCTGGTGTACTGCTTGACGCCGCCTTCCTTGAGCTTCTTCATGTAACGCCAGATATAGGACGGATTCACGTCCAGGCCAAACTTCTTGGCGGGCCCAATGATGGAGACCTCGTAGCCGCCCTTCTCCACAAGGAAAAGGGCGGTGGAGATGGCTACCCCTGTCCAGCCCACCACGATAACCCGTTTGCCGGGCGTGACCTTGCCGTCCATCACGTCCAGACAGCTAACTACGTTCGCACCGTCGCCGCCGGGGAAGGCGCTGCGCTCGGGCAGGGCGCCGGTGGCGAGGACGACCTTGTCGGGCGCCTGTTGCTCGATGAGCTCGGGCGTGACAGCGGTGTCGATGACGATCTTGGCGCCGCTCTTCTCGCAGCGCGTCTTCAGATGATTGACGAGCCGCATGAACTCGCTGTCACCCCAGGGACCCTTGGCCGCGATCGCGGCCTGGCCCCCCACTTGTGCCTTCTTCTCATAGATGGTCACTTCGTGGCCCTTCGCGGCCGCGACGGCGCCCGCCTGCAACCCCGCCAGCCCCGCGCCGACGATCATGATCTTCTTCTTCGCCCGCGCACGCGGGAACCCGTAGAAGCCCCAGTCGGCCTCACTTTCATGGCCCAAGGTGGGCCTGACAAAGCAGGTCAGCTCGGCGTCCCGGAAAAGCCGGGCCAGGCAGATGTTGCACGCCATGCACGGGATGATGTCCTCCTCGCGACCCTCCAGGATCTTTGTGGGCAGCATGGGGTCGGCGATCATGGCCCGGCAGCTCTCCCAAAAATCGATGGTGCCTTCGGCCAGAGCCGCCTCGGGGTACTTGGGCTCAAAGAGCCGGTAGGCCATAGACACGGGCATTTTCAATTCCCTCTTGAAGCGCTTGGCCACATGGAGCCAGTTGCCCTGGGGAATGTCGCGCGAGATCACCGACTCCGCCGATTCCTGCCAGCCCACCGTTACGGAAAGCAGGTTGACGCCCGCGTTGCAGATGATGCGGTTGATTTCGAGGCTTTCCTCAGGGGTGTTGCCGCCGCGGTCGTTTAGCAACTCTTCCCCGCACAGGCGGATGATGATCGGGTAGTCCGGCCCGACCTGCTTGCGGATGCCGGCCACAATCCGGCGGGGGAACTCGGCGCGGCCTTTCACGTCGCCGCCAAACTCGTCGGTCCGCTTGTTCGTGTATGAGGAGATGAAATTCGAGAGCAGGTAGCCCACAATCCCGGAGATTTCCACGGCATCGAACCCGGCTTCCACGCAGCGCCGGGCGCCCTGCACGTGCTGCTCGATGCAGAGCTCGATGTCCTCCTTGGTCATGGCGCGGGGCGGCCGGAACCTCGGCAGCCGCTGCTCCACGACCGAGGGCCCGACCGTGTAGTCCAGGTGGATCCCCCCCACTCGTCCGCAGTGCATGAGCTGGAGGACGGAGACGGCGTCGTACTTGCGGATCACGTCGGCGATTCGTTTGAGGCCCGGGATGAACTTGTCATCCCAGATGGCCATCATGCCGACGTAGCCCTTGCCCTCCCCCCGCGGGTCCGTGTACGCACCTTGGGTGGTGACGATGCCCGCTCCGCCGCGGGCCTGGGCCTCCATGTAGGCCACTTCCTTGTCGGCCACGTAGCCGTCGCGGTAGTTGAAGTTCGTCTCCGTGGAGGCGTACTTGATGCGGTTCTTCGTCGCGAGCTTTCCGAGTCTGCCCGGCGAGAAAATGTGCGGGTACTTTCTTTCTCCAGGAAGCATGCCATCCTCCTCACGCTGACGGCGGTCAGCTAATCTACCTTGACAATAACTGCCAGTGCGGTGTCGCCCGCCGCGCATCCGGTGAACAGCCCGTACC
>CAZWYT010000082.1:5168-21462 GCA_964638325.1 uncultured Planctomycetales bacterium
ACAATAACTGCCAGTGCGGTGTCGCCCGCCGCGCATCCGGTGAACAGCCCGTACCCGCCCCCGGTCTGCACGAGTTCCTCGATCAACTCCATGATCAGCCGGGCGCCGGTGGGGGCCTGCGGGTGACCCCAGACGAGCGAGCTGCCGAAGCGGTTCATCGCGGAAACATCGACGCCCATCTCGCGGGCAAAGTATACATCATTGACCGCGAACGGGTTATGCGTCTTGATCGCTTTCACGTCCCGCAGGGTGAGACCGGCCCGCTCCAACGCCTGCCGCGCGGCCGGCACGTTGGCCATGGCCATGAAACCTCGGGCAGCACGCCCTTCGCCGTAGGAGACGACACGCACCCCGACGCTCCGGTCTCTGCTCAGCACGGCGGCTTTCTCTTTGGTCGTCACGATCAGTCCGGCGTTCCCATCCGCCGGGTGCGTCTGGGTTCCGAAGGTAACGGTCCCCCCTTCCAGGACGGGTTTGAGCTTGGCCAGCCCCTCGGCCGTGGTAGGGAAGACGCCCTCATCACTGGCGACAGTGTGGATAACCTGGCGGCCGGCAGGATCTTTGACCTCAACCGGAATAATCATAAAACGCTTAAGGAACGCGGCATTGTCTTTGAGCGCATCCTGATACTGTTGATAGCGGATCAAGGTCGTCTCGTCCTGGGCGGCGCGGTCGATGCGCGCCTGCCTGGCCACGTTCTCGGCCGTCTGGACCATCGAGTTCTTCGCATACGGATCGTGGCCGAAGTTGTCCCACACCCAGTTCTCGGTGTCGCCGATCCCGCCCACGGCGAGCGGGTTCGGATAGTAGATGTGCGGGGAATTGCTGGTCCGGTCGCAGAGGAGGGCGAGGACGCAGGCATGCGTGCCCAACTCGATTTCCGTGGCTGCACTGGCGATCACACGGCCGGAGGTGGCGCAGGCCTGGCCGATGGTTGGTCCGGTGATCCCGGGCGCACCGATCAAGCCCGCCACCCATGGCGCCCCATAAAAGCCGAACTGCTGCGGAACCGTCAGACCCAGAAAGAGCCCGTCCAGCACCTCGGCGGAGATCTTCCGCTCGCGCAAGGCCTGCACCGCCACCTCGGCCGCGAATCTCACGGCGTGCAGATGCCCAAAGCTGCCCTGCCAGCGACAGAACGGCGTGGACCAGTAGCCGCCGTACGGGATGTATGCCCTTTCAAACTGCACCGGATACCCTCTCACCATGAAGTCATGCCACAATTCCGGACTCTCTCAAGCCGGCGATTTCGCCGGGTGAGAAGCCGGCCTCCTGGAGGACCTTATCCGTATCTTGACCGTACGCGGGCGCCGAAGCAAGGCGCCGGCCCACAGCCGCCAGGTGCTCACGTTCGACCGACGGAGGCGGCAGGCGGACGCGCTTGCCGGACGCGGTCCGCGTTTCGAGCAACTTCTCGCGAATTGCCGGAAAGTCTAGCACCTGTGGAATCGTGTGGATCGGCGCCGCCACCAGGCCCTGGGCGCTAAGCAGCTTCAGCAGCTCGGCGGTCTTGAAACCGCGCGTCACGGCGCCCATCTCCCGGTGAATCAACGCGCGTTCCGACCTGCGCCCTTCGTTCGTCTCCCGGACGGGCGCGGCCAATCGGGAAAAGGCTTCAATCGCTATCAGCCGCGCCCATTGCACGTCGTTGCCGATCGCCAGGTAGACGTATCCATCCGCCGTGGGGTACACGTTCACGGGCACGAACTCGCGGTGCTCGTTCCCATTCCGGCGGACCTCGTCAGGCTCGTAGCCGAGATCGAGAAGCGGGATCGCGGTCACCAGCCACGACGCCGCGGCCTGAGCCATGGACACGTCAATTCGGCAGCCCCGGCCGGTGTGGGCCTTCTCGGCCAGGGCCAGGCAGACGTTGGCGAAGACCTCGTCCCCGGCTTTGAAGTCGACGAACGGCACGCCGCACAGCGTCGGTGGTCCGTCCGGGTCGCCGGTGAGGTCCATGTAGCCGGTCAGCGCCTGGATGGCCGGGTCGTAGCCGGGGGCGTCGGGGTAATCTCTCCCCAGCGCGGACAATCCCACCCAGATCAGCTCCGGTCTCACGGCGCTCAGCGTCTCGTAGTCGATGCCGAGCTCTTCATAGCGCCTGGGCAGGGTGTTGCTGGCGAAGATGTCAACGGGCAACTCCGCGATGAGCCGCTTCAACACTTCCTGCCCTTTCTTCTCCTTCAGGTTCAGGCCGATGGCCTCCTTGCCCACGTTCGGACCGATGAAGTAAGCGTGCCGGTCCGGCCGGTCGCCCGCTTTGCCGACGTAGCGATTCGGATCACCGGGCAGGCGGCCGCCAGTGGGCGTGGCCTCGATACGGATGACCCGCCAGCCCAAGTGCACAAAGCGCTGGGTCCCGTACGAAAGGGACAAGGCCTGCTCCAACGAAAGGACCGTCAGCTTATCCATTGGGCGCTCGCTTGCGCTTCGCGTTCTGATAATCCCCAATCGTCAATCGCCAATCCCCAATTGTCGCTCGCGGAGCTTGTTCAGCACCCTTTCCGGCGTCAGCGGAAGCGCGGTGAAGCGTACGCCGGTGGCATTGTAGACGGCGTTGGCGATCGCGGCCGCGACGGGGATCATGGGCGACTCGCCGATCCCCTTGGCCCCAAACGGCCCGGCCGGGTCGTGCGTCTCGACAAAGGAAATGTCCAGCTCGGGGAGATCGGTCGTCGTACACAGCTTGTAGTCGGTGAAGGTCGGATTGAGAATACGGCCGCCGTCCAGCTTCAGCTCCTCCAGGAGGCAGTACCCGATCCCTTGGGCGATCCCGCCCTCCACCTGGCCTTCGATGCCGAGACGATTGATGACCCGGCCCACGTCGTGCGCCGCGGTGATGCGCAGCACCTTGACCACGCCCGTTTCCAGGTCCACCTCCACCTCCGCGACATGGGTCCCAAACGCGTAGCAGGGCGAAATGTTGCCCCGGTGTTGCTCGTCGGGCGGGCTGCTCGGCGGCTCGTAGAACTCCGTGGTCATGATCAGCTCGTTCTTGTCGCGCCCGAAGTGGAGCCCGCGGATGATTTTGCCAATGGATTCAAGCGGCTGCCCACTCAAGCGATCGACCACGTTCCCTGCCGTCAGATCCAGCTCAGCGGGGTCGCGCTTCAAACGTGCTGCGGCTGCGCCAAGCAGCTTGCGCCGCGCCTCCCGCGCTGCCCGCAAGGCGGAATTCCCGGCGACGAACGTGGTCCGGCTGGCATGAACGCCGACGTCCCACGGCGTCAAGTCCGTGTCGTTGTTCACGACACGGATGTTCTTGATCGGTAGACCGAGCTCTTCCGCCACAATCTGCGCGATCACGGTCTCCGAGCCCTGACCGATCTCGGACGAGCCGGTCAGAATCGTGACGCCGCCGAAATCATCGAGCTTGAGGATCGTGCCACAGCCGTCCGAACGGTAGATCTTGGCGCCGCCGCCCACGTGGAACAGTGCGGCCAGGCCGATGCCACGGACGAGCGGCGATTGACGATTGGGGATTGACGATTGACGATTGAAGGCTGATCGCTTCTTCTTCCAGCCCGCCGCACCGGCCGCCGTTTCCAGGCACTCCTTCAGGCCGCAGGTGCCCAGGACCATGCCCTGCGCCGTGGTGTCGCCCGGCTCATGGGCATTCTTCAACCGGATCTCGAGCGGGTCCATGCCGAGCTCTTCAGCCAGGCGATCCACCTGGGACTCGAGGGCAAAAGTGGCCTGGGGATTCCCATAGCCCCGGAACGCACAGGCGTAAATGTTGTTGGTGTAGATCACGTCCACGTGCTGCCGGACGTGGGGCACGCGATAGAGCGAAGAGAAGGTGCGCATGCTGACCCACGGCGTGGTGGCACCCCAGGACGTGTGGCCGCCGTTGTCCAGAATCATGTGCACGTCGCGGAACGTGAACGTGCCGTCCCGCCGCGCTCCGCTCTTGAGGTGGATCACCATCGGCTGCCGCGTGGGCGTCGCCCGGAACTCCTCGTCGCGCGAGAAGACCAGGCGCACGGGCCGCCCCGTCGCGCGCGCCAAAAACACACAGATGGGTTCGAACGGATGGATGTCCAGCTTGCTGCCGAAGCCGCCGCCGATCGGCGGTTGAATGACCCGGATCATCTCCGGCGGAAGGCCGATGACCGCGGCGAGGTCATGCTTATACAGGAACGGCACCTGGGTCACCGAGTACAGGGTCAGTCTCCCGTCCGCGTCGAAGCTCGCGATGATCCCCGACGTGCCGAGGCAACAGTGGGCCTGGCGCTGGAGACAATAGGTATCCTCGACGATGACGGCGGATTCGCGCATCCCCTGGGCCACGTCGCCGTGGGAGTAGTCGTACCGGAAGGGTGTATTGTCCGGCACGTGGGCGTGGATGATTGGCGCACCGGCGGCCAGGGCCTCGGCCGTCGTGGTCACCACCGGCAGGTCTTCATAGGTCACGCGGATGCGCCGGATCGCCTCGGCCGCAATCTGCGGCGTATCGGCGGCCACCGCCGCCACCTCGTCGCGGACACAGGTAACCTTGTCTTTCTTCAGCGCCGTGTTGTCCCGGCCGAACCCGAACGGCACGAGCTCGATGTCCGCGGCCGTCAGCACGGCGCGGACGCCGCGCAGCGCGCGGGCGGCCGAGGTGTCGATGCTGACGATCCGCGCATGCGGCCGGCCGGCAAAGAGGATCTTCCCGTGGAGCATGCGCGGCAACTTGAGGTCTTCCATGTAGCGCGCCAGTCCTTGGGCTTTCTCGGGCCCGTCCAGCTTGGGGATCCGCTGCCCGATGAGCGTCTTCTTCGCCGTGGCCCGCTCCTTGGCGACCTCAACAACCGTCTCAGGCATGGGGAAAAAGGTGTCAGGAACCTTTTGTGCGAAGCACCCGACGGGCCGCTGCGCGGCAAAAGGTTCCTGACACCTTTTTCCCGACAGCACGGCGTCGACGATCTTCCGGTATCCCGTACAGCGGCACAGATTCCCCTCCAGGGCGCGCTTGACGTCGTCTTCGGTGGGCGCTGGGTTCGCTTCCAGAAGGGCATAGGTCGCCATGATCATGCCCGGGGTGCAGAAGCCGCACTGGATCGCGCCGTGTTCCACGAAGGCCTGCTGAATGGGATGAAGCTGGCCGGTCGGCGACAGGCCTTCGATTGTGAGGACCTGGGAGCCCGCGCACTCGAGGGCCAGAACAAGGCAAGAGTTCACCACCTGGCCGTCCAGGATCACCGCGCAGGCTCCACACTCGCCCTCGCCGCAACCGTACTTGCTGCCGGTGAGCTCGAGGTCCTCACGGAGAACCTCCAGCAAGGTGGCGCCCGGCGCCACCGCCAGTCGCACAGCCTCTCCGTTCACCGTGAATGCGAGTTCCACCTCACGGTGCTGCTCATCCGCAATTCGAGCACGTGCTGCCATGGCCGACAACGCTCCGCTTGTTACCTTGTTACTTGGTCACTTTGTTACTCTTCCCAAACGCTGGGCACGTTCCAACATCCTCCTGAGCAGGACGCCCGTCACCTCGCGGCGGTAGGCCGCGCTGGCGCGCACGTCCGTGATCGGTGCGATCTCCTCCCGGGCAGCCGCCACGCACTTGTCAATCGTGCTTGCGGAAAGCGGCTTCCCGACGAGCTGTGCTTCGGCACGACGGCCGCGCAAGGGGACCGGGGCGACGGACCCATACCCGACGCGTGCCCATGTGATGGGGTGCCACTGCTCTGTGAGCAGTGCATTCCTCGTCTCGCCGTCAAACCGGAGCGCTACCCCCACCGACGCGACGGCAATCTCCATCGCCGGACGCGTCCCGAACTTGTCCCAAGCCGCGAACGCTCCCTGGGGCAAGGGCTTGAACCGGATGTGGGTCAGAAGCTCGCCGGGCCCGACGACGGTGGCACCCGGGCCGCGGAAGAAGTCCGCAATCGGCACTTCTCGGCAGG
The DNA here is from genome assembly GCA_964638325.1 of uncultured Planctomycetales bacterium. Classification (GTDB taxonomy): domain Bacteria; phylum Planctomycetota; class Phycisphaerae; order UBA1845; family Fen-1342; genus JALHJL01. The sequence goes on from CAZWYT010000082.1 coordinate 11,057, forward strand.
AAAAAGGTGTCAGGAACCTTTTGTGCAAAGCACCCGAAGGGCCGCTGGGCGGCAAAAGGTTCCTGACACCTTTTTCCGGCCAGCAGGCCAGGTCGAGCACCGCGTCGAGCAACAGGAGCGGAATGGCCGTATCCGCCGCCGGGGAAGCGTTGCACAAGTTGCCGCCGATGGTGGCCCGGTTGCGGATCTGGGCGCACGCGACGCGGCCGGCGGCGCACGCCAGAACCGGTGCCGCAACAGCAATGATGGCGTCGGACGCGATCTCACTCATCCGGGTGCAGGCACCCACCCGGACCTCCGCGCCGTAGCGCTTCACGCCTTTGAGATCCGTGACCCGGCGGAGACTCACCACGACCGCCGGAGTCGCAGCCAACCCGCGTGCCCAGCGCGGCAGGATATCCGTCCCACCGGCTAGGACGGTGGCGTTTCGCTCGGCCAAGGCCTGCAGCACCTCTGCCAGCGTGGTCGGTGCCGCGTATTCTTCTATCGTTGCCATGGCCTTGCCTTATCCTCCCCTCCCTCCTAGGGAGGGGTTGGGGGAGGGTCCAGTTCTCCGGGTTTCGGGCATCGGGTCCCGGGGTCCGGGTTTCCGGACCCGATACCCAATACCCGAGTTTTCGCCCCTCTCCCTACCCTCTCCCCAAAGGGGAGAGTGGTTTTGGGATGGGTTCCTAAAAGCGCGTCGGCTCTTCGTACCGTCCATACTCTTCCACGAGACATTGCGTGAGCTCGCCGACGGTGGCGTAGGCTTCGACGGCCTCGATCATGCTGGGCATGACATTCCGTCCGGCTTTCGCGGCGGCGCGCACGTTCTGGAGCGCACCGACCACCTTGGCATTGTCGCGTTCGGACCGGACACGGTCCAAGCGCTCAATCTGTTCGGCACAGACTTCTTCCTTGAAGGGATGAAACTCAACCGGCGGCCGTTCTTCTTCCTCCATCCGATAGCAATTGACTCCAACTTTGCGGATTTCGCCACGTTCCAGCTTCCGCTGCCTTTCGAAGGCTTGCCGGGAAACGACGTCCTGAATGCGCCCCTCGGCGATGGCGGACACGATGCCGCCCTGCGCATCCAGCTCGGACATCGCGGCGCGAATCCGCTGCTCCATTTGGTTGGTCAGTGTTTCCACGTAGTAGGAGCCCGCCAGCGGGTCCACGGTGTCACACAGGCCCATTTCCTCGATCAGGATCTGCATGGTGCGCAGGGCGATCCGGGCGGCCCGCTCGGAGGGAATCGTGTAGGCCTCGTCATAGCAGCACAGCGCCATGGTCTGCGTGCCGGACAGGGCACTGATGAGCGCGTAGTAGGCGCTGCGTACGATGTTGTTCTCGGGTTGCTCGATAGTCAGCCCGCCGCCGCCGCCGCCCGCAATCATGCGCAGCCACATCGAGCGTGGATCCTGCGGGTGGTATTCGTCCTTCACGATCTTCGCCCACAGCCGGCGCCCAGCCCGGAACTTGGCGACCTGTTCGAAGAGGTTGCCGTGGATGTCGAAGTTGAAGGACAGGCGGGAAGCGAAATCATCGATATGGAGCCCCCGCCCCAGCACGTGGTCGATGTAGGCCTTGGCGATGCAGAAGGCATAGGCCATTTCCTGCACGGGGTCAGCGCCGGATTCGCGAATGTGGTAACCGCAGACACTCACCGGGCTATAGAGCGGTGCCTTCGCGGCGCAGTACAGTATTGTGTCGCCGACCAGCTTGATCGAGGGCTCGACCGGGAAGATCCACGTGCCGCGGCCGATGAATTCCTTCAGAATGTCATTCTGCGCCGTGCCGCGCAGTTGCCCGATTGCATACCCGCGTTTGGCCGCCATCGCGAAGTACATGGCCATCAGGATCGCGGCCGAGCCGTTGATGGTCAGGGACACCGTGATCTCGTTCAGGTCGATGCCCGCGAAGGCGATCTCGAAATCCCGGAGCGTGTCAACCGCCATGCCGACCCGGCCGACTTCCCCCTGCGCCGCCGGATCGTCCGAGTCCAAGCCCACCTGGGTCGGCAAGTCAAAGGCGACATTCAAGCCCGTCTGTCCGTGCGCGACCAGGTAACGAAAACGCTCGTTAGTCTCCTCGGGCCGGCCGAAGCCGGCGTACTGCCGCATGGTCCACGGGCGCTTGCGGTACATGTCTTTGTGAATGCCACGCGTGAACGGGAACTCGCCCGGCGAACCGATGCCGTCCCAGCCGCCGCTGCTCTCCACGTCCGCGGCCGTATACACGGGCTTGATTTCGAGCCCGGATTCGTTGCGCACCGCCTGGCCGCCGGTTCCTTCGGGGGGCTTCATGACACCCTCCCGTCGTAGTAGTGCAAAGCTCCGCTTTGCACCCGCGCGCGGATGAAGTCAACGATCGACTGAAGCGGCGTGCCGACGGAAAAAACGCCGTCTACGCCGAGTTTCTTCAATTCCTCATGATCCTGGTCCGGTATGTTGCCCCCCACCAGCCAGAGAATGCCCTCCAGTCCGTGCTCCTCAAGCAACGTCTTGACTCGCCGGCAGATCGGGAGATGAGAGCCGGAGAGGATCGACAGGCCCAGCACGTCGACGCGCTCGGCGCGCGCCCGGCGAACAATCTCCTCGGGCGTTTTCCGCAAACCGGTATAGATCACGTCGAAGCCGGCCTCCATCAGGCTGCGCACGACCACCTTCGCGCCGACGTCGTGCCCGTCCAGGCCCGGTTTGGCGAAGAGGATGCGGACTTTCTTATCGCTCGCCATCACGTCACCTCAACCTCACCACCACGATTGGGGATTGGGGATTGCCGATTGACGATTGCAGGGCCGGGGCTTCAATCCCCAATCGGCAATCCCCAATCGTCAATTCCCCTGTCACGCTGACATCTCCTTGGCGATGACCAGCTTCAGAATCTCGCTGGTCCCGCCGCCGTACAGGGTGAAGCGAATATCCCGCAGATAACGTTGCGCGCCGAATTCCAGGGCGTAGCCGTACGAACCCAGAATACGCGTAGCCTGGTCGCAGATCTCCGTCGCCCGTTCTGAGGCGAAGAGCTTGGCCATCGCCGCCTCACATTGGTGTGGCCGGCCGTGGTCCTTGAGCCAGGCGGCATAGTGCACCAGATGGGTGGCGGCCTCGAGGTCGGTGCCCATTTCGGCCAGCTTCACTTGAATGGCCTGGAAGCGGTTGATCGGACGGCCGAACTGCTCGCGTTGGGCCGCATACTGCCGGGCTTCGTCCAGGGCCGCACGGGCGACGCCGAGCGCCAGGGCGCCGGTGATGATGCGCACGTCGGCCAGAATCTCGCGCAGGCTGCTTTCGCCTTGCCCCTCTTCTCCCAACCGGTGGTCATCGGGGACAAAGCAGTGGTCGAAGAAGACTTCCGAGGTCAGCGCCGCCCGACAGCCCATCTTTTCGATCGCCCGGCCGACGCTCAGACCGGGGAAGTCTTTTTCGACGAGGAAGACGGTCAGCCGCTTCTCCGCCCCCGCCCGGGCAAAAACCGTGAAAAAGTCCGCCACCGGCGCCGAGGTGATCCAGGTCTTCTGCCCACTGATCCGGTAACCACCAGCCACTTTTTCGGCCCAGGTCGCGATGGCGGACAGATCGCTGCCCGCGTTCGGCTCGGTGATGCAGATCGCGCCGATCTTCTCGCCCCGGATGGCGGGCTTGAGCAGGCGCTCGTGAATGTTCGGTGGGCCGAACGCGTACAGGAAATGCGTCCCCATCAAGGACTGCATGGCGGCCACGGCGGCGAGGGCGAGCGAGCCGCGGGCAATCTCGCTGATCGCCAGGCAATAGGAAACGAGGTCCATGTTCGTGCCGCCGAGGGAGTCCGGATAGCGCAGGCCGAAGAAGCCGAGCGCCGCCAGCTCCATGAACAGCTCGCGCGGGAACTCACCGGCCTCGTCGATGGCGGCGGCCCGGGGCATGATCCGCTCATCGCAGAAACGGGCGAGCGTTTCCCGAAGCATACGCTGCTCTTCCGACAGATCGAAGTCCATTTTCTCACGTACTCCGCGAGCCTTTGCCTTCCAGGGAAAAGGTGTCAGGAACCTTTTGCCGCGCAGCGGCCCTACGGGTGCTTCGCACAAAAGGTTCCTGACACCTTTTCCCCGGGGCCTGTGCCTTCCCTCAGGACCGAGGTGGCGCGCCCATTCACTTCGCCGGTCTTCTCTTCCGATACCACGCCGTAAACATCGCGGGCGGCCTGCGCGGAGATGATGCCGTTACGCACCTCGCGGGCGACCTGCTCCGCGGGACGGTCCTTCGGATTGCCATACCCGCCACCCCCGCCCGCCAGTTGGTGATAAACCGTACCCTTCGGCACGCCGGTGATCAGGTCCAAGCTGCGGGGGACGCGCTCCGTTCCGTCCGGGTAGCGAAGCCGAATCGAGTTCAAGCTGCCGTTACCCCCGCCGTAGAGGCCGAACGCCGGCTCGCGGTCGCCGTCGCCGAATATGACCACTTGTGTGTTGTGCGAGCCGATCTCGAACATCGTCTCGACGCCCAGGCCGCCGCGCCACCGACCGGGGCCGGCGGAGTCGCACAGGTACTCGTGCCTGAGTAGTAGGTGCGGTGTCTGCTGCTCGAACATCTCGTAGTCCTGATCGAGCACGCCTCCGGAGGCATCGATCATGCCGATGTGATCGTAACCGTCCACGCCGCGCAGGGCGCCCGATCCGCCCTTCAGACCCATGAAGCCAATATCCACGTACTTCTCGTTCTTGCGCGGATCGACGCCGGTGGTCAGCGAGCAGAGCAGATGGTTCCACCCGGCGGTCACGCGCTCGGGAACCACGGGCGCCAGGGCGCGCGCGATGGCGTCGGCGTTGGGCGGGCAGAGATGATTGCCGTACGTCGTGGCGGCCGGGAAGGCGGCATTGAGGAGCGTGCCTTTCGGAATGATGATCTCGATCGGCTCGACCATGCCCTGGTTGTGCGGAATGTCCGGGTTGACCATTTGCAGCAAGGTCAGGATGGCGGCCGAGGCGCTGGAGGTGTAGGTGCCGTTGACAAACGCGTCGGTCTGGGGGTCGGTATCGGAATAGTCAAAGGTGATGCGTTTGTCCGCGACGACGATTCGCACCCGGATCTTGTATTGCTTGCCCACGTTGCGCCCGTCGTAATAGACGGTGGCCTCGCCCCGGTACTCGCCGTTGGGAATCGTGGCGATCTCAGCTTCCATCATCTTGCGGGTCGCGGCGAACAGGGCTTGCTTGTGGGCCTCCACGCGCTTGCGGCCGTACCGCTCCAGCAGATGCAACATGCGGCGCTCCCCGACGACGCACGAGCCGATCTGGGCCCGCATGTCCTGCCGCACCATATCAAAACGGATGTTGGCAAAGATCAGATCCCAGACGTCCTTGCGCAGCTTGCCCTTTTCATAGACTTTGACCGGCGGGATGCGCAGCGCTTCCTGCCACACCTCGGTGGCGTTCGGGTTGTAGCCGCCGGCCACGGCGCCGCCAATGTCCGCCTGGTGCCCCTTGCACGCCGACCAGGCCACCAGCTCATCTTGGAAGAAGATGGGTTTGTACACGGCCACGTCGTTGTTCTGGTTGCCCATGCTGAAAACGTCGTTGTGGAAGATGATGTCGCCGGGATGAATGTCGTCGCCGAAGTACTCGATAATGTACTTGCAGACCGGCCCCAGCGAAAAGGAGAGAATGGGCAGGTTCTCGGTCTGCTCGAGCATGTTCCCGCGGGCGTCGTAGACGCCGGTGACGAAGTCCTTCGCTTCACAGAGGATAGGGGAACGGGTGGTCTTTTGCAGGGCGATGCTCATCTCGTTGGTGAGCGACTTGAAGGCCCGCGCGAAGACCGACAGCAGGATGGGGTCGATCGCCGATTGGAGATTGGGAATTGGCGATTGGGGATTCACGGCAGAGGACCTCCGACCCCCAATCCCCAATCCCCAATCTCCAAGCCCCAATCCATCTCGCTCATCGCAACAACTCCTGTAAACTCGCCGGTAGTCGCTGCTCCTGCCCTTTCCGGTAGACCACAAAGCTGCCGTACCGGTCGCAGACGCAATCGTACGCGGCGGTCAGCACGAGCGTCGTGTTGACTTGCTCGATGAGCGCGGGCCCGGCCAGGTGATTGCCATGGTGCGTCTTGTGACCGTCATAAACGTAGACCAGCCGGGTGGCGCCGTCCTCGGGGATGTAGGCGCGCCGTTGTCCTTTCAGTGCGGAGCGCGCGTCGCTTCCGGCCCGCGGCTCTTCGGGGTAGGTGGGCTTTTCCGTGAGGCCGGTGGCCCGCAACCGCACGTTGATCAGCTCGATCGGCGCGTCTTCCTCCTCGAGTGAATAGCCGTACATACGCTGGTGCTCGACGTGAAAGGCCGCCGCGATGGCTTGCGCCTCGGCCGCGCGGAGCGCTTCGCTCGTCACGGGCAGGGAGACCTCGTGGTACTGCTTCACGTACCGGCAATCCAGGCTGAGCGCGAAGCGCCGCTTCTCCTGCGGAATGTTCTCCTGTTCCAGAAGCGCGTTGCCTTCCTGAATCATCGCGGCGACGACCGCGTGGAGTTTCGTCCAGTCGATCCGCGCGAACACGGAAACGAAGGAGGTTACGAAGTCATGCCGCAAATCACTCATGAGCATGCCGGCGGCGCAGAAGATCGAAGATTCGCGCGGCACGATGAAGAGCGGGATTTCCAGCTCGCTGCAAATCATGCACGCGTGCAGGGGACCGGCCCCGCCGGCGGCCACCAGCGGAAACTCGCGGGGGTCGAAGCCGCGCTTGATGGTGATCTCCCGCACACCCTGCGCCATGTTGGCATTGATGACACGGTACATCCCGGCGGCCGCATCTTCGACCGACAATCCCAGGGGTTCCGCAACGCGCGCCGTGATGGTCGCGACGGCCGCCTGCTGGTCAAGCTTGATCTTTCCGCCGGCGAAGAACTCCGGATCGAGATACCCCAGTAGCAGATCGGCGTCGGTGCAGGTTGGGAGCGTGCCCCCTTTGCCATAGCAGGCCGGACCGGGATCGGCACCCGCGCTTTGCGGCCCCATGCGCAGCAGCCCGCCCTCGTCGAGCCAGCCGATGCTGCCGCCGCCGGCGCCGATCGTGACGATGTCCAGCATGGGCAGCGCAATGCGGTAGCGGTTGATTTCGCCTTCGGTGACGACGTTGGCGGTGCCGTCCTGCACCAGCGCGGCGTCAAAGCTGGTCCCACCCATATCCACGGTGATGCAGCTCGCATACCCGTGGGCCCGGACGTAAGCGCGCCCGGCTTCTGGACCGGCAGCGGGGCCGGACAGCAACGTCCGCGCCGGACTATGGTGTGCCACCTCGGGGCTCATCACGCCGCCGTTGGACTGCATGATGAGCAGGACGCCGCCAAACTGGATCTCCCGCAGTCGGGCCCGGAGGCGATCGACGTACGAGCTGAGCTTGGGGCCGACGTACGAGTTGAGCACGGTCGAGCTGACACGGTCATAGAAGCGGATGGAGGGCAGGAATTCAGAGGACACGGTCAGGTAGGCCTCGGGCAGTTGCTGCCGAACCAGTTCCGCCGCCTGCTGCTCGTGTTCGCCGTTGGCGAAGGAATTCATGAAACAGATGGCCACGGCTTCGAGTTTCTCCTCCCCGAACAGCCGGAGCGCTTCGCGCACGTCGTCCGTATTCAGCGGTTCTAATGTGTCGCCGCGGTAGTCCAGCCGTCCCCGAACCGGCCTGCGTAAGTACCGGGGGACGAGCGGCGGGACATTGGTGTAGCGGTTGTCATACTGCTCTTCGCGGACGCCCCTCCGCATTTCGAGCGCATCGCGAACGCCGTGCGTGGTCAGCAGGCCGGTTTTCGCCCCGGTGTGCGTGAGGACGGCATTGGTCGTGACCGTGGTGCCGTGCACGATCGTCTCGATGGAGCGCGCCAGCCCGTTCACGGAAACCCCCAAGCTCGCGGCGATCTCTTGCAGACCTTGAATCAGGCCGATGGAAGGGTCGGCCGGCGTCGACAGGACTTTGAAGACGCGGGGTTCCGCGCCCGACTGGGTGACCAGGAAATCGGTGAACGTCCCGCCGACGTCGATGCCAACCTTCAGCTTCATGGCGGCCTCCCGCCCAGGGAGAATTCCGCGGCGAACTCGGCGCCTTTTCGAAAGGCCTTGGCGTTGATTTCTCGCGCGGTCGGCGGCATCTGTTTCGAGACGGTGCTCCAGAACTCGTCCGCCGTGCAGGGCAGGGCACCGGAGCCGAGCAGGCAGCCCAGCATGACGATGTTCAGCGCCTGGGTGGACCCGGCTTCCAGGGCACACTGCGTGGCATCGAGGGTCAACGTGCTGGGAGCCACGGAACGCACGCGCTCCACGAGCCGTTGCACATCCGGGTATTCCGCGTTCTCCTGCTGCAATACCATGCGTTGCGCCAGCACGAACGGAACCACCGGGGCCGTGTTCATATAGACCCGTGTGCGCAATGACATGAACGGCAGCGCCCGCGCGGTTTCGACGGGTTCCAAGCCGACCACAAAATCGGCCCGCCCCCGCGCGATCACGGGGCTGGTGCCCGCGTCGATCATGACGGACGATTGCACGGCGCCGCCGCGTTGGGCCATGCCGTGCAGTTGTCCGCTGACGACGTGATGCCCGCGCTCGACGAAGCACTCGCACAGCAGGCGCGCGACCGTCAGGACGCCCTGGCCGCCGGTACCGGCGATGAGTATCCGCCAGCCGGACCGCTTCTGTTCGCCCTCGACCGGGTTCATCCCGTCCTCGCTGCGGCCACCGGTTGGATGGCCTGCTGCTGGCAAACGCGGGCACACAGCCCGCAACCGTCACAAAGATCCCGGTCAATCGTGTATGCGCCGTCCGCGATCAGAATGCCCGGGCAGCCCAAGACCCGGACACATAGCGAGCACGCGTTGCACAACTCCTGGTTGATGGCAAAGGGCGTCCGGCTGCGGCCCTTGGTCCCGCGGCGCGCGTTGACCACGCAGGGCGCGTGGAACGCCACGACGTTCACGCCGGTGCCACGCTGCGCCTGCCGGAGGGCGGTCAGCGCCGCTTCCTCGTCAAACGGATCGGCCGAGAACACGTCGCGGACTCCCAGGCCGCGCACCGCCCGCTCGATCGCACAGCGGTCCGAATCGTCGTCGGGAGCCGCGGCTCGGCCATGCGTCGTCGGGCTGGGCTGGAAGCCGGTCATGGCCGTGATGTAGTTGTCCAGAATTACGACCGTGATCTCGTCTTCGGCCTGGACGGCATTCACGAGCGCCGGAAGACCACTGTGGAAAAACGTCGAGTCGCCGATGTAGGCCACCGTGCGGCGGCCGGTCAGCCGCGCGATTCCGGAAGCCTGGGTAATCGACGAGCCCATACAGAGCAAGACGTCGCAGGCGTGCAAGGGCGCGCCGTAGCCCAGCGTGTAGCAGCCGATGTCGCTGCAATAAACCGTACGTTTTCCGAAGACCCGGTTGACCATGTAGAAACTGGTCCGGTGCGGGCAACCCGGGCAGAGCACCGGCGGCCTGGGGGGCAGCTCGGGCACGGCCACCGCGGGCTGGTCGCGCCGCTCGAGTTGGAGGTAGTCTCGAACGGCGTCTTCCACGAGATCCGGCGAATACTCGAATTCCAGCGGGAAATGCCCGCTGTGCTTGCCGAGCACGGGAATCTGGCGGCGGCTGCGATACGCACAGAGACTCACCCGTTCCTCAATCAGCGGCGTCAGCTCTTCGACCACCAGGACCGCATCGACGGCGGCCAGGAAATCATCGAGCACCCCATCGGGAATCGGGTATGCCCCGATCTGCTGTAGTGTGACCTGGCTCTCGAGCCCCAGCTCCTCGATCACTTGAGCCGCGTAGGCATAGGCCACACCGCCGGCGATGATTCCCCGGCGGCCGCGACCCCTGCGCGGGTAGAACTCCGACGCCTGCAGCAATTCCGCGGCGTGCCGGTAGCGCTCGGTGAGTTCCTTGCGCATGCGTCGGGCGTTGTCGGGGATCGGCACGTAGCGTGCCGGGTCCTTGGTGAAACCGATCTCGTTCTTGCGGACGGGCAACGGTCCCAGCTCGACCATGCCGCTGCTGTGACAAACGCGGGTCGTCGGCCGCAGGATCACGGGCAGACGCGTCGCTTCCGAGAACTCGAACGCATACCGCGTCATGCGCAGGGCGTCGTCCGGCGTCGCCGGGTCGAAGACCGGGAGGTACAGGAACCGGCTGAAATGTCGCTGGTCCTGTTCGTTGGGGCTGGTGATGGCCGAAGGGTCGCCGGCGGAGACCAGAACCAGGCCGCCCTCCACGCCGACGTAGGGCATCGTGGAGATCGGATCGTTGGCGTAGCTCAGGCCGAGGTGCTTCATGCTGCACATGGCCCGCGCGCCCGTGAGGCTGGCCGCAAAGGCGACCTCCACGGCTATTTTCTCGTTGACGGAGTACTCAAACAGGACGTCCGCGTCTTTGGCGATGCGGGCAAAGGTATCGCCGACTTCGGAGGAGGG
>CAZWYT010000083.1:0-20809 GCA_964638325.1 uncultured Planctomycetales bacterium
CCAGCATGCGGTGCACGATGGTGGCCCCGAACTGGCTCTTGATGTCGTCGCCGATAATGGGCAGGTTCTTGGTGCGGAACTGGGCCGCCCACTCGGGGTGCGAGGCGATGAAGACCGGCTCGCAATTGACCATTGCGACACCGGCGTCCAGGCAGGCTTGGGCGTAATACCGCACCGCCTGCTCCGAGCCCACCGGCATGTAGCAGACCAGCACCTGGGCGCCCGATTCGCGGAGCACTTTGGCGGCGTCGCACGGCGGCGCATCGGCAGCGCGGAAGGCGATTTCCTCCGGGTAATCGCGCATGTGGGCGGCCACGCCGTCCAGCACGGGCCCCATCTGCACAGTGACCCCGTACCGCGGCAACTCGCGTTGAAAGATCTTCGTGCAGTTCGGCGGGGCAAAGACGGCCTCCTCGAGGGGCCGGCCGACTTTGCGGCGATCGACGTCGAATGCGGCGACGGGCGTAAGATCGGTGATCCGATACCCGCCGAGCTCCGGGTGGAGGAGTCCGGCCGTCTCGGTGGAAACTGGCGGCTTGTAGTACTCGATCCCCTGCAGAAGCGAACTCGCACAGTTGCCGACGCCCGCGATGGCTAGCTTGATCTGTGCCAAGGCACGCCTCCCGGTGTATTCCTCTCGCACCAGCTTAATGAAAGGTCGGCGGACGGCAAGCCGTCACCGCGCCGTGTCCCCCAATATGCGCACTGGCGGCGGGCTTGTCTACGGGGTCGGGTCGCCATTCTGTTGATCCTGTTGCAAGCCGACCTTGGGCCAGTGCCGTCTGAACCGACCCCCGTCAGGAGCAGACACTCAGGCCCCGGCGACGTTAGACGGCCATGCGGCCCGCCGCAGCGTGCGCCCGTGCCGTGCCAACTCGGCCAGGGCCTCGGCCGCGGCCTCGATGTCCGCCGGCGTGGTGAACGGCCCGAAAGAGAGCCGCGTGGTGCCTCCACCGTCCAGCGTGCCGAGCGCGCGGTGTGCCAGCGGAGCGCAGTGCAGGCCGCTGCGGGTTAGCACGCCGTATTCGCTTTCCAGTAGCGCCGATAGTTCCTCCGGCTCCACCCCGGCAATCCGCACGCTGAAGACCCCGACCCGGTCGGCCGCCGCGCGCGGGCCGTACCAGCGCAACCCCTCGATCTCATTGAGTCGCTGGATCATCTGGCGACAAAGGGCAAGCTCGTGCTCGCGGATGGCGGCGACGCCGCCGTCGGTGATCCAGTGTACCCCAGCCAGCAGGCCGGCCAGGCCGAGGGCGTTATGGCTGCCGGCCTCAAAGCGGTCGGGGAGCGTGTGCGGCTGGATGGGCCGCTCGCTTTGAGACCCCGTGCCACCTTCGCGGACGGTGCGCATGTGTTGCTCGACGCCGGCACGGATGAGCAGCACCCCGGTGCCGAGCGGGCCGAGGAGGCCCTTGTGGCCCGGGCAGGCCAGTAGATCGATCCCCAGCCGCCCGAAGTCGATCGGCACGTGCCCGGCCGACTGGGCGGCGTCGACCAGCAGTAGCACGCCACGCGCCCGACAAAGTTCCACGATCGGCTCGAGCGGCTGCACGACGCCGGTCACGTTGCTGGCGTGATTGACGACGACCAGCCGTGTTTCTGGTCGCAGCGCGTCGGCCAGGGCCGCCGGATCGAGCCGCGTGGTCTGGGGGTCGACGGGGACCGCGGTCCAGGTGACGTGCTCTTGCTCCTGAAGCGCGCTCAGCGGGCGCAGTACCGAGTTGTGGTCCAGGCAGGTGGTGGCCACGTGGCTGCCGGGCCGCACGACGCCCTTGATGGCCAGATGGAGTGCGTCCGTCCCGTTGAGCGCGAAGATGACGTGGTCCACGGGGCGGGCGCAGAACAGGTCGCGGAGCGCGCTCCGGCAATCGTCCAGCATGCGTTCCGCAACCAGCGCCTCGCGGTAAGTCCCGCGGCCGGCGCTGGCATGCACGTTGGCGATGTAATCCAGCACCGCCTGCGTCACCGCGGGCGGCTTCGGATAACTCGTCGCCGCGTTGTCGAAATACCGACGCTCGAACATCACCGCACGGCTCCCGATTCCGCAACCGCGACATCCTATTCTGGTGGCTCGGCCGCGGACAGCCGCGCCGACACGACGCGGGCCAGCTCATGGCGGGCCTCGGCCCGGATTAACTGCCCGAGATGCAGCCGCAGGGCGATTTGCGGCGGGTAGTCCGTCAACTCGTAGAAGCCGGGCGGGCAGTCTGCGCCCATGCAGTACACGTCCTGTCCGCCGAGGGTCACGCGGTAGACAGCAAACAGACGCTCCTGGCAACGGAACAGGCCGGCCAACTCCTCGCGCTCGATCGGCACACCCGGATTGCACGCGGCCAGCAGCGCCCGCAGGCTCTCCCGCGCGTCCGCCGGTTCAAACCGCGCATCGGCAACACTGACACCCATTTCGAGCATGAAGCGTGTGCCGATGTGGAAGCTGTACGCGTCATCGGGGCCCAGACCGTAGGCGGGGAAGTAGTTCGGGGTGGTTTGCCCGACCACGACGTAGTGTCGCGGATCCGCCACCCGGCCTAGCCCGTCCAGGCAGTCGAACGTGAACAGCGCGACCGGCCCCTCACCCGCCAGCGGCTGCTCGCGGAACGTCTCCACCAGCTTCAACTCGTGCGGCGCACGCTGCCCAAGCTGCGCGCGCAGGTACTCCCCGGCCGCCTTTCGCCACATTTCCAGATCAGCGATGTCATTCATCGTCGGGCTCGCGGTTGGCGCCCCCGCCGCAGCCGTTCGATTATACGCGGCCGCCACGCAGCGCGGTCGGGCGGTGCGGCATGTGGGCGGTCGATTGCCCGGGGCGGCAGCCTCGGATACATTTCGCTGATGACCTTGGATTTCGGCCCGGCACTCGTCGAGGATACGCGCGGCGGCCAGGGCCTCGCGGTAGGCCCCGCGCCCGGCGCTGGCGTGCCCTTGCGCGAAGTAGTGCTGAACCGCCTGCGCCACCGCGGGCGGCTTCGGATAACTCGTCGCCGCGTTGTCGAAATAGCGCCGCATCGGGTTACAGTTTCCGAATGCACACATCCGGCCGGCCCCCTACGACAATCCTAGCGTCCTGGCCGGGTTGTGCGAAGCCGCGGACCCGCCCGACACCGCGGGGGGTTCCGGGCACATTACGCGGGCGCGGGCCGCCCTCTATAATCTTGCGTTTCTGTCCGGCCCAGGTACAAGCTACCACGCGGTGATCGTGTGACTTCAGAATCCGTCGAGCCCAGCGCCAACGCCTCGCAACCGCCGCCATCGGCCGGCGTGCCGGCACCCTACGTTGTGCGCCCCATGCGCGGCGATGACGCTCTGGCGGTGGCGCGCCTTCACCAGCAGGGCATCCCCACGGGCGTACTGGCCGAGCTGACGCTCCCGGCGCTGGCCAGGATCTACCGCGCTCTGAACGGCGGCGACGACGGATTCGTGTTCGTCGGCGCCGACGCGCACGACCGCGTAGTGGGCTTTGTATCGGGTGTGACCGACGTGGGCCGGATGTACCGGCGTGTCATCCGCCGGCACCTGTGGAGCTTCGCGGCCCTGGGCCTCAGATACCTCCTGAGCCCGCGCATGATCCGCCGGCTCCTGAACACGCTCCTGTATCCCGCGAAGGTGGCCGGCGAGTATCCCCGCGCCGAGTTGCTGTCGATCGTGATCGAGCCGGCCGGACAAGGGAGCGGCCTGGGGGCCGCCCTGCTCCAGGCGCTGTGCGGCGAATTCCGGCGGCGCGGAATCGACCGCATCAAGGTCATGGTGCGGGCCGACTTTGCGCGGGCGAACGGGTATTATCGCAAGCACGGGTTCACGCTGGCCGGGCAGATTGTGAGCCACGGATATCCGTCGAACATCTACGTCATCGACACGCAGGCGTCGTGAGCGGCATGGTCCCAACCCGAACGGCAATGGACGCCCGGCCGCTGAACGCGATTACGATCGACGTCGAGGACTGGCTGCAGTCGACCGTCGATGCCACATTGCCGCTGACCGACCATTTCTACGCCAATACGCACAAGGTGCTCGAGGCCCTGGCAGCACGGCAGACGCGCGGCACGTTCTTCGTGCTGGGGTTGGCGGCCGAGCAGGCCCCGAAGCTGGTGCGCGAGATTCAGGCGGCCGGACACGAGGTCCAGAGCCACGGGTATGGGCACCGGCTCGTGCACGAGCTGACGCCCGCGCAATTCCGGGCCGACCTGGAGCGCGCGAAGAAGCTGCTCGAGGACCTCACCGGACGCGAGATCAGTGGCTACCGCGCGCCGGCGTTCTCGATCACCGAAGTCAATTTGTGGGCGCTCGACGTGCTGGTCGAGACCGGCCACCGCTACGACTCCTCCATCTTCCCGCTGCGCACGCGGCGCTACGGGATCGACGGCGCGCCGTATTATCCGCATCGCCTGAAGACGCCCGCCGGCTACGAGCTGCTCGAGCTGCCGGTCGCCTCGTGGCGGGTGCTCGGGCGGCGGATCCCGGTTGGCGGCGGCGGGTACTTCCGGCTGCTCCCGTACGTGGTTCTGCGGCGCGGCGTGCGGCAATTGAACGCGGAAGGCCGCTCGGCGACCATCTACATGCACCCGTACGAATACAGCCCGAGCGAAATCGACACGTTGAGCTATCCGATCCCCTGGAAGACGCGCTTGCACCAAGGGCTATGGCGGACCCGCTTCCCGGGCCGCGTCGATCGAATGCTCCGGGAGTTCCGGTTTGGCACGGCGAGCGCCGTGCTTGCCGCCGCTTCCCAATGGCCGCTGCATGAATATTGCCATCCTCACCGTTGAAGAGCATCTGTACCTCCCCGCGCTGCTAGCCCGGCTTCTGAAGGAGCGTGCGGCGCAGGTGCGTGGCGTTTACCTATGCCCCCCGACGCATCACCGGGAGACCATGCCGCAGCTACTGCTGAAGTACTACCGCGCGTTCGGGGGCCTCAACCTGTGGCGGCTCGTCTGGCGTGAGGGCACCGCACGGCTGCGGGCCCGGCTCGGCTTCGGTCGCCGTCGCGGGAAATTCTATTCGATGCGCTCGGCCGCGGGGCACTATGGCGTCCCGTGCGCCACGGTCGCGGACGTAAACGCGGAGGAGTTCCTGGTCGCGCTCCGCCAGGCGGCGATCGACCTCGTCCTCTCGATCTCGTGCCCGCAGATCTTCAAGCGGCCGCTGATCCAGCTTCCGGCCAAGGGTTGCCTCAACGTGCACGGAGCGCTGCTACCGAAGTACCGCGGCCTGGCGCCGAGCTTCTGGATGATGGCCAATGGCGAGGAGCAGGGCGGCGTCACAGTGTTCCTGATGAACGAGGCCATCGACGCGGGTGACGTGCTCGTGCAGGAGGCCTTTCCCATCCTTCCGGACGAGTCGCTGGAGCAGTTCATCCTTCGCAGCCGGCGGCTGCATGCTGAGGCCTTGCTGCGCGCGATCACGCTCGTCGAAACGGGCCATTACCAGACGCGCTCGTTGGCGAAGGAGGGCGGCAGCTACTACAGCTTCCCCACGCGCGAGGCCTACCGCGAATTCCGCCGGCGGGGACGGAGAATGTGGTAGTTCGCGGAAGGTCCGCAGCGGCGCTCAGCGTTGCACGCGGCCACCTTCGCGGAGCAGCCCTTGCCAGCGGGCCACGATCGCCGCGACCACGTCGCGCATGTCGAACCGCTCACGGACGCGCTGACTTCCGCGCTTCCCCATGGTCTGCCGCAAGACCGGATCGGCGATCAGCCGCTCGAGCGGCTCCACCAGCGCCGTGGCGCTGCGGGGCGCCACCAGGAAACCCGTCTCGCGATCCGCGATCGCTTCGCGACAGCCCACGATGTCGGTGCACACGACGGGCAGCTCCATGGCCTGGGCTTCGAGCACGGACTGCGGCAGGCCTTCGCGGTAGCTCGCGAGGCAGAAGATGTCGATCGCGGCGTACAGTGGAACCAACGACTCCTGAAAGCCGAGCCGACGGATGCGCGGGTGGGTTCGAATGCAGCGCCACGTCTCGGGAAGCAACGGATCTCGGGGTTCCTCGACACCGGCGACGAGCAGGTAGACGTGCGGGTGGCGCCCCGCGATCCGATCGAACGCGGCCACGGTCTCATTGACGCCCTTGTCGCCGGTGAGTCGGCCGAACACGCCGATCACGGTCGCCTGGGCCGGGAGGCCGACCTGGGCCCGGAGCGCCGCGCGATTGGGCGCCCAGCGAGCCGCGTCGAACAGGTCAAGATCAATGCCGCACGTGCTGCCGTGCCAGATTACCTCACAGCGTCCGCGCGGCGCCACACCTTCGTCGGCCAACGTATCGACGAGCCCGCACGAGTTCACGACGATGTGCGTGCTGAGCGCGCAGGCGAAGCGGTCCAGCCCGGCAAACACGCGCCGCGCTAACCCGCGCTTGGCCTGGAAATACGGCCCCCAGGCGAGGTACACCCGCAGGGGGGCGCGTGCCACGAACGCCGCGGTTGCGCCCAGCAACTGGGCCTTCATCGTAGTGTACTGGATGAGGTCAAACCGCTCCGCCCGGAACAGGCGGACCAGTCGCCACAGCGCCCGCAGGTCGCGCAGCGGTGTTATCGCGCGCGCCATGTCGACCGCCACGAACCGGCAACCCGCCGGCAACCACGACGCCACGCTGTCGTGCGGTGTCGAGACCACTACCACCTCGAGCCCGGCATCCACGAACGCCGCGACTACCGGCCGGTACAATGCGCGGATGGTGGACGGCACCGTGACCAGTACCGCCACCTTTGGCTTACGGGCGTTCTCCACTGTTAGGCCCTGCGCGCCACTCCCTCCTACGAGAGCATGGCGCTGATGCTCTCTTCAAGGCTGCGCTGCGGATGCCAACCGCAGTGCAACTTCAACCGGTCGTAGCTGCCGTAGACGACCTCTGCATCTGCTGCGCCGCGCAGTCGACTCGGATCAACCTCGACGCGGACCTGTGCGCCAGTGATGGCGATCATCGCGTCGAGCAGATCCGCGATGCGCGTCGGTTGACCCGAACACATGTTAAAGATCTCGCCCGGGGCTGGTTTCGAGCACAGCGTCCACACCGCCGCCGCCGCATCGCGAACGTCCAGAAAATCGCGGCTGCTACTCAGATTGCCGACCTGGATCGTCGTGGCTCCAATCTGCCGGGCCTGCCGAAGTTGCTCGGCAAACGCCCCGGGTGCCAAACGCGGGGTCACGCCCTTTCCAATCAACTGAAACGGGCGGACGATCATCACCCGCAGCGCGTGCACGCGGTGGTAATACAGGGCGATCTGCGTTGCGATCAGCTTGCTCTGTCCGTAGGCGGTTACCGGACGGCAGGGACAGTTCTCCGTCACCGGCAGTTGTCCCGGGGCCACGCGACCGTACTCGGCCGCAGAACCGGCGGCCACCACGATCGCAGTGGGCACGTGTTGGCGCATGGCTTCAAGCAGCGCAAGCAGCGACAAGACGTTTGCCCGGTAGAGGTCGACCGCGGCCCCGCTGCCGAACGTGCCCGCGAGGTGGACAACGGCATCTGGACCCACCGCGCGGATCAGTTCCCTCGCCGCCGCCTCGTCGGCCAAATCAACCTGCACAAACCGGCCTGGTGTCTCCGTGCCGGGCGGCACAATGTCGGTCGCGGTGAGTTCGACCTCGGGCGCGTGCGCCGCGAGGTAGCGGCAGAAATGACGGCCGAAGAAGCCCGCGGCCCCAGTCACCAACACGTGGCGGATCACGGCGGGGTCGCTCGCAGGTAACGCGCGCGCGCCGCCTCGAAGCATTCGGTCGCCCGTTCGTAGTCATCCGGCCGGCCGATGTCGAGCCACTCGCACGGGCTGCGGTAGGCCGCTACGGTGTGCCCCGCGTCCTTGAGGTTGGTCATCAGCGTGGGGATGTCCAGGTACTGACCCTTGGAAACGAAGTCGAGCGCGGTACGGCTGAACGCGTTCACGCCCATGCTGACCAGGTACTCCAGGCGCGGTTTCTCCTTGTATTCGGCCAGGTGCCCGTGCTCGTCCAGCGCCACGACGCCGAAGTCGATCTGCACCTCGCGCGGGAACACGCCCATCGTGGCGCAAGCTCCCGACTCCATGTGGGCGGCCACCAGCGCACCGTAGTCCAGCGTGGTGAGCAGGTCGCCGTTCATCACCAGGAACGGGTCGGTCAGGTCCGGCACGAGGCCGACCGAGCCGGCAGTCCCGAGCGGTTTGTCCTCTACGCAGTAGCTGAGGTCCAGGCCCCACCTCGTGCCATCGCCGCAGAAAGCGCGGATCAGCTCGGCCAGATGGTTGACGGACAACGTGATCTTGCGGAACCCGAACCACCTGAGCTGCCGCAGGACAATCTCCAGGATCGGCATGTCGCCAATGGGCATTAGCGGCTTGGGGAAGCTGGTCGCGTACGGCCGCAGCCGCGTGCCCTTGCCGCCGGCGAGGATCACTACCCGCACGTCCTGCATGTCTTGCGATCCGGCCATGCGGCGACCTCACCCTACACTGCGTATAGCTCTGGGCGATAGCACTCGGGGTGTTGGCGAATCCACTCGATCGTCTCGGACAGCCCGTCCGCGAGGGAAGTCCGGGGCTGCCAACCGCATACCTCCCGGGCGACCCGGTTGTCGCTGATCAGACGCTGGACTTCGCTCTTCGGCGGCCGGATGCGGGCCGCGTCCTGCTCGATTTGCAACGTCTCTTTGCCGAGGATCTTCAAAATCATCCGCACGACGGTGCCGATCGTGTGGCCGGTCCCGACGCCCAGGTTCACCACCTGCCCCACCACGCGGTCACAGAGCCCGACCGTAATAAAGCCTTCGGCGGTGTCCTTCACGAACGTCAGGTCCCGAATCGGGTCCAACGCGCCCATCGCGATCCGGTCGCCGGTCAGCGCCTGCGCGATGACGGTCGGGATGAACGCCCGCGCCGACTGCCGCGGGCCGAACGTGTTGAAGGGCCGCACGATCACGGCCGGCACCTCGAAGCTCCGGTAGTACGCCTCGACCATCTGGTCGGCCGCGATCTTGCTGGCCGAGTAGGGCGACTGCCCCTGCAGCGGGTGCTTTTCATCGATGGGCACGTACTGGGCTGTCCCGTACACCTCGCTGGTGGAGGTGTGCACCAGACGCGGAACGCGCTCGTCCCGACAGGCCTGGACGACGTTGAGCGTGCCCGTCACGTTGACCGCGACGTAGTCGCTCGGCGCAATGTAGCTGTACGGAATCCCGATCAAGGCCGCCAGGTGAAAGACGCAATCGCAGCCGCGCACCGCCGACCGCACGAAGAAGGGGTCGGAGATGTTGCCGAAGATGATCTCAAGCCTGGCGCGACTGTCGGCCGGTAGGTCGGCGAGCATGCCGATGTCGCCACGGCCGTTATACCGAACAAAGGCGCGCACCTGGGCTCCCCGCGCGAGCAGGGCCTCCACCAGGTGGGAGCCGATGAAGCCGCCAGCGCCGGTGACCAGCGTCCTTTTTCCTTCAAGCATGTCGACCGTCTCCAGGTCGCCCGCCGACACCGCGGAGCCGCACATCCGCGCCAACGATTCTCAGGGCCTGAGCACGGGCTGGCTGCTGACGGGTTTTCATCCCGTTGCTATTATGGACCGCGCTTCCGGGCCGTCAAGCGACGGCCAAACGGGCGCTCAGGCAGCATGCCGCAATGAGAGTGTTGGTTGCCCTCGAAAACCGATTCGATCGCACCGCGGATGGCCGGGTCTGGGGGTATGGTGCGCTCGCTTACTCCCTTTGGGGACGTTACCTGGACGTCCTCGACGAAGTGCAGCTGGTCGCCCGCATCCGGGATGTCCCCGCGCCGCTGCTGACCGCGGAAAAGCTGGTTCCCGCGGGGGGCATCCGGACCCGGACCGACAAGATCGACGCGGTCGCGGGGTCGCGGCCGATATAGTGAATGCTCTGCGGCAGAACGGTCATGAGCCGTGTACTGGGGCGAGGTGATATGTATGCAAGTCGTCGTCGCACTGGAAACCCGTTTCGACGAAACCCCCGACGGGCAGGTGTGGTCCCCGCCGCCGACCGAGTTCACGTTCTGGCAGCGCTACCTGGAGGTCTTTGACGAGGTCGGGGTGGTGGCGCGCCTGCGCGATGTCCCTCGGCCGCCGGCGGGTGCGCGGCCCACCGACGGGCCGGGCGTGCACATTATCCCCGTGCCCTATTACGTCGGTCCGTGGCAATACCTGTCCCGCGGACTGGCGGTGCGGCAGGCGGTCCGCGCCGCGCTGCAGCCCGCCGACGCCGTCATCCTCCGTGTGCCTGGCATGATCAGCACCCGCCTGCACACCGCCCTTCGCGCCACCCGCCAGGCATACGCCGTCGAAGTCGTCGGCGACCCGTATTATGTCTTCGGACCGGGCGGCGTGCGGACCCAGTGGCGGCCCTTGGTGCGCTGGCGATTTACGCGCAACCTTCGGCGAGAGTGCGCCGGTGCCGCCGCTGCCGCCTACGTCACCGAGCAGGCCCTCCAGCAGCGCTACCCACCTGGGCCCGGAGCCTACGCGGTCGGCTGCTCTAGCATCGACCTGACGGACGAGGCGTTCGCACCGCGGCCGCATGCCGCGCCCGGCGCTGACCGCCCTTTCCGTTTGCTGTTCGTTGGCAGCCTGGCCCAACTCTACAAAGGACCAGACGTGCTCCTCAAGGCCGTGGCAGCCAACGTCTGTAGTGGCCTCGACTTGCGGCTGGTGATGGTAGGCCATGGACGACATCGGGACGAACTTGCGCAGCTCGCGCAGCGGCTGGGGATTGGCGAGCGCGTGCAGTTCCCGGGGCAATTGCCCGGTGGAGAAGCGGTACGCGTGGCGCTCGACCAAGCTGACCTATTCGTGCTGCCGTCGCGTACCGAAGGTCTCCCCAGGGCGCTTATCGAGGCGATGGCCCGCGGCCTGCCGTGCATCGCTAGCGCTGTCGGCGGCATCCCGGAGTTGCTGCCGCCGGAGGACATGGTCCCGCCGGGGGATGTCGAGGCGTTGGGGACGAAAATCCGCGCGGTGCTGACGAACCGCGAGCGGATGGCGCAGATGGCGGCGCGCAATCTGGGGCGGGCGCGAGACTTCCACTGCGACATACTCCGCCCGCGGCGGCGTGCGTTCTACGAGGCCGTGCGCGACCTGACGCTGGACTGGCAGCGCCGAGCGGGCAAGCAGCGCTGACTTCGCTTGTGGCACCAGGGCAGGGCGACCTTCGCGTTGACGGTCACGCCGATTCTCATTAGCTTCGGCCGAGACGGCGGGCGCGCGCGACGGGCAGCGCAGCCCGGCGCGCCGGCATGAGGGCACGTTGGCGGCCAAGGTCCTGGCTGTATTCGGAACCCGGCCCGAGGCGATCAAGCTCGCCCCGGTGATTGTTCGTGCCCAGGCGCGGCCGCAGGACTTCGTGGTTCGCGTCTGCGTGACTGCCCAGCACCGCGAGATGCTCGACCAAGTCCTGGAGCTGTTCGGGATCCGCCCCGACGTCGACCTGGATCTGATGCGGCCGAACCAGGACCTGTGCGGGCTTACCGCTAACATCATCACGGCTCTCCGGCCGGTGCTCGTTCAGGAGCGGCCGGACTGGATTCTGGTCCAGGGCGACACCACGACGGTGTGGGCTGCGGCCCTCGTCGCCTTCTACGAGGGCGTTTCCGTCGGACACGTCGAGGCGGGATTGCGCACGTTTGACAAGCGTCAGCCGTTCCCGGAGGAGATTAACCGCCGGCTGTGCACGCAGCTTGCCGACCTGCACTTTGCGCCGACGGCCTGGGCCCGCCAGAACCTGCTGAACGAGCACGTGCCTGAGCAGCGGATCGTCGTGACGGGCAACACCGTGATCGACGCCCTGTTGTGGGTGCTCGAGCGGATCAAGGCCAACCCGCCGCCGGCCGTCACCGAGGTCCAGCGCTGGGTGCGGGAACGTTTCGATGATGCTCCAATGGTGCTCATCACGGGCCACCGGCGCGAGAGCTTTGGACAAGGATTCGAGAACATCTGCCGCGCCATCTTGAGCTTGTCGCACACGTTCCCCGACGTCCATTGGGTTTATCCAGTGCACCTGAACCCGAACGTGCAGGAGCCGGTCCACCGAATCCTGGGCCGCCGACCCAACGTCCACCTGCTGGAGCCGCTGCCCTACGCGCCCTTCGCCTGGCTCATGCAGCGCTGCGCGCTGATCCTCACCGATTCCGGCGGCATTCAGGAAGAAGCCCCGAGCCTCAAGAAACCGGTCCTGGTGATGCGGAACACCACCGAGCGCCCCGAAGGCGTGCAGGCCGGCCTGGTCCAGCTCGTGGGCAACGACGAGCAGCGTATCGTCCATGGCGTTTCCACGGCCCTGAAGTGTCGGGCCGCGCCACCCGACGTGAAAAACCCGTACGGCGATGGCCGCGCTAGCCAGCGGATCTTGGAGGCAATCACCCAGCGTGGCGGCCGACACGACGCACGGGAAGCACCACGGGCCTCGACCACGGACTAGGGTCGGTACGGTCCACGCTGGATCAACGCCTCAAAGGCGTCGCGCACGAGAGACGCTTGATTCTGGGGGGTTACAAGCTCGCGCACTCGCCGATAGGCACTCTCAGTGAGCTTCTGCACCAGGGCCGCGTCGTCGCGCAGCCGGGCGAGTGCCGCGCAGACGGCCCGCTCGTCCTCGATCGGCACCAAGAGGCCCGTTTCTTGATCGGTGATCAAGTCGGGAATACCGCCGACCGGCGTTGTGATAACCGGCTTTTTGAGCAGCATGGCCTCCTCGAGCACGCGCGGCAAGCCTTCGGTATGGGTGGGAAGAAGCACGACGTCCGCCCGGGCCATGATCGCGGGTAAGTCGTCGCGCCACCCCAGCAAGTGGACGTTGTTCTCCACTCCCAACTGAGCGATGAGCGCCTGGAGGTGCTCCCGGTACCGGGCTCGCGACCCGGGGCTCTCGTCGCCGGCCAGCCAAACGGTGAGGTCCGTGCCCCGCTGCTTGCATAGCGCAGCCGCTCGAACGGCCGTGTGTTGGCCCTTCGTGCGAATCAACTGACCCGGCACAACGACGCGCGGCCGCTTGTCCATGCCGGGCAATGCCGGACTGGGCGCCCGGGCGGCGCCGCCTAGCACCTCGTCGAAGTTCAGCGGGTTGTACACGACGTGAACTCGCCCTGCGGGAATCCCCCACGCGCGCAGCGCTTCCCGTGTAGCGGTGGAGACGGCGAGGATGCCGTCCGCGTACCGCCGCAGGATCCAGCGCTGATGCGCCGGATACTCCTCCATCCGGTACCAGCCCTGAGCGTAGAACGCCACCGGCACGTGCCGCGTCGCCCCGGAGAGCTTCAGGCAGGTCAGCGATTTGATGCCGTTCACCCAGACCAGTGACGGGCCGATGTCCGCGAGCAGCGCGCCCAGTGTGCGGGAGAGGCGCCACAAGGCTGGGATCTGGTGCACCATGCGCAGCAGTCGCAGGGGTGGATTGTTCGAGTATCCGAAGTACGTGTGTTTCGCGTGGGGCTGCACGACCTGAACTGGCAAGCCGGCTTCGCGGAGCGCGCCGTGGTACTTCGCGCAGGTGCCATAGGCGTCGATGACGTGCACGTCGTAGTACGGTGCCAGCTCACGACATAGGAGGAGCGTAACCGCCTGGCCCCCGCCGAAGTGCGTGATGAAATCAAACACGGCCACCTTCGCCTTCGCGTGCATCACTCAGGGCTCCGAATCATGCCGCCCGGTAGGGCGTGCGCGACCTGTCGTATGGTCAGGGAGCGGCGCGCTGGCCGAACACGCGGCCGCGGACACGGAGCAGCATCGCCTCCAGCTCCGGCGCGCGACAGAGCCATCCCGCCAGGGGCACGACCGCGACGGTCAATACCACGATGACGGCGGCGCGGGCCAGCGGCGGAACGCCCGGCAGTCGCGACACAGCGAGTCTGTCCAGCAGGCCAACGGCCAGGCCACACGCCACAATCACCGCTGCCCAGGTGCCAATACGCCGGGCCATCACGGGCACGATGGATCCCAGGGCTTTCTCCAGCCAGACGACGCCCGCGACTCCGCCGGCGAAGGCCCCAGCCAGGCTGGCGTACGGCAAGGCCACCGTGGGGCCGGCGAGCACAGCCAACACGATCACTCCGCCCCCGAGTGCCACGGCGTCGCAGAAATTGACCAGGAAGACACGCCAACTCGCCGCCTGCGCGAGCCCCAAGTAGATCCCCAACAGCCCCATCCCTTTGCACCAGCTCACCCAGGCGAGGATCCGCATGAAGAACGCAATCAGTCCGAGGTCGGCGGCGGAAAGCCGGCTGATCGGCAGGAGGATGGTCAGGGCGGGCTCGCACGCGAGGACCACGAGTAGCGCGATCGTCGAGGTGCTGTACGTCATCCAGGTGGCTGATCGGACGGTCAGCGCCCGCGCGCCCGCGCGGTCGTTGAGCTCAACGAGCCGGGCGATTCGCGGGGCGTAGCTCGTGCTCAGCGGTTGCACCACAAGCTGGCTGACGATGCCGACCAGGCGGACGGCGTAGTTCAGGCAGGCCACCGTGCCCACCCCGCCGCGCGACGCCACGTTCTGCACACAGACGGACGCAATCTGGGCCACGCCGACGGACAAGAAGAGCGGGCCGACCTGGCGGAGCGCCTCGCGCAGCTTCGGGCTTTTCCAGTCGCAGTAGAGCGGATGGTAGCTGATGCCCTTGCGGCGCAGCAGCAGCACCTGAAAGACGAGGGCAGTGGACAGGCCGATCACCGTGCCGACCGGTAGCACAACAATTCCGCGGTAGCGCGCCCAACCTAGAACTGCGACCACCTGCGCCACTTTCAGCATGACCTGCGACAGACTGGACCAGCCATAGACATGGTGGGCCACCAGCACGCTGTCCAGGAACCCGGTCAGGCTCAGCAGCAGGATCACCGGGAGATTCAGACGCAGCAGACGAACGCACAAGGTCGCCCGCGCTTCGTCGAACCCGCTCGCCACGATGGACACGATCCAGGGCGCCAGAAACAGGCAGGCCACACACAGGAGACTCCCCGCCGTCAGCAGGATCGTCACAATGCTGCTGAAGACGCGCCAGCGGTCCTCACTTTCGTTCACGGACAGGCGCGAGAACAGGGCGGTGCTGAGCCCTTTCCACAGGTCCAAACCGAACAGGTAAATGAGCATGGTGGGGATGAAGTACGCGATGTCGTACGCATCCTTCTGTGGCCCCGCCCCGAAATACGCCATGTTGACCAGCTCGACGGTGCCCCCCGCTACAACGTTTAGGCTGGAGAAGAAGAACAGCACGAGTACGGAGCGGGCTTGACTCGGCGATGCTGCCTCCACCGCGCACATACGCCTGCACGTACTCCCGTTCTCGCCCGGCGCCGGCCGGTTCCGAGGCCCGTCATTCCCCGTGTCCGGCGGCACGACTCGTACGCGTCGTCACCAAGCGCCGCGCTGCCCGGTCGCGCCGGCACGCTCACCTGTGCTCGTACAACGCTTCGTAGGCCCGAGCGCAGGCCTCCAGCGAGTAGTTCGCCACGGCGCGGGCGCGCGCCGCCTGCCCCATCGTGCGGCCCAGGGCCGGATCGCGCAACAGACTCTCCAGCGCGTCTGCAAACCGGTGCGGATCGCCCGGCGCGATGAGCAAACCCGTTTGGCCATGCGCAACGACGCTTTTGAACCCCGGGACATCCGTCGCAATCACCGGCTTGCCGGCGGACATGGCCTCCGCCACGGAGATTCCAAAGCCCTCAAAGTCCGAGGACATCACGAACACGTCCGTTTCGGCCAACAGATCCGGAACGTCGCGGCGCAGGCCCAGAAAATGAACATAGTCGTTAACCCCCAGCTCCCGGCTTAACCGGCGCAGGTCCGCTTCCAGCTCGCCGACCCCGGCCAAGAGCAAGTGCGGCTCCCGCGGGCAGTCGCGCCGGAGCAGGTCCGCCGTCGCTCGTACGAGCAAGGCGTGGTTCTTCTGTGGCTGCAGCCGCGCGACACAGAGCATTAGGAACATGCGCTCGCGTGGGGCCTCCCGGCCAATGAGCGTCGTCAGGGCCAGGTGCCCCCGACCCTCCGCGCCGAACCTTTCGGTGTCGATGCCATTGTCGATCACCGTGATCCACTCTTCTGGGATTCCCACACGCCGCGACTCATCGTGGCGCACGTCCGAGCTTACCCCCACAATTCGGACACCCAACCACACGCAGCCCGTCATCTCGAGCCGGCGCCACCGCCGCCGCAGCCAGCCGTCCGTCCCGCCGGGGACGCACAAATGCAGGCTTCGAACGAGCGACGGCGTGCCTTGCAGACGCGCCATGAGGGCGGGAATGATCGCGAAAACGCTCTCCGTGTGAATGTGCACGATGTTGGGGCGCACGTGCCGGAGAATGCCCCAGATACTTGCCATCACCCGCGGTAGGCTCCACCGGCCGCGGTAAGCGGACGCGCAGTAGACCCCGACGCCCAGCGTGGCAAAATCGGACTCCAAGACTCCCCCGTGCCCGCTGGAGCAACAGACGTTGACCGTGTACCCCGCTTTGCGCTGCTGGGCGGCCAAATCGCGTACGAGGATCTCGATTCCACCCATTTCGACGGTCGTCACAACGTGCAGGATCGACCCCTTAGCCACGTCCCCCCTCCAGCCCAGGAGACCGGCGGGTCGCAGGAAGTTGCGCGCGCCCGCCGCGCAGCGTCTCGGTGCGATAAAGCGCGACGGCCGCGCCAAACAAGAATGCGATGTACGCGGCGAGCCGCCCCAGGGTTGGAGACGGAACGAAGTTCTCCTGCGTGATTGCGACCCACAGCAAGGCGCCCAGCAGGGCGCAGAAAGCAATCCCGATCTCGCGGTGAAACCGATCGCCGTGCCGGAGGGCGCGGAAGAGCTTCAGCAGGCGCGCCAGCGCCAACAGAGGCAGCACCAGGCCAATCACGCCGCCCTCCACCAGCCAGTGCAGGTAGTTGTTGTGGGCATAGGACAGGTGCACTTCGCCACTGAGGAGCAGTGCGAAGAAGTTGCCCAAGCCGACGCCCGTCACGAACACATACGGACGCCGCAGCACATACGCGAGGATCTCTGTCCAGCCCTCCAGTCGGCCGGCGCTGAACTCCTCCACGCTCTTGCCGGTTTCCGAAAGCACGAAGCGCTCCTCGAGTTGCGGCGAGGCGCGCAAGACGAAGTAGATGACGGCGGCCCCGCAGATCAAGGCGATCAGCGCGGTGGGACGCACCTTGGAGAGCACGAGGTATACGACCAGCCCCACGACGATCCCCGCGAGCCCCGCGCGCGAACCGGACAGGATCGCCACCAGGACAAAGAACGGTACGCTCAACTGGCCCAGCAGTTTCATCAACGGGCCGGACGTGCGGATGATCGCGAAGGTGATCATCAATGCCACGACCATGTAATTGCCGATCACGGCGTGATTCACCGATAACGGGCCAAGCGCCTGCGTCCCTGCCTGCTCCAGCACGTCGCCCCAGGGCCCACTCTCGGCGAATTCCTCGACCCACGCCTCGAGCGTGAATATGCCCAGGTATTGCAGCACCGCATAGACCCCGACGAAAACGCTGCCGAGCCAGACCACGGTCAGCAGGCGACGAAACCGCCGCTCGGTCATGGTCAGGGCGGCCACACACGCGAACACCAGGAACACCTTCCAATAGTGGACCGTTAACACCAGCCCGTACTTGAGCGCGTAGTCAGTTGGGAACACGGTGTACCCGATGGCAACGCTCGGCAGGGCGAGCACGGCGGCGACCACGAGCACGCGAAACACACGCGATTCGCCGAGCCTGACGCGCCCCGACAGCGCCCCCAGCGACAGCAATACGAACGGAATGCTCACCAGATCATCGAGGGTCGGGTACGTTGTATAACCCAGCGGCGTCTTGATGACGGGGATCGTGTAGTAGAAACAAACCAGGAGGGCGAGCGCTGCGACGTACCGCCCGCGCCCTCCCAAGGTCTGCGCCGCCAGCCAGGGCTGCGGCAGGGGTAGAACCTCCGCACCCAGAACGGCCGTGTGCATACCGTGCGTTCCCGGTGCCGCTGCCGACATTCGCACTCCCGCTGGCTCGCTGCTGGCCTCTGCCGGTATCCGCGCACCGCACACGGCCATACAGCCGCCGCGTTGCCCCACTCCGGCTGCCTCATTCCGCGGCGCGTGGCCCACCGGGACCCGCGCACCGGAGCGCCGCGCAAGTGCTTGCCGCTGCGTGGCTTGGCCACCTCCGCATAGCCCGGGCACGCAGCGTGCTCAGACTACGTTTAATCGGCAATGTTGTCAACGCGGCCTGAACTGCCACCCTGCGATCACGCCGGCTTGGCGCCGGCTACGCCAGGCGCCAGGCTATCCACCCAGCGACCCGGAGGCACGTGATGCCGGTACACCGCTCGATCCTCGCAGGTCTCATGCTGTTGTCCGTCGCCGCGCCGAGCGCACACGCCGGTGAGCACCCGAACCTGCTCCTGTCGCCCGCCGACCTTTCACGACTGCGGCACGTCTGCGGAGTCGCCCAAGCTACCGATACTACGACCGACGTCGCGGGTCGGTTCGGCGCGCGAACCGCCGATTTCCAGGCCCTGCGCGCGTGGTTTACCCGCCCCCACGAAGGGGAGGCCCTGCCCGGCGAGTTGCTCGCGGCGGCGTTTCTGCACCTGGTGGACCCCCTCGACACGAACGACGCCGCACGTCTGCGCTTGATCAGCTCCGCGCTGCAGCAGTCCACACCCGCCATGACGGACCTCTTGGAGATGGTTCTGGCGCTGGACTGGTGTTGGACCGACCTCGCTCCGCCCACACGCCGCGAGCTGGTGCTCAATATTCGCGGGCGGGCGGAACCGCTCGCGGCGGGAGACAGTCCTCTGGACGCACGCCGCTTCTCCGAGAAGCTGGCGGCCTTGGCTTTGGCCCTGGCCGTCGACGAGACGGACGAGCCCAGCCCCAGTTGGCTGTCGCTGCGCGAGCGCCTGCTGGATGCGGCCCGCACCTACTTCACCACCACCTTCCCCACCTTCGTCGCCTGGCGCGGCCTGAGCCCCACTGGTCCGGCCAGCGCCGCGGGCGAAGAGCGGGACACCGCCGTCGCCATCGAGCTCGCCGGGCAACTTTTCGGCCGCAACTTCTGGCCCGAGTACCAGGGCACCGTCGGCCGCTGGCTCGAGCACTACGTCTTCGCCACTCTGGAACACCCCGCCTTGCAGCAGGGCTTCATCCGTGATGACGGCGGGCACGCTCCCCTCACGCCGGCATCCGCCTGGCGCGACCTGCTGCCGATCACCGCCCACCTGATCGCCGCACGCACTCACGACCCCGCGGCAGTCACCGTAGCCGACCGGGTTGAGCAGAGCCTGCGTGCGCCCGAAGCGGCCGACCTGCGCGTGCTGTGGCGCTGGGTGCCCATCGCCTTCGACGTTGCCGGTCTGCCCGGCTGCGATGTGCGCCGACTTCCCGCAGCACGTAATCTCGGCGGCGCCGTGGTTCTCCGGGGTGGCACCGGACTGGAGACGACCGCGATCTGGATTGACGCGGCCCAGCCGTTCCTGCGCCGCCGCCAGCATTTCGACGCCGGGCACTTTCTGATCTACCGCGGCGGGCACTTGGCCGTGGACGGCGGCGACGACGTAACGTGGGACACGACGGAGAGCAAGGGCGGGTCGCAGCACCTCGGCCAGCAGCCGGAGCCGTTCGACTTCGAGCAGTACCTGACGGCGACGATTGCCCATAACTGCTTCGTGCTGTGGGACCCGACGCGGGTCGTCCGCTGGTACGGGCAGCCATACCTGCCCAACGGCGGGCAGCGCTGCATCGAAGGCACGTGCACCGACTTCTTTACGCCGCTGGAGAAACAAGGGCGGCAGACCGGCCGGCAACTGGCGTATGGGCAGCACGAGAACGCGGCCTACCTGGCTGTCGACCTGGCGCCCGCGTACGAGAATCGCGCGGTGACCACGTACACCCGCGAATTCGTCTTTGTGTGTGACCGGGTACTGGTCGTCCTCGACCGCGTCGCCATGCCGAAGGGCCGTCCGGTGCCGACGTGGATCCTGAACCTGCCCGCCCGGCCGCAGGTCGACGGGGCCGACCTTGATGAGCAGGCCCGCATCGCCGGCACTACCAACGACGCCGGCGTCTGGCGTTGCGATGGCGCGAGTTGGCTCCACTGGAGCGACCGCGACGGCGCGTTGTGGCTCCATGCGCCCCTGCCGGCGTCCAGGTGCCTGCGCGTCGTCGGCGGGCCGGCGCGACTGCTGCGGGTCGACGATGGCCACGGAGACATACGCAGCTATGTGGGGGGAGAGCCGGACGGCTACGAGCGTCTGATCATTCCCGCCGAGCGGCGCGGGGCACGCAATGCGTGGTATCGGCTGGGCCAAACGACACTCCTGGGCGCGGATTGGGACAAGACGCCGCACTGGGGTCGCGTCGAGGTTGAACCGCCGGCGCGCGGTGCCACAGCCACTTTTCTGGTCGTTCTCGTGACCGACCGCGCCGATGCTCGCGAGAAGCCACAGGTCAGCTTCGCGTGCCGCGATGGCGACCTTGTCCTGGACCTGACGCTGGGTGAAGATCAAGTCAGCCTGCGTTTTCCCGAGGATGCGCGCGGGGGCACCCTGGAGGTGCGTGGGACCAGGACGCTCACGTGGACGTTCCCGCGCGAAGTGCAGCCGGACCCACCGCTGGTCACCGCGACTGCGGCCCTCCAACAGTAGTCCGCGTGTCCGTGATGGGGTCCGGGTAGTCCGGGCGTCGTCGCCAGTCCGCCGCCCGGTTGGGCTCGTCGCTTCCTGCCTGGCACACGGCGTACGACAATATCTCGTTGCTCCCGTGCGGCAGGAAGACGTCATAAAAATAGGTGACTGTCCCTATTTAGAAGTCGGGGTTGGTAAGAATCGGGTAGGAGGGGGCCTCGCGGCCCCCGTCCTCCCACACCACCGGACGTACT
>CAZWYT010000084.1:0-20756 GCA_964638325.1 uncultured Planctomycetales bacterium
CGCCACAGGCCGAAACTGCCGGCGCCTGCACCGCTTGTGAGAACGCAACTGTCTCCCGGTGCCACCGCGTCCGTTGACAGCGCGTCCGCGAGGGCCGACAATCGCCATATAACAAAGCGTGTCGGGGTCGCTACTTGTGTCGGAGTGGCCGCCGCGCGCAGCAGACGCGTCTGCCGCAGACCGTTGCGGTACGCCTGGAGGTACGAGCGCGTATGGAGCAGCCATCGTCGCACCTGAAGATCAAACGGGCGGGCAACGTCTCGGTGGTGGAATTCGCGGACCGCAAGATTCTGGAGGAGATCTCCATCGAGGAGATCGGGAACGAGTTGCGCGGCCTGGTGGAGGCGGAGCCCGGTCCGCAGCTCCTGCTCAACTTCTCGAACGTCGATCACCTAGCCAGCGCCGCGCTCGGCATGCTGATCACGCTCCAGAAGAAGGTCCAGGAGCAGAACGGCTCGTTGAAGCTGTCCAACATCAACCGCCAGATTTTCCAGGTCTTCAAGATCACGCGCTTGAACCGGGTCTTCGACATCCACGAGACGGCCGACCGGGCCCTGGATTCGTTCGGGCAGGCCTGACCGTAGGACATGCATCCGGTGGTGCGGTACGCCGATGAAGGTGCCTCCCGATTTTGGTGTTGACGATGCGGCCCTCGTCAACGTCAGCGTGCCCAACGATCTGCGCTGTGTCCGGGAGCCTGAGGCCCGCGTCATCGGGGAGCTGAAACGCTGCGGCTACGACGACGACACGATCTTCGCGATCAAGCTCGCCTTCGAAGAGGCCGTCACCAACGCCGTCAAGCATGGCAACTGTAACGACCGCTCCAAGCGCGTCCATCTGCGCTACTACGTCGATCCCGAGCGCGTCGTGTTCATGGTCCGCGACGAGGGCTGCGGCTTTCGCCCGGACGACGTGCCCGATCCTACCGCCGACGAGAACCTGGAGCGGCCTAGCGGCCGCGGGCTCATGCTCATGCAGTCCTACATGACGAGGGTCTACTACTGCGAGACCGGCAACGAGGTTTGGCTGCTTAAGGAAAACCCGGCTCGTAAGGGATAGCCGTGCGCCTGTCGCCGGCCGCCGCCCGACTGCGCGACCGGTGGGTTCCGGATTCTCGAAAACCAGGGTAATCGCCTGTGGCGGACGTGCCCGATCGACGCGATACGTGCCTGTCCGCTTCGCGCCGTGAGGTCGTCGGTTTGGCTCGCGAGCACATCGCGATCGTCTCCCGTTTGGTCGCCGTAGCACTTGTGAACGGCACGAAACGGGTCGAGACGCGCTTCTACCGGCAGCGGCGGATCCCGTTCGGCCGGGTGCGGGCGGGCGACGTCGTGCACTTCAAAGTCAGTGGCGGCGGACTGATCGGAAGCTCGCAAGTGGCTGCCATTGAAGAACTTACGGAACTGACGCCCGCCCGAATGGATGGCTTGCAGCGCACCTACGGCAGGCAGGTGAGGGCACCGGCGACGTACTGGGGGGCTTGCCGAAACTCTCGCTACGGCCTGCTGATCTGGCTCGGCCCGCTCGCTCCTTCGCCGGACCGGCTCGCCCTCCCGCGCCAGTTCGGCGGAGCGTGGATGGTCTTGCCCCGCTAAGCGCCAGAACTTTCGAACGCCGGGGTTGGCACCGCCGTCCGAGCGGCTATACTAACGGGTCTGTCGATCCGTGCGACGTGGCACCTTGATTCGGAAGTAGCAGGTAGCCTATGCCGACGATCAATCAGCTTGTGCGCCGGCCGCGGCGCAGCGAGGCGGGCAAGTCCAAGGTCCGTGACCTGGACGAATGCCCGCAACGGCGCGGCGTGTGCTTGTTGGTCAAGACTCAGACGCCGAAGAAGCCCAACTCCGCGCTCCGCAAGGTGACGCGCGTGCGTTTGACCAACGGGAAGGAGATCACGGCGTACATCCCCGGCGTCGATCACAACCTCCAGGAGCACTCGATCGTGCTCGTGCGCGGTGGACGTGTGCGGGACCTGCCGGGCGTGCGCTTCCACATTATTCGCGGCAAGCTCGACTGTGCCGGCGTGGCGGGCGACAAGGAAGGCAAGCTGCGGAACCGCGGCCGCAGTAAGTATGGCGTGAAGCAGCGGAAGTAACGGCAGCGGGTGACTCATGGCGTATAAGCGGTTTACGAACTCGGACCAGCAGCTTCGGGGCGACCCGCGGTACAACAACCGCACAGCCACGAAGTTCATGAATTGCATGATGTGGGAAGGCAAGAAGAGCGTCGCGCAGCGCGTCTTCTATGACGCGATGGACCGCATCGCCGAGAAGATCACGGACACTTCGCCGATCGACGTCTTCCAACAGGCCCTTGAGAATGTCAAGCCCGACGTGGAGGTGCGTTCGCGACGGGTCGGCGGGGCCAACTACCAGGTCCCGATGCAGGTGAACCCGAAGCGCCGCCAGTCCCTGGCCATGCGCTGGATCCTTCAGGCCACGCGCGGCAAGAGCGGCCGGCCCATGGCGAACCGGCTCGCCGACGAGCTCATGGCCGCCTATCGCCGCGAAGGCGATGCCATGAACCAGCGCGAGATGGTCCACCGCATGGCGGATGCCAACAAGGCCTTCGCGCACTTCGGCTGGTAAACGCACCAGCCGTGCTGCCGCAACCGGCCCGCCCCCTTTTTTCAACGAGCTGCCAGGCCCGCAGTCACGGCCGCTGGCCGTTCGAGTATCATCTCCGTCGATGGACGAGGTTTTCCCCTTTGAGGCATCCCTGCCCGACGAGGCGGGCGCGGCGGTGACGATCGTGCGCACGCTCGTCAATGCGGGTCATCAAGCGTTGCTCGCTGGCGGCTGCGTGCGTGATCTACTGCTCGGGCAAATCCCGCAGGATTACGACGTGGCGACCGACGCGCCGCCCGACCGGGTCAGCACGCTCTTCCGCGCGACGCGCCAGGTTGGAGCGCAATTCGGCGTAGTGCTGGTGAAGAAGCGCCGGCGCTGGGTCGAGGTGGCCACGTTCCGCGCTGACGGACCCTATCTGGACGGCCGTCGGCCTGTCCAGGTCACGTTGAGCGATGCCCGGCACGATGCCCTGCGCCGCGACTTCACGATCAATGGCATGTTTCTCGACCCCCTGAAGCTGCGGGTTGTGGACTACGTCGGCGGTCGGGCGGATCTGCAGGCCGGCTTAATTCGGGCCATTGGTGAGCCCGCGCAGCGGTTCGACGAGGACTACCTGCGCCTCTTGCGGGCCGTACGCTTGGCTGCCCGCCTGGGCTTTGCGATTGAGCCCGTGACCTACGCCGCCATTCAGGCGCACGCGCCGACGCTGGCACAGGTGGCGGCCGAGCGTGTTCGCGAAGAGCTGCAGCGGATGCTGGGGCATGCGTCCCGGCGGCGCGCGTGGGACCTGATGGGTGAATGCGGGTTGCGGCCCTACTTATGGCCTGGCGCCGACTGGACGGACGACGAGTGCCGCACCGTCGCTGCGTTCCTCGATCGCCTGCCGCCCGACGCTCCGTTTGAGTTGGCCTTCGCTGTCCTGCTGGCCCGACGTACACCTGACGCGACCGAGCAGATTTCCCGGGCGCTGACGCTCTCCAATGAGCAGCGCGAGACCACGGCGTGGCTCGTGGCGCATCAAGCGGACCTCGATGACCCGGAGCGGCCGGCCTTGGCCGAGCTGAAGCGATTGATGGCCGGCCACGCCTTTGAACTGCTCCTTGCCTGGACCCGGGCCCGGTACCAGGGAATGCCGGACGGCGCTGATCGGCTGGCCGTGCTGGAGCAGCGAATCCGCGCCATTGATCCCCAGGCCGCGCAACCGCCGCCGCTTGTGACCGGCGCCGACCTGCTCGCGCGGGGCGTAGCGCCGGGCCCGGTCTACAAGGAGATTCTCGACACGCTGTACACGCAGCAGCTCAACGAGGTGCTGCTGTCGCGCGCGCCGGCGCTGGCCGCATTGGACCGTCTGTTGCGTGAGCGGGGCGTATTTTCCGCCGGGTGAGTTCCGCCATGTGGTTGCGGCGCGCCGTCACTGGGACCGTCTGTCTCGCCTTGGGCGGGTGCGCGCTGCCCGAGTGCGGCGGGGGTGCACCGGCCGCGCCCAAGAAAATCGCGCTGCGTTTCTACTGGGCGACCACGGACGAGAAGGAGGGCTATCGGGCACTCCAGGACGAGGGTGGACGACCGCTGCGCGTCGCCCCGGACCCGTTCCTGACCGAGGACGACATCCGCACGGCCTCCACCTGGCGAGGTTCGCAGCGGACTATGGTCCTCTTGGAGCTCAAAGGGCTGGCCGCCGCGCGACTCGACGAGGCCTCCCGCGAGCATCTGGGGGATCGCCTCGCCATCGTGCTCGATGACCGGCTCGTGATGTCTCCTGTCGTCCGCACGCCTATCGCCGGCGGCAAGGTCTACCTGGACGGCGGCTTCTCGCCGCGGCAGGCCGACGACCTCGCCGCGCGGCTCAACGCCCGGCACGCCACCACCCAGGAGAGCCGCCCATGAACCAGCCGCTGCACGTCGAACGGCGGGACCACGTATTGGAACTGACCCTGAATCGTCCGGAGCGGCGTAACGCGCTGTCCCGCGAGCTCATCGCGGCCCTCACGGCGACGCTGCGGGCGGCCGCCAGTGACGAATCCGTGCGCAGCGTCTTGCTCACCGGCGCACCCCCGGCCTTCTGTGCCGGACTCGACCTGCACGAGGTGGCCGACACGGGACGCGCTGCAGACGAGCACGACACGACCGCGTTGCTCGAGCTCTACGAGCTGCTCGACGCCTTGCCCAAGCCTGTGATCGCTGCCGTGAATGGCCCCGCGGTGGCCGGCGGTGCGGGTCTGGTCTGCGTTTGTGACCTCGTGCTCTGTGGCAGGTCGGCCCGGATTGGCTATCCGGGCATCCGGCACGGGCTCGTCGCGCCCATCGTGATGCCGTACCTGCTCCGGCTTGTCGGCCAGCGCCGAGCCACGTATCTGCTGTTGACGGGCAACATGCTCTCCGCGGCCCAGGCGGTCGCCGCGGGTCTGGCCAACGAGTCGGTCGCCGATCACGAACTGATGGGGCGGGCCCGCGAGTACGCGGACCGCTTGGCTTCGCATTCGCCGTCCGCGGTCGCCGAGACCAAGTCGCTCCTCGCCCGGCTGCGAAACCTCCACGGGGCGGAGCTGTTGGCCGAAGCACGTCGCCTGAGTGCCGCGGTACCGCTGACGGACAACGCCCGCACGGGCCTGCGGCGCTTCCTCGACCCCTGACCCTGTATACGCCTCGGTCTGCCGCTATAATCCGCAGCGATTGTCTCGCAGGGCCGCCCGCCGACGACGAGTTGGCCCCGCACCGGTATCCGCCGGCGAGCAAGGAACCATCGCATGAATCGGATTCGGCAGATTACCGCGCTTGGGCAGGCCGTCTGGCTGGACTACATCAGCCGCGACCTGGTGCGCTCGGGCCGCCTGGCCGGCTTGATCGACGAGGGCCTCACCGGCGTCACCTCGAACCCCTCCATCTTTCATCAGGCGATTGCCGGTCGCACCCTCTACGACGAAGACATTCGCCGCCTGACCCAGGATGGCCAGACCGCGCCCCAGATCTACGAGGCGCTGACTCTTGGCGATGTCGGCGAGGCCGCCGATTGCCTCCGTCCGATCTACAACGAGACGCACGGCCGCGACGGCTTTGTCAGTATCGAGGTCGACCCACACCTGGCGCACGATACCGCGGGCACCGTGGCGGAGGCACGCCGGCTGTTTGCGGCGCTGCAGCGGCCGAACGTGATGATCAAGGTGCCTGCTACGCCGGCCGGCCTGCCCGCGATTACGACGCTCCTCGGCGCCGGGATCAATGTCAATGTCACGCTCATCTTCGCCGTGTCGATGTATGAAAAGGTGATCGCGGCCTACCTCGATGGCCTGCGTCTATTCCAGAACACCGGCCGGCCGCTTGGCCTCGTTTCGTCGGTCGCCTCTTTCTTCGTCAGTCGCATCGACACCCTGATTGACAAGATCATCAGCCACCGCATCGAGCACGGCGAGCCGCACCTGGAGCCGCTCTACGGGCTGGCGGCGGTGGCGAACGCGAAACTTGCTTATCAGCGCTACAAGGCGGCCTTCGAGGGCCCCTCGTTCGAGCCGCTGCGGTCCTGCGGCGCCCGCCCCCAACGCCCGCTTTGGGCCAGCACCAGCACCAAGAATCCCGACTACCCCGACACGAAGTACATCGATCCGCTGATCGGCGTGAATACGGTGAACACCGTCCCGCCGGCGACGCTCGACGCGATTCGCGATCATGCGGTCACGGCGCAGACGATGGAGCGCGACCTCGACCGCGCGCACTCGCTGATGGCCGAGTTCGCGGGCCTCAAGATCGACATGGACTGGGTGACCGGCGTGCTACTCGAGGAAGGCGTAAAGGCGTTTGCCGATTCGTACGACAAGCTGCTGGCGGACATCGAGAAGAAGCGTGCCGCTCTGCAGCAACCTGTCTGACCCCAAAAATGGAAAAGGGGACATTCTACTTTTTTCGCCAGCTTCCCCAGTCGCCGCGGTGAGACCGCTCGCCGCCGGCCGCGGCGTAACGCGAGGCTGCGAATATCGGACTTTACGCGCCGGCTTGGCCCGACCGCGGACCGGCGGATATAATCAGCGCCGTGCCGCGGCCGAGGGTTCACCCCGGCTGCGGGGGAAGGAAGGCTGCGGTGCTGCGCTACGTCGTGTCGATCGGGCTCGGCCTCGCGCTCGCGCTGCCGCGAATCGCGCTGCCATGCTGCGAACGTGGCGCCGCAGACTCGTCACGCCCGGAGCGCAACCAGATCGGCTGTGACTGCTGTGCCGGAGGGGATACCGAGGCGCCCGCCGTCGACGCGCACGGCGATGCCCCGGGCAAGCCGGTCGGAGCCGCCGGCGACCCGGCTAAATGCACCACTTGCGTTGCGTCGTGCTGCGTGAAGACGGTTGCCGGCGTGCCGCCGGCGGCCGTGGCGCCGGCCACTGGCGCACGTACCCTGCGAGTTCCGGCGGACGATCTACCCCGGTCGGCCACGATCCGGGGGGTCTTTCACCCACCCCGCCGCTGAACATCTCCGCTGACTGAAATCGAGCTGGCTGAAAAGGCGCTGGCAGGTGCCGTCCTGCGCGCCCCAATCTCGGAGGATACAAAACATGGCCCGAATGACGCTGATCGCCATACTCTGTCTATTGCTGGGTGTCGGAGGGGGCTACTTCTTTGCGGGGCGCGCGCCGCGCCGCGCAGCGGTCGCCGGCGCGGACTCGCGCAGCGCCACGCGCGGTTTCTGCCATGAGCACGGGGTGCCCGAGGCCCAGTGCCCGTTCTGTGACCCGTCCCTGATCGAGCGGCTGGGTCTGTGCCCGGAGCACCGCGTGCCAGAGGCGCTGTGTACGGCCTGCGACCCCGCCTTCATCCCCGCGTTCAAGGCCCGCGCGGACTGGTGCGACGAACATGGGCTACCCGAGTCGCTGGACGAGCTTTGCCACCCCGGCGCGCTCACGAAGCACGTTTTGCCTCCCGCAGGAGCAGAGGCGGCCACGCCGCAGATCGCGCTCGAGCCCGTCCCGGCGGACGATGTGCCACGCACCGAACGGGCCTCCTCCGTTCTTTGCCAGAAGGACCGTAGCGTGATACGGCTGGCCTCGGCCCGCAGTGGCCCGCAACATCGGCCTGGCGTGCGAGCCGGTCCGGTGTCAGACGCTCCGGCAGACTGTGACGGTCAGCGCCGAGGTGGCCTACGACGCGTGGAAGCTCGCGCGCTTGGCGCCCCGCGCCCCGGGCGTTGTGACGCGGATTCAAAAGGACCTAGGCGAGCCCGTCCGCGCCGGCGAAGTGCTCGCCGTCATCGATTCGACCGACCTGGGCGCCGCCAAGGCCGCCCTGCTCCAGGCGCTGGCCAGCGTCCGGCTGTGGGAGCGGAACCATGAGCGCGAACAGCGCTTGCTGGTCCAGGGTATCGCCACCGAGCGCGAAGCGCTGGACGCCGAAACGAGTCTGGCGGAGAGCCGCATCGAGCTGGGGCGGGCCCAGCAGCGCTTGCGGAACCTGGGACTGGGCGACGTCGAGATCGACCAGGTCGCCGCCAGGGAGAGCGCTTCCTCGCTGCTGGAACTGACGGCGCCGCTGGACGGCGTGGTGGTCGAGCGCGCGGCGTCGGTCGGCGAAGTCGTCGATCCGTCCCGGCCGCTGCTTACTGTGGCGGACACAGCCAACATGTGGGCCCTGCTCGATCTCGTCCCGTCCCACCTCGGCCAGGTGGGCGTCGGCCAGGCCGTCGTACTGACAATCGACGGGCTGCGGGGCGAGACGTTCGCCGGCCACCTGACCTGGATCAGCACCTCTGTTGACCCGCGCACGCGGACCATCAAGGCCCGCGCGGAGATCGACAATGCCCGCGGGCTCCTGCGCGCCGGCAGTTTCGGACACGCTCAGATCACGACCCGCGACCGCGCGCCCGCCGTGCTGGTGTCCGACGCCGCCGTGCAGTGGGAAGGCTGCTGCAACGTCGTTTTCGTGCGGCAGTCGGACACCGTCTATCGCCCGCGCAAGGTCCGCCTTGGCCACGTGGCGGGCGATTTCCACGAGGTGCTCGAGGGGTTGGCCGAGAACGAGCTGGTCGTCACGGACGGCAGCTTCCTGCTCAAAGCCGAGTTGCTCAAAGGGAGCATCGGTGCGGGTTGCTGCGAGGTCGAGCATCTGGCCAGGTGAGACTTGGCGGGAGGCGGAACGTCCATGCTGAACGAGGTCATCAACTGGTCACTGCGAAACCGCTTCGTGGTGCTGCTTGCTGCGCTGGGGCTCGTCGTGGGCGGGCTGTACTCGCTCGGGCGCTTGCCGCTCGACGCCTTTCCGGACACGACGCCGGTGCAGGTACAGATCAACACGGTCGCGCCGACCCTCGGGGCGGTCGAGCTCGAGCAACAGGTTACGCTCCCGGTCGAGTGGGCGATCGCCGGGTTGCCCGGGTTGACCGACGTGCGGTCACTCTCCAGGTTCGGTCTTTCGCAGGTGACCGCGACGTTCGAGGACCATACGGGCATTTACCTGGCGCGCCAGCTTTTGAGCGAACGCCTGACGGCCGTGGAACTGCCGCCCGGGATTGCTCGCCCCGAGCTCGGGCCGGTCGCCACCGGGTTGGGCGAGGTGTTCCACTACCTGGTGCGCGGCACCGGCGAGAACCCGCCCGATCTCATGGAGCTGACGACCATCCATGATTGGGTCATCCGTCCGCAGCTCCTGTCGGTCCCCGGCGTGGCCGAGGTGAACACCTGGGGCGGGCAGCGCAAGCAGTACCAGGTCCTCGTCGAGCCGTCCCGGCTGGTCAAGTTCGACCTCACGCTCGACGAGGTCCTCGACGCGCTCCGACAGAACAACATTACGGCCGGCGGCGGCTATCTCGTGCGGGCTGGCGAGGCCACCCTCGTGCGCGGCAGCGCCCTCATCACCGACGTGAGCGAGATCGGGGGCGTGACCATTACGGCCCGTGACGGCGTCCCCATCCGCGTGCGCGACGTGGCGGACGTGCGGGTCGGGCCGGAAATCCGGCGCGGCGCGGTGACCGCGGAGGGCCAGGGCGAGGCCGTCCTGGGTCTGGGCCTCATGCTCATGGGCGAGAACAGCCACGTCGTGACGCGTCGGCTGGAGGAACGCCTGCGGCAGGTCCGGGAGTCTCTGCCGGCCAATGTCGACGTGCAGGTGGTCTATCGGCGCACCGAGCTGGTCGACCGGGTGCTCGCGACCGTCAGACGCAACTTGGCCGAAGGCGCGCTGCTGGTCATCGCCGTGCTCTTTGCGTTTCTGGGAAACTTGCGGGCCGGGCTCATCGTCGCCCTGACCATCCCGCTGGCGATGCTGTTCTCGTTCAGCGTCATGCTCCAGTGCGGCATCGCCGCCAGCCTGCTCAGCCTCGGTGCGATCGATTTTGGGCTGGTCGTCGACAGCTCGGTGATCATCGTCGAGAACAGCGTCCGCAAGCTGGGGCTCGCGCGGGCCCACGGCGGGGAGCGCTCCGTCCGCGACATCGTCCGCGAGGCCGCCCTGGAGGTCCGCCGGCCGACCCTCTTCGGCGAGCTCATCATCATGATCGTTTATCTCCCGATCCTGTTGCTGGAGGGGGTCGAGGGCAAACTGTTCCGCCCCATGGCGCTAACCGTCGTCTTCGCCCTGCTCGGCTCCGCGATCTGCTCGATCACGCTCACGCCCGTGCTCTGTAGCCTGCTCCTGCCCACGAAAGCGGCGAAGCGGGAGAACGTGCTCGTCCGCGCCGTGCAGCGCGTGTACCGGCCGTTCGTACGTCTAGCGCTGCGCTACCGCTGGGCGACGGTGGCGTGCGGCGCGGGGGCGCTGGCCGCCGGCGCGTTTCTGAGCTCGCGGCTCGGCACCGCGTTCATCCCGCGGCTTTACGAGGAGGCCCTCGTCATCAACGTCGTTCGGCTGGCCGGCGCCTCGCTCGAGGAGTCCACGCGATCCGGCACCCGAATCGAGAAGCTCCTCCGGGAGCAGTACCCGGATGAAATCCGCGCGCTCTGGAGTCGTACGGGCACGGCCGAGGTCGCCACGGACCCCATGGGGCTGGAAGTCACCGACGTCTTCTTGACGCTCCGACCGCGCGCGGTATGGACCCGGGCGCACACGCAGGCCGAGCTGACCGCGCTGCTGGCGCGGGAGCTGACCAGTCTGCCCGGCATGCGGCTGGTCTTCACCCAGCCCATCGAGATGCGGCTGAACGAGATGACCGCGGGCCTCCGCGCCGACGTGGGCGTCAAGATCTTCGGAGACGACCTCAAAGTCCTGAAGGCCAAGGCCCAGGAGATCCAGCGCGTCCTCGAAGCGATCCTCGGCGCTGCCGACGTCGCCGCCGAGCAGGTCAGCGGTCAGCCCGCCCTCGACGTGCGCGTCGAGCAAGAGGCAATCGCCCGGTACGGCGTACCGGCCGCGCACGTACTGGAGTTGGTCCAGGCCGTGGGTGGCATTACGGCCGGGGAGATCCGCGAGGGCCAACGTCGCTTTGACCTCGTCGTGAAGCTCCCCGAGGCGTACCAGCGTGACGTCGACGCGCTCGCGGACATTCTCGTCCCGACTGCGGCCGGCGAGCGCATCCCACTTGCCCACCTCGCGCAACTTCGCGAGAGCGAGGGGCCAGCGACGATCACGCACGAATGGCAGAAGCGCCGGATTGTCGTGCAGTGCAACGTGCGGGGCCGCGACCTGGGCGGCTTCGTCGACGAGGCCCGCACGCGCGTCGCGGCGGGTGTGACCCTGCCCGTCGGCTACCACGTGCTCTTCGGCGGCCAGTTCGAGCATCTGCAACGGGCCGGCGGGCGGCTAATGATCATTGTGCCGACGGCGCTGGCGTTGATCTTCGTCCTGCTCTACTTCAGCACCGGCTCGGTCCGCGATGCGCTGATCGTCCTGACGGGCGCCCCATTCGCCGCGCTGGGCGGGGTCATCGCCCTCTGGCTCCGCGGCATCGACTTCACGATCGCGGCGGGGGTGGGGTTCGTCGCGGTGTGCGGCGTCTCGATGCTGAGTGGCCTCGTGCTGGTGTCGACGATCGGGCAGAAGATTGCGGCGGGAGTGCCGCTCGACGATGCGATTGAGGAAACGCGCCTGCTCCGGCTCCGGCCGATCCTGATGACCGCGCTCGTCGCCGCCCTGGGTTTTGTGCCGATGGCCCTGAACACCGGAGTCGGCGCGGAGGTTCAACGGCCGTTGGCGACGGTAGTCATCGGGGGCGTGATTGGCGACAATCTGTTG
The DNA here is from genome assembly GCA_964638325.1 of uncultured Planctomycetales bacterium. Taxonomy (GTDB): domain Bacteria; phylum Planctomycetota; class Phycisphaerae; order UBA1845; family Fen-1342; genus JALHJL01. The sequence goes on from CAZWYT010000084.1 coordinate 11,709, forward strand.
ACCCTGCTCGTCCTGCCGGCGTTGTACTCGCTGTCCCGCCGCCCACGTTCCCGTTCAGGGGCGTGAACCGCTCGCGTAGTTCGGCTCCGCGACGGGGGTCAACAGCGGCGCGAGCGCTTCCACTTCCCGCGCGGCGCGCGGCCGGCGGCGGCTGAGCTTCTCCCGCAGGGCCTCCATGTAGAGGTAGAATACCGGCGTCACGAACAGCGTCAGAAGCTGGGAGAACAGCAGGCCCCCAACAACCGCGAGGCCCAGCGGCCGTCGCGATTCCGCGCCGGCACCAAAGCCGAGCGCGATCGGCACCGTGCCCATCAGGGCCGCCATGGTCGTCATCATGATCGGGCGGAAGCGGATCAGGCAGGCCTCGTGGATCGCCTCCAGGGGCGTCTTGCCTGCGCGCTGCGCCTCGATCGCAAAGTCGACCATCATGATGCCGTTCTTCTTGACCAGGCCCACCAGCATGATGATGCCGACGAACGCGTACAGGCTCAGCTCCACCTTGAAGATGAGCAGCGTGACTAGGGCTCCGAAGCCCGCGAACGGCAAGGCCGACAGGATCGTGATCGGGTGGATGAAGCTCTCGTACAGGATGCCCAGCACCATGTAGATGACCATGATCGCCATGACGAGCAGGACGAACATGTTCTTGAGCGACGACTGAAACGCCTGGGCGGTCCCCTGGAAACTCGTGCTGATCGTGTCGGGCAGCACCTCGCGCGCCAACTTTTCCACGCCGGCCACCGCGTCCCCCAGGGCATACCCCGGCTTCAGGTTGAACGAGATCGTCACCGCCGGCAGTTGGCCGGCATGGTTCACCGACAGCGGCCCCGTCTGCGGAACCAGCCGCGCCAGCGCCTGCAGCGGCACAAGCTGCCCCGTGCTGGACCGCACGTAGAGCAGGGACAGGGCGTTGGCGTCCACCTGGTACTCGTCGGCCATTTCCAGGATTACCTGGTACTGGTTGTTCGGCGCGTAGATCGTCGAGATCTGCTGGGATGCGTAGGAATTGGACAGCGCGGACTCAATCTGGTTGGCGCTGACGCCCAGGGTCGCGGCCTTGTCGCGGTCGATCTGCACCGCAATCTGCGGGTTCTTGATTTGCAGGTCCGTCGTCACGTCCTGGAACCCGGGCAGCTCACGAATCCTGTCCGCCAGCAGCGGGGCGGCCCGGAACAGCTCGTCCATATCTGGGCTCTGCAGCGTGTACTGGTACATGCTCTTGGTCATCAGCCCTCCCACCTGGATCGGCGGCGGGTTCTGCATGTACGCGCGGATGCCCGGCACCTGGGCCAGCTTCGGACGCAGCGCCTGGATGAACTCGTCGGCCGACAGCTTGCGCTCCTTGCGCGGCTTGAGCTTGATGAACATGCGCCCCGTGTTGTTGCTCGAGCTGCCCCCGCCGCCGCCCACCGCCGACATGAACGAGTCGACGTTCGAGTCCGCCTGGACGATTGCCGCCAGCTCCTTCTGGTGGCGCACCATCGCGTCAAACGAGATTCCCTCCGCCGCCTCCGTGCTCACCATGAGCCGCCCCGTGTCCTCGCTCGGCAGAAAGCCGGTCGGCATGATCTTGAACAGGTACACCGTGCCCGCCAGGATGCCTGCCGAGACGATCATCGTCGCCGGGCGGTGCCGCAGCACGAACCGCAGCCCCGCATCGTAGACCGCCAGCATGCCCTGGAAGAACCGCTCGGACAGGGCGTACAGATGTCCATGGCGTAGCGCCCCCGGCGGGCGGAGGAAACGGCTGCACAGCATCGGCGTCAGGCTCAGTGAAACCACGCCCGACACGAGGATGGCCACCGCGATGGTGATCGCAAACTCGTTCAGCAGCCGGCCCACGATCCCGCCCATGAACAGCACCGGGATGAACACGGCGACCAGCGAGAGCGTCATCGAGACGATCGTGAAGCCGATCTCGCGCGAGCCGCGGAGAGCAGCCTGAGAGAAGCTCTCGCCCATCTCCATGTGCCGGACGATGTTCTCCAGCATGACGATCGCGTCGTCGACGACGAAGCCCACCGACAGCGTCAGGGCCATGAGCGACATGTTGTCCAGGTTGTAGCCCAGCAGGGCCATGACTATGAACGTGCCGACGAGCGACATCGGCATCGCGATGCTGGGGATGATGGTCGCCCGCACGTTGCGCAGGAACAGGAAGATCACCAGCACGACCAGGCTGAGCGTCAGCCAGAGCGTGAACTTCACGTCGTTGACCGAGTCCCGGATCGACGCCGACCGGTCGTACAGCTCCCGAATGGAAACCGACGCCGGCAACTGCTTTTGGAAAGTCGGCAAAAGCTGCTTGATCGAGTCGACCACCTCGACCGTGTTTGTGCCCGGCTGGCGCTGAATGGCCAGGACCACCGAGCGCTCGCCAACGAACCACGCCGCGGTCTTGTTGACCTCCACGCTGTCGATCACTTGCCCCAGCTCCGCCAGGTGCACCGGATTGCCGTTGCGGTAGCAGACGATCAGCGGCCGATAGTCGGCGGCGTCCATCAATTGCCCGCTGGCTTCGATCGTCAGCGCCTGGTGCTCGCCGTACAGCGTCCCGGTCGGGAGATTGACGTTCCCGTCCTCGATGGCCTTTTCTACTTCGTCAATCCCGATCTGCCGCGCCGCGAGCTTCTGCGGATCGAGCTGGATCCGCACCGCCTTCTTCTGCGCCCCGTATACGTTCACCTGCGCCACGCCCGTCACCATCGAGATGCGCTGGGCCATCAGCGTGTCCGCGTATTCGTTCAGGTCGTACAGCGGCAACAACTGGGACGTGAGCGCCAGGTACAGGATCGGCTGGTCCGCCGGGTTCACCTTGCGATACGACGGCGGCGTCGGCATGTCCTGCGGCAACCGCCGGGCGGCCCGCGCGATCGCCGCCTGCACGTCCTGGGCCGCGGCGTCGATGTCCCGGTTGAGGGCGAACGTCAGCGTGATCTGCGTGCTGCCCAGCACGCTGGACGAAGTCATCGAATCGATGCCCGCGATCGTCGAAAACTCACGCTCCAGCGGCGTGGCCACCGACGACGCCATCGTCTCCGGGCTCCCCCCTGGGAGCTGCGCCGACACTTGCAGCGTCGGGAAGTCCACGTTCGGCAGGTCGCTGACCGGCAGCGTGCGATAGCTCATGACGCCGAAAACGAGGATGCCCAGCATCACCAGCGTCGTCATGACCGGGCGGCGAATAAAGAGTTCCGCAATATTCATGAGGGGGCTGCCTGCGAAGTCGGCGTGGTTGCCGGGCCTTCCTTGATCGTCACCTGAGCGCCCGGCACCAGCCGCAATTGACCGTCGGTGACGACTGTGTCCCCCGCCTCGATGCCGCGCTGAATGACCGTCTTGTTCCCCAGGGTCAAGCCCGCCGTCACCGTCCGCATGTCGACCGTCTGGTCTGCCTTCACCACGAAAATGAACTGGCCCGACTGCCCCGTTTGCACCGCCTGGGACGGCACGACGATCGCGCCCGGCTCGGTCGTCAGCGTCAGGATTGCATTCACGAACTGCCCCGGCCACAACCGCCGCTTCTCGTTCTGAAACGTGCTCTTCAGCATGATCATCCCGGTCGTGCGGTCGACCTGATTGTCGATGAACGTCAACTCGGCATGCTCCGGCGGCCCCTCGTCCTGCGGAATGACGGCCTCAACAGTCAGCGGCCCGGCCGCCTGGTACTTCTTGACCTCGGCCAGATACTGCTCGGGGACCGAGAACGTCACGTAAATCGGGCGGATCTGGTTGATCACGACCAGGGCCGCCTCATTGATCTTGACGACGTTGCCCCGGTCTGCGAGCAGCGCGCCGGTCCGTCCGTCCAGCGGCGAGCGCACGGAACAGTAGTCGAGGTCGATGCGCGCGCGCTCCACGGCGGCCTGGTCGGCGCGGACCGTGGCGGCCAGCGCATCCGCAGCGGCCTGACTCTTGTTGTATTCGCGGTCCGTCGCCACTTTTTGCTGCAGAAGGTCGGCTTCCCAGGCGGCCTCTTCGGCGGCGTCCTCTGCCAAGGCCGTGTCTTTCGCCAGGTTCGCTTCCGCCTGCCGGAGCGCAGCTTCGAAGGGCCGCGCATCGAGGCTGAACAGCAGGTCCCCCGCCTTCACGTCCTGTCCCTCGGCAAAGTGCACCGCGGCGATCTGGCCGCCGACCTGCGGCTTGACGGTCACCGTGGCATACGGCTCAACACGGGCGATCGCGCGGATCTGCACCGGCACCTCCTGCTGCACCGCCCGCGCGACCGTCACCGGCACAGCGGTCCTCGCCGGGCTGCGTGGGTCGCTGGCCGCGGCGCCCGGTTTCGTACAGGCGGACATAAACAGCGCCGTGCTCGCCAACGCTAGTAGCATGACGATGGGTAGACGTCGGATCATGATGCAGTGGTCCTTAGCGGGCTCGACAGGTGTTGCATGGCGCCCAGCGAGAATTGCACGATGTGCTCCGCCAGGCGTTCGACGGAACGCATGTCCCGCGGCGGTTGGCGACTCAAGCGGGCCAACACGTGGCGGGCGTGGTGATAGTGCATGCACTGACCGATGATGCTGTTGGCGCACAGCCACACCTGGTCCTCGGGTTGTTCGGGCCCCAGCAACTCACGCACGATCCCCAGCAGCAGCTCGTAGCGCGGGCGGATCGACTCCTCGACCAGTTCGTCCAGCGCCTTGGTCGGCTCCACCATCTCCCGCGCCAACAGCAACCCGTGCCACGCTGGACGACCCGGATCGAACAGCCGCAGCAGGAAGCTCCGCACGAACGCCTGCAAACGCTCCACGACCGTGGCACAGGGCCCCAGGTCAAGCGTGGCCGGGTACTTCTCGTGCGCCGCACGGTGGGCCTCCCGCACGACGGCAACGTAGAGCCCGTCTTTGTCCCGAAAGTGGTAGTTGACGGCAGCGACGTTGGCCTGAGCCCGACGACAAATCTCGCGGACTGTGGCCCGGCGATAGCCGCACTCGGCAAAAACCCCGCCGCCGGCCTCAAGCAGGCGGTGGCGCGTGTCCAGGGTGTGCGGGTCGCTCATCGCGGGGGCTCTTGCAAAGCCTATGTTTCAATCGACTATTTTAAGCGCGCGTTTCACAGCGTCAAGCCTGCCGGGCGCTCGTGTGTCGCAACTCGTTTGCTCAAAACGACTTCGTGACTTGAACGCCAGCGCGAAAAAAGGTGTCAGGAACCTTTTGCCGCAGAGCGGCCCTTTGGGTGCTGGGCACAAAAGGTTCCTGACACCTTTTTTCGCCCAACTCGGCCGACGCTAGCTTCCAGGTGGCGTCGGTCGCTCCCTGGACCGTGGCGTCTCCTTCGGCGCAGCTAGGCACGATGCGACGATCGCCACGGTCAGGATGACGGCGACAATCCCGAGCGACGTGGCCGGTGGCATCTTCTTATGGACCAGCGGCTCGACAACCATCTTGCAGCCGATGAACACGAGCAATACGGCCAGACCGTACGACAGGTACCGGAACATGCGCATGACGGCGGCGAGCACGAAGTACAACGCGCGCAGACCAAGAATCGCAAAAACGTTGGACGTGTAGACGATGAAGGGGTCGTGCGTGATGCCGATCACGGCCGGAATCGAGTCCAGCGCGAACATCACGTCCGTCACCTCCAGGAAGACCAGCACGAGCAGCAGCGGCGTCGCCATGAGGCGACCGTCGACCCGCGCCACGAAGCTGCCTCCGACATACGACGGGCTGATGGGCAGGACGGCGTGCATCAGCCGCACGACCGGGTTTTTCTCCGGCTGGATCTCCTTGTCCTTGGTGACGCCGAGCTTGATGCCGGTGAAGATCAGAAAAGCGCCGAAAACGTAGATCGTCCAGTGGAACTGCTGAATCAGCCACAGCCCGCCGAAGATGAAGATCGCGCGGAAGACCAGGGCGCCGAGAATGCCGTAAAAGAGGACCCGGTGGTGGTAGGTCGCCGGCACCGCGAAATAGGTGAAGATCACCGCGAACACAAACAGGTTGTCAACGCTGAGTGATTTCTCGACCAGGTAGCCGGTCAGGAAGTTGGCGGCGACGTGCAGACGTTCGTGCGGGACGTACGAGCCGAGCCAGCCCCGCCAGAGTCCGAAATTGAACAGGAGCGCGACGAAGATCCATACGGCGCTCCACAGCAGGGCCTCTTTGAGCTTGACCTCGTGTGCCCGGCGGTGAAATACCGCCAGGTCCACGGCCAGCATGGCTAGAACGAAGAGGTTGAACCCAATCCACCATGCCCAGCCTTGTTCCATCGTCTGCTCTCCGCGCGAAGAGCCGGATTCTATGTGAGCGTGCCCGATTCGGCGATACTCCTCCGGCCCGGAAACGCGCTACCGCAGCCGGGCTCCGCCCCATTTGTAGCGGGCGGCGCCTCACCGGCCGTAGAAGGCGTGCTGCCGGCCGCTGAGACGCCGGTGCCATGCCGCTGTAGCGTGATCCCGCGCGGCCACGTAGGATGCCCGCATGGAAATGCTGCAGTTTCTCATCGATGTATTCGTGCACCTCGATCGGCATCTCGACGGCGTCATCCAGGACTATGGCGCCTGGACCTATCCCATCCTGTTTGTCATCATTTTTGCCGAGACTGGCTTCGTCTTCACGCCGTTCCTACCAGGCGATTCGCTGCTTTTTGCCGCCGGGGCTCTGGCGGCGCGACACTTGCTCAACGTGGGGCTCGTGTTCGTGCTGCTCGGCGGGGCGGCGATCCTCGGCGATACAGCGAATTACTGGATCGGCAAGTATCTGGGCGACTACATCCTGCGCCGCCATTCCCGCTGGATTAGGAAGGAGCACCTTGATCGGACGCACGCGTTCTTCGAGAAGTATGGCGGAAAGACGATCATCATCGCCCGGTTCGTCCCGATCGTGCGGACCTTCGCGCCGTTTGTCGCCGGCCTGGGGGCCATGACCTACAGCAAGTTCCTGGCCTACAACGTGATCGGGGGGATCGGGTGGGTCGTGATCTGCCTGGGGGCCGGCTATTTCTTCGGCAACTTCCAGGTGGTCAAGGACCACTTCTCGCTTGTGATCCTGGCCATCATCCTGATCTCGATCATGCCGGCGATCTGGGGCTATATCAGCACGCGCGCCCAGGGGCGCGCCGCGGAAGTCCCCGCGCCGGACGAGACCCGGGCCTGATCAGGTCCACGCGTTCGTCGAAGCGGTGATTGCGGTCGGCCCCTTGGCGAACCGGCGGGCGGTGTCGAGCGCGATCTTGCCCGCGTTGACCAGCCGCTGCAGGTCGTCATCCAGCGTGACCATGCCGTCGCGCTTGCCCGTTTGCAGCGCGGACTCGAGCATCTCGATCTTGCCCGAGCGGATCGCCACCTGCACCTGCTGGTTCACGTGCAGCACTTCCAGCGCCAGGACACGCTTCTCGCCTTCAGTGATCGGCGGCAGCAGATGCTGGCAGACGACCGAGCGCAGGCTCATGGCGAGCTGCCCGCGGATGTCATCCTGCGTCTCCTGCGGGAAGATGTCGACCAGCCGCGTCAGCGCGCCCTTCGCATCCCGCGTGTGCAGCGTCGTCAGAATCAGGTGCCCGGTCTCCGCCGCACTGATCGCCATCTGCGCCGTCTCGCGGTCGCGAATCTCCCCCACCAGGATCACGTCGGGGTCCTGGCGCAGGCCATGCTTGAGACCGTCGGCGAACGAGTCCACGTCGCGACCCACCTCCCGCTGGGTGACCAACCCGCCGGTGCCCGGCGGATGGAGGTACTCGATGGGTTCCTCGACGGTGAGCACACGTTTATTCGTGTTCTGCCGCAGCAAATGGACGAGGGCCGCCAGCGTCGCCGTTTTTCCGGACCCGGTGACGCCGGTGATCACGACCAGCCCATTGCCGTGGCCGATCAGTCGTTGCGCGAGGTCCTCTGGGAACCCGAGCCATTCGAGCGAGGGGATTTCGTTCGGGATGTGGCGGAGGCAGGCGCACCACTGGCCCTGAGCCAGATAGACGCTCGCGCGGAAACGGGCCTGTCCGCCGCGGTGCGTCAGCGCGACAGAGCAGTCCATATTCTTGCTCTCTTCGATCAACCCCCGCGAGCGCTCGGGCAACAGGGTCTCGACCATGCGCCGGGTCTGCTGGCCATCGAGCGCCGTCTCTGCCGCTGGCCGCAACTGGCCGTGAATCCGCAGCATCGGCGGGTAGTCGGGCACCAGATGCAGGTCGGACGCCTCGCGCTCGATCGCAGTCTGCAACAACTGAATCAGCTCGGTGGAGGGCATCTCAGACTCCCCATCGCCATTGCCCCGCAGCCGCTCTAGGGCGTCGTCGACCGCATCCGGGCTCAGCGAGCTCAGGTCGATGTCGAGCATGGTAAGTCTTTCTCCCAAGCGCCGTCGACCGGGCAGCCTCCAATGGGTCCCGCACGCGGCCGGCGGCCGGGCTCCAGGCTCTTTGTACAGGGCGCGCCCCGAACAGTTGCGGCGACACACAACGCGGCGCCTCGCGCCGGCGGGGGCCCGGAATGGCCCAATGCGAATCCTCAACCATTCTGCAACGACTAGTGCACATATTATCGGACGCGCAGCGAAGATTTTTAGTCGCGCGCACTGCCCGCCGACCCCGCTTATGAATAGGGCAATTGGTCAATCTTTGCGGCCAGGATGAAGTCGCTCTCCGTCAGCCCATCGACCTTGTGGGTCCAGATTTCCGCGCCCACTTTGCCCCACGATAGGTACAGGTCCGGATGGTGTCCCTCGTTCTCGGCCAACTCGCCGACCCTATTCACGAAAGCTAGCGCCGACCGGAAGTCCGGAAAGCCCAAGCTCTTGCGAAGATGGTGGTCCTCGATCACCTCCCACCCGCGGAGCTGGTTGAGCAGTGGGCTGAACTCCGCGCGGGTTAGCGCGGGCACACCACCCTGACATGGGACGCACTTCTTGGCTGCGAGCTCGCACATGGCTTGCCTCCGTTTCATCTTTGGGATTCTATAAGGCTATGCGCGACTCGGTGCCCCGTTCCAAATGCCGAAGCACCCGCGACCGTTGGTCCTTCAGTGCGCGCTGAGACGTATCACCCAACGCCGTCGCGCGGGTGAGCGTCATCTTAAGGGGTAAAGACAAAGGCCCTGACCTTGGG
>CAZWYT010000085.1:0-20003 GCA_964638325.1 uncultured Planctomycetales bacterium
CCCGCCCCTTGGCCCGCGCGGCGTAAACCTACCCCTTTTCGTGACGCCGACCCCAGACGCCGCGGCCGTTCCGCGGGTGCTTGCCTCGGGGGCGGGGTTCGACGATAATAAGTGATTCGCGGTACCCGGTTCTTTGAGAACTTCCGCCGGAGAGCGTGAATGGGAGCGATGCTCGACGCATTGCTGGCACTTCAGGACATCGAGCTTCAAGTCGTCGATATCCGCCGCCAATTGGCCGCCCGTCAACGCAACGTCAAGCAACAGGCCGCGCGCCTCCGCGCCGCGGAGGAGACCCTGGCCGCGGAACGCGCGGAGTTCAAGCGCACCCAGGTCCAGATGGACGACGTGGACGTGGATTTGAAGAGCCGCAGTGCCCACATCAGCCGGTTGCGCGACAACCTGAACACCGTCCGCACCAACAAGGAGTACGCCGCGGTCTTGTCGCAGCTCAACAACGAGAAGGCCGACGTCACCCGGCTCGAGAGCCGCGCGTTTGAGCTCCTGGCCGCCGTCGAGGCCCGGAAGAAAGCCGTCGCCGAACACGAGGAGGCCGTCCAGCACGAGGCCCAGCGCGTCGCGGCCCTCGAAAGCCAGGTCGCCCACGCCCAGACCTCCTTCACCGATCGGCTCGCCGCACTGGAACGGCAGCGCGCCGCGGCCGGCCGCGACCTCGATGCCAAGGCCCTCGAGCTGTTCAATCGGATTTCCGAGCGCTACGACGGCGAGGTCATGGCCCGGGTGGTGCAAATGCACCCGCGGCGGCAGGAGTACCTGTGCGAGGGCTGCAACATGTCGCTGGCCGCCGAGCGCGCCAACGCGCTCCTGACCCGCGACGAGGTCATCACCTGCGACAATTGCGGCCGCATCCTCCACATGCCCAAGGGCACGTGACGCAGGGGGGCGACGTGGGCCTGATGATTCATGTGGACGGCGGGGCACGCGGCAACCCCGGGCCGGCCGGGGCCGGCGTCGTGATCCGTGACGATTCCGGACGCCTGCTCTACGAAGCCGGCTACTACCTCGGGCGCCAGACGAACAACGCCGCCGAGTACCACGCCCTGCTCCGCGCGCTCGAACGGGCCGCGCAAATCGGCTCTCGCCCGATCACGATTCACTCCGACAGCGAGTTGCTCGTGCGGCAGCTCACGGGGGAATACCAGGTCAAGAGCGCGAAGCTGGCGCCGCTTTATCAGCAGGTCCAGATGCTGCTCGTCAAAACGTCGCCTTGGACCGTCCGGCACGTCCCGCGTGAGGAAAACGAACGCGCCGATGCCCTGGCCAATCTGGCCATGGATCAGCGTGAGGATGTCATCGTGTTCGACACCGAGCCGCCCGGCGACGTCGCACGACCGCGCCCGAGTCGGCCCCCGCGCTCGAAGGCGCAACCCAGGGTTGCACCCCGTGCTGGTGAAGCAGCCGCCGCGCCAGACGGCGCGCGTCCGGCGATACAAGTGACGTGCGCTTGCCCCGCAAAGGCCGGCATCTGTCCCGCCGGCGATGGCACGCCGCAGGTCTTCACGATCAGCTCCACGCTCCCGGCCGGCCTGTGCGTGTATGCGGCCCATGCGTTGCTGCCCACGTTGCTGGGGATGCTGAATACCGACCCGGAGGAGTTCGCGGCGGTGCCGACATTGTCGGTCCGCTGCACGCGGGCGGGTTGCAGTGCCGAGTTCAAGCTCTCGCCCGTTCGGTCGCCGAACGGCGCCGGCCGCCGACCCAAACCGCGCCCCTGACCGCCGCACCGTCCCCGTAGTGCGCCTCGCCGGCCGTCCTCGTAGCGGCCGTCGTCTCGCCGGACGGGGACAACCCCGTTTCCGGCCCGCCACGCGAAGGCCGCCAAGATGGCCAGCGCGCGTACCCCCCCCTGTTGGCGGTCTTTGTTATCGGGACCTTCCATCCGCGAAAGGCAACCGCCGAGACGCCGAGAGCGCCAAGAGACACAGAGCCCGAAGCGCGAGCGACGGACCCCGTAGCGTTCGGCCCCCCCGTGGCCGACGTGGATCGGCGGAGAATCGTGGCATGGCGCGCTCACAAGGGGAGTATTCACCACAAAGACACAGGGGCACAGAGAGATTCTTAGTTTGTGGGGAATTGGCGGGAAAAGGCGTGCGAACGTGGGAAAGTGGGAACGTGGGAACGGGCAAGGGGCGATCGGTGGATTACGCCGAGGGATCCGCCGCGGCGGACAGGCTTCGACCGGGAGCCACTGGGGTTTTTGGATTGGGTTCGAGTACGGGGCGGGACCAGGCGTGAGCACTCACGCGCGGGCCGCATTCCCGTGGCGTGGCTGGCAAGGTGGGCTTGTTTCCGTGCGCGTCCCGCGAATTCTCCCGAATTCAGGATGGTGTCCGCGGAATTCAGCGAGTTATTGCGGGCGGAGCCGATTCTGCGAAGAAAAAGCAGGGGGGCTAGACGCGGGAGCTTGCGGCGGGAGTGTCCGCGGCGAAAATGGGTGCGTCTACGACTTGGAGTTGAACGTGGCGGAACTTCCTCGTTTGACGCTGGAGCAGGTAGCCGGGCTTGTGCCCGGCGCGTCGAATGTCCGACCGATCGGCAAGGGCGGGCAGAAGCTGGTTTTCTGCGGGGATATCGACGGGCGACCCTTTGCTCTCAAGTTTGCCCTGCTCCCGGCGCTAACGGGCGACGCCGAACCGCAAACAGAAGTCGAGGCACGGGCGGCCCGCGAAGTCGAGACGATGCGAGACTGTGACTCGCCTCATATGGTGAAGCTGGGGCCGGTCGGTCTCACCGTGAGCGAGTGCGAGGGCCAGCGGCTTCTGTTCTTCTCCGAGGAGTTCGTGGATGGAGAAGATGTCGCCGCGATTCTGCAGCGTGACCGGCACCTCGCGGCGCTTGAGGTTGTTCGGTTGGGTCTGCATGTGGCGGACGCGATTCGTGGGCTGTGGGACATCGGCAAGATTCACCGTGATATCAAGCCGCACAACATCGTGCGCGGCAAAGCCTCCGGCGACTACGTATTGCTTGACGCGGGGTATGCTTTTGACGTGGTCGGCGAATCGCTCAGCCAGAGCTTCGTCCTCGTCGGGACGGTGCCGTATTTCCCGCCAGAGCGATTCGATTACACCAATCGGCGAAGCGTCATGGATTTTCGGTCGGATCTGTTCTCCTTGGGCGTCACGATGTACCAGGCTGTCACGGGCGTGCATCCGTTTTGGACGGCGGGCGAGACGTCCCATCAAGTTTTCGCCCGCATTCTGAACCAGCGCCCGCAACCACCGAGCACAATTCAGCCTGGCCTTCCCGCGGGACTTGATGACATTATCTTGCGATTGCTGGGCAAGGCCCCACACCTGCGTTATCGGAAAATCGAGCAGTTCGTAACGGCCCTAAGAGGTCTCGGAGTCGCTTGATGGCTCTCTACGCGCAACACGGACACGGCAAATCCGACAAGCTGACTGAAGCCGTAGGCAACGGGTCACTGGATGGCGTCATTTTCGCGGCCCGCAATGAGCAGCCCGACAATCTAAGGGCCGCAATCGCTGAAGCTCGGTTGCTTTCAAAGGCCATTACGCTGTTGGTGGACCCGCAATTCTACGTGAGCACCTTCGTTCCCCCGCGAGACCGGTATTTGCCGCAGTACCCCTATTACAAGGCGGGCCGCGTCGCGGCGGACTTCGTAGGCGCGAAGCGGCTTCAGCAATACAGCAAGAGTACTCTCGACTTTCAGGTCGGTCTCGGTGTGGACCGGCTCATCTCGCCGTCGGTCTACGTGGGAAGCTTTGAGGACCGCTGGTTTCAAATCGCGTTGAATCTGGCAGACGCCTCCCTAACCTACCATGCGGGTTTGAAGGAGGCCCCACCACTGCTGCTGACCTTTCTCATCGACGAGCACGCCTTCGCGTCGAATCAGCTCGTCGATGATTTTCTTGACCAAGTCACGACCTGGGAGGTGCATGGGGTCTATCTCATACCCACTCGCACCGAGAGCACGTACTCGCAGCGATTCGAGGCGGCCCATCTGGCAAACCTACTTTATGCGGCCCACGTTCTGGGACAAATCAACGGCTTCGAAATCGTCGCGGGGTACACCGATTTTTGCGGCTTGCTGTTGCGGTCTGCGGGGGCGAAGGCCTTTGGCTCAGGTTGGGCACAATCGGCGCGTCGCTTCCATCGAACCTCATTCACTCAGCAGAAGGGGGGCGGCCGGCCGGCGCGGCTTCGCTACGCGTCTGGTCCGCTGTTGAATTCCGTCCTGCTCAGTGAACTTGAACAAGTCGCGGAGGTCGGAGAGTTGGATAGCGTGCTGTCAGATGTACCGCTCGACGACGAGATTAGCAGGGCCGCGTCCCCGGAGTCGTCGGCGTGGAACCAGCGCCTATCAGAACTGCATCACTGGGAGACTCTGGCGAAACTGGATGCTGAGTTTACCGGCGAAGAGGGCGCGGACGTGGAGAAGATTGCCGGCGATATCGTGTCGGCGAACGCACTGTACGCAATGCTGCAAAATAGCGGCGTCGTGTTCGACCGCAACACAACCGGCGACCATCTCACCGAATGGAACGAGGCGGTGAAGATCTTCCGCGAGCGAGCAGAGCTCTAGTCCGCGGCAATGAGGTGCCCGAGAGCTCGAATGAAGTTGGGCCGCGAGGTTGGAAGACGTTTCTTCGGCCGCATGAGTGTCTCGGAAGTGCCGTCATCCCGATGAGCGATCAGGCCCACATTGAATCGTCTGAACCGGTCCACGTGACGAGTCAGGTTATCGAGCATGTTCACGGGCATGACGACAAATACACGGTGTGAAAAAGTGCGATAGCGAAGAGCTTGGCAAAAAGCACGCTTCCAGTCGTTGAGCTTAAACTCGAACGCACAGAATTCGACGTCCGTACCCGGAAAGGAAGAACCAAGAACATATCGTGCTCGGGCGGCCTCGCGGACTAGACCGGATGCCATGAGGCGACGCATCCAGTGGCGGAACGTCGGTTGAGCGACGGCCGCTCGCCGAGCAAGAAAGGCCTCCGTCCGGGCGGCCCTCGGCTTCAACTCGGCCAGAATCCGACTGCAGGTCGGCTGACGAAGCAGGAGAGAGACTTTCTTCTGCCGACGGCGGGGCCGATGGGCTGCGATACCTGCCCACACCAGGTCCGCACGGCCATTCGAGCAAGTGCTTTCTCGAAACGTAAGCTCCAGGGACACCTTGGGCAGGCGGCACCACAACGAGCGGTCTGCATTGGTCTGGAAACTGGTCTGAAGTTGGCGTTCCCAACGAAACACGCGGCGCGAGCCCGAATCGGGGGTCTGAAGTGGAGCTTTTTGTCGGGTCGCGTTACTCAAATCAAACGCCTCAAATTGAGATTCGCTACGCGATGTTCCGTGTGACCTGCCGTTTCCGGCGGTCGTAAAGCCGCGTCGTTCGCGGGTCCACGTGCCCTGCGACGTACTTAACATGTTCCAACGGAACGCCCCAGTCAAGCGAGATTCGTAATCGTACGAATCCGGGGACATGCTCATTTCGCGTCGTGATTCCGGCTTCCGGACCCGCGGTTGTTTGGCTCGCATGACGGAGAGAATGGCGGGGACGGGCGGAATTGGGCTAGGGACTGAGGGATTGGGGGATTGAGGAGCAAGAGGCGACGAGGCACGGAGGCACGAAAGGACGGGAAGAAAGGGATCAAGGGATCGAGGGGGCAGTGGGGCGGGACGGAGGGGACGAACGGCCGACGGGGACGATGGCCGCTACCCACGGCCGGCGAGCCGCCGGCCGCTACAGCCGGCGGCGTCAGAATTGCAGCAGGCGCGGGACATCCGCCGCGAGTCGGGCGAGCGCGTCACCATCGACCGCGACGCCCAACCCGAAGCCCGGCCGCGGGCGCACGCGACCCCCGAAGCCGAAGCGCACCGACTGGCGGGTCACGTCGGCTCGCAGTAGGAATCGCCCGAACGCTCCTTCCACGAACCGCACCTTGGGGCAGGCTTCGAGGAACGCGACGCCCGCGGCGCTCAGGATACTCGTCTCCCCAACCAGGCACCCGAGCTGCACGTCCAGGCCGGCGGCCAGTGCCAGCCGGGCGATGCGCAACGCCGGCAGCAATCCGCCGTTCTTCGCGATCCGGATGTTCAGCACCCGCACCCCGCCGCCCTCGATCAGCCGCTGGGCGTCACTGACGGTCAGCAGGGATTCGTCGGCGATCAGGTCGCAGCGGGTCTGCTCCGCGAGATACGGGAGGTCCGCGTCATTGGCGTCCGACAGGGGTTGTTCGATCGCGCACACTCCGCAGCGCTCCAGCGCCCCAAGCGCTTCGTTGGCCTCCGTGAGCGACCACTGCCCGTTGGCGTCCACGCGCAAGGTGACCCTCTGCTGCGCGATGGCTTTGCCCAGGACCTGGTGGGCCCATTGCAGTCGCTCCCGCCAGCCTGCGACCGCGACCTTCAGCTTGAAGTCCCGCAGGCCGTACAAACGCTGCACACGCAGGAACGTCTTCAGCTTCCACGGCGTGCTGCCGACGATCACGCCCGAATAGCGCACCGTCGCCCGGCAACCCGGCGCACCAAACGCCGGCAACCCCATCCAGCCGACGACGTCCGCCGGCCGGCGCCGGAACACCTGGCACGTCAAGTCCAGCAATGCCAGCTCCAGCGCGGCGCGGGCCGCCGTCACGATCCGTCCGCCCACCTGATACGGCAGGGCCTCAATGAACTCCAGCGCGTCGGCGAGCGTGGCGGGGCGAAAACCGCTCAGGCGCGGTGCGAACAGGTTGGTGAGGTCCTCGCTGACCGACTCGGGCGTCTCGCCCGTCACGTAAGGCCGCGCCAGCGCCTCCCCATACCCGACTTGATGGGCATAGGGCGCGCCGCCGGCCAGCTCCACGATGATCGGGTCCGCCGTCTCGCGAACCGCCGCCGCGTGCTCAAAACGAATGCGCATCGGGATGGCGAGCCGATGAATGCGCAGGGTGCGGACATGCAGCGGGGCGTTCATTGCGGTGGCGGCACGGCGGACCGGTCCTGCGGGACTGACCAGAGATCGGTGGCTTCGATCGCCCGGCGGGCATCGTCGCTGAAGAGGTAGTCCAGCACGGCCTGGATGGCGGGACTCGGCGGATCGATGTAGTACACGTAGATCAGCTTCGCTAGCCCGTAACGCTCGGACTCGACGGCCTCCAGCGACGGAAACACCGGCGGCGCCTGTCGCTCCATGCGCAGTCCGAGATAGCGCACGCCCTCCCCCTCAAACCCGATGCTGGCAAAACCCAGGCCGAGCGGGTCTTCCGCCACCTTGGCCACAATCTCCGCGTCGCTGCCGAGCACTTGCCAGGTCGGGTCCGCAAACCAGATGTTGGCGATCGGGCTCAGCACCATGCCGCCCCGCGTGCTCTTGCCGGGCCCGTACAGGTCAATCGGACCCTGCAACTCGGGGATCTCGTCTCCCGCCAGCTCGGCCCAGTCCTTGATCCGCTTCTGGTAGATCAGGCGGACGTGCTTCGCGAAGATCGCGTCCAGCGGATTGTCGGGATGGACGTACAGCGCGAAGCCATAAAAGGCGACTCGCCGCGCCTGCACGTCGCGCTCGCCGAACTGCTCCAGCTCGCGCGGCGCGATGGTCCGATCGGTGCAGGCGAGGTCGCAATCGCCGCGGGCCAGGTTCTCGAAACCGTGCTGCGACAGGTACACGGGCGAGACTTGGGTGACGAGGAAGCCCCGCGTTTGCGCGTCGTGCAGCCACGACTCGATCAGCTCCACCGGAATCTGGGCTCCGCCGAGCGCGATCCTCACCGTCGGCGGCCCGGGTGGGTGGCAGCCCGCGAGTAGTAGGCATAGCGCTATGGGGACCACGCCCGTGCCCAGGAACCCGGTCAGCCGGCACGCGCGCGCCAGGAACGGACGCCCGGCCCGCGGCTCCCGCGCTGTCCCCTGTTCCCTCTCTACCGGTCCAAGCCGTAAACTATCGCCCCGCTGAAAAAGGGGACTGGCTCCGAGCCGGCCCCGCGTCGGTCTATTCGCAGGGCGCACCCACGAGGTGCCGGTCCCCTTTTTCAATGCCCGATCGTGCGGAAAGGAACGCGTGTGATGGCGACCGCTACCACGATTGCCGAACTGGCTCATCATGTCGGACAAACGGTAACGCTCAGTGGCTGGCTGTACAACAGCCGGTCGAGCGGCAAGCTGCTCTTTCTCGTGCTCCGCGACGGCACGGGTCTCTGCCAGTGCGTCCTCGAGAAAACCGCCGTCCCGCCCGCGGCGTTCGAGACCGCCCGCCGCCTCGGCCAGGAGTCGTCCCTCTGCGTTACCGGCGTGGTGCGGGCCGAAGAGCGCAGCGTCGGCGGCCACGAGCTGGCCGTCAGCGGCCTCCGCGTCGTGCAGAATGCGGCCGGCTACCCGATCACGCCCAAAGCGCACGGCACCGACTTCCTGATGAAGAACCGCCACCTGTGGTTCCGCTCCCAGCGGCAGTGGGCCATTCTCCGTCTCCGGCACACGGTCGTGGACGGCATCCGGCGGTACTTCAACGATCACGGCTTCATCCTGATCGACACGCCGATCTTCGCGCCGGCGGCCGGCGAGGGGGCGCAGACGCTGTTCGCGGTCGATTACTTCGGCGAGCCGGTGTACCTGGCGCAGACCGGGCAGCTTTACGTCGAGGCGGCGATGATGGCCCACCGCAAGGTCTACTGCTTTGGGCCGACCTTCCGGGCTGAGAAGAGTAAGACCCGCCGGCACCTCACCGAGTTCTGGATGGTCGAGCCGGAGATCGCGTACGCCGACCTCGACGACGTCGCTGCGCTGGCCGAGGACTTCGTATACGACCTCGTGCAACGGGTGTTGCACGAGCGGCGGCCGGAGCTGGAGCTGTTAGGCCGGGACATCGCGAAGCTCGAGGCGATCCAGAAGCCGTTCTACCGCATCACGTACTCGCAGGCGGCGGAGATTCTGCGCAGCGACCAGACCCGCCGGACGTTTGAGCAGGACCTGGAGCGCGCCAAGGCCCGCGTCGAGGAGCTCAAGCAGACGATCGCCGGGAAGGAGGCCGAGCGGGCGGCGCCCGGCATCAAGGAATGGAAGGCGGACAAGCTGGCCCAGGAGCTTCTGGACGCCCGCGACGAGCTGGCGGACCAGGAGGAGGCCGTCCGCAACATTCCCAAGCACATGGAGCTGGCGGCGGCTTTCGAGTGGGGCGGCGACCTCGGCGGCTCCGACGAGACCATCATCGCCCGCCTGCACGACCGGCCCGTGTTCGTCACGCATTACCCGCGGGCCTGCAAAGCCTTCTACATGAAACGCAACGCCGACGATCCCCGTGTCGTAAACAACCTCGACCTTCTGGCGCCGGAAGGCTACGGCGAGATCATCGGCGGCTCGCAGCGCGAGGACGACCTCGACGCCTTACTCGAGCGGATCAAAGAGGACGGCATGAACGCCGCCGATTACGAGTGGTACCTCGACCTCCGCCGCTACGGCACGGTCCCGCATGGCGGCTTCGGGCTCGGCGTGGAGCGCACGGTGGCCTGGATTTGCGGGTTGAAGCACATTCGGGAGACGATTCCGTACGCGCGCATGATGGGGCGGATCTACCCTTGATCGACTTATCCCGGGCTGAGCGTGGTGCACACGAGGGCCTGATTGGCGTAGAATACGGACCGGCCAAGCTCACGGTTGAGGTAGGTCGGCGCCTGAAAATCGAGAACGAAAGTGCTGACGAGGCTGAAGGTCCAGGGCTTCAAGAACCTCCTCGACGTCGACATGCGCTTTGGCCCGTTCACGTGCGTGGCCGGGCCCAACGGCGCCGGCAAGTCGAACCTCTTCGACGCAATTGCCTTCCTTCACCTCTTAACGAAGCAACCGATCATGGAAGCGGTCCGGCTGCTGCGCGAAACCAAGGGCCGGTCGGCTGAGCCGCGTTCGCTCTTCACAACGTTTGGGGATTTTCACGCACCGGAAATGTGCTTCACGGCCGAGCTGATCGTCGAGCGCGACGTGCAGGACGACTTCGGCGTCCAGGCACAGTCGTCGATATCGACGCTGCGGTACACCGTCGCATTCCGTCTTGACGCCGCCAACGGCACGGAGCGCCTCGAATTGGTGCGCGAGTCACTGGAGCCAATCACGCAACTAGAGGCGAAAGGCAGCCTCGGCTTCCCGGCCAGCAAGGAGTTTAAGGACTCCTGCATCTCCGGCAGGCGGGCCGGCGTGCCGTTCATCTCGACCCGCGCCGAGGATTCAGGCCCCGTCATACAAGCACACCAGGAAGGGCATGGCGGCAGGAAAGTGCCGGCGCCAAAGTCGTCACGCACCACGCTCGGCGGAATGGCGTCCAGTGACTTTCCGACCATCCTTGCCGTACACCGCGAGATGGAATCCTGGCGGACGTTGCTACTCGAACCGTCCGCTATGCGGGCCCCGTCGTTCTACCAGGACGACCGTGTCATCAGCCCTCGCGGGGCGAACTTACCGGGCGCCATTTATCGTCTGGAGCAGCAGGAAAAGTCTCGCGGTGCTGTGACCGCGGAGCTGGCCAACCGCCTGGCCAACCTCATCGACGGCATTCGCGAACTCCGGATACGCGATGATTCCAAAACGGAGACTTTGACTCTGGAGGTAAAAGGCGCTGACGGCGTATTCCGTCCGGCCAAGTCGCTTTCGGACGGGACGCTCCGTTTTCTCGTCCTGTCCACGCTCGGCTTGGACCCGGAAGTCCGCGGGATCACTTGCCTTGAGGAACCCGAAAACGGAATTCATCCGACGAGGATTCCCGCGATCGTTGAGCTGCTGCGCGACATCTCGGTGGATCCCAACAGCCCCGTCGATGAGGATAATCCTCTCCGACAGGTGGTGACCAACACACACTCGCCGGAGGTCTTTCAGTGCTGCGATCCGAGCGTTGAACTTGTCTTCCTAGACGAGGTCTCCGTCACCGAGGGCGCACAGCAGGGACGCGTGGCCGCGGTCCACGCGCCCGAAGTCAGTTGGCGCGTTGCATTGCGCGACGGAACAGCCCCGATGGCGCGCGGTCGGATGGGCGCCTACCTGGGGCAGGCGACTCCCCGAGGGCAACGCCAGCTCTGGCTGAAGATCTTCTCGCCACCGACATGACAGGCCTTGAACTCCGGTACACGCTGGTCGCTGACGGTCCAGGCGACCGTGCGCTTTTGCCGATCCTCGCTTGGCTCCTGCTTCAGCTCGAAGATGTGCGCCGCCGTGCCCTCGTGCCACAATTCTTCGATCCACGCCCGCTCGACGATCCCCCTTCCACCCTTGCCGAAAAAATCGCACGGGCGCTCGAACTGTTCCCTTGCGACATCCTCTTTGTGCACCGCGATGCGGAAACCAGCACACGACAAGACCGCGTGCGGGAAGTCGAGCAGGCGCTTCCCAGCGGCGCGGGGCCGCACGTGTGTGTCGTGCCCGTCCGGATGACGGAGGCTTGGCTTCTTATCGATCAACGCGCAATAAGGACCGCCGCCGGGAACCCAAACGGTACCCATGCCCTCGCGATGCCAGCACTCCCGACAGTCGAGTCCATCCCAGATCCCAAGCAGATGCTGCGGAGCCTGCTGTTGCAGGCCACCGCGTTTCGCGGTCGGCGGCGCAGCAGGTTCGAACGCGAAGTGAGCCAACGGGGGCAGCGTGTCGCCGAACTGATCGAGGACTTCCGGCCGCTGCGGGAGCTACCTGCGTTTCAGGAGTTTGAGCACGCGACCCGGCGTACGGTCCTTAAGTGGCTCCCCGGCAGATCCCGCGAATAGATGAACGGACCGGCGGCCTCGGGCTGGGCGTGGAGCGCACGGTGGCGTGGATTTGCGGATTGAAGCACATTCGGGCGACGATTCCGTACGCGCGGATGATGGGCCGCATCTACCCGTGACGTGTCGCACAGCCCGCGCGGCCGCCGCGTCCGCGCACTTCTCCCACCCGCGCGGTCCAGGCACCCGTTATAATGGCGTTGCGGAGTGACATGCCATGCGCCTCGACCGCGGACAGATCGAAGTCGTCGATGACGCCCTCGCCGCCGTGCTCCGGCAAAAGACCGGCGCGGAGCGCCTGGCGATCGCCAACGGGCTGTTTCTGTCCGCCCGCCGCATGCTCACGAGCTTCCTGCGGACGGAGCACCCCGAATGGGACGACCGGCGAGTCGCGCGCGAGGTCGCTCGGCGGCTGTCCCATGGATCGATCTAAGGCTCTCCGGCCTGGCACCCGCTTGGGCTGTCCCATGGATCAACCTGAGCTACTGCGATTCGTGACGGCCGTGCTCGAGCGACTGCGCGTTCCGTATCTGGTGACGGGGTCGATGGCGACCATCTTCTACGGCGAGCCCCGTTTCACGAATGACATCGATATCGTCGTCCGCCTGCCGGCGGCGCGCGCGGCGGAGTTCTGCCGAGCGTTCCCGCCGGCGGACTTCTATCTGGATGAGCAGAGCGTTCGTGAGGCGATCGCGACGCATGGGCAGTTCAATCTGATCCACGCCGGGGGGGGCCTTAAGGTCGACTTCATGGTTCCGCCCGACACGGCGTTCGAGCGCAGCCGCTTCGGTCGCGCCGTGCGTGCCCGTCCAGGGCCCGACTTCGAGGCGACGTTCGCGGCGCCCGAAGACGTGATCATCAAAAAACTGGAGTACTACGCCGCCGGCGGCTCGGAGAAGCACCTGCGCGACATCGCGGGCGTCCTGAAGATCAGCGCCGACCGGGTTGACCGCGAGTACATCAGCCGCTGGGCGGCGCAACTTGGACTAACCGACGTCTGGGACGCGGTGCTGGCACGGATCGCGCAGGAGAGTGGACCCTCGTGACGCGTGCGTGGCATACTGCGTTGCTTCGGAACGCCCCCGCACGGCGGCTTCGGTCTGGGCGTCGAACGCACGGTGGCGTGGATTTGCGGGTTGAAGCACATTCGGGAGACGATCCCCTACGCCCCCATGATGGGCTGCATCCACACGCAGGAGCCGTCTCTGATGGCGATTCATGTGGGTCGCCCTCGCCGCCGTGCTGCGGCAGAAGACCGGTGCGGAGCGCCTGGCAATCGCGAACGAGCTGTTTCTGTCCGCCCGCCGCATGCTCACGAGCTTTCTCCGAACGGAGCACCCCGACTGGGACGACCAGCAGCGCGCGCGAAGTCGCCCGGCGCCTGCCCCACGGATGGGTCCAAAGTAGCCACCAGCTCCGTCCGCCCACCGCCGCACCCTAATCACGCCTGTACTCGACCAGCGAAGAATACACCCCAACATACTCCGCCAGCATTCGGTGTGTGTTGAACTGGCCGCCAATGGTCTTCATCGCCGCGATCACGCGTCGCATCCAGCGGCGCGGCACGCCGTTTCGATCGCGCTCATAGAACAGCGGTACGATCGCGCTTTCCAGCAGCCGATAGATCGCCTCCGCATCCTCCCCGTCCTGCTCGGCGCGCGTGCGCCCGCGCCGCCGGTCGCCGATGGCCCAGCCATTCCGGCCGTTGTACGCCTCGGCCCACCAACCATCGAGAATGGAGCAGTTCAGCCCGCCGTGCAGCGGCGTTTTCATCCCGCTGGTGCCCGACGCCTCCTGGGGCGGTAGCGGATTGTTGAGCCACACGTCGCAGCCGGCGGCCAGGACGCGACCGACCTGTATGTCGTAGTCCTCGAGCAGCACCGCGCGGCCGCGCAGACCCGCCTGCCGCGCATACTGGTAAACCCGCTGCACGTACCTTTGCCCGGCCAGGTCTGCGGGATGAGCCTTGCCCGCGAACACGAGTTGCACGGGCCGGCGTGGGTCCCCCAGAATGCGCGCCAGCCGCCGCACGTCGCGGAAGATGAGCGGGGCACGCTTGTACGTCGCAAACCGCCGTGCAAAGCCGATGGTCAGCGCGTGCTCATCGAAGGTCTGACAGGCGGCGATCAGCTCGCTTACCGGCGCGCAGCGCCGCTGAATCTGCTGCACCAGCCGCTGCCGAATGAAATGGACGAGCCTGCGGCGAAGCAGGTTCCGCAACGCCCAGAGCTCGGCCGGCGGAATGCGGCCCACCCGCTGCCAGCAGTTGTCCGTCGGCGCAGCGCCCACCCAGCGCGGCCTGAGGTAGCGGTCGTGCAACGACCGCATCTCCGGCGCGAGCCAAGTCGCCGTGTGAATGCCATTGGTCACGTGGGTGATCGGCACCTTCGCCGGCTGGTCCGCGGCGAACACGCGCAGCCACATTCGCCGCGAGACCGCGCCGTGGATCTTGGAGACCGCGTTGCAGCGGCCGCTCAGACGCAGCGCCAAGACGGTCATGCAGAAGGGCTCGCGGCGGTCACGCGGGTTCTCGCGGCCCAGACCGAGCCACTCCGCCGGCGCGATTCCAGCCCGATCGAGCAGCGGCCCCAGATACCGGCGTATGAGCGACGCGGGAAAGCGATCGTGGCCGGCCGGCACGGGCGTGTGCGTCGTGAACACGCCGGTCGAGCGCACGTGTATGACCGCTTGCGGCCACGGCTGCCCTTGTGCCAACCGTTGACGCAGTCGCTCCAAAGTGCAAAACGCCGCATGCCCCTCATTCAAATGAAAGACCGTGGCGCGGACGCCGAGGGCGTGCAAGGCCCGCACGCCGCCGATGCCCAGCACGATCTCTTGCTGAAGGCGTGTCTCCGCGTCGCCGCCATAGAGCCGCTCGGTGATGGCGCGGTCGCGCGGCGGATTCTCGGGGACAGCGGTATCGAGCAGGTACAGCGGCACGCGACCGACCTGAACCTGCCAGATCTTCACGTGCACTTCGCGACGGCCCAGCGGCACAGCGGTCCGTCGTCCGGTGTCGCTGATCGGCAGCCGGCCAAAGTCGTAGCGCGGGTAAACGGCCCGCGTCGCGCCGTCCGGCCGCAATTCCTGGCGGTAATAGCCGCTGCGATACAGCAGGCCAACCCCGACGAGCGGGACGCCCAGGTCGGAGGCCGACTTGAGATGATCACCGGCCAGCACGCCGAGGCCGCCGGCGTATTGCGGCAGACACTCGTGCAGCCCGTGTTCCGCACAGAAGTACGCGACGCGCATGCGCTTCTGCCGCAGCGTCGCGGTGCGTTGAAACCAGGTTCGGGCCTTGAGGTAGTGCGCGAGTTGCCGCTCGCAGTCACGCAGCAGTGCTGCAAACGCGGGGTCCTCCTGTAGCGTAGCACGGCGCTCTGGCGACAGGCTGCCCAGAACCGCGATGGGGTTGTGGTTGGTGGCTTCCCACAGAACCGGGTCGAGGGCCGCAAAGAGCCGCTGTGGGTCCGGATTCCACGTCCACCACAGGTTCCGCGCCAGGACTGCGACACGCTCCAGGACGTAAGGCCGGGCGACGCGACCTGACCCCGCGCGCCGACGGATTCGCGGTTTGGTCGGCATAGACCTCCTCCAACGCGGGCAGAGTCTATCCGAAATCCGGCCCAGGACGACGGTTCCCCCACTTACGCTGCGGGTGCCCCACGTCCCGGTGGTACAGGCGTCCCCGCCCGTTCAGGGACGGGCAAGATGCCCGCACCACCCAGGTGTGGGGCACCCACGCCGACGGCGAACTCACGACTGCTTCAGGTTGAACACCGCCAGTGTGGCCCCAATCCCCATCAGCCCCGTCAGCGCGAACACCAGCGAGAACACCACCCCGTCGCTCGCGAACGGCAGCCGCGACGTCAGCGGCAGCGCCGCCAAACCCAGGCTGCCGACGGCAACCAGTGCCGCCCCCGTAAGTGCCCGGCGGCGACGTGAGCGATGTTCCACGGTCATCCACGGCCTCCTCTGAGCGGCGAAACAGGGTACAGGCACCTCGCCCGGCGCGCCGGACTCGGTCCGCCGTTGCGAGCCGCCCTGTCCTTCTATTCGCAGGCTACTGCCCATTATTAGACGGTGCCCATTAGAAGTTGCGGTCAAGATTAGAAACGCCGCCCCACGGCAGGGCCAGGGGCTAAGACCCCATGCGCCCCGCCGGGCTCTTCACCCGCGACGCCGCCACCATCGCCCGCGTCATGGCCACCCAGCGTGTCTCCCCGAAGGGCATCGGCTTGGCCATTCGCATGGTGCAGTTCTTGGAAAACGCCAAGTCGCTCTTGCAAAAGAGGCGCCACCCGCAAGCGCGGTCGCACTGAGGGGGGCACAGGTGCAACGACGATGACGCAACTGTTACAACCGCCCACCGCTAGGGCGTGATGTTGTCCTTCACCGCCTGCCAGTAGGCCTGCGGTTCGGGTTCGCCCTCATAGAGTGCGATGGTCTCCTGCATGAGTGCTGGCGCATCGGGCAGAATAGCCGGATCAACGGTGGCGACGATCTCCGTGGCCAGTTCGTCCGGAGTGACGCGCTCGAGCGCGTCTCGCCCGATACACCCGTTCACACAGGCGTGGGTCGATACAAGGTGCAGAAAGTCCGGTTCATCGTCCCAATTGAAAAGGGCGTCGCAGTTGCAGTTTCCGTGGAACAGCACCGGGCCATTCAAGAACCTCGGGACGGCTTGTGGATCATTCGGGTTCCAGTCCGGATTAGCCTCGCCCAGGCCCGCGAAGTTAAGGGCGTATTGGGGCGGGTCATTCAGCGCCAGGAAGAATGGGCCTGTGCCGAGCGGCGTGCCATCCGCCGAGTTGATGCTCCCGTCATTGTTCATGTCTGCGAAACAGTGCACGCAGTGCCAGACTCTGGCGCTGGGCGTATTGTGCGTGTACGGGCAGGGGTCGGCATGGAAAACGACCTGCGCGCCCAAAGCCCAGGGATCACCGCTGCAATCATAATCGAACGTGATATACGACCTTGGCGATCCCATGTCGAACGCCTCGATCCGCGGCGCCGGGCCGCCCGGGTAGGGCCGGAACCCGCCGTTGACGCGAATGTGCCCCGGGTCGCCGATGCAGTACAACACATCGATCAAGCCCGACATGTCGCCGCCGATGTGGATCGCGCCCTCCAGCGCACTCATGTTCGCCTGGCCCCTGAAGTGACCCCCCACCTGGAGTAGACTCAGGTACCACATGTCACCAGCGATCTCAATCAAACCGGACGGCTCGACGGAGTTTGTCACGACGATCGTCCCGTACAGATCGCCGCCGACGTGGATGTCGCCGGCCAGCGTGCCGGAGTTCAACGTGCCCTGAACATCACCTTCCACTTGCAGTTGGCTGTCATCGGGCATGCCGCCAGTAATTTGGATCAGGCCGGAAGACGCGACCATGCCGGGTCCAGCTAATTCGTTTCCCACGACCTCCAGCAGGCCCAGCAGATTACCGCCGATGTACACTTGCCCTTGGAAGCCGCCTCCGTCCGTGGCGCTCATGATGCTGATATTCCGCGCATTTCCGCCGACACTCACGGTGCCGGAAATGGTGCACCACAGTCAGACGTCATTGTGGAAGATCAGGTCCCCCAACAAATTGCCGCCAATTGTGATCGCGTAGGGGTCGTCCAGCTTGCCAATTTGCAGAAGCGCTGCCTCGGGCACGTCGCCGGTGACGGTCACGTTGGCCAGCAGGCCGGCGAAGACGCGGAAGGGCCGGGCAATGCTCGCGGCCGAAAAGTCGCCTTCAATGCTGAATACGCGATTTTCCGTACCCGCCACGGTGCCCAGGGTTCCGTGGATCTTGAACGCCTTTATGACGGCTCTTTTGCCTTGGTCGTAGTCAAAGAAGATCTGATCGACGTTCTCCGCCCCGTACTCGCGGTCCTCGTGCCCGACAACCTTCAGCTCGACGATCCCCGTAAAGCCCCCGCCTGGCACGATGGCCTGGATCGTCGCGGGCCCGTATGGCGGCGGTGTCGAGTTGTCGTACGCTTCGAAGTCGTAGACGAAACCTGCGTGGTACACGTAGATCGTAATGATCGACGGCGGTATGACGTCATAGTGGACGCCGCGCTGGTAATGGCCGCTCCACTCGCGGACCACCACTTCTGACGATGCCTGCCCGGACAGCGCCGCTGCCACCATCACAGGCAGAACCCACCTACACCATCTCATCGCAGCACCTCCTTGTTCGGCGGGTCCTTAACGTGTTTGCTGCCAGGACCGCGGACCCCAGCAACAGCCCCGTAGCCGGTTCGGGTACGCCGAACCGCACATAGTCCCACTCGGACAGGCTGCTAGCTCCCAGGACGCCGTCTCCCCATTCGACTACCGATTCACTCCACGGGCCTACGAAGTTTCCCGAATGCGCTAATGCCCCATCGACGTAGAGCGAGTAGGTGACCACATCAGTTGTGACGAGAAGATATTCGTGGAAAGCACCCGGCTGGAAATCGGCGATCCAGGCCCCCTCGAGCGTGCTGTAAACTGCCTCTTCGCTGTAGCGCAGGACCACAGCGCCCGTTGGGGAAAATGACACGATGAGCACTGGGTCGCTGTATCCGGCCACATCGCTCACGCGCAGACGCCACTGCGCGGTAAAGATCTGACCGGTTCCCGGCGGGGCTGGAATATCCATGCGGTAAACGTCGGCGATATCAATGCTCGCGCGGCCGTCCAAGACAAGCGTCCCATCCACGAGCGACCGCTGCGCCCCGCCGCCATACACCCAGCGGTCCCAGCCCTCGTTTTCCGGCCAGTCGTTTGCTTCGTACGAAATCCAATAGTCGGCCCGGGCCACGAGGGGGCCAAGCAGCAACAGCAGCACGACCTTACACCATCTCACGATAGCCTTTCCCTGGTCGGCGGGTCCTTAACGTGTTTGCTGCCAGGACTGCGGACCCCAGCAACAGCCCCGTAGCCGGTTCGGGTACGCCGAACCGCACATAGTCCCACTCAGAAAGGCTGCTGGCCCCCAAGACTCCGTCTCCCCATTGGACTACGGACTCATTCCATGGCCCGACGAAAGATCCTGCGTAGACCAGTTGCCCGTCGATATACAGCGAGTACGTGGACGTGTCGGGCGTCACAAACACGTACTCGTGGAACACGCCCGGCTCAAAACCCGCGATCCAAGCCCCTTCCAATACGCTGTAGATCCCGGTCTCGGTGTACGCCAAGACCACAGCACCTTGTGGTTCCCACGACACTCGCACGGCCGGATCGTCGTACCCGGTCAAATCGCTCACTCGCAGACGCCACTGCGCGGTGAACGCCTGTCCGCCACCCGGGGGGGCCGGGATGTCCATACGATAAATGTCGGCGATATCGATGCTTGCCCGTCCGTCCAAGACAAGCGTCCCATCCACGAGCGACCGCTGCGCCCCGCCGCCATACACCCAGCGGTCCCAGCCCTCGTTTTCCGGCCAGTCGTTTGCTTCGTACGAAATCCAATAGTCGGCCCGGGCCACGAGGGGGCCAAGCAGCAACAGCAGCACGACCTTACACCATCTCACGATAGCCTCTCCCTGGTCGGCGGCTCCTCACAAGCGTAGCCGCCAGTCCTGCGAGCGCCAACGCAGGCCCAGAAGCCGGCTCGGGAACGATCCCGAACCGAACATAGTCGAAGGTCGAAATGCTGCTATCGCCTTCAGTGACGTCGCCCCAGCAGATTCCAGAACGAGACCACGGGCCAATGAAGTGTCCGGTGCGTGCGAGTTGCCCGTCGAGGTAAAAATCGTACGTCTCCATGTCCGTGGACTGGAACGAGTAGTCATGGAACAAGCCCGGCGCAAAGTTGATAGAACCCCCTTCCGGCTCGAAGTAGACACTGTCCATCCCATACATCAAGAAGACGATGCCGTCAGCTCCCGCGGTCACGAGCACCCCGGCGTCAAGCAATCCGACACATTGGTCAATGCGCACGCGCCAGTCGACTTGCAGGTGCTCGCCGGGCTCCAGAGCGAATGCCGTATCGATCAGATATTCGTCCACGATCTCCCAGTTGGCCATGCTATCGATGACGAGGCTTCCATCCTCAAGCGATCGCTGCGCCCCTCCGGCACGCGTGTAGCGCACCCACGGGCCTTCGAGTTCGGGGTAGTCATACCCCTCGTACGTGTACCAGAACTGCTCGCCGACCGTGCCCGACACGCCGAGTGCCAGCATGGCGAACGCCGCCAGCGTCAGCCGCCACGCCGTCGCGGTCGCGCGCTTCATTCTGTTCTCCTCCATCCCTATGCCCCGAAATCTGGGTTCATCCGGGAATTCCGGGGTAACGCCTGAGGCGGCGCAAGGCCATGTGAGAA
>CAZWYT010000086.1:0-18904 GCA_964638325.1 uncultured Planctomycetales bacterium
TCGTGCTCACGGACATGGGCATTGAGAAGAAGCCGGCGCAGCCGAACATGATCAACGACGCGAAGCATGTCGTTGACGCGGTGAAGCAGAAACTTGGGATTGGTGCCTCGCCACAGCGCGGATGCTGTGGGTGATGTCTGGCTGATGACCGACGACTACGCTGAGGGCGTGAGAATGAAGATCGAAATCCTTGGGACCGGCTGTCCAAAGTGCACCCTGCTGGAGGCCACCGCCAAGAAGGCGGCGGACAAGCTGGGCATCCAGTATGAAATGGTCCACGTGAAGGACATCAGCAAGATCGCGTCGTACGGCGTGTTGATGACGCCGGCGCTGGCCATCGACGGCCAGGTGAAAGTCGTCGGCAAGGTCCCGAGCGAGGGCGAAATCACGACCCTGTTAACGAGCGCGCTGGCGAAGTAGCCGCAGACGACCGCTACGGCTCATGCAAAGAACCTACGAGTACAACATGCACGACGTAGTCACCCGCTGTTTTTCGACACCGCGGTCAGTCGCGCCCGCTGCTGCACTGATTTTCATCCTGGCGGTCGGGGGTTGTGAACGATCGCCAGGCACCGGTGACGATTCCAAGTCACCGGTCCCCAACAGCGCGGCCCGCACGCCGCTGGCCGCTAACCCACAAGCAACGATGTTTCCGGCCAGCGCGTCGGCCCATGCAGAGCCGCCGGCCGAAGCCACGCAGCCGGTCGACACGAGTCAGGCCACGGAAACGCCGCGCATGTTCGTCGCGTACTACTTCCACCGGACGATGCGTTGTGCAACCTGCCTGTCCATCGAGAGACAGTCGCAGGAGGCGATCGAGCTGGCCTACAACGGCGAGTTGAGTTCCGGCACGTTGGAGTGGCACGCGGTGAATATCGAAGAGCCCGGCAATGAGCATTTCGAGAAGGACTTCGCTCTTGACCGGCAGGCACTGGTGCTTATCGAGTTCGAGGGTGAAGTGGTCCAGCGCCACAAGAAGCTCGAACGGGTCTGGGAGCTTGTGGAAGACCCGTATGGCTTCCAGGAGTACGTCGTGACCGAGGTCGCGCTGTTCCTCGGCGGCGGTTAGGAGCCAATCCGTTCGAGTGTGCTCTGTCTGGAGGCCCGCCGCTGTGTGAGTGCTCCAAGAATGACCCGACGATGTTCTTCGCGATGCTCGGTGCCGCTGAATTGCTGGCGGTCTGGATGCTTTGTCGTGGAGGTTTAAGGAAAATGAAAGCAAGCAATGCTCTGATCTTGGTCGCCGTCGTGGCGATTGTCGCGGGCGTGGCCTGGTTCCGGTCGGCGCGCGAGGGGTCAAGCACGGGGACCGCCACGCCAGCCGCGTCTCCCATCGTCGCGAACCCCATGGCTAGCCCGACGTCGGCGCCAGCGAAAGAAGGCGAGCTCTGTCCCGAACCGCCACCCACGACACAGGCGCGCGAGACTCCGACGACCAGCCCCGCCGTGGCGAAGAAGCTGCCGCGGGTCGTGGACCTCGGCGCCGACAAGTGTAAGGCGTGCAAGGAGCTGGCCCCGATCCTGGAGCAATTGCGCAAGGAGTACGAGGGCCGCGTCGTCGTCGACTTCATCGACGTGTGGAAGAACCCCAAGGCCGGTGACCCCTACAAGATCCGCGTCATCCCGACGCAGGTCTTCTTTGACGCCGAGGGCAAGGAAGTCTGGCGCCATGAGGGTTTCCTGCCCAAGGCCGACTTCGTCGCGAAATTCGCGGAAATGGGAGTGAAGTGATGGCCACGGTCCCCACGTCCTCGGCATCGCCGGTGCCGCCCAGCGCAGTGCGCCCCCGCTGGGGGCGGTTGCTTCGGCACCCGCTGAAGGGCCTCGTCCTGCTGGCGATCGCGGCGGCCCTCGTGTACTGGTTGCGTTTTGCACCGGTTTCGGTCGTTGCTCACGTTGTCCAGCGTGGCGAGGTTGTCGCGGAGGTGATGGGGACGGGCACGTTGGAGGCCCGCGTTAGTGCGACCATCAGTCCGCGGATCGCCGGCCTGATCACGGAGGTGCTGGTCGATCAGGGCGACCGAGTTGAAACCGGAGACGTGCTGTTCCGCCTCTATGACGCCGATCTCGTCGGTCAGGTCGAGGTATCGGAAAGCGGCCTGGTTGCCGCGCAGGCGGCCGTGGGGCGGCAGATGACCGACCGCGGTCGGGCGCAGGCCGTGTTGGACTGGGCGCGGACCGACTTTCAACGCACGCAGGACCTGAGCAAGCAGGGTACGGCGTCTAGCACGGAAATGGACAAGGCCACTGAGACACTGCGCGTCGCCGAGGCCGACCTGAGTCGCGCGGAGGCAGCCCTGAACGAGGCCCGCATCCAGGTGGTCGTCGCCGAGAAAACCCTGGGCTTCCAAAGGGTCAAGCTCACGGACGCCGTCGTCACGGCACCGTTCGAGGGCTTGATCGCCCGGCGCGACCACGATCGTGGCGACGTGGTGGTGCCCGGCAGCTCAGTGCTGCTGCTGGTGTCCACAGCGGAGATGTGGATCAGCGCCTGGGTCGATGAAACGGAGATGGCGCGGCTTCAGCCAGAGCGGCCAGCACGCGTCGTGTTCCGCTCTGAACCCGACAAGTCGTATGCCGGCGAAGTTGCCCGGCTGGGCCGCGAGTCCGACCGCGAGACCCGCGAGTTCCTCGTTGATGTTCGCGTGGCCGAGTTGCGGCAGAACTGGGCCGTCGGACAGCGCGCCGAGGTGTACATCGAGACCGGCCGCAAGGCCGATGTCGTGCTCCTGCCGGCCCGGTTCGTGGTGCGGCGGGACGGGACGGCGGGCGTCTACGTTGACCAGAACGCGCGGGCGGTGTGGCGACCTGTGCAGCTTGGGCTGCGAGGCCGGGAAACGGTCGAGGTTGTCGCGGGTCTCTCGGCCGGCGAGCGTGTGATTGCCCCCACTGCCCTGCAGGCAGCCGGGCTCAAACCCGGCCAACGGATTGCAGCCGGAAGCAACGCGGGCCGTGACACACCGCGAGGCCGACCATGAACCTGGCGCGCAAGGATGTCTGGCACAACCGCGGCCGGTTCGCGCTGACGACGCTGGGACTCGGCACGTTGCTGATGATCGTCATGAGCATGGGCGGCCTCTTACGGGGCATGACCGAAGACGCGACCACCCTTCTGGACACCATCGATGCGGACCTGTGGATCGTGCAGCGCGGCACACACGGACCGTTCGCCGAAGTCTCGCGCGTACCGCGCAGTCTGGTCGACCGTGTCGCTGGCGTCCCCGGTGTCGAATTCGCCCGCGAGTTCGTCTACCACACGATCCAGCGAAAACGTGAAGGAGGGCCGCTGCGCGCAGCAGTCTTGGGCCTCAGTTGGCCTGCGGACCGGGGCGCGTGGCTGCCGCTGATCGCCGGGCGCGCGCTGGCGCAGAACCACTTCGAGTTGATCGCCGACGAGAAACTTAGGCTGCGGCTCGGCGAGCGCCTGCGGCTCGGCCAGGACACGTACACCGTCGTTGGCATCACGACCGGGATGACCGACAACGCCGGCAATGGCATGGCGTTTCTCACCGTGCGGGATGCCGTGGCAATCCAGTTCGACGTGCCCGGGGAAGCGGTCCGCCTCGAACGCGAAGCCCGGCGGGCTCGGGCCAGACAATCTGACCTCGGCAGGGTCCAGCCCGGCATCCTGGAGCGTGCGGCCGGGCCCGGGGCGCAACTGCCCGCGCTGCCGCCGGCGCAGATCAGTGCCGTGATGGCGCGCGTCGCGCCCGGTGCGCACACGGCCGCCGTGTTGGACGCGATGCAAGGCTGGTCGGATGTGACGGCCTACACGCGCGAGGACCAGCGCCAACTACTGCTGCGGAGTGTCATCGAACGGGCGAGCCGCCAACTCGGGCTTTTCCGGCTTCTGCTGACCATCGTCTCCGCGATCATCATGGCCCTGATTCTGTACACGCTGACCCTGGACAAGCTCCACGACATCGCGCTGCTGAAGCTCATCGGTGCGCCGAGCCGGGTGATCCTGGGAATGATTCTCCAACAGGCGCTGATTCTCGGCGCCCTGGGCTACGGAATTGCCTACCTGCTCGGCCAACAGCTGTTTCCGCTCTTTCCCCGACGCATCGTACTGGCCAACGAAGACCTGTTGATGCTGGGTGCGGTCGTCCTGGGCATCTCCGTCGTCGCGAGCGTGCTGGGAATCTGGAAGGCGCTGCGCGTGCAGCCGAACGTCGCGCTACTGGGATGAGGTTGACAGTGACGGACACGCTCGCCATCGAGACGCACACGCTCACCAAGGTCTATGGCAGCGGCCACACCGAGGTGGTCGCGATGCGCGAAGCCTCGCTGAGCGTTGGCCACGCCCAGTGCGTTGCGTTGATCGGTCCCAGCGGTGCCGGCAAGTCCACGTTCCTCACCGCGGTCGGGCTCATCAATCCGCCGACCTCCGGTCGCATCACGATCGGCGGGCGACTTGTGATGGAGGGCCCGCGCGCGCTGACGAATCCGACCGCGTTTCGTCGCCGCCACATCGGCTATGTTTCTCAGAAGACGAACTTGGTCCGGTTCTTGACGGCCCGCGAGAACGTGCAGGTCGCCCTGGAGTTGAATGGCGAGTCGCCGCGCGCCGCCCGTCGGCGGGCGCTGGAACTGCTCGAATACCTGGGCGTCGGCGAACGCGCGGATGGCTATCCGCCCGAGCTTTCGGGCGGTGAGCAGCAGCGGGTCGCGATCGCGCGCGCTTTGGCGAACCGGCCCCGCGTCGTCCTCGCGGACGAGCCGACCGCCGCCTTGGATGGACGCCTTGGGCGACAGGTCATGGAATTGTTCAGCAAGGTTGCGCATGAGCAGGGTGCCGGGATCATTGTTGTGACGCACGATCAACGCGCGCTCGACGTGTTCGACGTCATCTACGAGATGGAAGACGGCGTCATTCGACGCGGGACCGAAGGATCAGCCAAAGCGGTATCGGCGTCTTCAGCCGCGGACGACGACCGCTCAAACCAAGGTGTCGCTCAGGCGACGCAGAACCTACCGTAAAGGTGAGCTGGGAGTTGGATGCATGTTAGATTCATTGGCCGAAAACCTGGCCGAAATCGTCAAGACCAATTTCTGGCTGGCCCCGCTGGCGGCCCTGGTCGGCGGCTTGTTGACCGCCGCGAATCCCTGCGTGCTGGCCGCCGCGCCGTTGATGGTCGGGTACGTGGCCGGCCAAGAGAAGCGCTCACTGGGACGATCATTCCTGCTCTCCCTGACATTCGCCATCGGCCTGACGATCATGTTCGGCCTGATCTGGTTCGGCGTGTGGGCGGCCAGCGCGCTCCTGCCGACCACGTGGTGGAAGTACATCGCGGCGGTGGTGTGCTTCCTGATGGGACTTCACCTACTGGGCGTCCTGCACTTCAGCATCCCGACGCCCGCCGGCGTGCAGCCCAAGCAGAAGGGCTTTCTCGGCGCGCTGCTGCTGGGCCTGCTGTTCGGGCTTATCTCCATGCCCTGTGCGGGCCCGGTCCTGGGGGCCCTGATCGTGGTCACGCCCCTGTATGGGATCGCCTTCGGTTTGGTGCTCCTGGTCGCGTACAGCGTCGGCCACTGTGGGCTGGTGCTCGTGGGCGGCACGTCGATCGGCCTGGTGCAGAAGCTCGCGGACTCCAAAGGCTGGACGCGCAGCACCGACGTCCTGCGGCGAATCGCCGGCGTGCTGATCGCGGGTGTGGGCGTGTACCTCCTGTTCTTCGCGTAGGCTCCGTGGCGGCCGGTTGACGCACCGCGCCGCGGGCGCTATACTTCGTTTGTTGTCGAAGTAAAGGATGATTGCCATGCGCGCCGTCCTGGACATTGCCAAGGCCCTGAGCGACCCGGCCCGCGTGCGCGTGCTGCTGGCCCTGCGCGGCGGCGAGCTGTGCCTGTGCCATTTCATCGCCCTGCTGAAACTGTCGCCGTCCACGGTTTCGAAGCACCTGGACCTGCTATACCGGGCAGGGCTGGTCGAGCGGCGCAAGGAAGGCCGCTGGTGCCACTTCCGCCTGGCCGGGCGCGACGCCGGTCCGGCCGTGCGGGGCGCATTGCGCTGGGTGGCGGCGGCCTTGGGCGACAGCGGAGAGTCGCAGGCCGACGCCGCGCGCGTGAGTCGCCTGCGCGACACCGACCTCAAGCAACTTGCCTGCTGCTACAAGGGATCGTGAGCATGTCCGGCCAACTCAAGCTCCTGTTTCTGTGCACCGGCAACTCGTGCCGCAGCCAGATGGCCGAGGGTTGGGCGCGGCACCTGCGGGCCGACACGCTGGAGCCGTACTCGGCCGGGATCGAGCCGCACGGTCTCGACCCGCGCGCCATGCAAGTCATGGCCGAGGCCGGGATAGACATTTCGCGGCAGCGTTCCAAGCACGTGGAGGAACTCAAGGCAGTGCCGTTCGACTACGTTGTGACGGTGTGCGATCACGCCCACGAGAGCTGTCCGCTGTTCCCGGGCCGGACCAAGGTCGTGCACGTCGGATTCGACGATCCGCCGCGTTTGGCGCGCGCAGCCAAGACTGAGCAAGAGGCGCTGGGGCATTACCGCCGCGTACGGGATGAGATACGTGCATTGGTCGAGCGATTGCCGGAGGCGCTGACCGGCCTCGAGTAACGGCGCGTGAGCCGGAGTAGAGCACGATGAAGAGCGAATGCGTCGGCCGCTTGTCGTTTCTGGATCGCTTTCTGACGCTGTGGATCTTCCTGGCGATGGGCGTGGGCGTACTGGGCGGGTGGCTGTGGCCCGGCGTCGAGGACTTCCTCAACCTCTTCCAGGTCGGCACCACGAACATCCCAATTGCCATCGGCTTGATTTTGATGATGTACCCGCCGCTGGCGAAGGTGAAATACGAGGAACTCGGCGACGTGTTCCGCAACGTGCGCGTGCTGGGCCTGTCGCTCGTGCAGAACTGGGTGATCGGCCCGGTCCTGATGTTCGCGCTGGCCGTGCTGTTCCTGCGCGGATACCCGGACTACATGGTCGGGCTGATCATGATCGGCCTGGCTCGCTGCATCGCGATGGTGATCGTGTGGAACGAGTTGGCCAAGGGCGACAGTGAGTACGCGGCCGGCCTGGTCGCGTTCAACTCGGTTTTCCAAGTGCTGTTCTACTCCGTGTACGCGTGGTTCTTCATCACCGTGCTGCCGCCGTGGTTCGGCCTGACCGGCGCCGACGTGCACGTCACGATCGGCCAGATCGCCGAGAGCGTGTTCATTTACCTCGGCATTCCGTTCCTGGCCGGGATGATCACGCGCTTCGTATTGCTGCGACTCAAGAACCGGACGTGGTACGAGCAGAAGTTCATCCCGAGGATTTCGCCGATCACGCTGATCGCGCTGCTGTTCACGATCGTGGTCATGTTCTCGCTGAAGGGCGAGAAGATCATCCAGCTCCCGCTGGACGTGGTCCGCATCGCGATCCCGTTGTGCATCTACTTCGTGCTGATGTTCCTCGTGTCGTTCTGGATGGGCAAGAAGATCGGCGCCGACTACTCGAAGACGACCACGATCGCGTTCACGGCGGCCAGCAACAACTTCGAGCTGGCGATCGCGGTCGCCGTGGCCGTGTTCGGCATCCAACACGGGGCGGCGTTCGCGGCGGTGATCGGTCCCTTGGTTGAGGTGCCGGTGCTGATTGGGCTGGTGAACGTGGCGTTGTACTTCCAGAGGCGGTACTTTGGGGCACCAAAGGCACGTGTTCAGGAGGCGCGCGCATGAACCGCCGGCTGATTATGGCCATTCCCATTACCCTTTTCGTGGGCTTGCTTGCACTTGCCACCCTGGCCGTGGCGGGCGACCAACCCACCAGAAGCTCGGCTCCGGCCAGCCCCGTGTCCGCTGCTGCTCCGCCGCAGGGCGTTTGCCCGCCGTTCAAGCTCCGTGATGAGCAGGGCAACGTCATCGACCCGCGGAACGGTGTCAACGCATCCGTCCCGTACTCGCCGAAGCAGACGTGCAGTGCCAGCGGTTGCCACAACTACGACTTGATCACCGAGGGCTTCCACTTCACGCAGGGCAAGGGCGAAGAGCTGCCGGCCGAGTACGCCGCTCGCTACGGCTGGGTGAAACACCCCGGCAACTACGGCGGGAATTGGTGCTCGCCGGCGCCGCTCTACCGCGAACTGGCCGCCAAGCAGAACAGCGGCGCGCGCCTGATCGACATGACCTCGTACGAGTTTGTGACGGCGACGTGTGGGAACTGTCATCCGGGCGGCGGCCCGCTGGAATTCGATCGCGACGGGCGCCGGTATGACGAGCGGATGCGCGACCCGGCGGCCGCTCTGACGCCGGGCGGGGACAACGGATTCGACGGTGACTACTTCAAGGCGCGATGGTCCGACGCCCCAGCCGGGCTGCTGTGCTGATTGCTGCGGCTGCACGGCGCCGGCCGCCGTCGCTGCGACATGATCAATCCGGGCCTTCGCTTTGCGGGAGCAAAGGGCGAAGCGCTGCCGCGCGGGAATACCGCCCCGCCGCCTTGACGTTCCCCCATGCAGGCGTCAGCGTATGCCCGGCCGGCGGCCTGGCGCAGGCACCGCCGCGCGACCCCGGGAGAGCGCTCGCGTGTCCCAACATCGGCAACCGCCGCCGCCGCCATCCTGTGGGGCTGCGCACGCCGCGTCGATCGCGCCGGCAGCCCCGGCCGGCGGCCTGCCGGTCATGCTGCTGCTCGCGGGCGGGGCGCTGGCGCTGTACCTGCTGAACGCCGGCGGCATGGTGCTGGCCGATCCGGACGAAGGGCGTTACGCCCTGATCGCGCGGCAGATGATGCACGCCCGCGACTGGCTCGCGCCGCACCTCTTCGCCCGCCCATACTTCGACAAGCCCATCGGGTTCTTCTGGCTGCTGATCGCGTCCTTCGAGCTGTTCGGCAGCGGGGAGTTCGCGGCCCGGCTGGTGCCGGCGCTCGGCGCCGCCCTGCTGGTCGCCGGCACGTATCAACTGGGCCGCGTGCTGCTCACGCCGCAGGCGGCACTGCTCGGCACGGTGTTGCTGGCGACGACTTCGTTCCTGGTGATCGCCGGCCGGTTCGTCCGCATGGACGGCTGGCTCGGGGCGCTGGTCACCTGGGGCATCTACTGCTTGGCGCGGGTGTACTTCGCGCGGGCCTCCCGCTGGTGCCTGGGGATCGGCTACGCGTGTCTGGCCGCTGCGTGCCTGATGAAGGGCCTCATCGGCGTGCTGCTGCCGCTGGCGGTCATCGGCGCCTTCCTGCTGCAACGCCGCGACTGGCGCGCGATCTGGCGCGCAGCGCTCCTGCCGGGGCTGGTGCTCATTGTCCTGCTCGCCGGCCCGTGGTTCGCTTACATGGAGCAGCGCTTTCCCGGTTACGCCGCACAGTTCTTCTGGGGCCAGCACTTCGTGCGGGCCAC
Source organism: uncultured Planctomycetales bacterium (assembly GCA_964638325.1). Lineage (GTDB taxonomy): Bacteria > Planctomycetota > Phycisphaerae > UBA1845 > Fen-1342 > JALHJL01. The sequence continues at coordinate 9,327 of CAZWYT010000086.1, forward strand.
GACCGACACGTTCGGACGGGCGCGCTTGCCGATCTATCTCCCGGCGGCGGTGCTGGGGGGCTTCCTGCCGTGGACCGCGCTGCTGGTGGTCGCGTTGTTCCGCGCCCTGCCATTGCGGATCAACGCCGATCGGCCGCGCTGTCCCGGCCTGACGCTCTGCTACTGGTGGGCCGGGCTCGGCATCATCCCGTTCATGTTCTCACGGTCGCAGCTCGCAATCTACGCGCTGCCGGCGCTGCCGCCCTTAGCGCTCGTGACGGGCGCCTACGTGGAGCGCCTCCTGGCGCAACCGCGCAGCCGCGAGACGCGCGCCGTGCTCTACGTCACCGTGGCCTTGCTCCTGGCGGGCCTGGCAGTGATGACCGTCGCGAACGTGCGGGTGGCGGCCGGCTTCCCTATGTGGACCGCGCTGCGGCGGTGCGTCGTGGCGCTGCCGACGATGGCCATAGCGGCGTACATGATCCACCACGGGCGGCCGCTCGCCGCGGGCGCGCTGGCCGGGGCGCTGGCGCTGGCGGCCGCCGTCGACGCAGCCTTCGTCGAAGGGCCGGCGATCTTCCGGCAACTCTCTTCGCAGTGCTTTGTGGACGACGTGGCCGCCGCCGGCGGGGACGCCGAGCTCCTGCTGGTCGGCCCGACTCCGACCTATGCGCTTCCGTTTTACGTGGGGGACACGATCGAGGTCCGCTACCTCGACCGCGGCACGGACTTCCTGGAGTACGTCAACGACCCGCGCGTGCTGATCGGACTGCTGACGACCCGGCCGATGTACAAGGCGGCGCAGGAGCGGGCCGGCGAGCGCCTGGAGCTGCTCGCGCACCGCGGGCCGCTGTTCCTGGTGAAGGTCAGGCCGGAGCGCGCCGCCGCCAACGCCGGGCCTGGTACCAGTTGAAGATCACCGGCAGCAGCAGATCGATCACCTCGTCGGCGACGAGGAGCCCGCCGAGCACGGGGGCGGCCATCGGCTTCATGACCTCCGCGCCGACGCCGTGCGCCCAGAGCATCGGCATCAGCCCGACGATCGCGACGCCCTCGGTCATCAGCTTCGGTCGCAGGCGGTGCACGGCCCCGGTGATGATGGTGTCGCGCAGCTCCTCGAGGGAGGCGATCTTCGCCAGCCCGCCGCGCGCCCGGAGCGCGTCGTGCAGGTACACCAGCATCACGATGCCGGTCTGCGTGGCCATGCCGAAGCAGGCGATGTAGCCGACCCAGACGGCGACGCTGAAGTTGAAGCCGAACAGGCTCTGGAAGATCACGCCGCCGACCAGGGCGCCGGGCACGGCGAGGATGATGAGCAGCGCATCGCGGATGTCGCGGAAGGTGACGTAGAGCAGGATGAAGATCAGGAGCACGACTATGGGGAAGATGATCTGGAGCGTCTTGCGGGCCCGGACCTGGTGCTCGAACTGGCCGCTCCACTCGACGAAGAAGCCGGGCGGCAGCTTGACCTTCTCCGCCACGGCCGCCTGGGCCTCCTCGACGAAGCCGACGATGTCGCGATCGCGGACGTTGAGCTGCACGTACGCCCGCAGCATGCCGTTCTCGCTCTTGATGACGCTGGGGCCCTCCACGACCTGAATGTCCGTGACCGCGCTGATCGGGATCTGGACAAAATCGCCGCCGGCCATCGCCGCACCGCCCGCGCCCATGCCCGACGAGCGCATCTCAGTGTCGGGGGCGGCGGCTTCGGCGGTCCCGCGCCGGCCGGTGACGAGGATGCGGCGGAGCATCTCCTCCGTCTGCCAGTAGTCCCGGGCGTAGCGTACGCGCACGGGGAAGCGCCGCCGGCCTTCGACCGTCGTCGTGATCGCCTTCCCCCCCATCGCCACTTCGATCGTCTCCTGGATTTCGCCCACATTCACGCCGTAACGGGCGGCCTTCTCGCGGTCGACGTCGATCTGCAGGTAGCTGCGGCCGACGATCTGGTCGGGGAATACGTCCACGGCGCCGCGGATACCCTTGAGCACGCCGGCGATCTCGTTCGCGACCGACTGGATGCCGGGCTGGGTCACGGACTTCTGCTCGGCGCCGTCGGCGACGGCGGTGGTTTCGTCCGCCAGGCGCGGGCCGTAGACCTTGACGCCGATCATCGTGCGGACGCCGGTGGCGAGCATGTCGACGCGATTGATGATGGGCTGCGTCCAGATGTTGCCCCAGCCCGGCATTTGCAGCTCGCTGTCCAGTTCCTTGACGAGGTCGGACTTGAGCTCGTGCCAGAGGAAGGTCGCCTGGGCGAACGTGCGGGTGCGTTCGGTCCGCAGAGTCTGCCACTGCTCATCCGAGGGCGATTGCGGCACCCAGCCGTTGGCCTGCGCGTGGCCGCGCAGCGCGTCCAGGAGGAAGCCAACCAGCTCGCCAAAGGCGCGGTCCTCCAATTCCCAGTTGAGGCGTTTGGTGCGCGCCACCCAGGCGTCGTGGCGGCGCTGCTCGAAGCGGTCGAGCAACTCGCGCGTCAGCGTCGTCTTTTCGCCGCCGACCGCGGTGATAAGCGCATCCTTGATGCTCATCCACAAGGACGGCGCGGGCAGCAGCAGTTCCGGCTTTTGCTCCAAGGCGCCCTGATCGGCCAAGCGCGCGATGGCGGCGCTGACGAGCTTGGCCATCTCCTCGGCGCGCGGCACCTCGACCAGCAGCAGTCCGTGGTCGGCCACCAGCGCTTCGGCGAGCTGGTCAATCTGCGTCGCGGTCGGCTCGCGCTGCAACGCGTGCCGGCGACGGACGTTGTCCAGCAGGTCGTGCAGCGTGGCGACGGTGAGCTGCTTGGCCAACTCGGGTTCGTAGGCGCGCTGCCGGCCGTGAGCGAACGCCCGCAGCGCCTGGTCGAAGCGGGTCAGCGCGTCCATCGTGGCGCTATTGACCAGCGTGTCCAGATCGGCGGCCGGCAGATCGGGCTTCAGCCAGCCGCGCTGCTGGAGCGCGTCCGCCTGCTGGCGGGCCTCGGCCAGCGCGTCGTCGAAGCGCACCTTGCGTTTCGGCCACCATTCTTGTGGCCGGAGGGTGACGACCGTCTCGACCATGTCGATGCCGGAGGGATCGGTGGGCGTGTCGGCGCGGCCGACCTTGCCGACGACCTGATCCACCTCGGGGAAGCCGCGCATGATCTCGTCCCGTACGCGGATGTCGTCGCCCGCCTGGGCGATGGAGACGCGCGGCACGGTGACCGGCATGTCGAGGATGCTGCCCTCGTCGAGCGGCGGCATGAACTCGCGGCCCAGCTTGGGCAGCCCCCACGCCCACAGCGCGGCAGCCCCCAGGAGCACGAACGCCAGCGCCTGGCTCCACCAGCGCCGGAAGAACACACAGCCGAAAAACAGCGCCAGCACCAGCACGCCGAGGAAGAGCGCGTGGCTGCCAATGAATCCGGTACCGATGATGAACAGCAGGCCCATGAACCAGACGCCCGCCGCCGGCACCTTCATCAGCCACGTGAGCACCGGCTTGTAGATGTTAATGAAGCTGCGGACGATCCAGTTGTCCTCTTCGCGGCGCAGCCGGCCCTTGATGAACACCGGGATCATCGCCGGCACGAACGTCACCGCCAGCAGTGCCACGCCCACCATCGCGAAGCTCTTGGTGAACGCCAGCGGGTGGAACATCTTGCCTTCCATGCCGCCCAACGCGAACACCGGCAGAAAGGAGATGAGCATAATCAGTACGGCGAAGAAGATCGGCTTGCCGACCAGGCGGCACGCCCGCACGACGATCTCCGTCGTGTCGCCGCGCACACGGTCGTGCCCGTGCTGCCGCGTCAGCTCATGGGTGGCGTTCTCCACCATCACCACGGCCGCGTCGACCAGAATGCCGATCGAGATGGCGATCCCGGACAGCGACATGATGTTGCTGGGGATCTTCAGGTAGTACATCAGGATGAACGCCACGAGCACCGCCAGCGGCAGCGTGACGCACACCACGAAGGCGCTGCGCAGATGCGTGAGGATCAGGAGGATCGCGATGCTGGCGACGATCAGTTCCTCGGTGAGCGTACGCGTCAGGGTGTGAATCGCACCGCGGATGAGCTGCGTCCGCTCATAGAACGGCACGATGCGTACGCCGGGCGGCAGACCCGGCTGAAGCTGCTGGATGCGGGCCTTGATCGCCTCGGTCACCGCGAGCGGATTCTCGCCGTAACGCATCAGCACGACGCCCCCCACCGCCTCCTGCCCGTTCTTCTCCAGCATGCTCCGGCGATACTCGGGTCCAAGCTGCACGATGCCGAGCTGGGCGACCGTGATAGGGACGCCGTTGCGCTCCGCCACGACGGTCTGCTCGATGTCGCGCACGCCGCGCAGCCAGCCGACGCCGCGAATGAGGTACTCGGCCTTGGCCTCGAAGAAGACCTTGCCGCCGACGGCGATATTGCTGCGGGCGACCGCGCTGTAGATGGCCCCGAGCGGGATCTCGTACGCTCGCAGGCGGTCCGGGTCGACGTCAATCTGGTACTCGCGCACGAAGCCGCCCGCGCTGGCCACTTCGGCGACGCCGGACACGTAGAGCTGATAGCGCACGTACCAGTCCTGGACGGCGCGGAGCTCATCGAGGCTGTAGCCGTCGCCCTCCACGGTGTACCAGAAGATCTGCCCGAGGGCCGTGGCGTCCGGGGCGAGGTAGGGCACGACGCCGGCCGGCAGGTAGGTGCTGGCCACGTTGAGCCGCTCGAGGACGCGCTGGCGGGCGAAGTAGAACTCGACCGAGTCGTCGAAGATGATGTTGATCATCGAGAAGTTGAACTCACTTGACGAGCGGATAGCCTTCACGCCGGCCAGGCCCTGCAGGTTCACCGAGAGCGGGTACGTGATCTGGTCGTCGATCTCCTGTGGGGAGCGTCCCATCCAGTCCGTGAAAACGATGACCTGATTCTCGGACAGGTCCGGGATCGCGTCGATGGGCGTCTTGAGCACACAGTACACCCCCCACACCGCCACGATCGCCGTGAGCAGAATGACGATGAAGCGGTTGCGGACCGAATACTCAATGACTTGTGCGATCATCTCTCATCCGTCTGCCGACTGTGCGCGGCCGCTCACGCCGCACCGCGGGTCGGCGGCGTTTCCGGATCAGTGCTGATGCCCGTCGCCTTGGGGGCCGCCCGAGGCGCCGAAGTACTGGGCGCTGGCCGCCGGGTTGAGGCGGTTCTCCGCGTCCACGAGGAACGCACCCGCGGTGGCGACCTGGTCGCCCGCTTCCAGACCCGACCGCACAGGGAAGAATTCTCCCGCGCGGGGACCAAGCTCGACCGCGACCATGTCGAACACGCCGGGTGCGCTCTCCCGGTACACAATCCGCCGCGTGCCGGTGTTCACGACGGCCGACTCAGGCACCGCCAGCACTTTCTCGACGCGCGCCAGCCGCGTCGGGAACTTGTCGACCGGGCAGTGCTGCGGCTTGTCGAACAGCCGGTCCGGGTAAATCGGACAGAAATACCCGACCGCGAAGCGTTCGCCGCCGCGCGGCTCTCCGCCCGCTAGCGGCCCGGTGATCTCCCCGCAGCGCAGCATCTCGGAGCCGTAATACGGGTTGGAGATCTCCTCGACCTCCTGCACCCAGTCCGCGTTGACCATCGGGCAATGCGCGACGAACAGCCTGGGCTCGCCGGGCGGGTGCTGCCGCAGGAATTCAAGCACCCGCGCGTTGAGCTCCTTGAGCAGCGTGCGCTGCTCCTTCAGCTCCTTGCCGCGCAGTTGTTCGGTGGCCCCGGCAATCACCTGCGCCGCGGCTTTCGCGTTTCCCTCCACCTGCTCGGCCAACGCGCGGGCCTCGCGCGCCACCACCCCCGCGGCTTCAGCATCGGCCTTGTCCGCGGCGTAGGCCGCCATCCAGCGCAGGTAGGCCTGGACGAACGGTTTTGTATCGAGGCGCGGCACGGCGGGGGCTGTTTCGGCCGGCCGCGACTCGGCGTCCAGCACGGTCACGGCGCCCACCGGGAGCCGGATCACCGCGTGCACGTACATGCCCGGCTTGAGCCGCAAGTCGGGATTCGCAACTTCCACGCGTGCGGCCACGGTGCGGGTCTGGGGGTCAACGGCGAACGCGACGAACGCGATGCGGCCGGCGAAGAGGTCGTCGGGGAAGGCCGTCGTCGTGACTTCCACGGCGGTCCCGACCTCGATGCCCGCGGCCTGGTCCTCAAAGACCTGGGCCTGCAACCACACGTCGCGCAGGTCGGCGATGGTGTAGAGGTCGTCGCCCTCGTTGACGTAGTGGCCCTCCAGCACTTTCTTGTCGATAACGATGCCGGCCAGCGGCGAGTGGATTGTGAGCGTCGTCTCAGGCGTGCCGCGGCGGATCAACTCGTCGATCTGCTCCGCGGTGATGCCCCAGAGCAGCAGCTTCGTCCGCGCCGCGTCCAACAGCCGCTGCGCAGACTGCCGCAACATCTGGGCGGTGCCGCGCTGGGCCTCGACGCTGCCGGCCGCGGACAGCAACTCCTCCTGGGCGACGAGCAAGTCGGGGCTGTAAATCGAGACGAGGGGTTCACCTTGCTCGACGCGCTGTCCGACGTAGTTCACGAACAGCTTCTCGATGCGGCCCTTGATCCGCGAGGCGATGAAGGCCCGCCGCGTCTCGTCGTAGTCCACGAAGCCGACGGTGCGGATCGCGCGGCTCAGCAGGCGATACTCGACGGGCGTCGTGCCGATGCGCCCGAGGGACACTTTGAGCGGCGTGAGCTCGACCCGCGCCAGGACGCCCGCGGGCAGCGCCTGCGCTCCCGACCTGGGCCGTTGCGACAGCGGCATCCCGCAAATCGGGCAGTTGCCCGGCGCGTCGCGCACCACCGAAGGGTGCATCGGACAGAAGTACTCGACCTCCTCGGTGTGCGCGCCCGCGGCAAGCTGGGGCGGCCGGCGCCAGCGGTCGTAGTAATTGGCGATATTCTCCCAGTAGCCGGCCACGAGCCCCACGACGACCATCAAGGCGATGAAGCGGAGGCGCACGTTCAGGATGCGCACCAGCGCCCACACGCGCGTCGCCGCCGCAGGTTTGCTTAGGGGGGTCGGGGAACGAGCTTGCTCAGTCATACGCCTCTCCCTACGCCTATTCCGGCACGCGGGTGTCGGCCGCGGGCGGGGATGCGTCGTCCGCCGCGGGCGACTCAGACGGCGTGTCGGTCAGGCGACCGCCGACCTCGCGCTCCAGCTCAGCCCGGCTCACCAGCAGGTCGCGGAGAAACTCCAAGGTCTTCATCCGCGTCATGATCACGTCCTCCTGCGCCTGGAGCAGCACGGCCAGGCCCTCCTGTCCGGCGATGAACGTCTGCCGGGCAAGGTCGAGGTTGCGCTGCACCTCGAGCAGAATCGTGCCGCGATACAGCTCGACCTGCCGGCGGGCCTGCCCGCAGCGCACCAGCGCCTGGCGGATGCCGCGGATCGCGGTCTGGGCGCGATCGTCGTATTCCGCGAGCCGCTGGTTGCTCTCGTGCATCGCTTTGGCGACCTGCGCCTGGTTCTGATCGAACAGCGGGATTTCCAGGTCGAGCGCCGGCCCCAGCGTCCACTTCATCTCGCGCATCTTCGGTTGCCACGGCGCGACCTCGGGCGGCATCGGCATGGCCTGGCCGAACGCCCGGTTCACGAGCGACTGCGCGGTCGCGTTGCCGAACCGGGCCGGCAGGGTCGGTCCGCGCGGCGCGCGCGGCGCCGCCGCCCGCTCGAAGGTGAACCCCAGCGCCAGGTCGGGCAGACCCTCCCGCCGCATGAGCGCGACGCGCTGCTCGGCGGCCTGCAGGCTCCAGTGGGCCGCCAGAAGATCGAGCCGCTGCTCAGCGCCGAGGACGAGCAGACCCGCTTCGTCGCCGATCGGCGGCAGCGCGTCCGCGACCTCATTCACCGGCTCGACACGCCAGCCGTCCGGCAACGCCGGAAAGCCGATCAAGAGCAGGAGCTCGCGTTGCTGGTCGCGGTGCTCGGCGTCCATCGCTTCGAGCTCGGAGCGCAGGCGCAAGGCGCGGATGCGCGCCAGGTTCGATTCGACCTGGGTGGCCTGCCCGGCCATCTGCCGGGCCTCGATGAGTTGCGTGGTCTGGTCGGCGAGCTGGATGTTCTCGTCGATCAAGGCGAGGGCCCGCTGGGTGTACTGGAGCCGGGCATAGGTCGTTCGGACCATCGTCGCCGTCTCGATCGCCCGGTCCGCCACCCGCAGCACCGCTTCCTGCAACTGCGCGGCGGCGACCTGGCGGCGAGCCGGAATCAGCCACAAGTCCTGGAGCGGCTGCATGGGCAGGCTGCCGCGGAGCATGGCGCGACCGCCGCCGTCCGGGAGCATCAGCATGAAGCTAATCACCGGATTCTGCATCAAGCCGGCCTGGACCAACTCCGCGTCGGCCTGACCAATGAGCTCGAGGTCGGCCCGCAACGCCCGATTGTTCCGCAGCGCCAAAGCAACGGCCTCGTCGCGCGTCAGCACGCCGCTGTCAGCCCACGCGGGCGGGGCAGTATCCCACGGCGCGGTCCAAGCGGGTCGCTGGCCAAGCCGATGCTCGACGAGGTCGCTGGCCTCGCCGATCTTCCGGTCCAGGTGCGACGCACAACCGGCGCCCAGCAGGGTCAGCCCACTCAGCAGGATGAACATTGACCGACGCATACGCGCACCCTCGACATGGCGGTGCGACCGCCGCCCGCCGCATGCGAAACAGGTCGCATGCGCGGGATCGCCGATGGCGGCGTGTCCGGGATCGCGACCGTATTGGGCGGTACGCTAAATCATCGTGCGCGAACCTGCAACTCGATCAGAGCGCGGAGCGAGCGCCGGTTACTTGTGGCCGGCGTGCTCATCCGGCTGGGGTTTGTCGGACGCGGCCTGGACCTTCTGCGGGTCGATCTTGACGCCCTGCGCTTCGAGCTTCGGGGCGTACTTGGCGGGCTCCTTCAGCAGCTTGTCGATGCAGGCCGGGCAGCAGAAGTAGATGCGCTGGCCCGTCGGCAGGTCCTTGAAGGCCGTTGGGTCGATCTTCTCGCCGCTCACGGGGCACAATGTCTGGTAGGAGTAGCCCCCTTCCAACTTGGCCTTGTAGCCGGCCGGGTACTTCTGGTACTTCGCGACACAATCGGGGCAGCAGAAGGCGACCTTCTGCCCGGCGACTTCGGCGAACGTCTTGCCGTCCACCGGCTTGCCGGTCACCGGGCAGCTCACCTGGACGCGCTCCAGCTTGGCCAGCGCGGCACGCTGGGCCGCGACCTTCTCGGCGTACTTCTGCGGCTCCTTCTCGTACTTGCTGATGCACATTTCACAGCAGAAGTACACGGGCCCGTCGGCGGTCTGGACCTTGACCGAGAAGTCCACCGGTCCGCCCATCACCGGGCACTTCGGGCGGGCGGCTGTTTCGGCTTTGGCCTCGGCCGGCGGCGGCTTGCCCGGTTCCTTCCCCGGCTGCTCTTGCTGAGCCAGGGCAAGCCAGGCGCTACATCCGACCAGGACCGCCGCCAGAATGACACGCTGTACAAGGGGATTCGATCTCATGGGGTCTCCTGTCCGTCCAGGTTGCTCGCTGACCTGACGTGACGTAATTCTAGAGTGGTTTCGCTTTGGGCGTAGCGGCCGGGGCGAAAAAAGGTGTCAGGAACCTTTTGCCGCGGAGCGGCCCT
>CAZWYT010000087.1:0-18895 GCA_964638325.1 uncultured Planctomycetales bacterium
GAGGTCTGGTCCGTGGCCTTCAGCCCGGACGGGACGCGCGTGCTGACGGGGTCTGGGGACAACACCGCCCGGTTGTGGGATGCGCACACCGGCGCTGAGGTGGCCGTGCTGCACGGGCACACGGGACCGGTCTTGCGCGTGGCCTTCAGCCCGGACGGGACACGCGTGCTGACGGGCTCTTGGGACAACACCGCCCGGCTGTGGGACGCCCACACGGGCGCGGAGGTGGCCGTGCTGCGCGGGCACACTGGAACGGTCATCTCCGTGGCCTTCAGCCCGGACGGGACGCGCGTGCTGACGGGGTCTTACGACACCACCGGGAGGCTGTGGGACGCGCACACCGGCGCGGAGGTGGCCGCGCTGCGCGGGCACACGGGCTGGCTCTTGTCCGTGGCCTTCAGCCCGGACGGGACGCGCGTGCTGACGGGGTCCCAGGACAGCACCGCCCGGCTGTGGGATGGGCAAACGGGCGCGGAGGTGGCCGTGCTGCGCGGGCACACGGGAGCGGTCCGGTCCGCGGCCTTCAGCCCGGACGGGACACGCGTGCTGACGGGGGCTTGGGACAACACCGCCCGGCTCTGGGATGGGCAAATGGGCGCGGAGGTGGCCGTGCTGCGCGGGCGCACGGGAGCGGTCCGGTCCGTGGCCTTCAGCCCGGACGGGACGCGCGTGCTGACGGGGTCCCAGGACAGCACCGCCCGGCTGTGGGACACGCACACGGGCGCGGAAGTGGCGGTGCTGCGCGGGCACACGGGAGAGGTCTGGTCCGTGGCCTTCAGCCCGGACGGGACGCGCGTGCTGACGGGGTCTGACGACCACACCGCCCGGCTCTGGGACGCGCACACGGGCGCGGAGGTGATTGTGCTGCGCGGCCACACAGGAGAGGTCTGGTCCGTGGCCTTCAGCCCGGACGGGACGCGCGTGCTGACGGGCGCTTGGGACAACACCGCCCGGTTGTGGGATGCGCCCACCGGCGCGGAGGTGGCCGTGCTGCGCGGGCACACGAGTCGGGTCTTCTCCGTGGCCTTCAGCCCGGACGGGACGCGCGCGCTGACGGGGTCTGAGGACAACACCGGCCGGCTGTGGGACGCGCACACGGGCACCGAGGTGGCCGTGCTGCGCGGCCATACGGGATGGGTCTTCGCCGCGGCCTTCAGCGCGGACGGGACGCGCGCGCTGACGGGCTCCCAGGACAACACCGCCCGGCTGTGGGACGCGCACACCGGCGCGGAGGTGGCCGCGTTGCGCGGGCACACGTGGGCGGTCTCGTCCGTGGCCTTCAGCCCGGAAGGGACGCGCGTGCTGACGGGGTCTTGGGACAACACCGCCCGGCTGTGGGACACGCACACGGGCGCGGAGGTGGCCGTGCTGCGCGGCCACACGGCAGTGGTCTACTCCGTGGCCTTCAGCCCGGACGGGACACGCGTGCTGACGGGGTCTTATGACGGCACCGCGCGGTTGTGGGACAGCGTGCCATACGCTATCCGCTATGCCGAGCGCCAGGCGGCACTGGCCGCCGCGGAAAAGGCTCGGCCGATCGTAGACGGCTTGCCTGCTCAGTTCGGCGATTGGTCGGAAATCGGGGCCGCCATCGGTTCGGACGGCTCGCTCGACCTGCTCGTTCGCCAGGAGGCGTTCAACGAAGTCCTGCGGCGTGCCTCGACGCAGCCGGCGAGCCAACCGGCCACGGCGCCGTAGGGTGGGCATTGCCCACCACCGCAATGCCCTCGCCCAACTCCGTGGTGGGCAGTGCCCAGCCTATGACTTGGCAACGCCCGCCGGCGCCCGACAAAAAGATTTTTGTGTTTTTATCGTCCGCCGCGCGTGAGAAAACGCCAAAAACGTCGCCTATCCGGATGCGGGTAGCAAGGGTTTCCAGCGTTGGCGGCCCGGAACCCGGCCACCGGCCTGACCCAAGCCCGCGCGGAATGTGGGAAGACGTCTAAGGGAAGCTCCGAGACGCCTGCTTGCGGTTGAGGGCGTCTCGGTCGCGAGCCAATCCGCGGAATAACGGCCGCAGCACTGCTTTGGGTCGCTATTTCACGTCAGTTTCGTCCGGTCGGACCGGACGGGCGCCCCCGCAGGCTGCGCGCCGCGTGCAGAAGGAGAGCAGTCATGTACAGGAAATGGACAGTGTTGTTTCTGGCCGGCATGGTCTTGACGGCCGCCGCGAGGTCAGCACCGCATCACTACACCTTTAAGGCGATCGCGTACGCCGGCGATCCGGCGCCCGGCGGGGGCACATTCACCGCCGGCGGGGAGGTTGGCAGCGCGTTCATGAACAACTGGCTCAACAACAACGGCGTGATGCTGTTCAGCGCCGGCGTGACCGAACCGCCCGGCGGTCAGGGCACGTTCATGCGCCGCAACGGGCAGATCACCCAAATCCTGCGCTCGGGCCAACCGGCGCCGGGCGGCGGCGTTTTCGCGCTCACCGGCGCGCGCATCAACGGCGCCGTGATGACTGATGGGGGCGACATACTTCTGAACGCCGACGTCGACATCGCCGGGGGCGTATATGGCGGATTGTACCGCTATGCGCCCAAGACCGGCACGCTATCCCCGATCCTGGTGCCGGGCGTGACGCCCGTGCCCGGGGCGGACGTGAATTTTGTCGAAACCTTCAACTATGGCACCGGCATCAACGACCGCGACAGCGTGGTCTTTGCGGGCCTGTACCCGACCACAGAAGGGCTCTTCGGCTATCTGGGGCGCGGCATCGGTCTGTTTACCGCGTCGCGCCACGGCACCATTCGGCCGGCGGTGATGATCGGCGACCCGGCGCCCAGCGGGGACACGTTCGACTGGTTCCGCTGTCCATGGATCACTAACCGGGGCGACGTCATCTTTGGGGCGCACGAGTCGGCCCTGCCGCTCCCCCCGGAGTGGCTCTGGCTTTGGGAGGCCTGGTTCCTGGCACCGGCCAGCGGGGTGTACGTGAAGGACGGCGACACCGGACAGGTCCGGGCCATCATGACCGAGAGCAATCCGTATCGCTATCCGTGGGTGGGCGCGGCGAACGACCGCGGCGACGTGCTGTTCCTGAGTCTCTGGCTGCGCGAGGACGGCATGAACATGGCCCGCACCGAGGCTTATCTCAGCTCACGCGGGACGACTTACCCGGTCTGTCTTTACGGCGATGAAATGCCCGGGGGCGGGCGGGTGGAGACCGTCGCCGCGTTCGTCCGTGACAACTGGCTGAACAACCGCGGGGACGTGGTCTTCAGTGCCTCGCTGGACACCAGCACCCTGGGCTACTACGACCCCATCACCGACAGCGGTATTCCGGACGAGGGCCTGTACCTCTGGTCCCGCGGGGAGACGCGCCTAGTGGCCAAGAGCGGCACCGTGTTGCGGGGGATCGGGACGGTCGCGTACCTTGAGACCCTGCCGATTCCAATTCCTCCTGAGTGGTATTTGCCGCGCCAGATGTGGGACTGTTGGTGGCCAGCGCCCTGGTCGCACATCAATGACTGTGGGCAGATTGCGTTCCAGGCAACACTGACGGACGGACGGTGGGTGCTCCTCGTCGCCACGCCGAAATAGTGGCGGAGGGTGTAGAGGTGCCTGCACTCGATCTGCGCCATGCGCGTAGGGCACGGCGCCTCGGTCGCGGAGTCATCTGCGGAATAACGGCCGTAGCACTGCTCTGGGTCGCGATTTCACGTGAATTCCGTCCGGTTGGTCCGGACGGGCCCCCGAGCTGAACATTACGTACCATCTCACTGTGACACCCTGAAAGGGGTACTTTCGAGCAGCCGGGAGCCCTGGCCACGTCCGCGTGGCCAGGGCTCCGGCGGCGACGTCAAGTTCGTCGACGGATCCCGGGCCGTCACAGCGCGTTTGCCGGACGACCTGAATTGCAGCGACAGTGTTGATTTCGACGACATCAACCCGTTGGTCTTGTTCGTGTCCAACTTCTTGGCGTGGCGGGCCGCCTACCCCGACTGTCCGCCGGAGAACGCCGACATAAACGGGGACGGGGAGTACCCGTTTTTCGGCGACATCAACCCGTTCGTGAGCTGTCTGACGACGGGGCACTGCCCCTAGAGGCACCCTCGCGCCGCCGTTCAAACCCGGCCTCATTCGGATGATCCGGGGAGCGCCATACGCCTCATACCAAGAACCGGGCGTTGCCGACTGAGCTGCACCCGCGCGGCACGCACAGGCACTCGCAGCAGGCCATTATGTCGGGAGGCCGCTGCTCAATCGAACTCGAAGCCGAGCGATTCCCAAAAGCAGCGGTTCATGCGTGCCGATTCGCGCGGCGAGGTCTGGCGCGTCTCGTCAATCTCCGTCGTGATCCAGCCGTGGTAGCCGCGCTCGCGCAGCAAACCCACAATCGCCCGCAAGTCGATCTGCCCCTCATCCAGCTCGCAGAATAGTGGGATGCCCTGCTCGCCGGCGGCGCGCTGCCGCTGCCGTTCGGCCCGCCAATTCGTCGCGTCGTAGATGGCGGGCACGTTCTTGAAGTGCATGTATGCGATCCGGTCGAAATACCGCTCGAAGAACGCCCGCGGGTCGTAACCGCCGAGCAGGAGATGGGCCGGGTCGGGGCCGGCGTACAGCAGCTTCGGGTCGGTCAGCGCAAAGATGCGGTCTACGTTGGCCCGCTCTTCGCCCAGCGTGTCGATGTGCGGGTGGTAGCAGGCCTGCACCCCGAACGGCTGGCACGCCTCCCCGATCCGATTCAGCGTCTCGCCTAGTTCTTTGAGATCGTCTTCGGTGAAACGATCGCGCCCCGCAGCGTCGCGCCGCCGGTCGCCGCCGCCGAGATTCAACCGATCGCCGCCGACCTCCGCGACGAACTCGGCGATTCGGCGGTTGTAATCCAGGTCGTGGGCGCGCGTCTCGCCCAGCATCTTTCCGCCGCCGTACAGGCACACCAGTTGCAGACCGTGGTCTTTCAGCAGGCGTCGAAAGAGCGCGGGTTTGCGGTGGTACTGGTCGGCCACCTGCGTGAAGCATTCGATGCCGTGGAAGCCGAGGTCGGAGATGTCGCTGATGGCACCGAGCGTGTCGGCGCCCCAGGTGATCGCGTGATAGCCGAGCCGAATGCCCATCAGTCTTCCTTTCGTGGGGCCGGATCCCCTTCGCACACCAGTTGCATCCCCGTGGCGAGCGGGCGGGTCTGGGAACACGGGAGCATAAACCCGCCCGCGCGCTGCTCATCGGCGGTCACGAGAATCGCGACCCCAACGGTGTGGCCGGACGCGCGTATCGCCAGGGGCGTGCCGAGCGGAACCGGAGACGTGGTCACCCGAGCCGTGAACAGGGTCTCTCCGATGACGTTGTCGACCGACGCGACGACGCGCAGCGGCGGTGGCGGTGGGTGAAATCGCAGCTCCTCCCCAACACGCAGGACGAACTGTCGCGCATCGCCTCCGCGGAGCGGCTCAACGACGGCATAGCTGCGCTGCACTTCGCGAACGGCGAGCTCAGCCGCCACCGTCCCGTCGCGATAGACCCGGAGCGTATCGCCGATAGCCAGCCCATCCGCTTCCCCCGCGTTTAGCAGCGCCCCCGCTGGGGTTAGCTCGAAGATGTGGGCCACGAAACGCCGCGCGTCGATGTCGGCCTGCGTGCGAATGACCGCATCGTCGCCCACGCGCAGGGTCGAGGCCGCGACGGGCGCGGGTCGCGACTCGGTCGGCGCGGACGACGCACCGCGCTGCGTCGCCGGGACCGGTCCTTCCGACGCGCCGGCCGTCGGCAGGAAACGGGCGTACCAGAACCGGCTGTCCCGCCGTTCCACGACGGCGTGGCCCAGATACCGGCCCGTGTCCCGATAGAAATCGAGGTGCGGCTCCGGTGGGCATTGCACGTTCGGCGGCGCGGCGACCCAGGCCAGCGTGTCGTGGCCGCGTTCCTCCAAATACGCTACGGCCGAGCTGGAGCACCCCTCGCGACGCTCGGCCGGCGTCGGCCACAAGGCTACACGAGCCCCGGGGCGTAGCGCCGGCACGCTTGCCAGCGGCACGACTGCACAGTAGCTCACGTCGGCGGCGACGAAGAGCACGTCACACCGGGCCGCGGGCTGCCGGCCGACGCGCAGCCACCAGGCGTCACCGACCGCGATGGCGTCGTTCGCGCCAGCCCGAATCCAGGCTGACTGGCCGCCGGGGCCAACGGTATCCACCTCGGCGTGAAGGGCGGCATGCGTGGGCCATCGCGGGAGCAAGCTCGCGATCAGGCTGGGGCCGAGGATCCACGCGCGCCAAGGACCGCCGGCCAGGACCTGCCCTGGTTCTTGCACCTCGAAGGTTGCCTGCCTGCCGTCAGTCTCGCACAGAACGGCCCAGGTCCGCGGCTCGCCCCGCGTGGCGAGCAGCAGTCGGGAGCCGGGAGCGGTTACGGAGTCATCAGGCAACACCACGTCGACGAGACCCTTCCGCAGGTCGAGCTCGAGGACCGTGGCCTCGCTCGGCCCGGCGAGCGCGCGGGCCTGGGGCTGCTCTTGTGCGAGGAGGACCAGCATCAAGGTGGGCCAAAGCCACATCGGACCGAGGTCGAATGAGCCGGCTGGCGGCCGGCCTGACGGTGCGTGTCGCTCGACCGCTGGAGTCACACCGGGCCGGAGAGCCGGACTGCATTCTAACTGGAATGGCGTTCGTTCACCGCAGCCTGGCCTGGGTTATTAGCCGGGCTGCCACGAAGCCAAAGAAAACACCCGGGGCGGCCACCTTTCGGTCGTCGCCACGAGTGTCAGAGGAGGAGGAGAAGCGCACTTGAGGAAGTTTTCACCTATTTATACGTCGCTCAGGCGCCGCGGTTCGCGTGGGCGGCCAGAGATTCTCGCGCTCGCCGGCCGGGGCCCGCCGGACGCGTTCCCGGAGAAATCGGCGTGCCGCCGGGCGGCGGCGCAGGTTGCGAAGTACGGGCGGGCGGGTATACTCAATGATGTCGATGAGGTGGACATCGGCAGCGGGTTCGCATATAGTGTGGCAGCGCGGGACCGGGCGGTGGCATTGAGCGAATGCCGCTGACCCACGCCTGCGGGAGTGGGTCAGTCAGTTGTAAGCCGGAGTGCGGGTGGCCACGGGGAGCCAGGCTTTGGCATCAAAGCGTCGGGAGAATCCATGAGCCAGGGCATATACAACCTGCACAATCACACGCCGTTTTCCGACGGCGCGTACACCATCGACGAGTTGTGCCAGGCGCACCTGGACCGCCCCGCGCTCAAGGGCTACGAGGTGCTCGGCATCGGCATCGCCGACCACTTGTTCTGCACGCCGTCCTCACGCGAGGTGCACAGCGAGAAGGAGTTCGACCGGCTGTTCGCCAAAGAGGCGCGGAACTACGTGGCGATGGTGAAGGAAGCGCGGCAGCATTGGGCGGGCAAGCTGCGGATCTTTTGCGGGGCGGAGATCAACTGGCCGCTGAACAAGGGGCAGCTTGACTCCGTGCGGAGCATGCTCGAGGGCATCGACTACGTGCTTTTCGAGTACGTGGATTGGGCGGGTCTGACGCAACTGGCGAACCAGGCGCGGCGCTGGCCCTGCCCGGTGGTGCTGGCGCACACCGACGTGGCGGTGCAGTTCCCGAATACCTCTCTGGATCAGGTGGTGCGCACGTTGGCCAACGCGCGCATCGTGTACGAGCTGAACTCGAAGCTGATGCCGCTGGCCAACCAGGACCGCTGGTTCAAGGTCGTGCCCAACCATCGCGTGTACGTGGCCATCGGCACCGACACGCACGACGACCTGAGCTGTCTCGACGACCTACCCGAGCTCCACGAGTACGCGCTCAAGTTCGGGCTCGGCGAGAAGATGTTCGTGCCGGCCATCCGGGCCGAAGAGACCGTGCCCGTCTCGTCCTAGCGCCTATTCCCGGCTATAGTGCTTCAGCTTCCACGCCCGCCGCGCTGCTTTGGCGCGGGACTTCTCCGTGCCGGCAGCCTGGAGCGCCGGCCACGCCTTCCGCCAGACGTCGGGCGCGACGCCGTAGCCCGCGAAGTAAGCCTTGAGGAACCGCACGCGATCGGTCCGGGTGAGACCGGGCACTGCTTGCAGACTGACCTGCAGACGAACGAGCGGGCGCAGCGGCGACGCTGGCGCGAACGACCCCCGCAGGCGCACGCCGTCCATGTCGATCCAGAGCAGCGTCAACTGCGGGTGGGGTACGACCAGGATGTTGCTGGCTTTGCAGTCGCGGTGCTCAAAGCCGCGTTCCTCCAGCCGGCGAAGCTGTGAGGCGAGCAGTTGGCACAACTGGCGTTTGAGCCGGGCCCAGCCGAGCGGTGACTGGGTCTGGCCCTGCTGCCGCAGAAAGGTCTCCAGATCGGCGGCGCCCGGCAGCGCCTCGGTAATGAGCGCGCTGTCAAGGACGAGGGGGCCGAGGTGCCGCTCGAGGATCGCCAGCGGGCGCGCGGTCGCGATGTCCCGGTTCAGCAGCGCATACCCCATCCGCCAGCCTCGCCGGCTGCGCGAGGGAGGGCACAACTGCGCGAGCCACCGGCGCCAGTTCCGCGCGCGGGGTCGCTTGAGGATCACCGGCACGTTTCCCGCCGGGTGTTCCAGGAGCGCCCGCCGGACGACGCCGGAATGAGAATCCTTGCAAGTCAGGGTAGGCGCGTCCGCGAACCAGCGCGGGGGAGACGCCAGTTGCCGCCGCCACCACTCGCGTTCGAACACCATCTGCGAGGCGCGTGATTCATCGCTGGCGTGTTTGCAGGACGCGACCGCCAGCCCCCGCCAACCGCCACCCAGCTTCAACCGCATGAAGTACCGGCCGTCGCGCCGACTGCGGCGGTCGCGCTGGGCCCAGAGTCGCGCCGCATGACTGTGGGCGGCGGCCTTCAAGGCTGTGACGAGCGCGCGGAAGTCCAGCCCGAGCGGGCGCGCGTGCGGGAAGACCGGCTCAAACTCGTAGCGCCAGCGCAGGTAGGCGCGCAGAAAGCGGAGGCGGTCGCCGGCGGAGCTGTGGCGGCGGAACCACTGGTTGAGCTGGGCGAGGTTGCGGACGACGGCATGGTCGCTCAGCGGAGTACCGCGGCGCGCGCTTTGCAGGTCCACGAAGACGGTGCGGTACTGCCGCGTGGCCAGCGGCTGCACCAGGATGTTGGCCGCATGCATGTCGCGATGCTCGAAGCCGGCTTGGTGGGCCCGGGCGATCATCTCGGCCAACAGCTCAAGGAGCTGCGTCGTGTCCCGCCGCCGCCGGGCCGCGTCTTCATCGGATTGCAATTGCAGCCAGAACTCGTTTAGCGGCAGCGCGGGCTCGACGGCCGCGCTGACCAGCAGCGCGCAACGCCGGCCGCCGCACGCCACGTCCAGCGTGTAGGCCAGCGGCCGCACGGCGGAGATGCCCGCGGAGCGCGCGAACAGGCCACCCTCCCACTCAGCGCGGCAGGGTGCGTCTCGGAACAGGTGCCGCAAGCGCCGCAGTCTGGAGTCGCGGACATGGTATTTCAGGTAGTAGGGGACACCCTGAATGGTGGCGCGCCACACTTCGCGCCGCGCATTGTGCTTGACGCGCTGCCAACCCTGCCGGTCCGGGGCGCTCCACGCCGCCGCGGGAACCCGCGTCAGCAATCCCGCGGCTTCCGGGCAGTAGACCCAGGTCAGACCCTCAAACGTGCCCGCCGCGTGGATCGCGGCGGTCGCAGGTGCGAGCGCGGACGGGACGGCGTCGCCACAGACGGCGACCGACGGCAGCGGCGACAGGGTTGACGGACTCAGGTTCAGTGTGCCCATGTTCGGTTCACGACCGACCCCACGTCGGCTGCGCGACAGCCGTCCAGTGCCGACATTGTAGGGTCCCGCTAGCTGTCCTCTCAATGTAGCAGAATACGCCGTGGTCGGGCCGCTGAAAACCCCTGTGCTGCGCGGGGCGCGCAGGCCGCGGGCCGCCGGTGCCGCGTCACTTCACGCGGCGGTATTCGGCCGCGGGATACCGTTCGTACTGCGTCTGGGCGCGTGCGTCGTCGTAGGCCTCGATGCTCCCCAGCGGCCAGTAGTCCAGTTGCACGAACACGCGCGGATAGGGTCCGTCCGGTGCCAGGGACCGCAGCCAGACCGTATGCGCACCCGGCCCCAACAGCGACGACAGCTCCACGATGGCGGCCGACGCCTCCTTCCGCGCCACCCACCCCTTGACGATGTCCTCGGCGGGCGGCGGTACAAACCCGGCGCCCGGCGTGAAGTCGAAATGATGCTGCTTACGCCCGTCAAGCAGAATCTCGCGCGCGACGTCGCCCGCGGCCCGCGGGCGCTGCTCGGCGATCTTAATCGACGTGGAGCCATGAAGCAGGTCCGCCTGCCATCGATACGTGGCGGCCCGCCCATCCAGGGTCCAGCCCTGCCGCTCTTCCCCCGCCCGGTTGGTCCGCCGCCACAGCGAGCCCTCGTAGCCCTGGGCCGGGTCGCGCTGAACGGCAGTGCGCCGCACCACGACGGTCTCGCTTCCGTCCACGCGACGGTACGTGGTTTCCGCGCTTTCGCGTCCCCAACGTGCCGCCGGCCCGTTCTTGTGCAGGTCCGCCACCAGCTTCGCACCGGTCGCTTCGGCGTCCGCGAGCCCCGCGAACTCCGTCAGTGGTGTCAGCCCGAGCTTGCTGACGATTCTCTCGGCGGCGCGGTCGGCTTCCGTCGCCTCGTCCGGGCCGGCGAACACCAGCAGAATGGCCGCCTGCGAAGCCGATTGCGACACCACCCAGGCGGACGGCATCACCGTGTCGACCTCGCCGAACCCCGGATGCCGGATCGTGGTGAGACCCGCACCATCTGTCCGCTGCTGCTCGTGGAGGAGCTCGTCCACATCCCACGTCAGCCACTGCTGGGCAGCGACATCGCGAAGCAAGTCCTGCGGCGTACGTCCGGCGGCCAGCCAGGTTCGCAGCACGCCGATCGCCCACGCCGGACCGGCGCTCGTGGAGCCGCCGATGTAAATACCGGGTGCGTTGGCGAAGTCGGTGCCGACGACTTGCCAGCCGGAATCGAGCGGCAGGGTGAGCCCGGCATTCGCCAGATAATCCTCGGGGGCACCGTCCAATGTCGGGTCATCGATGCGCAGGCTCGCGCAGACCTCCTCGAGGATCTGCTCGTCCGCCGGGCGCAGGTCAATCAGCGGTTCGTACACGACCCGGATCAGGTGCCCGCGCGGCAGGCAGGTGAAGCGGGTGATGATTTCGCCGCGTAACCGCAGCCGGCCGAGTTGAACCGGCACAACCTGGTGCAGCTCGAGCGCGTCGTACTTCCCGAGCCGCGCGCGGCGGACGCGGGCGATCTCGCCCAGGCTGTTCCACTCCGGCAAGCGCAGAAGCTGTTCGGGCGACTGGAACGACGGCAGGCGCGTGATCTCAAACTCGATCCGCCGCTCGAACTCGCGCACGGCCCGCCGGCTGCTGCCCGCGACCGGCAGGACAAAGCTCCGTGGGTTGCGGGGATCGGAGTGCCAGCCGCGCGGCGGTCGCACGAGCAAGGGTGTGTCGGCGACGCGCCGCTCGGCCCCGAGCGCGCGGGACGCCCGTACTTGCCACCCCGCCAGGCCGAGGGCGACCGCCAGCAGCGTCGCGTTGACGACCAGCAACAGGCGTGGTCGCCCGGCCCGGGTACCGGTGTAGACCTCAAGCGGCATCGCGGCATCATACGCGGCCCCGGCAGGGCCGGTCGAGCACAGCGAAACGGGCGTGGCGGGGTTACATGCGGCGGGTCCAGGCGTTGTCGGCATAGCGGATTCGCCGGGCCTCGATGTCGGCCAACTGCTCCGCGGTCCACTCCATGGGACGACAGTCCAGCCCGAGCGTTGCGGCCAGATCCTGGATGAACGTGTCCACCCAGCGCGCCACCCGCTTCTCAGAGGGCTCGTGCAAATCAGCCCCCGGGTGCGACGCGAAGCGCTGGCCCAGCAGCAGCGAGCCGTGTTGCAGGACCCGGCCCGGCGTGCGGCGTTGGGCGCTGCCCACGAGCTTCTTTCCGCCGACCAGCACGTCCGTGCGGCCGGGCTTTTCGAAGCAGAAGAACGGTCCGGTCCGCGGCGTGGGCAACGGGAGATGATCCGGGGCCAGCTCCGTGGGCTGGCCATGCTCGGCCAGGGCCGCACGCCAGCATTCGTGGACGAGCCGGTAAAGGGCCACCGGCGGCTGCCTAACGACGGACACGCGGTCATCGAGGACCAGGCAGTACGTCACTTCCCGGTCATGCAGAATCGCTCCGCCGCCGGTCAGCCGTCGCACGACCGCGAGCGATCGCACATCGGCCGGCACGCGTGCGAGATCGTCGTAGCGCTGGAAATAGCCGAGGCTGATGGTTGGCGGCTCCCAGGCGTAGATGCGCAGTGCGACCGGACGCAGCAACTCCGAATACAACAGGTGCTCGTCACGGGCCATGTTCGTCGGCCCGTCGAGCGATGGATCGCGAAAGACATGCAGCAGTAGTTCGCTCACGCCATCCGTGTCGCTGAATTCAGGGCGTCGATTGGGTCGAGCCGGGCGGCGGCCCGCGCCGGATAGAGCCCGAACACGATCCCCACGAGCGCCGAGACCAGGAAGCTGAGCAGCACGCCCCACAGCGGAATGATCGTCTGCCAGTGCACGACGACGGTCACAATCCGCGCCAGGCCGATCCCGAGGGCGATGCCGATCAGTCCGCCGAGCACGCTGAGGATGAGCGTCTGGATCAGGAACTGCGCCGTAATGTGGTAGCGCTTGGCGCCCAGCGCCCGGCGAATCCCGATTTCGCGCGTCCGTTCGGTCACCGAGGCGAGCATGATGTTCATGATGCCGATCCCGCCCACCAGCAGCGAGATGCCCGCGATGCTGCCGAGGACGATCTGCGAGTTCCGCTTGACCTGCTCGGCCTGCTGAAGCAGCTCGAGCGGCACCGTGATGGTGACGTCGGGCTGTTCGTGCTTGTGCTGGATGGCGCGGTCCACGAGCCTGGCGACGGCCAGCACCTGTTCTTCGGGCTCGACGTGCACGTACACGTCGCTGAACTGCACGTCCTTCACCTCGCGCGACATGCCCGAATACGACACCTTGGTGTCGCCATAACGCAGGTCCGCTGTGTCGAGCGGAAGGTAGACGTCCCGGTTGATGTCGCGCGCGGCCAGACCCTTGGCCGGGTTGCCCGCCGTTAGCACCTCGGCCAGGATGCCGACCACGGTGTAGGGCACGGCGCCGGTCGAACGCGCTTGAACCGTCACGGTCTGGCCGAGCGGGTCCTCGTCGGGCAGCAGGTCGCGGGCCGCGGTCCAGCCCAACACGCAGACCTTGTCGCGGTGCTCACCGTCCAGCTCCGTGAGCGGCCGCCCGCGGGCGATCCGCACGTTGACCACGCCAAAGAAGTTCTCCGTCGTGCCCAGCACGTGCCCGTCGAACTGCCGCGAGCCGTAGACGACGGTGTCGGCGACGTCCCGCAGCAGCACGAGGCTCGCCACATGCGGCAGCATCCGCAGGCGCGCAATGTCGTCGCGCGTGATGCCGTATTTCTTGATCGCATCCTGGGCCTTGCCTACCTGCTGGGGTTTCGGCGGCTCGACGCTGCGCAGGATGATGTTCTGGCTGCCCAGCAGGCGGATCTGCTGCAATTGCTCCGCTGACGCCGCCTCGCCGATGCTCAACATGCAGATTACCGCCGCCACGCCGAAGATGACGCCCAGCGCGGTCAGGAGCGAGCGCAGCTTATGGGCGCGCAAGTCGCGCAGGCCGAGGGCGAACAGCTCACGCGACAGCAGGGTACGAATCAGCATGGCAGGTCGGGTCGCACAGCTAGCCTGGGGGATTCTCCGGCCGGCGGGGGGGCGGCAGCTCGATGGGGCCGAACCGCTCCTCGTGGGCTTTTACCGCCTGCTGCAACGCCAGCATCAGCCGCTTCGCATTCGCCGGCAGCAGCATCAGCCGATGCGATACTTTGATCGCCGGCTGCGACACGTTCGGCAAGGGCGAATTCGTGCCGAAGTAGATCACCAACTCGTCCGGCGAGCCGGCCAGCGCGAAGAAGTTGGCGTAGAGCGTCTCCATCGTGCTGACATCGAGGCGGATCTGTGGGGGCTGGTGTGGCTGCTGCGGCTGTGACTCCATGGGTTGGTCGTCCTCCTCGCCGAAGATCATGACTCCGCTCCGCTGAACGAGTTCCAGCTAGTAGTCTATACGAACCGGTGAGCGCGTGCGAGCCGGAGGGAATACCCCCCGGTGAGATAAAGCGTCGGCGGGTGCCACGGCCGTGTCGGCCGTGGGGCAGGAGACGTCCTCACGGCGGACGCGGTCGTGGCACCCAGCGGGGACAAGGGGTCCTGACCGGAGCTCTAATGACTGCCCAACGACTCAAGCGCGTGCAGAAAGGCCACATACTCGCAGGCCCGTGCATCCCACGAATTCTGGCGGGCGAATTCGATTCGCGCCGCGGCGATCCCCGGCGCGGGATCGAGCGCCAAGCGCAACTGCGCGACCATCTCGTCCGGGCGGCGCGCTACCCGCACGAGACCGCCGAACGACTCGGTGTCCGCGACCGGCGTCGTCACAACCGGCTTGCCCAGCGCGAGATACTCGTAGATCTTCACCGGGTTCGCGGCCTGGCCGACCGCGTCCTGCTTGAAGGGCACCCAGCACACGTCGAACGCGTCGAGGTAGGCCGGCACCAGCTCGTAGGGCCGCGGCCCGACCAGCCGCAGGTTCGGCAGCCGGGGCACGCGGCTGCGCGCCTTCCAGCGATCCGTCGGGCCCACCAGCACAAACTCGAACTCCGGCAACTGCCGGGCCGTCGTGCCGATGAGCTCCCAGTCAATCCACTCGTACAGGGCCCCGACGAAGCCGACGATCGGTCGTCCGAGCATCCCGGCGTCGGCCGGCCGTGGGGTGCTGGCGGCTAGGCTCCGAAAACGCTCCACATCGACCCCGTTGCGAATGAGCGCCACCGGCAATCCGGAACGCCGGACACGCAGGGCGTCGCCCAGCCGCTGAGCCGTTACGACCGCGCCGTCGCTGCGGCCTACTAGCCGGTTTTCCCATTCCTCGAACATCGGCCTGAGCCCGGGGTGCGGCACATGCACCGCGAGCTCATCGATGCAGTCGTAGATGACGCGGCGGAACGGCAGGGCCTCCAGCCAGGGGGACCACACCGGCGAGACGACGACTGCGACCATGTGATCCCACGGGGCCAGTCGCTCCAGTTCGTGGCGAAGCGCGATGGCCCGGCGTTGGATCGATCGCTCCACGCGCTTCATGCCCAGTTTGAGCCACCAGCGGGCCGGATAGGTCGGCCAGGGGCGGACGATGGGGAACGTCGCTGGCGTCCTGAACCGCGCGCTCAGTCGCTGCAAGCCGGTTCGCAGCGAGGGCACCTGGACGAACACGGTGGGCTGTCCGAGGCGCCGCCAGGCCTCGGTGAGCATGCGCGTCCGCCCCACGAGACGGAAGTTCCACGTCACCGCGGCCAAGGAGATGAGCACGAACGACGACGGGTCGCTGCGAGTGCCGTTCGCTGTCGCCAGGTTGCCGCTCACTCCTGGATTCCCTGCTGCCGCACACACGCGGGGGACGTTACCCCAATCCGGGCCGCGGGTACAAGTCGGCAGCGCTGGCAAAAGCGTCGCATGAGGAATCAAGTTCCGTGGTCGCAGGCTCCGATAATCCAGGCGTCCGCACAGTCGCGTCCTTCACCGCGGAGAAGCGCGTGGCACCCAAGTGGGCGAGCCTCAGCATTGCGCTGCTGTGTGCGCCGATCGCGGCGGCGCAAGCCCCGGACACCGCGCCGGCGGCGGGGGACGAGAGCACGTCAACGGAAAACATGGCTACCGAGAAGCCACCGGAGCGCCCGTTCGATTTCGCACACAACGAGCGGCTGACGGGCGACTGGTGTGGCGCGCGGCCGTGGCTCGAGGAGCGCGGGGTCACCATCGACCTGGGCCTGACCACCATCTACCAGCACAATGCCAAGGGCGGCGTGCAAACCCGGCATGCGCACCGCGTCAGCGGCAGCTACGACCTGGAAACCACCTTTGACTTCGAGAAGCTGAAGCTCTGGAAGGGCGGCATTCTCTACGCCCTCGCCGAAGGAAGCTGGGACGACGGCATGAGCAATGCGGGATACGTCGGCGACCTGTTCGGCGTGAACGGCGACGCCGCGGGGCCCCAGGAGATTCAGCTCTCCGAGTTGTGGTACGAGCACACCCTGCTGGACGAGAAGCTGCGGGTGCGGTTCGGCAAGCTGGACCTGACCACCGACTTCGACACCAACGCGTTTGCGAACGATGAGACGGCCCAGTTCCTCAACCTGGGGCTCATCAACTCCGCGAATATCCCCTTCCCGGATCGGGGTCACGGCATTCAGCTTGTCGCCGTCCCGGTTGATTGGCTGTACTTCGCCGCCGGCGTCGCCGATGCCGAGGCTGACAGCCGGGAAACGGGCTTCCGCACGGCCTGCCACGGTCCGGCCCACACGTTCAGCATTTACGAATTCGGTCTGACGCCGACGTGGGAGACGGGCTGGGGCCAACTGCCCGGCCACTACCGGTTCGGGCTGTGGTACGACCCGCAGCCGAAGGAGAAGTTCTTCAATGATCTTGGCGGCCGCTTGAGCACGCCCCGTCTCAAGCGCGACGACGTCGGCTTCTACCTGAACTTCGATCAGGCGGTCGTCCGCGAGAATCCGCAGGTCAAGGGCGATGAGCAGGGCCTCGGCCTGTTCCTACGCTACGCGTACGCCCACGACGACGTGAACGCCATCGAGCACTTCTGGAGTGTCGGCGGACAGTACCAGGGCCTGATCCCGACCCGCGATGAGGACGTGCTGGCTTTCGGCGTCGCCCAGGGTGTGCTGAGCCAGCGCATGCGGCTGACCGGCGCGGACCCGCACCGCGAGACCGCACTCGAGCTTTATTACCGGATCCAGGTTTTTCCGTGGCTAACGTTGTCGCCGGACCTGCAGTGGATTCTGCGGCCCGGCGGCGAGAACGGCCGTGACGCGTTCGTGGCCGGCATACGACTGCAGATGGCGTTTTGAGTCCGGCGGGCAGGAGACATGCACGTGAGAAATAGTGCCAAGTGGACATGGCTGCTGACTGGCGCGCTGCTCTTTCCGTTCTGTGCCGTGGGCTGCTCGATGACCTTCCGCGATGCGGTGGTGGCCGGGGCCTTCGACTTTGTGGCCGGTACGGTCACGGACCTCTTGGCCCGGCTGTTGCCGATCGCGGAGGCCGTCGCGCCCGCGTAGCCGTCCTTGGTCGACGGCGGTGGCGCGTCCGATTCGCGGCCCGGTGCGGCGGATTGACTTGGCTCGTCGTCCGACCTAGGAATACATGGCGGGGCTGTCGCAGCGCCGTCTCTTCGCTTGGTCGAAGAAAGGACGTCACCATGATGCACACCTTGCGGGTGGTCATGACGACCCTTGCCGGGCTCAGCATTATCGGCTGCGCGGCTCAACCCAGGACCGCTGTGGTCCAGCCGCCGCTCACGGCCGACTTGTCCGCTATGGGGCGCTACTATGAGCAGGCCACCGAGCCGCACCAACGGGCCGTCCGAAAACCTGTCCGTGATCGGCGCGCCCTGGCTCTGCGAATGCTGGCCCGCGAAGCCGACACGCTGCTCAGCGAGACACACGCGTGGGACAGCGATGTCCGCCTCGCGGCGCTCGCCGAAGGTGAACGCCCCGCGGCCTGCGACGCCGTCGCGTCTTTTCGCGCCGCGCTGTCTGACTTGCGCGCGGCGGCGAAGCAGCGCGACCTCGGTGCCGTGCAGCAGCAGTATCCGCGCGTCGTGGCTGCGTACTCGCGTTTGAGCGGGACCACCGGCCCGCCGAACTGAACCTGGCATGTCCGACACGAACGCCGTCAAGTGGCTGCACGCGCAGGGCGTCACGTTCCGTTTGCTTGAGTACACGTTCACAGAAGTCGGTGCCGATCACGCGGCGGAAGCGGTCGGACGACCGCTGGAGATGGTCTGCAAGACGCTCGTCATCAAGTCGACCGGTAACGCGTTTTGGATCGCCATCGTGCCCGGGGATCAGCGGCTCGATCCGCGCCGGGCAGCCGCGGCCATCGGGGTCTCGTTCGCCGATCTGGCCGAAGCGGCCGAAGCCGAAAAGGTCACCGGCTACAAGGTCGGCGGCATCTCACCGTTTGCCCTGCGCCGCAAACTGCCCGTGCTGATCGAGGAGTCGCTGTTGGCGCTGGAAACGATTATCGTCAATGGCGGCCGGCGCGGCGTGATGGTCGAGCTCACTATGGCGGACCTCGTGCGACTGCTGGACGCGCGGCCCGCCAATCTATGCCGCCCATGACTCATGCCGCGCCGACGGACAGCCGTCCCCGCCGTGGGAGATGAGCGGGTGACTTCATTCGCGGTACGCGCACTGCGGGCTGAAGAGCGCGGGTGGGTGCGCGCGTTGTTGGCGCAGCGCTGGCATTCGCCACGGATCGTCACGCGCGGGCGTGTGCACCAGGCCGACGAGCTGCCGGCCCTGGTCGCCGAGACCGCCGGGGGGCTCGTCGGGCTCGTCACCTACCGCATCGAAGACCGCCAGTGCGAGATCGTGTCGCTGGACAGCCTGACCGAGGGCCAGGGCATTGGGACCGCGCTGATCGTCGCCCTGCAAAGCACGGCGCGCACCGCGGGCTGTCACCGGCTCTGGCTAATTACCACCAACGACAACCTGCGCGCGCTACGCTTCTACCAGAAGCGCGGCTTCGTCCTGGTGGGAGTTCATCGCGACGCGCTGGACGTGTCGCGGCGGCTGAAGCCGGAAATACCGGCGGTCGGCGAAGACGGCATCCCGCTGCGCGACGAGCTCGAGCTCGAGATGACGTGGTAGCGTTTGCGCGTTGGGCAACGCCACCACCCCGCGTCCGTCCCCCACCCCGATGCCGGCGCGCCGGCATACGGGATGGGGCACCCACATAACAAATTACAGACCCGTCAGCAACGCGATGAACGGGTTGATGTCCCCGAAGTTCACACTCC
>CAZWYT010000088.1:0-14878 GCA_964638325.1 uncultured Planctomycetales bacterium
CCGCTTCCGCGAGCGTCGTGGCTTGGTGGACTTCGATATCCGGTACGTACACGCCCAATCTCCGACCGAGCCGAGCCGCGACCGTGAGGGAGCGGTTTCCCGCGAAAGCCAAGCGAGTCCGCTCCCTTACGGTCGCGGCTCTGCATGATTCTGCACTGCGCGCAGCGGGACCGACGGCGGGCCGAGGAGGCCGTGCAGGAACTGTGCCGTAAACTGGTTGGCGACCGCGCTCGGCGAGCGGTCGCGCTTCGGGTCGTACCAGCGGTAAAGCCAGTTCAGCATGCCAAACAGAGACATCGTCGCCACGTGCCCATCCAGCGTGCCGGCGGGCGTACGTGTCTCCAGCAGTCGGTCGACGATCGTCCGCACCACGATGTAGTACTGGCGTCGGATGCGGCGCGTCTCTTCGTAGTCGGTCCCCGACAACGAGTCGAGCTCGTGTGAACAGACCTTCAGCGCGGCCATGTTGGCCGCAAAATAGGCCACGTGGGTCCGTACCATCACGCGGAGCTGTTCGCCCGAGTCATCGATCCCGTGCAGGTTCTCGCGCAGCTTGCTGACCAAGGCGTTGAAGGTGCGGGACTGGATCAGAAAGAGCATCCGTTCCTTGCTGGGGAAGTAGTGGTAGAGGCCCGCGAGACTCACGCCGGCGGCCTGGGCAACGGCCCGCATGGAGGCGCGCTGGTAGCCGACGCGAGCGAAGATCTCGGTTGCCGCCTTTAGGATCTGGTTCAGCCGCTCGTCGTAAGTCGCGGGAGCGCGATCAGTTACAGGCGTGGGGGTCGCTGGCGGCTGAGCCTCGAACGCGCGTTCGAATTCTGCGTCCTTATTCAAGGCGTTGGTCTCTCTACGTCGAACGGCTGTATATGAACTTTGCGCGATGCGACCCAACCTGTCAAGCAAATTCGTCCGAAAAATGCTTGACAGGGGCCAGAGCACGGGCATAATCCACGTTATTGGTAGGGCGAGCCAGCGTGGGTAAGCGAAGCAGAGCGACCCAGCGGTCGCAGATTGCCGATCGAACGTTCGTTCGCCTCTCGCGCCGTCTCCCGCCCTCATCGTCAGGTGTCTAAGCGCCCTCGCAGTCTGGAGACCGACCGATGAGCATGTTCCCGCAGCGCAACCCCGCGACGTTCGAGTTCCAAGAAGTCCAATACGAAAAGCGGGACTGGACGGCCCGGATCACGATCAACCGGCCGCAGAACTACAACGCGTACAGCACGCCCGCCCTCCAGGAGCTGGCCGCCGCGTTTCAAGACGCCTCGTGGGACGACAACGTCGCCGTAGTCGTGTACACGGGAGCGGGCGACCGCGCTTTCTGCACCGGCGGCGATGTGAAGGAGTACCAGGAGAACTACACACAGACGCCGCGCGACTACTGGAAGTACATGTGCTGCTTCAAAGCCTACATCGAGTCGATCGTCAACTGCGCTAAGCCGGTGATCGCGCGCCTCAACGGGATGGCGGTGGGCGGCGGCAACGAGAGCCAGCTCGCGTGCGACCTGGCCGTGATGGGCGAGCACGCGTACGTCGGCCAGGTCGGCACGAACGTTGGGTCGGTGGCTTGTGGCGGGGCGACGCAGTGGCTGCCGACGCACGTGGGCGACCGCCGGGCTCGCGGCATGCTCTTCCTCAATCAGCGCTACCCAGGCTGGACGGCATTGGGTATGGGGCTGGTGAACGCGGTGGTCCCGACCGTGAAAGGACCGGATGGGCGGTTTCGCACCACGTTTACCAACGACCGCACGTACCTGAACGATTGGAACACTGATCCGTGGGATAAGCCGTTTAGCACGCGGGCCACGCCCGACGAGGTCGCGCGAGCGCTGAAAGGCAAGGACGGCTACCGCATCGATCTTTCCGTGTTGGACGAGGTCGTCACCGATCTGTGCCAGCAGGTCGCCAACAAGTTCTTCGAGTGCACGCGCTACACCAAAGCGCAGGTGAATTTCTGGAAGGAGCTGTCGTGGCACGCCACCGTCGGCCATGCCCGCGACTGGCTGGCGGTGCACTACACGAGCCTGGAGCCGTATGAGGGCATGACGGCGTTCGTCGAGAAGCGCAAGGCGGACTATGTCGGCCTGCGGCGGCGCGCCGCCACCGGCGGGTCGAGCGAATTCCTGTGGGGACCGTACGCCCAGCAATGTCCGAAGTGCGCGGCCAAGGGTATTCCGGCCCAGTTCGAGTTCTGCGGGAAATGCGGCGCGCCGTTGGCCGGCGCGCCCGGCAAGAACATGTAGTCAGGTAATAAAAGCAGCGTCGATCGGCAGGTGACAGCATGACCCTGGCATTAGAAGGCAGACGGGCCATCGTAACAGGTGGCAGCCTGGGAATTGGGGCGGCGATCGCACGCGAACTCGCCCGGCAAGGCGCCAACGTCGCGCTCAACTATCGCCGACACGACGCGGAAGCCAAGCAGGTCGTGGCGGACATTGAGGCGTTGGGCTGCAAGGGGTTGGCGATTCAGGCGGACGTGGCCAGCTTCGCCGACGCCCAGCGCATGGTGGCGCAGGTCGCCGAAGCGTTTGGTGGCCTGGACATCCTGGTCAACAACGCGGGCGTCAACCGGGACAGCGTCATCTGGAAAATGACCGAGAGCCAGTGGGACGAGGTCCTCGACACCAACTTGAAGGGGTATTTCAACTACATCCGCGCCGTCGTGGAGATCTTCCGGGCCCAGAATTCGGGCAAGATCATCAACATCACTTCCATCAACGGTCTGCGGGGCAAATTCGGGCAGACGAATTACTCCGCCGCCAAGGCCGGCATCATCGGGTTGACCAAGGCGCTGGCCCGGGAGTTGGGCCGCTCGAACGTCAACGTCAATGCGGTCGCCCCGGGCCTGATCGAGACGGACATGATGAGAGACGCGCCGCCCAAGGTCATCGAGGCCGCGCTGGCCGAGATCGTGCTGGGGCGCCTGGGCAAGCCCGAAGAAGTCGCCGCGGTGGTAGCGTTCCTGTGCAGCGAGGCGGCCCGGCACATCACCGGGCACGTGATCGCGGTGGACGGGGGGCAGTACATTTAGATTGGCGATTGGGGATTGACGATTGGGGATTGAGGATTACGGAGCAGCCTGTGCAACTAAGTGAGGTGGTGGCGATCAGCGCCGTGCGAACGCCGATGGGGCGGTTCGGCGGGACGCTAAGAAGTGTGGCATCATACGACCTGGGGGCCGTGGCGATTCGCGCCGCGCTGGCACGCGCGGGGGTGGCGGGCGACGGCATCGACGCCGTCCTCTTCGGAAGCTGCCGCCAAGCGGGAAACGGGCCCAACCCGGCGCGGAGCGCGGCGGTGCGCGGCGGTATCCCGGTCAGCGTTCCGGTCGAGACCATCAACATGGCCTGTCCGTCGGGCATGCGCTGCATCGTCGCGGCGTCGCAGGCCATCCGGTTGGGTGACATCAAGACGGCCGTGGTCGGCGGCATGGACAGCATGAGCACGATCCCCTACCTGCTCAAAGACTGCCGCTGGGAGGGCTTCAAGATGGGGGACCGGACGCTGTTGGACGGCTGGTCCGACAGCATCGATCCGTTGTGCAACATGGGGATGGGGGCCACGGCGGAAAACCTGGTCGACAAGTACAAGATCCCGCGCGCCGAGCAGGACGAGTTCGCGGTCGCCAGCCACCAGAAGGCGGCCCGGGCGCAGACCAGCGGCTGGTTCGATGAGGAGATCGTTCCGGTTGAAGTGCCGGCGGTCGGTCCCGGCGCGCCGGGACAGCCCGCCGTTCGGTTTCAAAAGGACGAAACCATCCGCGCGGACACGACGCTTGAGAAGGTGGCCAAGCTGAAGCCCGTGTTCAAGAAAGACGGCACCGTCACACCGGCGAATGCGTGCGGAATGTCCGACGGGGCCACCGCGCTGGTGCTGACTTCGCGGGCGCAGGCCAAGGCGCTTGGCGCGCCGCCGCTGTTTTCGCTGGTGGCCTATTCCAGCGTGGCCGTTGAGCCGGCCACGATGGGCGAGGGGCCGAGCGTCTCGATCCCGCTTGCGCTCAAGCGGGCCGGGATGAGCTTGGACCAGATGGACCTGATCGAGGTGAATGAAGCCTTCGCCGTGCAGGTGCTCGCGAACGAACGTGTGCTGAAGTGGAACCGCGACAAGCTGAACGTCCACGGCGGAGCGATCGCCCTTGGACATCCGACCGGAATCAGCGGCGCACGGATCGTGGTCACGCTCTACCACGCGTTGAAGCGCACCGGCGGCGAGTTGGGGCTCGCGGCCATCTGCGGCGGCGGCGGCGTCAGCATGGCTTTGATCATCAAGCGAGAGATGTGATTGACGATTGGGGATTGACGATTGACGCGAGTCCATGTGGGTGAACGATGATGGGCGAGCAACACGTTCAGATCGAGGTGCATGACGGACTGGCCACGATCACGCTGGATCGACCGCCGCTGAACGTTCTGAACATCCCGGTGATGGCCGAGCTCAACACGGGGCTGGAGGCCTTGTTGGCCGACGCCAACTTGGCGGCGATCGTCATCCGGGCCAACGGCAAGGCCTTCAGCGCCGGCGTCGACGTCAGCGACCACACCGCGGACAAGGTCGGCGAGATGATCCGGCAGTTTCATGGGATCTTCCGCAAGCTGGCCGCGACCGATGCGCTCACGATCGCGGTCGTCCAGGGGGCGGCGCTGGGCGGCGGCTGTGAGTTGGCGACCTTCTGTGACATCGTGCTGGCTTCGGACCGCGCCAAGTTCGGTCAGCCGGAAGTGCAGGTGGGCGTCTTCCCGCCCGTGGCGGCATGCGTTTTCCCGCCGCAGATCGGGATCAAGAAAGCGATTGAGCTGAACTGCCTGGGCATGGTCATTGACGCGCAGGAAGCCCATCGCATTGGCCTCGTAAACCAGGTATTCCCGGCGGAGGAATTCGACGCGCGGGTCGAGCAGTATCTGGACGGCGTTCGCAAGCTCTCACGGCCCGTCGTCCGGCTGGCGAAACACGCCACGATAGGTGTGGCGCGCGACCGGATCCTGGCGCACCTGGACCAGGTGGAGCGATTGTATCTGGGCGACCTGATGAAGCTGTCGGACGCGCACGAGGGCATCGCCGCGTTCCTGGGCAAACGGCCGCCAAGCTGGAAACACGCGTGACGATTGGGGATTGACGATTGGAGATTGACGATTTAGGCAGGCGAGTCGTGAGGGATTTCGGAGAAGGGCAGAATTGCAGTCATGACGCCGGACGAGTTTAGAAACCGGACCCGGACGTTCGCCCTGCGGGTCATTCGTTTGGTGGAGGCGCTGCCGAAGTCCGTCACCGGGCGCGTGGTGGCGGATCAACTGCTGCGCTGCGCGACGTCGGTCGGGGCAAACTATCGGGCCGCGTGCCGGGCCAAGTCGCGGGCAGACTTTATCGCCAAGATGCGCATCGTCGAGGAAGAGTGCGACGAATCGTTGTACTGGATGGAGTTGCTGGTTAAGAGCGGTCAAGTGCCGGCCGCGCGCCTCGGGGACCTGATGAAGGAGGGCGATGCGCTCGTAGCTTTGGTCGTCGCATCGGTCAAAACGGCGCGGAGCCGGCAGCAGCCGGCTGCCCCCAGGCGTCGTCAATCCCCAATCGTCAATCCCCAATCCCCAATCCCTGAGAGGATCAGCCCATGAAAGCAGCAGTATTCCACGGCAGCGGCAAGGGACTGAAGATCGAGGACATCCCCGTCCCACAGATCCGCGATGACCAGATGCTCGTGAAAGTGGCCGCCTGCGGTGTTTGCCACACCGACCTGCACTACATCGAGCATGGCGTGCCGACTTTCAAGAAACCGCCGATCGTGCTGGGACATGAAGCCTCCGGCATCGTGGAGAAGGTCGGTGCCGGCGTGACGCAGTTCAAGCCGGGTCAGCGGGTGCTGATACCAGCCGTGCTGACCTGCGGTCACTGCCCAGCGTGTCGCCAGGGCCGCGAGAACATCTGCGCCAACATGCAGATGCTCGGCAATCATTTCGACGGCGCGTACGCGGAGTATGTCGCCGTGCCGGCCAAGGATGTGCTGACCTTGTCCGATTCCATACCGCTGGAGGAAGCCGCTATCATCGCGGATGCGATCTCCACGCCCTACCACGCGGTCAAGAACCGCGCCCAGGTCAGGCCGGGCGACACGGTGGTGGTTTTCGGTTGTGGCGGGGTGGGCATCAACGCCGTGCAACTGGCGGCCATCGCCGGCGGCTATGTGATCGCCGTGGACGTCAACGACCGCAAGCTCACGTGGGCGTCGGAATTCGGAGCGGCCCGGACGATCAACGCGACGAAAGTCGAGCGTGTCAGCAAGGAGGTCAAGAAGCTGACCGGCGGGGGGGCAGACATCGCGCTGGAGGTGATCGGCAATCCCCGCACCATCGAAGAGGCCTTCGAGTGCATTCGCGTGGGCGGCCGGTTGTGTGTGGTGGGCTACACCCACGAGGCGATTTCAATCGTGGCCGGCAAGATCATGTTCAAGGAAGTCGAGGTGGTGGGCTCACTCGGATGCCGCCCGGTGGACTATGTGCCGCTGCTGCGCCTGGTCGAGCAGGGCAAGATCGATCTCAAGCGGCTGGTGACGCACCGCTTCCGGCTGGAGGAGATCGGCAAGGCCTTCGAGGTGATGAAGGAAGGACAGTCCTTGAGGTCAGTAGTGATCCCGTAGGTGATTAACGATTGACGATTGCCGTGGCAAAGGCTTGGCGCCAGGGGCGCAGATGCGGATTCGAGTATGAATCCGGACGACTTCAACAGGAAAACTAGGGCATTTGCCATCAGAGTGATCCGGTTGGTGCAGGCGCTACCTAAGTTGTCGGTGGGCGATGTTCTCGGCAAGCAACTGCTGCGCTGCGGGACGTCCGTGGGCGCTAACTGCCGCGCTGCGTGCCGAGCCAAGTCGCGCGCAGACTTCATCGCCAAAATGAAAATCGTGGAAGAGGAATGCGATGAGTCACTGTACTGGATGGACCTGCTGATCGAAAGTGAACAGGTCAAAGCGGCGTTGCTGCGCGATCTTATGAAAGAAGCTGAGGAAACTCTTGCCCTGGTCGTGGCGTCTATCAAGACGGCCCGTTCCTCGACTCAATCGTCAATCGTCAATCGTCAATCGTCAAGCGGGCAAAGGAATGGCGTGGGCTATGTTGCGTGAGGGTGAGCTCGGCGTTCATCCCCCCGGAGCGTTAGGCGTTGCCTTCTTCGTGCATGGCGGCGCCGAGTGCTTCATCGGCCGCAGCGGCGATGGCATCACTCAGCCGCTCAAGCAGGCGGGGGTCCTGAATCTGGAGGAGCAGGGCAAGCTCCGCGGCCTGCCGCTGGAAAACCGCATCTTCGCCAACCTGCTGGAAGCCGACGCCCGGGGCCGGGTGCCGGAGCTGCTGCTGGTTTGCTGCAACCCCGATCAACTGGGCCTGTTCACGGGCGAGCTGACGCGCTTTCTCGAGAACCTGGCCGCCCGCGGGCGCCTCCGCTCGCGCACGGATATTCGCATCGAGGTGCCGATCCTCTTGATCCTGCCCAACGGCATCCTGTGGGAGCAGACCGTGCGGACGTACCAGGAGCAGCTTCAGGAGTCGGTCCTGATGCAGCGGCTCCCGGGCGTCACCGAGGACATGGTGGGCGAGTTGCTCAACCGCATGGTGCGGGGCGTGTCATTCCAGGCCGGCGGCCGGCGTGGCAGCGGTTCCCAGACCATCTATATTCTTGAACGGAAGGGCTCGATCGTTTTCGCGGGCGGGGGCGATCTCGAGCGCGAGCGCGCCGCGGCCATTCTGGCCAGCCACAAGTATCCGTTCACCCATGCCCGTGACGTGCCGGGCACGCGGATCGAGTTCGACAAGGCCATGATCTCGATCGTGCTCAACGTCGGCGGCCTGATCCATACGGTCAAACCCGATGGGGAGCTGATCGACCTGCGCATGGGCGATCTGTGCAAGGACCCGTCCAAGGCCGATTTTGTGGAGCAGATCACGCGGGCGCTCTTCACGGTCGGTCAGGCCGCCGGTGCGTATCCGCCCGACGCCCGTTACGAGGAGATCTGGGCCGGTCATCGAGCGACCATCCTGGCGCATGCCGACCATGTCACCAGCTCCTTAAAGACCTTCCGCGACGCCTTGGCCGGCGGGCTGTGCAGCGTGCAGCTTTTCTCTAACGAGGAATGGCTCCTGACGCCGCTGAGTCGCTACGCGGCCAACGCGGGGCTCATGAACGAACAAGCGCTTTTCGACTCACTTAAGCGGCAGGTGCAGGCGGCGATGGCCCGCGCGATTCAACGCCACAGCCAGAGCGGCGGCGACTGGAGGGCTGGCAAAATGAGACTGGTTGGCCAACGCAATTTCGGCATCGAGCTGTACGAAGGCGGGCCCGACGAGCTCGTTCTGGTCGGCACCATGCTCGACAACGACCACCTGGTTAAGCTCGAGCTCAGTATTTACCTGCCGGACGAGCAGATCAGCCGCAGCAAGCTGGAGATGATTCGGGCCCCGTTCCCGGTGTGCTGGGAGATCGAGCCCATCGCTGATCGCCTGGTAGGGTTGAAGATCGAGCGCGGCGTGCTCAGCGAGATTGCGCACCGCGTGGGGGGTCACGTGGGCTGCTCGCACATCAAGGAGCTGGCGACGAACCTGGTCTATTTCGCCGCCGCCCACCTGGTGCGCCGCCACCTGGGCCTTGCCCCTCTGGACTACGCGTACAAATCGGCGGACGAGCGGTTTAACCTCTCCAAGGAGCTGCTGCGCGACTCCTGTCTGGCCTACTGCCAGACCACGGCCGCCGGTCTCGACGAGCGCATCGGAATTAAGAAGCGCGGCGAGGAACACACGAGTGCGCTGCCGTTGGGGGACTATGAACCCTCGCTGGGCGTCCTGTTGAGCGAGCGCGCCCGCCGCTGGGCCGACAAGGTCTACCTTCGCTATCGCCGGGACACGCACGAGACCGCAATTACGTGGCGCGAGTTTGCCCGCCAGACGTTCCAGATTGCCCGGCACCTGCTCGAGCAGGGCGTGCGGCGTGGCGACCGGATGGGCGTGCTCTCCGAGAATCGTGCGGAGATGTTCCTCTTCGAGCTGGCCGCCATGTCGATTGGGGCGGTGACGGTGCCGGTTTTCGCCGGATATCTGCCGCCGCAGGTCGCCTACGTCCTGGAGCGCGCCCGGCCGCGTTATGTGGTCGTCTCGGGCAAACACCAGCTCGACAAGATCGAGCGCGACCGATATCCGTGGATCGAGAAGTTTTACTGCATGGACGTCGACTCGGCCGGCCGGCGTTGGGGCGCGCTGGACTTCGCCACGCTGACCGGGGACGGCGGCGTCTCAGAGCAGCGGCTTCAGGAGCAAATCGCCGCCATCCGGCCGGACGATCTGTGCTTGATCATGTACACCTCGGGGACCACCGGGGCGCCCAAGGGGGTATGCCTGGGCCACCGCCACCTGATCTCCCAGCAGAAGGCGATGTCGCTCATGTGGGACGTCAACGAGAACGATGTGTACATGAACTACCTCCCCTGGCATCATAGCTTCGGCGGGCTGTTCGAGCGTTTCATGACGCTCTACAACGGGGCTGAACTCTGCCTGGACGACTCGCGCGGCAAGGATATCGACCGGCTGGTCGAAAACTGGACCGCTTTCAACCCGACGGTCTTCTTCAGCGTGCCGCGGGTCCACGACCTGCTCGTCAGCCGCTGCCGCGAACGCCGCGAGGTCGCAGAGGCCGTCTTTGGCGGCCGGCTGCGTTTCGTCTTCTCGGCCGGCGCGGCCTTGCCGGCGCATGTCGAAGCGGCCTATCGCGAGCACCGGATCCCGGTGCTGGAAGGGTGGGGCTTGACCGAGACCGCGCCCTGCATCACCGCCACCGTCAAAGGCAGCGGCTGGCAAAGCGGGTACGTCGGCATGCCGCTGCCGGGCTGCACCGTGCGCATCGACAGCGAGCAGGAAATCCTGGTCAAGGGGCCCAACGTCATGGAGGGCTACCTCGACGACGAGGAAGCCACCGCGCACGTCCTCACCGACGACGGCTGGTTCCGCACCGGAGACCTGGGGGAGTTCACCAAGCACGGCCTGCGGCTGCTGGGGCGGAAAGACGGCACTTTCAAACTCACCACCGGCGAGAAGACGCATCCGCTGCGCATCGAAACCGTGCTGGTCAACGAATCGCCTTTCATCAGTCAAGCCGTGGCGCTCGGCAGCGGAAAGGACTTTGTCGGCGCACTGATCTACCCCGATATTCGCCAACTGCGCGCCTGGGCCACGCAGCACCACATCGAGCCATCGGCCGACCTGCTCCGCCATTCCGCCGTACTCGAGCTGTACGCGGCCGAGTTGCGGCGGATCAACCCGCTGATCGAGATCAAGTACGAGCGCGTCCGACGCGCCGTGCTGGCGAACCAGGAGCCTTCGCTCGAAAACGGCGAGTTGACCCCTTCTGGAAAACTGGTGCGGAAGACGGTGCAGAACAATTACAAGAGCCGGATCGAAGCCCTCTTTGCCTCGCAGCCCTCGGCCGAGGTCATCGTTGTAGCGGCCGGCGTCTCGCCGGCCGACGGGGTGCGAGATGGGAATCTCGCACCAGCGAATGAAAGGAACGTTTCCTGTGAGGCGTAACGACTATCCGCGCGCAGTCCTCGTGGGAGCGGCCCGTACGCCCATCGGGCTCAAATGCGGCATGCTCAGCGGGTTCTCGGCTGAGGATTTGGGGGTCCTCGCCGCCGAGGAGGCTATTCGCCGCAGCGGCGTGGCGCGCGAACGGATCGACGCGGTGGTTGGTGCGAACGTATACCAGTTCACCGCACCCGGCGCGCAGGACATCTACTTTCCGCGCAACGTAGCCCTGCGGTGCCGCCTGCCGATCGAGACGCCGGGGCTCCTCGTCCAGCGCATCTGCGGGTCTGGGCTACAGACGGTCATCAACGCGTTCCAGCAAATCGCCATGCCCGACGCCGTGGACGATACCAAGATTGTGCTGTGCGTCGGCGCTGAGACGATGTCGCGGACGCCGCAGATCATCCGCGCCGCGCGGAAATCGGCCGCCAGCTTCTGGGAGTTCACGGAAGACGGAACCGTTGAGGACAGCCTGCTCGCCGGGCTGCGCCACGACCTGGCCGAGACCGCCATGATGCTCACCGCCGACGAGTACGGCGCGCAGATGGGCATTACCCGCCGGCAGTGCGACGAATTCGCGGAGCTGTCGCACCGCCGCGCCCGGGCGGCCTATCACAGCAGCCATGTCAACGGCGGCGATGGGCTGGGTGGCCTGTTTGCCGTTGATGCCGTGGACTGCGGCCGTCCGGTGTATCTGGCCCGGGACGAATGCGTACGGAAAACCACGTTGGAAACGCTGGCCAAACTGCCGGGCCTGACCCCCCATGGTTTGGTCTCCCCCGGCAACGCGAGCGAGATCAGCGACGGCGCTGCTGCGGCGGTGGTGGCTGATCGTAAGACCGCGGAGCAGGTCGGCTGGTCGACACGCTACGAAATCGCCGGCTATGGGGTACGCGGGGTGGAGCCGCGTGTGATGGGGCGCGGACCGGTGCCGGCGATTCCACAGGCGCTGGCCCGGGCCGGCATCGAGCAAAAGGACGTCGGGCTGTGGGAAATCAATGAGGCTTTCGCAGCCCAGTATCTGGGCGTCGAGAAGGAACTCAACCTGGACCGCGAGATCACCAACGTCAACGGCGGCGCGATCGCCATCGGCCACCCGTTGGCCGCCACGGGCCTGCGGATGCTCGTCGACCTGATGTACGAGATGCGTCGTCGCGACGTGGCCTACGGGTGCGCGTCGGCCTGTATCGGCGGCGGCCAGGGTGTGGCGGTGATCCTGCGCGATGCGGAGAAGACATGAAACGCGCCTTTTCTTTCGGCGACAAGTCGATCGACGCGGCGGTCAAGCGCGTCAACGAGGTGCGCTGCGTCGCGGTCATCGGCGCCGGCACGATGGGCCAGGGCATCGCCGTCGACCTGCTGAACAAAACGGACTGTGAAGTCATCCTCCTCGACGTGCAGGCCGACGCTTTGCAGCGGGCCCGGGCCAGGCTGGCTGGCCTGTGGCAACAACAGGTCGAGAGCGCGCGGCTGCGTGCCGAAGACGCGCGGCTGCTGGAAAGCCGCACGAAGTACACCCAGACGTACGACGATCTCAAGAACGCCGACGTTATTTGGGAGGTGGCCACCGAACGCAGCGAAGTCAAGGCCCGCATCTTCCAGACGCTTGAGCAGACCGTGGACCCGGAGCGCGTGGCCGCGATTTTCTCCAATACGTCGTCGCACACGACCGCGGAGCTGGCCGTTCTGTTCCAGTCCAACGCGTTCCGCGAAAAGTTCCTCACCGTGCACGGCTACTTCCCGTTCGAGGCCAATCGGCTCATCGACGTCATGAAGGGCAAGTACGCCTCGAGCGAAACCTTCGCCTTCGGTCAGGTCTTCGCCGACCAGATTCTCGAAAAAACGGTGATTGCCCTGCCCGGGGACCATCACGGCTACATCACCGATCCGATCTTCCAGGCGATGGCGGCGATCCTCTCGTGGGACGTGCAAACCGGGCAGGACATCGTGCAGCTCGGCGGGCTCTGGGAGCTGTTCACGGCCAACCCCTTCGCCGTGCTGGATCAGACCGGCCACATGCCCTACACCGAGTCATCGCGGCACATGGGCCAGGCGCTGCCTGAAACCGACCGCTTGCGCAGCCTCTACAACCGCAACGGCCGCCACTATCCGGAGTGGATCGCCCGGTTGGAACAGGAAGGCCGCACGGGCGTGAATGCCCCGTCGCGAAAGGGGTTCTATGCCTGGAGCGACGGCAGGTCACCCCGGCCCGAGGCGGTCCTCGACCCCTCCACTGGGCAGTACGGGCCGATCGGCGAGATCTCGCGCCAGGAATTCTGGTCCTATTATGAGGCGGCGGAGCGGGATCGCCGGGCCGGCAAGATCAAGAGCGCCGAGTCGCTCGTTCATGTGGCGTGCGCCGCCGACGCCGGCGGCCGGGCGTTTCGCCGCTATGCGCTGCCGATTCTCCTGTACGCCCTCGACCTGATCCAGGACCGGGTGGCCACTCCGGGGCAGATCAATATCTGCACACGGGCCGGGCTGCGCTACAAGGTTGGCTTGATTGAGGCGATCGATGCGCTCATCGCCCGCCTGACCATTGACGGCGTGCTGGAGCTGGTCCGCCGTGCCCGGGACGAGAACGCCGCCGATCCGTACCTGCCCGACCTGCTCGACGTGGACGGCGCCCGCGGACCGCGCAAGGACCGGCCCTGCTTGCTGCACGAAATGAAGGCGCGGAATCTGGGGCGCCTGCTGGGCTATGGGCGGCACTTCCGCACGCCCGTGGCCGAGCTGGACCTGGACACGGGCGCCTACCGCGGCTGCTACCTGGACTTGAAGCTCTACGAGCCTTCCGCACGCGACCGTGTGGCCAGCCTCGTGTTCAACAATCCGCTGCGCGGCAACGTATGGAATCGCGCCGCGATCGATCAACTGGCGCACGCCTACCACCGGATACTGCACCTTCACCGGGCGGGGCGCTGCGGAGCGGTGCTCTTCACCGCGTCCGGCAGTGGCCTGCGGATGCTCGGCGCCGACGCCCGCGAGTTCAACCGCGGCTGGTTTGAACGCGAAAAAGGCTACGTCCCGTTGCCAGAGGCGCAGGCAGCCGCGTTCACCCGTCACGGCATGCGCTTGTTCCGACTGATCCAGAAGAGCCCGGTGGCGAGCATCGGGGCGTTCGGCGAAAAGTGGGGCGGCGGCGCCGAGTTCAGCTATTTTCTCGACCTGCGCTACGACGTGCGGGCAGAGGGCTCCGTGTTCGACTCGCTCGAACGCAAAACGACTTGGCAGCCCAAGAGCACCTACAACCAGCCGGAGCTGGACTACGCCATTTTGGGCGGTTTCGGAGCCGCCGGCGAGCTGAAACGGCTGGGCCTGGGCGATTCGGCGATCTTCGAGCTGTTCGACCAGGGGCTGACCGCCGACCGCGCGTACCAGGTCGGGCTCAGCAATGGAGTGTTCGACGAGGAGCTGGAGGCCCTGCGCCGGGGCTACGAGCGCGCCCGCCTGATGGCCAAGGACGCCCCGTACTCGCGGGCCCTGTTCAAGCAGCAGCTTGCGCGCGGCACCGACGACGAGGCCCTGGCCCGCGAAACCGGGGAAGTCTTCAATCCCCGGAAAAACCCCTTTATCAGTACCGGTCTGCTGGCGCTGCTGGACCGTCGCGGCGGCGCGCCGCGAATGGACTACGCGTGCCGGAACACCCAGCTTCCAGGTTGGCAGTACCCGCTGGAAAACGGCATAGCGGACACGGATGCGACCGACGAACCGGAGAGAGACCGTGCGATCTGACGCAACGACGCGGCCATCGACGATTGGAGATTGGGGATTGGGGATTCGAACCCCCGCCCCCCGGTTGTCAATCGTCAATCCCCAATCGTCAATCTCCAATCGTCAATCCCCAATTCACTCAGGAATCTCTTGCGCGGGCTGCCGGCCCGCGCCCACACCGGCCCCGGGCCGGTACCAGACAGGAGAGGCGACTGTGGCAAGTCACGCCGGGCTCGACCGGGAAACGTTCGCCGCGTTCCGCAACTGGCGGATCAACCGCGCGGAGTATGCGAAGCAGTGGAAGCAGCGTACGGGCGGCAAAGTCGTTGGGTACTTCTGCACCTACGCTCCCGAGGAACTCATGTATGCCGCCGGCATCCTCCCGGTGCGCATCCTCGGAAGTCACGAGGTGCAGGACGTCACCGAACCCCACATCTTCGCGATGTTCTGCCCGTTCTGCCGCGACTGCCTGGCGCAGGGGCTGAAAGGGCGTTTCAATTACCTGGACGGGATCATGATTGCCCAGTCCTGCCTGCATATCCGCCAGGCATTTACCAGTTGGCAGAAGCACATCCCAGTTGACTACAGCTACTACCTGCCCATGCCCCACC
>CAZWYT010000088.1:14978-18061 GCA_964638325.1 uncultured Planctomycetales bacterium
AGTTGGCAGAAGCACATCCCAGTTGACTACAGCTACTACCTGCCCATGCCCCACCACGTGCAGAGCCAGCACGCCGCTCCTTTCCTGACGAAGGAACTGGAGGTGTTCAAGGCGTCGCTGGAGGAATGGCTGGGCCGGAAGATCGGCGATCAGGCCATTAACGACGCCATCGATGTCTACAACCGGAACCGCCAACTGCTGTGGCGGGTCTACGAAACGCGCCAGGCCACGGCCCCGCCCCTGACGGGCGAGGAGGCGCTGGAGGTGGTGCTCGCCGCGCAGATGGTGGACAAGCAGGATCACAACGCGGCGCTGGAGACCGTGCTGGCCCGCTTGGCGGCGCGGCCGGCGACGCGCCCCACCGGAACGCGGCTCATGATCCTAGGCAGCGAGGACGACGACCTCGAGTTCATCCACATGGTGGAGTCATGCGGGGCCACGTTCGTGATCGACGATCACTGCACGGGCACGCGCTACTTCTGGAACGAGGTCGCCCCCGACGGAAGTCCGCTGGCCCGCATCGCCGAGCGTTACGTCAAGCGCGTCCCGTGCCCGACCAAGGATTGGCCAAACCGCACGCGGGTCGCGCACGCTTTGGCCCTCGCGAAGACGTACAACGTGCAGGGGGCGATCGTCATGCAGCAGAAGTTCTGCGATCCGCACGAGCTGGACACCCCGGCGCTGACGAAAGCCCTGAGACAGGCTGGGCTCAAGACCTTGTTCCTGGAATTCGATGTCACCGTCCCGATCGGGCAGTTCAAGGTACGCGTAGAGGCCTTCCTCGAAATGCTGCACGAAGACGACCTCTTTTGAGCATGTAGTGCGGAAAGGATCGGCGATGCCGAATACAGCCACATACAAGACGGCTCCACTCAAGTGCTGGTCGAAGGCCAAGGAGCTGCGTCTTAAATACTATGAGGATTACGCGCGGGCCCACGAGCGGGGCGGGCTGCGCTGGGCGGGCGGGGCGTGGAGCTTCAGTGCCATTCCGGCCGGCCTGGGGCGGGACGTGTGGAGCCTGACCAGCGAGCCCTACAGCGCCAGCATCGCGTTCAACAAGCCGCTTTCCCTGCGCTGCCTGGAGGCCGCCGAAAAGGCGGGCTTTGCGCGGGATTTGTGCGCGTACATGCGCAACTACTGGGGCTCGGTGCTCCTCAACGAGTACGCGTTCGGCGGGCCGTTTCCCAAGCCGGATTTCCTCTGGCAAGACCACATTTGTTGCACCCATGCCAAGTGGTATCAGGTGGTCAGCGATCTGGAAGGCGGAATACCCCATTTCTGCATCGACGTGGCGGTCGGTCCGTACCAGGACGTGGCGCCGCACAAGATCGACTACCTGGTCAACCAGATGCACGACGGCATC
The DNA here is from genome assembly GCA_964638325.1 of uncultured Planctomycetales bacterium. Taxonomy (GTDB): domain Bacteria; phylum Planctomycetota; class Phycisphaerae; order UBA1845; family Fen-1342; genus JALHJL01. The sequence goes on from CAZWYT010000088.1 coordinate 16,342, forward strand.
GCGTGGCTGGAGAAGACCACGGGCCGGAAGTACAGCGACGAGCTGCTCATTGAGGCCGTCAAGAACGAATTCCGCTCGACCTCCACCTGGGCGGAAATCTGTGCCTACAACAAGAACGTCCCGGCCCCGCTGGAAGAGAAAAGCATGTACTCGCTCTACGTGCTCGGGACGCTCCACAAGCATGACCGGGAGGTAGCGGATTTCTACGAGGAGCTGCGCGACGAGGTCCGCGAGCGCGTCGCCCGCGGGATCGCCGCCATTCCCAACGAACGCTGTCGCCTGATGTCCGACACGCAGCCGCCCTGGGGATTCCTGAACATCTTTCGCTACATGGAGGAGTTCGGCGCGATTTCCATCGGCTCGCTCTATACTTTCGGCCTGATTGGGATCTGGGAGGACAAGCCCGACGGCTCGTGGGGCCCGCGCACGACACCCATGCAAAAGGGCATCGAAATCAACAGCCGCGACCAGGCCTTGCGGCTGTACGCTGACTGGACGCTCAGCAAACCGGAGTGGCAGCACTTTTACTCGCCGCACCTCAAGACGCAGATGATGCTGCGGATCGCCAGGGAATGGCACCTCAACGGGATCCTGCTGCACTACAACCGCGGGTGCGAAGGACTCTCGGTCGGCATCGCCGAGAACCGCCTCGGATTGATCGAGGCCGGTTTTCCGGTCATGGCGTTTGAAGGCAACATGGGGGACGAGCGCGAATTCGATGAGGGTCGCGTCAAAGCCCGCTTCGACGCTTTCATGGAGACGCTGGGCATCAAGAAGGATGGGAAGCCAAAACCCTGACCAATGGAGACACAACCAGGATGATTTCCGCCGGGATTGATATCGGAGCGAAGACCGTCAAGGTGGTGCTGGCGGCCGACGGGCAGATGCTCGCCCGGAGCCTCGTCCCCGCCGGTCTGGACACGGCCGCTGCCACCCGTCAGGCCATGGCTCAGGCCCTGGCCGGCGCCGGCGTGACGTTCGAGCAGGTCGGCCGGTACCTGGCGACCGGGGCGGGCCGCAAGACGTGCGTTTTCACGGACCAGGAGATTACCGAGGTCGGTGCCGCGGCCCGCGGCATCAACCATCTTCTGCCGTCCTGTCGCACGGTCATCGACGTGGGGGCCGAGGAAGGCCGCACTGTTCGCTGCGACGCGCGCGGGAAGGTGGTTGATTTCGCCTTCAACGAGAAGTGCGCCGCCGGGGCCGGCGCGTTCGCCGAAGGCATGGCCCGGGCGCTGCAAGTCCCGCTGGAGGAACTGGGGCCGCTCTCGCTACGGTCCCAGAACGCCGTTCAGATGAACGCCCAGTGTGCGGTCTTTGCCGAGTCGGAGGTCGTCACCCTCATTCATGCCAAGACGCCCCGCGAGGACATTGCCCGGGCGATCATGGACGCGATCGCCAGCCGCATCATTTCCATGGTCCGGAAGGTCGGCTTCGAGAAAGACCTGGCCTTGATCGGCGGCGTGGCCCGCAACCCCGGCTTTGTCGAAGCCATGAAGCGCGGGCTTGAGCTGGAGATCTTCGTTCCCGACGGACCCGAGTACGTCGGCGCGCTGGGTGCCGCCCTCGCGGCGGCAGAGAGTGGAGATTGACGATCGCCGATTGACGATTGGAGATTGGGTGGTCGGGGTTTCAATCCCCAATCGTCAATCGAAGGAGGCAAAGGCGGTGAGTACCGTGACAACGAAGCAGGAGTTCTGGCGCTGGAAAGAGTGCCGCT
>CAZWYT010000089.1:0-17918 GCA_964638325.1 uncultured Planctomycetales bacterium
GACGGCATCCTGCGCCCCGGCAACACGAACTGTGCCGGCTGCGGCATGTCCATCGGCCTGCAGTGGCTCGAACAGGCCCTGGAGAATGAACGACCCACCCTCTGCATTCCCGCCTGCTGCGGCATCGTGACGGCCGGCTCGTTCCCGACCAGCGCCTACGGCGTGCCGACGGTCGCGACGACGTTCGCCAGCTCCGCGGCCGTCGCCACCGGCGTCGCCTCGGTCTACGCGATGAACGGCGAGCCCGACTTGACCATCTGTTGGACGGGGGACGGGGGAACCTACGACATCGGCGTCGCCACGCTGTCGGCCGCCGCCGAGCGCAACGAGGACCTCCTCTACATCTGCTATGACAACGAAATCTACGGCAATACGGGCGGCCAGCGCAGCAGCGCGACGCCGCGTGGCGTCAAGACGAGCACGACCTCGAAGGGTAAGGCGGAGCCTAAGAAGGACATGATGGCGATCATGGCGGCCCACCGGATTCCGTATGCCGCCACGCTGTCCATCGCCCACCGCGACGACTTCATGCGCAAGCTCCACACCGCGCGCCAGACAAAGGGCTTCCGCTTCCTGCTCATGCTCTCGCCGTGCCCGACCGGCTGGAAGTCCGAGCCGGAGGACAGCGTCGACCTGATCCTGACCGCGGTGCGCTGCGGGCTTTTCCCGCTGTACGAAGTGTTCGACGGCCGGCGCGTCCGCATCAACGCCCGCCCCGACGGCACGCCACTCGAGGACTACATCGCGCGTCAGCGCCGCTATCGCTCCGAGCTCGTCGATCTCGAGATTCTGAAGGCCGGGATCAACGCGCAGTGGGCCTACCTCGAGGCGATGGAGCGCACCTTCCCCGCCAGCGACCACGAGTAGCCCGCACGTACGTCAAGTCATGCCCGCCAAATGCGGAGTCCGAACCGCGACCGTGAGGGAGCGGTCAGACACCCGCCCCCGGCCGACCCGCGCGACCGTTGCAGAGCCACTGGCCGGCCGATAGACTGAGGATGAGGTGGCGCCATGGTGCAGCGAATCGTGGAGCCAAAGCCCGCTGTGGACATGGGGCGCGTGGTTGTTCCGGCCGTCGTGGAGAACGTGAACGACCGCACGCGCGCCGAGCGCGGCGAGCTCGCGCCCGAGCAAGTACGACGTGTCACCGTTGACGCGTTGGTCGACACGGGGGCTACGTTCCTTTGCCTGCCGGAGTCGCTCGTGCAACAATTGGGGCTCGAGTTCGACCGCACCCGCCAGACCCGCACTTTTTCAGGCGTGGCCGCGATGAGCATTTACGGCGGGGCCCGGATCGAGATCGAGGGGCGCGCCTGTCGTGTGGAAGTGATGGCCTTGCCCGAGGGCCGGCAATGCTTGCTGGGCCAGATCCCGCTTGAGACGCTCGACTGGTGGGTCGACACCGCCAACCGGCGGCTGGTCGGCAACCCCGAGCACGGTGGCCAGTGGATGGCCGAGGTCTTCTAGTGCGGTTTCGCTTTGGCTGTAGCGGCCGGAGCGAAAAAAGGTGTCAGGAACCTTTTGCCGCGGAGCGGCCCTTTGGGTGCTGGGCACAAAAGGTTCCTGACACCTTTTTTCGCCCGGCCGGCACGCGGCGCCAAGAGAGCCGGCTTCGCCGTCGGCACACAGGGGGACCGTATAATGACGGTCAAGTCGCGCAACGGCGGAGCGGGAGGCAGGCTACCTGGGCAATACCAGTTGTACCGCCCGCGCCGAGTCGTCCCGCCGCGCGATGCGAAGCGTACCTGCGAGTGGCCGCCATGCGGCGTGCGTTCACACTGATCGAGCTGCTCGTCGTTATCGCCATCATCGCGCTGCTCATATCCATCCTGCTCCCGACCCTGGCCGCCGTGAAGGCCCAGGCCCGCGAGACGGTGTGCCAGACCAACCTGCGGCAGCTCGCGATCGGTTTCCAGTCGTACCTGGCCGAGTCCAACGGGTTTCTGCCGGGCAACGCCTTCGACTACTTCGCCGACTGGCTCGGCACGGCGAATCACGAGTGGGGCGAGTCGACCTACGTCGATGACGCGCCGCAGAAGGGCACGCTTTTCAAGTACGTCGGCCAGTCCGAGAAGCTCTACTTCTGCCCCAGCCACGAACGGTTCGACGAGGCCGGTTCGACGCCGGTTCGACGTTACAGCTACACCGCCCCGCTCGGCATTACGGGGGCCCCAGTGAGCCTGGTGCAGCGGGTGGTGTGCGAAGACCCGCCGATGTTCGAAAACCCCGCGTCCCGCAGTTGGAAGCGCGCCACGAAGTCAATGATGCTGCCCATCGTGGTCGAGGAAGACGTGCGCTACTGGCTCGAGTGGGTCCGCGACGGGGCCTGGAGCAACGACGACAGCATCACGGATCGCCATCGCGGCCGGGGCCACCTGGCCTTTGTCGATGGCCACGTGGAGGGTCATTCGTTCACCCACGCGCCGATCCGGGCCACGGCGTGGCACATGTTCTTTCAGTTGACGACGGGCCGTTACGTCTCGAACGGGCACTACCTCGACCCCAACGACCCGGTGACGAACGACCCGCAGGGCAAGCTCGTCCGCATGGGCTACCTGCAACACCGCGCGATGCTGGAGCCGGTGGACTAGTCGTGTGCCACTGCTCTTGAGCAGTGTCCTGGTGGTGCGTCCCCGCCCGCCTGTAGCGGCCGGTCCGCCGCGGCGGACCGTACCGGCCGTCCCCCGTGTCCGCCGAACGTAGCGGCCGGGCTCCGCACCGGCCGTCCGTCCCCCCGCCCCCACCCCCACCAGCGAGCTTGGCGCCTTTGCGTGAGGCTGTTGCGGCTTGCTCCCAGGCCGGAGTCGCCCGCGCCGAGTCAAGCCCGACCCCTGCGTGTGCCTTCCTCGCAGATCGCCGTACACCACACTGCTTGACCCAGCGCGCTGCAAGAGCTGGCGGGCGCAGCGACCGGCATCTCCGCCCGGCGCCCCATGCGGCGCGCGCACCTGGAGGCCACCGAAGTCCGCCCACGGGATTGACGGGTTGTGCCGCCGGCGCTAAACTTAAGCAGCGAAAGAAGTTGACGAAGGGTCCGAGCTGCGCGTGCGCTCGGAGGTACCTCGGATGGTCGGGCCGCCATTCGCTGAGCTCAGCGAAATGAGCTTATGCGGGTGCGGCCATGAACACGAACCTCGAATCGGCAGATCAGACCTCTCCCAAGCCAATCAGCAGCCTTGCCGTGCTTGGGGCCCGGCTAACGTGGATCCTGCTCGGGCCGTTGGCTCTCTTGGGCATCACCTGGGGGATTGTGTCGCAGGGGACCGGTTGGTTTACCGGGCTCGACGCCGCCTTCGGCGTTGTGGTGGGGCTGATGCTGCTAGGTCGCTGGGTCGAGCATCGCTCTGGTAGCGCCACGACGCTCGCCGGTGACCCCGCCACGCCGGAGCAGCTCAAGCGCTACATGACTCTCCTGCCTCCGCTGGCTGCCGGGGTTTGGATCGTCGCCAACGTGGTGGGCAACTACGTCCTCAAGTAAAGCGGCGCCGCGAGCATTGCCCGCGCCGGAGCAGCGAGACGCGCTCCAGCGTGGAACGATGCGCCAATGGAGGACTACAGCATGATGAGAATACGGCACATTTTGCTGCCCACCGATTACTCGAATCTGGCGCGCAACGCGGCTGTTTACGCCTGTTCGCTGGCAGAGCTGTACCGGGCTACGCTGCATGTGGTTCACGTCGTTGAGCGAGTGCCTGCCGTCGTCCCCGGACCGGACGTCAGCGGCGCCGCCTTGGCCGTGCCGGGTCCTGAGGCCGTCGCTGCGGCGCGCCAAGCGACGGACCGGTTCGTTCAGGATCACCTCGCGGACCTCGCCGTTCCCGTCACAATCCGCGTGCTTGAAGGAGCGCCCGACGTACAGATCGCTCGCTACGCGGCAGAGGCGTCCATCGATCTGATCGTGATCGGGACGCACGCCCGCGGTGTCGTGAAACGCATTTTCCTCGGCTCCACGAGCAAGTCGGTGCTGGAGCACGCGCCCTGCCCGGTGTTGATGGTCCCTCTGGCGCTAGTCGAGTCGGAGGGTACTCCCGATGGGGCCGCCGACGCTCGCCGTGCGGAGGTGTCGCGATGAAACCACAGGATCTGGCCGGGTGGCTGCAGGATGAGCGCAACAAAGTCGACGAGTTGATCTATCTCGTGCGCAAGCACCTTGCCGTGCCGCCTCCCAGCAGCCGTGAGAAGTGGATCCCCGAGGCGCGCGAGTGTTTTCGGCGACTCTCGGACCACCTGAAGAAACACATGGCCTTGGAGGAGGCGGACGGCTACCTCCGCGAGGTACGCGCCCGCCACCCGAAGCTGTCGAATGAGGTGGATCGACTTCAGCACGAACACGATGAACTCGGACGGTTGATGGACCAGGTTCAGATCGCGCTGGATGAACTCAGGTGCGAGGACAACCTGCTCATCCGCAGTTGCTGCGTGCGGATTGCGACACTGCTGTCCTACGTCGAACAGCACGAGGAGCAGGAGCAGCGCCTGGTCCTGCATCTGTTCGGCCAGGATTTGAACAGCCCGAGCTGAAGCTCCCTGGCACTCCCGGCGGCGTGAGATTCGCTCGCAAATGCGCTAGGCGCACTCCAGGCTCGCCTCGCTGGCCGGAAAAGCGAAAGGAGTACTCGCCATGACGTACCCTGATGCAGAACTTGTTCAGTGGATTGAGGACACCATGCTGATGGACCCAAGACTGTCGTCACAAGCGATCAAGGTCTCGGCCAGCGATGGTGTCGTGACGCTGGAGGGCACGGTGCAGGTTGTCGAGCGGAAGCAGGTGGCTCTTGCGATCGCAGCCACGCATCCTTCGTGTCGGGCAGTCGTCGACCGGGTGCGCGTCGCCCCGCCCGGCAAGCTCTCGGATAACGAAATCGCCCAGAACGCCAAGGCGGCGCTGGACACACTGGCCGACTCGGTCGGGCAGGCTGCCAAGCTCTCCGTCTCCGGCGGAGTGGTCACGCTCCGTGGTACGGTTCCGACTGAGTGGGAGCGTGCTGTCGCGGAGGACGTCGTTCTGGCGGCGCCGGGCGTGCGCCAAGTAGTCAACACCCTCAACATCGTTGGCGCCTATGGAGGAATCCATCCTGGCTTACCCTCGGCCAGCCCGGGTTACAAGGCGAGCGCTGGGAGGAAGCGACGATGAGACGCGTAATCGTGTCAAACCGACTGCCGGTAGTGATTGAGCAGGACGGAGACGCGTGGCGTTCACGACCGGGTTCGGGCGGCTTGGTCGCGGCGCTCAGCCCAATTCTTCGCCGGCGAGGGGGGCTCTGGATCGGGTGGCCCGGCGTGTCGGATCAGAGCCTGGGAGTTTACAAGGTGCTGGCGGCACATGCGCATACCGCCGGCTACGCGCTCCAACCCGTCTGGCTGACGCCGGAGGAGCAGCAGGGCTTCTACCACGGTTTCTCGAACGAGATTATCTGGCCCCTGTTCCACGATCTTCAGTCGCGCTGCAACTTCGTGCCGACCTATTGGGCCACGTACGGAGCGGTGAACGAGAAGTTCGCCGACGTCGTCGGGCATTGCGCTGGCTCAGACGATTTTGTCTGGGTACAGGACTACCACCTGATGGGGCTGGGGCGTCGCCTCCGCGCGCGCCGCTTCGGCAACCGGCTGGGCTTCTTCCTGCACATTCCGTTTCCGCCGCCGGACATCTTCTGCAAGCTGCCATGGCGCTCGGAAGTGCTCGAAGGGCTGCTGAGCTACGATGTCATCGGTTTCCAGACCCCGCGCGATCGAGACAATTTCGCGGACTGCGTGCGTGTGCTGCTGCCGGAAACGCGGCTGCGGCGCTGCCAGGCTGGGCTGCGGGCCGAATCCGGGAATAGCGCCGTGATGATCGGCGTTTGCCCCATCGGGATCGACTACGATGAATTTGCTGGACCGGCGGCCGGCCATCCGGTCACGGAGCGCGTCAAGGCCCTCCGGAGCGAGATGCAAAGTGAACAGATTGTCCTCGGGCTTGACCGGTTGGACTACACGAAGGGTATTCCCTATCGGTTAAAGGCCTTTCAGCTCGCGCTAGCGAACTGGTCCGAGCTCCTCCGCCGCGTAACGTTGTTGCAGGTTGTCATTCCCAGCCGCGAGGCGGTTCCGGAATATCAGGAACTGAAGGCTGAGATCGAGCGGCTCGTGGCCCAGATCAACGGTCAGTTTACGCAGCCGGGCTGGGTACCGATCCATTATGTGTTTCGGAGCCTGGAGCGCGAGGAGCTGTTGGCCTACTACCGCGCCGCCGACGTGGCGCTGGTCACGCCGCTCAAGGACGGGATGAACCTGATTGCGAAGGAATACTGCGCCTGCCAGATCGAGGGCGACGGCGTGCTGATCCTCAGCGAGTTTGCGGGGGCGGCGGTGCAATTGCGTCGGGATGCGGTTCTGGTGAACCCCTACGACCTGGATGGTGTTGCGGAAGCGATTCGACGCGCGGTGACGATGACGCGGAAAGAGCGGCGGCCGGCCATGCGCCGGCTCCGGCGCACGATCCAACGGCAGGACATCTATTGGTGGACCGAACGCTTTCAGAGGATGTGTGGCATTGTGGCTGAGAAGCAAGCCGATGCAGATGAGGCGGGGGTGGCGGCATCCCCGATCCGCCTGCCCATGCCAGAACCTCCTGACGCGAGCTATTCATGTGTCTCGACGAGTTGAACCGACAACTGGACCAGATCGCGCAGGTGCCCGTCCTGCTCGTGGCCAGCGATTTTGATGGCACGATTGCGCCAATTTTGTCTGATCCGGCTCAGGCTGAAGCGAACCGTGAGTCGCTCGTCGCGCTGCGGAATCTCGCGCAAATGCCGCAAACACACGTCGCGATCGTCTCGGGTCGTGCCCTCGCCGACCTCGCGTCCCGGACGCGTGAGGCCGAGGACATTCATCTCGTCGGGAGCCACGGCAGCGAGTTCGAGGCCGGCTTTGCTGAGCCCCTCGCCCCGCGGACTCGGGAACTGCTGGATCGGTTGACGAGTGAGCTGCGGCGCATCGCCGCGACAGACCCCGGCTTCTTCGTCGAAGAGAAGCCCGCCGCTCTGGCCTTTCACTACCGCAACGCGGATGAACAGGCCGCGGCTGCGGCGATCAAGATCATTTTCCGCGGCCCGGCCAAGTACTCCGGCGTGCACGTTCGCCACGGCAAAAAGGTGATCGAACTGAGCGTGGTCGCGACGGATAAGGGGACAGCGCTACGCCGCATTCGGCAGCGCCTCGGGGCCTCCGCCGTGCTGTTTGTTGGTGATGACGTAACGGACGAGGACGCCTTTGCAGTGCTGACGGGCCCCGATGTCGGCATCAAAGTCGGCGCCGGCGAGACGCTCGCCCGCTACCGCGTCTCGAACACGACGGAGATCGTGCGATTGCTGGTTCGGGTGGCCGAGCGCAGAGCCGACTGGCTCGCTGGCTCGCATGCGGTGCCCGTCGAGCAGCACACGCTGCTATCCGACTAGCGCACCGTCGCACTCCTCGGTCCCACGGACCACATGGTGTGTATGCGTCGACCATGATTCGAGTCCCCCACCGTCTTCGCCGCGCATCTGACGTCCAACTTTTCCCGCCCAAATCCGCCAATCCCTGCGTGCCTCCGTGCCTTCGTGCCTTCGTGCCTTACACTCCCCTTATGGCAACGCCTCTCGGCGGACTTCTACTGGCTGAAAGCTGCGAGCTTCCGTGCGTCCGGATAACCAACATGGCCGACCTTATCGGACAATGTCGGATAAAAACCGATTTGCAATGCAGCCAGCCGAAGGGTCTCATTTACGACCCACACAAACATGAGCATCTTGAGACCCTTCGCGCGGCGCCCCCGAAAACGCGGTTTCCCCGCCCCCCACTCTCTCAATCCCTCAATCCCTTGCTCCCCCAATCCCTGCTCAATGCCCCGCCATGTTCTCCTGCCGGTCGGCGAACGGCCACTTCGAGTCGTAGCCTGGGCCGAACGTGGCCCGCCACAGCTCGTTGCTGCCCCACAGCCGGGCACCGGGGACCGGGTAGTCGTCGAGTTGCCAGCCCATGCCGCGCGTCAGCAGGCCCGCATCGTACAGGTTCATCGTGTTGGCCGCGTCGGGGCCGAAGTCGTACCGTGCGCTGGCCCGCGTCGGCCGGGCCGAGCCGTCACAGAAGAGCAGATTGTCCACCATGAACTGCCGGTGCCAGCCGGTGACCAGCACCGGATCGGGGTCGGGGACGTTGTCGCGACCGATCATGTTGAAGAACGTCGGCTCGCCCACCAGGGCCAGCGTGGACGTGCTACGCAGCGTCGTGAGCCGGTGCCCCCAAGGCCCGGTCGAGAAGTGCCCCTGGTTCGTCGCGTCGCCGCCGATGATCGTGATCATCGCCAGGCTCGCGCGATAGCTGTTGCCCAGCGTGTCGTAACAAGGCCGCTCCGCATTCTCCAGCGGCGAGTCGTCGATGTCGGGATGCTGGGGGTAACCTCGGTCGGACGGGCAATGAAACCACTCGAGTTGCTGCGTGTCGGCCAGGCTCACGCTGCCCAGCATGTAGCGGTTCAGCGGCCGGCGGCGGGCATCGTACTGCGGACGCGCATCCGGCCCGTCCGCCGACAGGAGCATGGCGCTGGAGGGCCCGGTGCGCAGCGGCGTCTGCCCAGAGCGCCCGCCCCAGGCAAACCAGCTCACCGTCCGCCACTCCCAATACGGGCACGGCTGAAGCATGCTCTCGTGAATGGGAATCGGCTGTTCGGTGCGGTCCTCGAGGGCGTACTCATGCAGGGCCTGGCCCATGCTCCGCAGGTTCGCGAGGCACTTGGCCTTCTTGCCCTGCTCGCGGGCCGCGGCCAGGCTCGGCAGGAGGATCGCCACGAGCAGGGCGATGATCGCCACCACCACCAGTAACTCGATCAGCGTGAAGGCGCGCTGCCGCGACCGACCGCTCATCGCACAGATCTCCCGGCGCCGGGCCAACCGACGGTACCCGATCATAGCACGCCGGCATTGCACAGCGGAGCCGCGGCGCCACCGCTACGGCGCAAACAAAAAGGCACACGCAACGCTCACCTTTGTCGCCGACCGGCGGACGTCCTTGTCCTCCGGCCGACCACGCTGCCTCATTCGGCAAGGGCATTCGAGTGTTGCGTGTGCCGCGAGATGTCGCGAGCGTCCCAGGCGGCTTTACTGAGCTCACGCGGCGACGGCCCGGTTCAGGTGCGTCGCCCGTGATTGACTTCGTGACGCGACCGGGGACGCCAGCCAATCGGCAACGTCACTTGGCCGCCTTTAGCAGGCAGCCCTTCTCTTCTTGGCGACCTTTCGCTTCGCCTTCTTCGCGACCTTCTTCTTACCTTTCTTCTTTGCAGCTTTCTTCTTTGCCATGGCGCAACCTCATAAAAAAGGACACGAAACACTCACGCCACAATTGGCGTTTCCACACACTCCTCGAACCGGACACTCACGCGTTTGCTGACGCCCGGTTCTTCCATCGTAACACCGTACAGCACATCCGCACACGCCATCGTTCGCTTGCTATGCGTGATCACGACGAACTGCGAGTGCGACAAGAACTCCTGCAGGACGTTATTAAACCGCTCGATGTTCGCCTCATCAAGGGCCGCATCCACTTCATCTAAAATCGCAAACGGCGACGGATGACTCTTGAACACGCCCATCAGCAGTGCCACCGCGGTGAGCGTCTTCTCACCGCCCGACAGCAACGAGATCGACTGCGGCTCTTTTCCCGGCGGGCGGGCGATGATCTCGATGCCGCATTCCAGCGGACTGGCCGGGTCCTCCAGCAGTACGTCCGCCTTTCCGCCGCCAAACAGCTTGCGGAACATCTCCTGGAACTGGACGCGGATTTGCTCGAACGCCTGCGTGAAACGCACCCGCGATTCCTGGTCCAGCTCCGTGATTAGCGTTTCGAGCCGCGCGATCGCCGCCACCAGATCGGCCCGCTGCGTCGTGAGGTGCTCGTAGCGCGGCGTCAGCTCTTCGAGCTCGGCGAGCGCGTCGAGATTCACGTTTCCCAGGCGGGCGATCTTCCCCCGCAACTCGTCGATCTCGGCCTTGATCGCCTCCCAATCCTGCTCGGCGTGCGCGTAGCCCTGGTAGAGCTCCGCGAGATCCAGCCCGAGCTCGTCGCGGACGCGCGCGGTCAGGGCCTCCTTGCGGACCTCGCTCTCCCGCAGCGCGACCTGCTGCGCATGCCACACGGTCTCAAGCTCCTCGACCTGCTTCTGCAGCTCGCGCCCCACCGCCCCGCAGGCTTCCAACCGCTGTAGCAGCTCTTGCCGTTTCTGACGCAGCTCCAACGTCTTTCCCCGGCAGCGCTCGCTCGCTTCACGCTGCGTAAGCTGGTCCTGCCGCGCGACACGCAGGTCATCGGCCGCACGCTGCATCTCGCGTCCGGCCTCGTCGGCCTCGCGCCCGGCGTCCGTGCCTTCGCGGCGCAGCGCCGCGTCGTGCGCGTGCAATTCCGCCAACGACTTCTCGGTCGCGGCCCGCTTCTCCACTACGCGGCCGCGCTCGACGAGGGCCACGGTGCTTTCCTGGGCCAGGCGCGCGACCGCGGCCTCCTGTTCGGCCAAGTTGGTCACCAGGGCCGCTACTCCCGCCTCCTGCACCTGCTGCGCCACACTGATCGTCGCGCTCTGCGCCTCCAGCGCCTGCAACTGCTGGCTGACGTCCGCGAGCGCTCGCCGAAACGTGCCCAGTTCCTCATCGATCAGCGCCGACTCGCGCCCCAGCCGCTGCCGTCCGTCCGCGAGGCGCGCCTGCTCGTTGCGCAGCTCGGCGTGTTCGCGCTGCTGCGTCGCGATGGCCTGCAGCAACCCGTCCTTGTGCAACTGCAGGTCCGACAGTCGTTCGTCGGTCTCCAGCCGGCGTCGCGTAAGCTGGACCAGACTGCTCTCGACCTCCTCCAGCTCGCCGCGGAGCTGCCGGATTTCCGCCCGGCGACTGAACAGGCCCGGGGCTGCGTCGGCCGCTCCGAAGATCAGGCGGCCGTCCGCCCCGATCGCGATGCCGTCCAGAGTCACGAAGACGCAACCGGCCAGCGCCTCGGCCGCCAGGCGCAGCGCCTGGTCGACGTTCTCGACGATGAAGGTCCGGCCCAGCAAATGCTCGGCCAGCGGGCGAAACTCCGCCGCACACTGAACCCAGTCGGAGGCCCGCGCGATGAAGCCGGGCGCATGCGCGTAGCTGATCGGCGTGATCGGGCGTGCCAGCCGATCGAGGGCCAACACGCGGAGCGGCCCGATCTGCGGCCCGCGCCGCGTCAGCTCATCCAGAAACGCCGCCGCCTCACGCACGACCAGGTAATTCTCGAACGTAGCCAGGACCGGCTGCAGGATCGGCAGCCGCGGATCGTCGATCCGCAGCAGATCCGCGACCAAGCCCACCACCGCCGCTTGCGGCCCGGCCTCGTCGCGCCACGTGAGCACCGCCCGCGTCCCTTGGTCGACCCCCTCCAGGCGCCGCTCCAAGTCCTCCAGAAGAGCCAGTCGCGACGCGACGGCGGTACGCGTCTCTTTGGCCACGCCAATCTGGCGATCGAGCTGCTCCGCCTCGTCACGTAAGGCCGTCCAACGCTGCTCATCCTGACGCAAGGCAACCGACAGCTCGCCGACCTCCTGGTCGAGCCGCTGCAACCGCGTGCCGATCTCTTCGACGCGGCTGGCCAGCCCCTCGTCCTCGCGGCGGACCTCCTGCCGCCGGGCTTCGAGTCGCCCGGCCTGCGCCGTCAGCCGGCTCCGCTGCTGCGCGCCGTTCTCGCGCTCATTCTGGAGCAGTGCCGCCCGTCGCACGGTCTCGAACGCCGCCGCCCGTTCACGCTCCAACGCGTGCCGCAGCTCTTCCAGCCGCTGCTCGGCCGACTGCCGCGCGGCCTGGGCGGCGTCCGCGCGCGCGACATTCTCCTGCTCGAGCGCCGCCAGCTCCCGCGCGGCCTGCTCTTCCGCGGCGATGCGCTCGCCGAGGGCATCCAGGCGCGCCCGCACGTCGGCGGCCTGGGTGTGCCGCCGGTCGCGGACAGTCGCCAACTCCGACAGCCGCTGCTCCCCCAGGGCAATGCGTTCGCCCAGCGCGCTTAAGGCGGTCTGCGCCTCGAGCAGCGCGGCTTCGCTGGCCTGAATCTGCTCATCGAGCGCCTGCCGCTCGTGTTCGAGCTCGGCGGCCTCGGCATCGCGGCCGGCCAGCCGCGCGCGGGCCTCCTGCAAGCTGGCCGACAGCGCGTCCGCCTGCTGTTGGACGCGCAGACGCCCCTGCTCCAGCTCGTGAAACTCCGCCATCGAAAAGGCCGAGCGCAGCTCACGCAGCCGCGCGTCATACTGCTGGTAGTTCCGCGCCTTGCCTGCGGCCAGCCGCACGCTGCGCAGCCGCTTCTCTAGCTCATCCACAATGTCGCGCAGCCGCAGCAGGTTGTTCTGCGTGCGCTCGAGCTTCCGCTGCGCTTCGACACGGCGGAACTTGTAGCGGCTCACGCCCGCCGCCTCTTCGAAGATCTCGCGGCGTTCGAGCGGGTTGGCCTGCAGGAGCAGGTCGACGCGGCCCTGCTCGATGACGCTGTAGGCATCCACCCCGACGCCGGTATCGAGCAGCAACTCGCGAATGTCCCGCAGGCGGCAGACGTTGCCGCTGAGGCGATACTCGCTCTCGCCGCTGCGATACAGGATGCGGCCGACGACCACTTCCTCCTGGTCGCTGCGCAGCAGGCCGGCGCGGTTGTCGAACGTGAGCAGCACTTCGGCGAAGTTCGCCGGCTTGCGCGAGCGCGAGCCCACAAAGATCACGTCCGCCATGCGGTCCCCGCGGAGGCTCCGCGCGGATTGTTCGCCGAGGACCCAGCGCACCGCGTCGACGACGTTGCTCTTGCCGCAGCCGTTCGGCCCGACAATGGCAGTGATGCCGGCGCCGAACTCGAACTCCGTTCGGTCGGCGAAGCTCTTGAAGCCGTGCAGGGCGATGTGCTTGAGAAACACGACCCAATTCCTGGTCCGGGAACAGGTGTGCCGCGCGCGTGCCACAGGCCGCCCGATCCAGACCGCGCCACTACATGTTGTACTCCATGCCGCAGTATAGCGCTAGCTGTCCGCCTCCGCAAGTCCCTCTTTCAACGAGCCACGCGCGCCGGCACGACATCGAAGCGCCGCGGCGACGGCAACCGATGAAGTTTGATCGCGTCTACGCATTCCGATATTCTCTGACCGCGGTGCGCTAGCGACGACACTACCGCCAAAGGGAACCTCCCGCGTGCGCAATCCACTGCTCTACGTCTTGTTTCTCTGCTCCGGCGCCGCCGGCCTGGTTTACGAGCTCGTCTGGGTGCGCGAGTTAATCTTCGTCCTCGGCCAAACGACTTACGCCATCACGATCGTCCTCGTCGCGTTCCTGGGCGGACTCGGCCTGGGGAGCTACCTCGCCGGACGCTGGTGCTACCGCGTGCAGCGGCCGGGGCGCGTCTTCGGCATGCTCGAGATCGGCGTCGGCCTGTACACCATCGTCGTCCCGTTCCTCCTAAACGTCGCCGCGCCCATATACCGGGGCCTGCATGCGCCGCTAGCCGATTGGCCCTGGTTGCTGAACCTCGTCCGCTTCTGTATCGCGGGGCTGATCCTGTTCGTGCCCACGACGCTCATGGGCGCCGCGCTGCCCGTGCTCGTGCGTTACGTCACGCGGCAGGGAAGTGCGCTGGGGCGCTCCGTCGGCGACCTGTACGGCATCAACACGCTCGGCGCGGTCCTCGGCACGCTCGGAGCTGGATGCTTCTTCATCCCGGCGCTGGGCCTGCTGCACGCCACCTGGCTCGCCGCCGCCATCAACATCATGGTCGGCATTGCCGCCATGAATCTGCTGCACGCGCCCGCCGCCGGGAAGCCTGCTCCAACTGGTCCGCCGGCCGCGGTGCGCCAACGCGCCGGCCTGGTCCGGCGGATGGTGCTCGTCGGTTTCGCTGTCTCCGGCTTCGCGGGCATGGTGTACCAGATCACGTGGACGCGTGCCCTGGTCATGGCGGTGGGCCCGACCACGTACGCGTTCACGTGCACTGCGGCAGCGTTCATTCTCGGGCTCGCCCTCGGGAGTCTGGCCATGGCGCGCTGGGCGGATCGGTGGAAGAGCCCGGTGGCCGCCTTTGGCGTCCTCGCGCTGCTCAGCGGACTGGTCGCCGTCGTCAGCGTTCCGATCCAGGGGCGGATTCCGCTGGTCGCCGAAGCGCTGATCAACAAGTACTTCATGAGCTACGGCGTGCTGCTGATCTGGCAGTTCCTCCTCATGATCGGCGTCACGCTGGTGCCGACCTTCCTGATGGGCGCGGTCTTCCCGCTCGTCATCCGCGCCCTGGCAGCGGAAGGTGAAGAGCCCGCGGCGGCGACGGGCCGGGCTTACCTGGTCAATACGCTCGGCACCATCGCCGGGGCGCTCCTCGCCGGCTTGGTGCTGATTCGCAGCGACGTGCTCGGGGTGCAGAGCTCCGGCCTTTTGGCCAGCCTGCTCAACGGGCTCAGCGGCGCGACACTGGTCGTGCTCGCGCGACCCGCGACCGGGCCCGCGCTGGCACGCCGCGCCGTTTTCCCGGCCGTAGCGCTGCTGCTGATCCTCGCGGTCGCGATCGGCGCCGGACGGTGGGATCGGCAGGCGCTCACCGCGGCGCCGTTCATGATGCAGGGCACCTCCGCCGCGCAGCGCGACATCGTGTATTACGGCGAGGGCGTCGACGCGACGGTCACCGTCGAGCACCCCCAGGGCGCGCCGCAATGGCTGACGCTGCGGGTCGACGGCGTGCCGGAGGGCTCCACCGCCCCGAGCAACCCGGGCAACCTCATCACCCTGCTGCTGCTCGGGCACGTGCCGGCCTTGCTGACGCCCGACGCCCGCTCCGCGTGCATGGTCGGGCTCGGCTCCGGGCTCCCGCTCGGCGCGCTCGCGTGTCACCGGTCGTTCGAGCGCCTCGATTGCGTCGAGCTCAGCGACGACGTCATCCAGGCGGCGGCGTTGTTCAGCCCGTACACCTACAACGTCCTGACGCGCGACCCGCGCGTCCACCTGATCCGCGCCGACGGCCGCGACCACCTGCTCTTAACCGACCGCACCTACGACCTCATCGTCACGCAGCCCTCCCGCCCCTGGGTGTCCGGGGCCGCGAACCAGTTCACCCGCGAGTATTTCGAGCTCGGCTGGCAGCGTCTGACCGAAAACGGGCGGCTGGCCGTATGGCTTCCCGGCTACCAGTCCGCGGTGCCCGACCTGCAGATGATCGTCAAGACCCTGTTCGACGTGTTCGAACACGTCTCGCTGTGGCAGCTCACCGACCAGGACTTCCTCGCATTCGCTTCCCGCCGACCCCAGCACATCCACTGGGAGGAATTCACCCGCCGCTTTCGGGTCCCCACGGTCCGGGCCGACTTGTACCGCGTATGCCTGCGGCAGCCGGCCGACATCCTCGGCCGCTACATCACCGGCGACCAGCCGCTGCGCGAGTGGGCCCAGGCGGCCCCCGTGCACACGGACGACAACGCGCTGCTCGAGTTCTCGGCCCCCCGGCACATGTATGCGTCCGACCGCGCCATTGCGTACGCCCTGTTCCCACTCCAGCGTCCCGTGCTCAGCGACCTGGTCTCCGACGTCACACTTCCGCCGGGTTTGAACGAGGAGCTCGCCGCCGTGGTCGCGTCGCGCTGGGCCACACTCCGTGCCCAAGCGCTCGCCGACGGGCAAGACTGGGCCGGCGCCCTGCGGCTGTTGGCCGACAGCTTCCGCGGCAGCCCGCAAAACATCGAGCTCTACACGTTCCTGATGAGCTCGCGGCGAAACATGCAGAGCGCGCCCCGGTTGGCGGGCAACGCCGAGATCGGCGCGCTGCTCGCGCAAATCGCCCAGTTGCCGCCGCCGCTTCTGCTGGCGCCCCTGACCGGCGCCGCGCTCACCGAAATCGCGGCGCGCCTGCGCAGCGTGGCACAAGGCGCGGCGCAGCGCGGACAATGGCCCGACGCCGTGAGCCTGCTGAGCGAAGCGCGCGACCTGGAGCCGGACAATCTGGACACAGCGCGGCTGCTGGCGGATGCGCTCGCGCGGGTCGGGCGTCTGGGCGAGGCCGCGGGCCTCCTGGACGAGATCCTGCAACGGCGTCCCAACGACGGCGCCGCGAGCTACGCCCGAGCCGTTCTCGCGGTGCAAGCCAACGACTTCGAGACAGCGCTGCGGCAGCTCGAGTCGGCGCTGAAATGGGGCGCGCTCACGCCCGAGGCGCTGGCGAAGGACGACGCGCTCCAAGCGCTGCGCGACGATGCGCGATTCCAGGAGCTGCTGCGGCGTTCACGGACCGACCAACCCAAGCCACAAAGCCCATAGCCGGCCGGGAAGGAGCAGCGGCTGAGCGTGAGAAAAAAACGGGGACTGGCTCCGCGCCACCTGGGTTGCGGATGCACGAAAGGCCTTCTCGCGGTGCCTGTACCCCTTTTTTTCTCACGCTCGCTCGCCGATCCATGTTACCGGACGTAGGCGCCGGCCGCCGGCAGCTCGTTATCAGCGGGGCGGCGGACGCCTGCGCACGCAACACTATGTATAACAACATGTTATGAAAGATCGGCTTCCCTAGCGGCCGGGCAATGGCATGTTCCCGGCAGCGGTCCGCAGGCGGCTCAGCATCCAGCCCCGGGGGGACGCGGCCTAGACTCAGCCCCCCGGCGGGGAAATTTTTGAAGAAATGCTTGAAATCCCCTGCGGCCGGCGATATAAGGGAACTTGTGAGAGGAAGGGTGAGCGTCACCCGAAAGGTATGTGGTCTAGTCAGCATTGGAGGTCGGAAGGAAACTTCCACTAGCAGTTCTGAACAAGGGAGAAGGAGACTATGAAGAAAGTTGTGACCATTTTGGCCTTGCTCGCTTTGGTGACCAGCGCGAGCGCGACGGTTCGCGTGTTCGTCACCAAATCGAGTGACCCATATGGGCTCGAAAACAACGCGAATTACATGATTCCGACGGTCAGCACCGCGTACGTGAACGGTGTCGACGAGAACGGCTACGACTACTGGGCGGACTACGACGGCACAATTCCGGGACCCATTCGCCCCGGCGGCTATCCGCCCGCTGACGCGCCGTCCGGCACCCCCGACGTGCCGATCGTTATCCCGCCGGGTGACTTCGCGTATATCTGGCTCCAGTTCCAGGGCGAGCCCGCCGGTGTCAAGATTAACGGGTTGCAGATTTCGATACACGTGAATGGCGTCCCGTACGATCCGAATGACCCGAATTCGTACCCGCCGCTTGCCACGACGTATTATCTCTGCAACAACATGAACAATCTACTCCTTGAGAAGCGCTGGGACGGCACCGCGACGCCGCCGGGTTATCCCGAGTGGCACAGGAATCCGCAGACGATGGTTGGCGTCACCGCCTACGGGATCAAGAACACGGCCGCTGGCCGGGCCCATGGGCTGTGGAGTGGCGGCACGGCCAGGATCGCACTGCTCGGCGCGGTCGAGTACCCCGCCGGGAAGGCCTTCGGCGACGTCTACGAGATTCTGATCTCGCTGATCAATTACGGGTCCGGCGAACCGCCGGGCGTCGCCGCCGGTTACTTCGTTCCTGAGCCCGCCAGCTTGTTGCTGATGGGTCTTGTGGGCCTGCTGATTCGCCGTCGCTAAATCAGCAGCAGTTGCTTTGAACGCATCAGGAGCCGGGCATCACGCCCGGCTCCTTCTTTTTTGGGGTTCGCATTTGGGGCTGGCATTGAGCCCCCCTCCCGTTTTCGGGAGGGCGCAGGGGGAGGGCACAATCGCGCGGCATTCGCCCCTCACCCGGCGCTCTTTTCAGGGGGGAGTGAAAAAAGGGTACAGGCACCGCTGGAAGGCCGCTCGGCGCTACCGCGAAGGCCCTTTGTCGCGGTCCGCCGCGGCGGACAGTCCCCTTTTTCAACGGACTGCTACGGAAAAAAGGGTACAGGCACCGCTGGAAGGCCGCTCGGCGCTACCGCGAAGGCCCT
>CAZWYT010000090.1:0-17731 GCA_964638325.1 uncultured Planctomycetales bacterium
TTGTTTTACAGAGGCCGCCTCGTCGGCCTCAAAAAAGTGCAAAAGTCGAACTAAGAGTCCCTATCAAAACCCCTCTCCCCTCTGGGGAGAGGGTAGGGAGAGGGGTCATTCCCGCTGTTTTCGACCCTCCCCCTGCCCCCTCCCTACGAGGGAGGGTGGTTATGTTAGGCGGTCTAAAGTGAAAAAGGCCCTTGCGGGCCTTCTTCACGCTCGCCCTGCACGGGCGATCCACCTCCAGTTGCCTGGATTAACGCCCGTATAGTACCCGAGAGGTTTGGGAGCAAGGCGCGTCCCATAGGTGCCGCGGCGAAGACGCCGGACGCGAAGACCGCCCTCCAGCGTCAGATCGACGGCACGGACCGCCAGGCTTGTCCCGACGCGGGAGGGATCGACCGAAGGACGTCCGACACGGAGGTCGGACGCTACGGCTCTACGGCCTGACCGACAAGGAGATCAAGATCGTCGAGGCGGCGACGCAGACGTGATTCGCCGGGACACTAGCGCTCGCGCAGCAGCCCCCGCAGCGCCTCCGTAATCCGGTGCAGCGGTAGCGCGGTTACCTTGGGCGTAGCCAGCGTGCCTTCCACGCGGTATTGCACCAGCTCCTGACCCGCCAGCTCGAGCACTTTGTTCAAGCCTTCTATGCGCGGCCAGAGCTCCGGGCGCGCCGCCCAGAGCGTCATCCGTACCGCGTCGTCGCGCATGTTCCAGGTTCCGGTGCCGACCAGGCGCAGGTCCGCACTTTCGATGGTGATGTGGTCGAGCAGGATTTCGCGACCTTCCCATCGAAATCGGACACGCGCCCGGTCGACTACATCGCTGGCCAGTGGCGTTCGCAGGCGCAGCACAGAGGCCAGCACCGGCGATTGGACAAAGGATGCGCCTATGACCTGCAAGTCCCCGCCGCCGCGACGGTTGGTCGGGTCGTTGCCGGTCCCGCGCAGCCACACTTCGCCATCGATCCGTCCGCGGCGCGGGTGCTCGGGATGCGTCTTCGGCGGCGGCAGCATCTGGTCGATGCTCACGTCGCGCAAGTCGACGGCAAGCTCGTAGTCCGAAGTGCGCGGATCGATCCGGAGAGTCGCCTGGGCCACGCCGTCACACACGTGGCCGTGCACGTCCTCCAACC
This sequence comes from uncultured Planctomycetales bacterium, assembly GCA_964638325.1. Taxonomy (GTDB): domain Bacteria; phylum Planctomycetota; class Phycisphaerae; order UBA1845; family Fen-1342; genus JALHJL01. Next base: position 1,130 of record CAZWYT010000090.1, read on the forward strand.
GCAACCAGCGCCCGCCGGCCTCACGCTGGATCACTCCTTCCCAGCGCTCGATCGGGCGACCGGCAAGCTGCCCGCGTGCCACGCCGAAGCTCCCATCCAATTCGACGTCTCCGTCCGGCAGCACCGCGCAGACGCCGGACAGCTCGCCCTCCGCGATGGCCAGATCGAGGCCCAGTTGGAGGGCCACCTCGCGCAGCAGTAAGCGCCCCTCGATCCGCCAGGTGCGTTGCGCGCCGCCGGTTACCCGCACGCGGGACAGCAAGGCGTCGAACTCGCCCTGCGGCGCGAGTTTCTCCAGCAGTTGCGGTGCTGCTCCCGGCAGCGCGCGGACCAAGTCCGGACCCAGCAGCATTCGTTGGGCGGCGATGTCGAATTCCGCCTCGAGCTGTCCCGCTTGCCAGAGGCCGTCGTCCGTCTGCCTGACCGCGATGTGCCCTTGCGGACCCCAGTCCGCGACCGCCTGGGTGAGATGAAACCGACCGGGCGCCAGTGTGAGCTCGGCGGTGATGTTGCGCAGGTCGAGCGGGAGTGGGTGCGGCCGCATCTGCGCCGCGCGGAGCGCGATCTCGACGACCTGCTGGCCGGCCGTCGGACCGGTTTCGGCGGGGTGCAGATTCACGGTGAGGTCGGCCGACCCGGCCAACCCCAGCTCGGCGATCCGCGCGCTCCACCGCGCCGGGACAAACTGCGGGTAGAGATTCTCCACTGCCCCCGTTTTGGCGTGCACATCAAGCGTCAGTGCTCCGGCCGGGCTACTTGCGGCCGGCATCATCCCGGACAGCTCCAGCCGGCTCTGGTCCTGCTCGCAGGTCAGCGACAGGACCTGCCGCGATCCATCGTGCGCGCGGATCCAGCCGTCCCGCACGCTCCACGGCCGCGTGGGGTCCAGGCCCGCAAGCTCCCCGTCTTTGACGTGGACGGACAGCAGCTCGCCGCGTTGCCCGCTGGCGGGTGAATCGTACACGCGACCCCAGACATCTGCGTGGCCGGTGAAGCTGACCTGCGACGCCGCGTTGGCCGCGCCCGCCGTCAGAGCCGCAGTGTGCTCGATGGGTAGGTCGCTGACCTCGACGCGCAGGTCAGCGCGGGTCTTGCCCGCGACGGTCCTGATCTCCCCGTCCAGCCGCACACCAGCGCTGCCGTCGTATCCATGCAGGTTCTCGACCTGTACGCGTCCATCATGGATCAACAGGCGTCCGTCGGCATGGTCAAGCCGGCGACCATCGCCGAGCGCGAGACTGCCGCTGAGCAGGTGGGCCTGCACCTGCACGTCGGCCGCCGCCGGCCCGGTCTCGGCGGTACCGTCGGGACGCTGGACCGTGGTCACGGTGTCGCACAATCCCAGGGGGCTGGCCTGCTGCCAAAGCTGCCGGTAGCTCTCCGGCAAAGCGGCATACAGGTCGGCGTCGAGCGCGACGTTCTGACCATGGAACTGCAGCTCGAAGCCGGTCCACGAACGGCTGCTATGGACGACCCCGTCGGCACGGACCCGGCCGATCCCGTGCCGGCCGGTCAACTGATCGAGCAGAATTCGGCCGCGCGCGAGGCGCAGTGTCCCCCAGACATCCTCAAAGTCGTAGGGAAAGTGCGTGTAGCGGCACGCTGCACCCAGCCCGTCGATCTCTCCCTCGACCCGCGCGGCACCCACGAGCGGTGCCCCGTTGTCGTCGGTCGCGTCCGGCGGCTGCACGCGGAGCCGCAGATTGACCTTGCCGCGCGGCCGATAGTCGCGCAGCGCGGCGGCGACCGGGCCCGTGAGATGATGGGAGCGAACAAACGCGGGATAGGTCTCCGCGGTGGGCAGGTCCAGTCCGTCCGCGCGCAGCTCGGCCTGCAGGAGTTCGTCCAGGTCGAAGGCTGGGGCGGCGTCCTCATCCCGGGCTGCGCTTGGGGCAGTCCACCAGCGGCGCAGGGGTGCACTCCGCATACGTAGTTGAAGAGCCGTCGGGGCCCCGCGAAGCCGTCCTTGCAACCGCACCTCGCACTCGCTGGGGACCCCGGCACTGGTCGGCCGGTACGTCAGCCGTCCAGCGCCGCTGGTCAGTTGCAGGAAACAGCCGGCGGGCGAGCCGGGCCGCCCGGCGCCCGTGAGGCGTACTTCTTCCTCTTCCAGCGGCAGCGCACACCGCAGGTCGGCGAGCTGGAGCTCCAGTCGCCCCAGCGCGGCCCCCGACCGCCCCACCTCCTGGGAGACCGATGGCAGGTGGACGGCCAGACGCTCCAGGCGGACGCGCCCCGCCAGACCGATGTGTGCGATGATCTCCGCCGCCCGTGGCGGCAGGAGGCGCGCCATGGCTTTCAGGTCGACCCAATCGAGCGCCAATGTCCCTTCGCCCGCGGGCCGATCCCAGTGCAGCTCCGCCAGCGGCGCAACCTTGGCCGGACGATGATCGATACGTAAGTCATACCCGTCGGGGGTCGCTACTCCCGCGGCGCGCAGGAGCATGCGCTGAACAAGCTGTAGCGCGCCCCGCTCGACCACGAACACTTGCAGGTCCGCCAGCTCAACCGTCACTGGGGGCAGTTCGTCGCCGGCCGCCTGCAGCCATTTCCACAGCAGGCGCGCATCGGCTCCGGCGCGCTGACCGGCGGCCTGATCCTCGAGTGACTCGGGGTAGCACACGGCTGTTATCCCGGCCTGGTGGAGCTCGACGCGGGTGGGCCGTACACGCCCGAGCAGCAATTCGGCCAGCCTACAGTCGATGCGCATCCGCCCGACGCGCAGGAGCGGCGGTGCCCGCGCGCCGGCCGGAGGCTCGGCAGGCGGTCGCACGCGTTGCGCATCCACCAGGACGTCAGTCAGCTCGAGCCGTCCCGGCAGCGAAAACGTCACGCGACCGATGTCGATCCCGTCGAAGGGAAGAGCTTGCAGAGCCTTCAGCGCCGCGGCGCGCAAACGAGCCGGGCTGGTTAGTCGCTCGTACGTCCCGCCGACGACCACCGCCAGGACGAGCACAGCCCAGATCGGCCAGTAGCGACGACGGCGTTTCCGTTCGGCCATGCGGGCATTCTGCCGGCGCGAACGCGTTTCGGAAAGCCGCGGTGGGGCACGCAAACCGGAGCGCCGGGTGCCCGGTACATTCTGGGCAATAATCTTTCCCGTGGGGTCTTGACGTAGAGCGGCTGCTCTAGGTAAAGTACGTATTAGGTCGTGAAGCTCAGGGCCGCCGGCGGCCGGCGGTGTCATCTCTGTTGCCAGGCTGCGCGGATTCGGCCGGCTGGGGGGTTGGAGAAGGAGATCCAGTGCATGGAGCGGAAACGAGCTGCGTGGTGGAGAGTGTGCGCACGAACGTGTGGCGGCGTGATGGTGGTGACCATCCTGGCTTGGGGGCAAGCGATCGCGCTGGCTGACCGTTGCGTCCTGGTCGAGGATTTCACGGCCATCTGGTGCGACCCGTGCGTGTACGCCGGTGAGGCCTTGGGTCTGTTGCAGGACCAATACCCCGACGAGATCGCCGTACTCCAGATCCATTACAACGACATCTACGAGATTCCGTGGGGCCTGGCCCGTTTCTACTCATACCCGGACCATTCCAGCATCCCCGACGTGTGGTTCGACGGCGTGCTCCAGAAACGCGGCGCCGACCCGCAGATCTACGTGGTGTACCTGGCCCTATTCGGCATCCGGCAACTGGTGCCGACCGACGTCACGGTCGAGATCGGCGGGGAACAGACGGGCGAGCAAACCTTCACCTTCCAGGTGCGGGTCGGCCTGCAACCCGGTGGCGCGCCGAAGTCGGTGCGCGCCTACCTGGTCCGCGCGCTGGATCATTACCCCGCGGGCGGTGCGCGCTACCGCAATTGCCTGATGGACGCGGCGCCGACCGAGGACATCGACCTTACCCCGGGGCAGCACCAGGTGATCGAACGCACCGTGACTTTTGACAGCACGAGTTGGTCCCACCAGGCGGACATCCGCATGTTGGCCTGGGCACAACTGCCTGCCGATAGCGGCGTGCGCGAGGTGTACCAGGCGGAGAAGGCGTCCTGGCCGTTCTCGCCGTTGCCGCCGCTGTACGCAGTTGGCGACATGAATTGTGACGGCGCGGTGAACTTCGACGACATCAACCCCTTCATCCTGTACCTCTCCAACTTCGGCGCGTGGCAGGCGGACTTTCCGAATTGCCCGCCCGTGGTCGGGGACATCAACGGCGACGGGACTTACGGCCAGGGTTCCCTCGGCGACATCAACCCCTTCGTGGCGCTCCTGAGCGGCGGGTAACGGCCCGGAGTGCGTCGATCACAATTGCACGCAGTGCGGCCGGCGGGCCGTCGACCGCTACGAGCCGAGTCCGAGCTCGGCCGCTTTCGCCAGGAACAGGCGGTGCACGTCGACCAGTGACTGCGGCATCACCTTCACGTCGCCGAGGACAGCCATGAAGTTGATGTCGCCGTTCCAGCGCGGCACAACGTGCACGTGCAAATGGCCGGGCAGTCCGGCTCCCGCGCAGCGCCCCAGGTTGATGCCCAGGTTGAAGCCTTGGGCGTTGAGGGCCGCCTGCAACACGCGTTTGGCGTCGCGCGTCCGGTGCATGAGCTCGAGCAGCACGTCATCCGTGAGGTCTTCGGGCTCGGCCAGGTGGGCGGTGGGCGCGACGAGCACGTGCCCGCTGCTGTAGGGGAAAAGGTTCAGCAGGACGACCGTCTGGGCGCTGCGCCACAGAACGTGGTGCTGCTCATCGTCCTGCGGGTGCTGGATGACCTGGCACAGGAAGCACTCGCCGTTGCTGTCTGGGCCCAGCCCGGAAATGTACTCCATGCGCCAGGGGGCCCACAGGTTCTTCTGGAAGTCCGACATGCGATGCCGCCTTCGCCGGGAGGTCGTGCGGCGGACCGGCCGGCCGCCTACGGGACCGCGTCCGGTCCGCCGCGGCGGATCGCGGTCGCCGTCTCCGCGCTCTTCAGGACGCGGATGCGGCGCACGGCCCGGTGCTCGACGCCCTCCTTGGTAACGACGCGGAGCCCCAGCATGTAGTCGCCGGGTTGCGCAATGGCGCGCTGGCCGTTCACACCCTGGCCGACGTCCTTGCCATCGAGTGTCCAATGGAACTCGGCGGTCCGCAGCCAACCGGAGGGGCAATCGGCAGAATAGGCCAGCAGCAGCGGCTCGAAGCCCACGGACGCCGACACGCGGATGCCCACTGGGGACGGCGGTCGCTGCAGCTTGGCGGCCGCACTCCCGCGGCTCGGAGTCGGCTCGACCTGGGTGAGGGCGGGCGCGGATTCCTCCGCCGGCGGGCTCGGCGGCGGCGCGACCGGAGGCGCCGCGGGCAGCGCCGGAAGGACCGCCGCGGCCATCACCACCGGCCGCCGCTGCGTGTGAGGCCGCGGCGCAAACGTGGTGACCGCGTCTTCCCGGGCCGCGACGCTGGGCGGCTTCTGTATCTGACCGAGGTTGCCGGCCAGCAGCGCCAGACCCGTGGGGTTGCCATCGATCGCCTGCCGCCCGACCAGGACGCCTGGGGGGCGATTCGGCGACACACCGGCGACGCGCGCAAAGAAATCCGCGGCCATGTCGGGCGTACGCTCATGCCCGAGCCGGCTCAGATGCACCCACGCGAAGTTCTTGTACCCATGACTCTCGTACCACCGGATGGCCTCGCGTGACTCCTCCTGGCACACCGGGAAGTCGTTCTGCGCGGTGAGGATCAGAATCGGGTGATACAGCGACTGCGAGGTCCAGGTGGAATCAAGCACGGTGGCGGCGAAGTCCGATTGACGCACGGCCAGACAGGTGAACCGCTCCGGGTGTCGATTCAGCATGTAGTGGGCCATGTACCCCCCCGACGACCAGCTTGTGGACAGGACGTTGTTCGGATCGGCCCGGGTGGTCGTGAACACGTGGTCCAGGGTGGCCAGCGTGGCCAGCTCGTCGGACTTGAACGCCCGGTTCAGTCTGCGCAGCGGGAATTCGCCGGTGACCGTATCGAAGGCCATCAACACCGGCGCCACGACGATGTAGCCATAACGGTCGGCTTCCTGCTGCCATTCCTGGGACTGATACAGTGCGGTGTCGAACGGCTTCATGCCATGGAAGGTGACGACGAGCGGCCAGCGGCGCGCCGCCCGGCCGGTTTCGTCGGTGGCGACGTAGTCCTTTGGCAGGTACAGGTAGTACGGCCGGTCGGTGGTCGGTTCCACGATCCGCTCGAGTTTCCCGTGGCCGCGCGGTTGCGGAACCAGGCACCCGCAGGTGCTCAGCAGCAGCGCGCCCACGCACAGCCGCAGGACGATTCGCAGTAGCGGGAACCGGTTTCCGGCCGGCCGCGCGGCAGTCGGGGGCATTCCCATCAAGCGTGCTCTCCTGGGTGGACCGCGGTCTTGATCCCTGGCTGATAGTTTAGCGGCCAGAGCCGTAAGTTCCAACGACCCTGTTGCATCTTGGCTTCACTTCGCCGACATTCACGCCGATTCCTGGAATGGCGGTATGGCTACTCTGATCCACGATACGACGCTTATCACGCCGCACGGTGGGGGGGCCGGTTCTGCGGCCGCCGCTGCGCCGGCCGCCCGGTCGGTCCGGGTGCTGCCGCATCATAGCCTGGTCTTCGACGCCGGACGCGTCTGCGAGCTGGGGCCGGCGACCGGCTTCGCCCAGCGCCTGGGCCGCGGCGAGTTCCGGGAGGTCGTTTACGGCGCGCGCCATGTCGTCATTCCGGGGCTGGTAAACACGCACCACCACCTGTACCAGTCGCTGACGCGCTGTCTGCCGGCCGTCCAGAATGACCGCCTCTTCGATTGGCTGCGCGAGCTTTATGCCGAGTGGCGCCGTCTCGATTACCGGGCGGTCAAGCTCGCCGCCCAGGTCAGCATCGCCGAGCTGCTGCTGCACGGCTGCACCACCACGAGCGATCACTTCTATATGTTTCCGCCCGGAAGCGACGTGCGCCTGGAGGCGGTGCTCGAGGCGGCGGCCGAGCTGGGCATTCGCATTCATTTGTGTCGCGGCAGCATGAGCCTGGGACGCAGCGCGGGCGGCTTGCCGCCCGACGATTGTGTCGAGCGCGACGCGGACGTGCTCGCCGATTGCCAGCGCGTGCTGGCGGGCTATCACGACCCGCAGCCGTACGCGCTGCGGCGGATCGACCTGGCGCCGTGCTCGCCCTTCAACGTGACGCGCGAGCTACTGCGGGATACCCGCGCCTTGGCGCGTGAGCGGGGCGTTTTGCTGCACACGCACCTGGCGGAGACGCTGGAGGAAGAAGCGTTCTGCCTGGAGAAGTTCGGCTGCCGGCCCGCACAATATCTGGCGGAGCTGGACTGGCTCGGGCCGGACGTGTACCTGGCGCACTGTGTCTGGCTGAACGACGCCGAGATCACGCTCCTGGCCCGGACGAACACCGCGGTCAGCCTGTGTCCGACCTCGAACATGCGCCTGGGCAGCGGCCTGCCACCGATCGGGCGCCTGCTGGCCGCGGGCGTCCGGCTGGGGTTGGGCGTGGACGGCTCCAGCAGCAACGACGGGGGAAACCTGTTGGCTGAGGCGAAACAGGCCTTGCTGGTGGCACGCGTGTTGCCCGCGACGAGGAGCATCGGGGGTGGGACCGGCGTCTCGCCGGTCGAGCCGCTGCTTCCGGTGGCGAACGCGTTCAAGCTCGCCACGATCGGCGGTGCAGCGTGCCTGCACCGCGCGGAGCTCGGGCACCTGAATCCGGGTGCCGCGGCCGACTGCGCGATATTCCGGCTCGACGACATCGCGCTCGCGGGCGGCGCTGCCCACGACCCGTTGGCAGCCCTGATCCTCTGTGATGCCCCACGGGCCGAGCGGGTCTTCGTCGCCGGCCGCGAAGTGGTCCGCGACGGTCGCATTGTGGCGCTCGACGAGACGGCGCTGGGCGCTGAATTCAACGACCTCATCGCGACCCGATTCCAATAGTCCCGGGGTGGGCACGGCCCACCAAGTGTCACCCGCTACGGGCAGCTCAACGGCGAGCTCACGATCAACTGCACGAACGGGTTGATATCTCCGAAGTCGGGGTACAGGCCGTCGCCGTTCGCGTCGCCGTTGTGCTCGTTGCAGCCCGGATAGCTCGTCGCCCAGACCGCGAAATCCGACAGATACATCACGAACGGGTTGATGTCGCCGAAGTCGACTACGCCGTCGCAATTCAGGTCGCCGGCGCACGCAACCGGTGCCCACGCCGCGATGTGATTGGCGCTGGCCGAGCCCGCCATTGTGAAACAGCCCGCCGCGATCAGCTCGCTGTTGTGGGTCGTCAAGCCATTTACAGGGCCGTTCATCCCCAGCCCCAGTGGCTGCCAGGCGCTGCTGTCCCAGCCGGCGATGGAGTAGCACCACACGCCGCCGGCGGTTATGAACTCGCCCCCGCGATCAACTCGCCCGCCGCGGGCGGGTAGACCGCCAGGGCCCACACCGTAGTGTCCATCCCCGAGCCCAGTGCCTGCCAATTGCTGCCGTTCCAGCGGGCGATGTAATTGCACGGCACACCACCGGCAATCGTGAAATCATAGCCTCCCACGATTAGCTCCCCGTTGTACACCGTCAGGGCAAGCAGGCATGGGTTCCAACCGCCGCCGATCCCCGACCCCAGCGCGTGCCAGGCGCTGCCGTCCCAGCGGGCGATGTGGTTGCACGGCACGCCGCCTGCGGACGTGAAGCGGCCGCCCGCGATCAGCTCGCCGTTATAGACCGCAAGGGCGTACACGAAGGGGCCCATCCCCGATCCCAGCGGGTGCCAGGCGCTGCCGTCCCAGCGGGCGATGTAGTTGCACGTCACGCCGCCGGCGGTCGTAAATGCGCCCCCCGCGATCAGTTCACCATTGTAAACCGTTAGGGCGTGGACAGCGGCGCTCATCCCCAACTCCAGCGGTTGCCAGGCGCCGCCGTTCCAACGGGCAATGCGATTGCACACTCCCCCACCGGCGCCCGTGAAAAAACCCCCCGCGATCAGCTCGCCATTGTAGACCGTTACAGCCGCCACCGTCCCGCTCAACCCGCTCCCCAGCGGCCCCCAGTCGTAGTCCTGCCCCCGCGCGGACGGTGCGAGGAGCGCGATCCCGGCCAGCGCCACCAGTACGCAGCCCCACGCCGAGACGTTGCCGAAGCTCTTTTGATGTCCCTGACGGTTCATGACGTGTCCTCCTGCTGTCGCATCGCGGCCGGCCGTGGCCGCCTTCCCGAATCGAGATGCACCCGCTGCGCCATTATAACCCCCTGGTCGCCCGGCCGCTGGGCCAACGGGCTATGTCGAAAAAAAACGTGAAGAGTCTTCGCAAGCTGCTCGGGCAAGACGCCGGAGGCCCGCACGCTTCTCAAACCAGTGGTTTGGTGGGCCATGCCCACCCTACGGCTACCGGCCCTTATCGCGCCAGCCGAATCCTCGCACCATCGTGGGCTTCGACGCGGCCGACCGTGGCGGCGCAGATCGCATCCCGCGCACGCAGCTCCGACAGCAGCGCGTCGCACTGGGCAGCGGGAACACTGAGCAGCAAACCGCCGGAAGTCTGCGCATCCATCAGCACGCCCGCCAGCGCGGGCTCGACGGCGGCGTCGATGCGGAGCTTGTCGCCCAGGAACGCCTGCGTGGTCTTGTGCGTCCGCGTCAGCACGCCCTGGCGCGCAAACTCCAGCGTGCGCGCGAGCAGTGGGACCTGCGCGGCCTCGATGACGATGGTCACATCGCTGGCCTCGGCCATCTCGAACGAATGGCCGATCAGCCCGAAGCCGGTGATGTCGGTGCAGGCGTTGACGCCGACCTTCAGGGCTGCATCGCGGCCGGACTTGTTCAACGCCGACATGCACGCGACGGCCTCGGCGAGGTCGGACGCCGACATCTTCCCGCTCTTGGCCGCGTTGCACAGCGTGCCCGTGCCGATCGGCTTGGTAAGCACCAGCTTGTCGCCCGGCTTGGCGCCCGCGTTGGTCAGAATACGGTCTGGGTGCACGCGGCCGGTGACGGCGAGCCCGTACTTGATCTCGCTGTCGCGGACACTGTGCCCGCCGACGATGACGGCGCCGGCTTCGCGCACCTTCGCCGCCCCGCCGCGGAGAATATCCACCAGGATCTCTATCGGCAGCACTTTGTCCGGGAAACCCACCAGGTTCAACGCCGTCAGCGGTTCGCCTCCCATGGCGTATACGTCGCTTAACGCGTTCGCTGCCGCGATCTGGCCGAAATCGAACGGGTCGTCGACCAGCGGCGGGAAAAAGTCGGTGGTCTGCACGAGCGCGAAGTCCGGGCTGATCCGGAAAACGCCGGCGTCGTCGCACGTGCCGGTGCCGACGAGCAGATCGGGATGGTGCCAGGGCTCAAGCTGACGCAGAACCTGCGCCAGGCCGTCTTGCGGCAACTTGCCCGCTCAGCCGGCACACGAGGCGTAATCAGTCAAACGGATTCTTCGGGTTGCGGTCATTTGTCCATTTGCAATTCGCTGGCCCCACAGTCACGATCATTCTTATGCCCGGTCAAACGCTGTCCGAGATTCGGCGGTTGCTCGCCGCCGCCGACCTCGCGCCCCAGCACCGGCTGGGGCAACATTTTCTCATCGATCTTAATCTTATGAGAAAACTGGCCGCGGCGGCAGACCTCCAGCCCGCGGATACCGTGCTGGAGGTCGGGCCCGGAACCGGCTCGCTGACCGAGGTCCTGCTGGATTGCGGCGTGCGGGTGGTCGCCGTGGAGATCGACCACGGCCTGCAAGCGATTCTGCGGGAGCGTCTGGGCGGCCAGCCGCGGTTCACGCTCGTGCAGGGCGACGCGTTGGGCGGCAAGCACCGCGTCAACGCGCTGGTCCTCAGCATCCTGCACGCCCAGCGCCCGCGGCCCGGCGGTGCCTACAAGCTGGTCGCCAACCTGCCCTACCAGATCGCCACACCGCTCTTGATGGATTTGCTGCTAGTCGTGCCGCGCTTCGAGCGCCTCACGTGCACGATTCAGCGGGAGGTGGGCCAGCGGCTGGGCGGGGCCCCGCGCACCGAATCCTACGGCCTGGTCTCCGTAATCACGCAGACCCTGGCGGACCTCACGCCGCTCGCCATCGTGCCCCCGACGGCGTTCTGGCCGCGACCGGAGGTCGAATCCGTGATGCTCACGCTGTGGCCCCGTGCGCCCGAGCGTGTCGAGGTCGAGGACGTGCCCGGCTTCGTCGCGTTCGTCCAGCGCGGCTTTCAGCAGCGGCGTAAGATGCTGCGTCGCTTGCTGCGGGATTGGGAGGAGTCCGCGGCGCTGCTCGCGTTTCAGCGGGCCAGGGTCAGTCCAGATGCGCGGCCTGAGGAACTCTCGCCGGCGGCGTGGCGAGCGCTGTTCGGGGCGGTGAGACGTCACTCGCAGCGATGATGTACTGCGAGATTTCGTGCTGCACGAAGACGGCGTTGGTGCCGTCGCCGTGTCCGCCCACGTATCCGTATTGGGCGAACTCCTCACGCCATGGGATGTTGATGACGCGGTCCTCGGTGCCGGGGGGCACCTTAAGCCCGACGGCGCCGGCCCCATCCTCGAGGTAGACCCCGTCAATCGTGCCGAAGACCTTCATCGGGCCCAGAAGCACCAGGTCGGTCGGCGAGTAGTAGTTGTAGATCTTGCCCTTTACGCTGGCCAGCGCGCGGCGCACGTCGTACTTGTAGCACAGGCTCGAGGAAATCAGCACGACGTTGTTCACCTTGTACGTCGGCTTCAGCGCCTCCACGGCCCAGACCGCGACCCCGGTGCCCGCCGACAATGCCACGATGTTCACTTCTTGCCCGGGGTAGTCGTCCAGGTATTCCTGGATGGCCGCCGCCAGCCGCTTGCCGCCCTGCTGGGCCAGGATCCGCACGGTCTGGTCGATCGCCGGATTGAAAGACACCGACCAGGTGGCCCGCGCCACCTGGCCCCGGTAGCCGGCCTTCTCGAGCCCTTCGCGCACCCCCGCATCCCCCAGGTCGACGCCGGCTCCGGGCACGTAGAACGTGATGCCGTACTTGGCCTTTTCACCGAACTCGGTCGCGCAGCCCGACAGCGCGACGCCCACCCCCAAGATCGCCATGCCCAGTACGCGTTCCATCGCGGCCGCACCTTTCGCCAGCGGAGCGCTGCTGCCGTCCCCGGCTAGTCGCGCCCCTCCGTGGCGCCCGAGCGAAAGCCCGGGATCCGGATATTCTCTTGCGGCTTGTCGTCGGGATGGACCGCAAAGACCTCTACCCGCGCAATATCCTCGAACGGGACGACGATCACGTAGGCGCCGACCTGGTAGTTCTCGTCCACCGGCACACACTCGAATGCCAGCGCGCTGCTCACGCCGATGTCGACCATCTCTCGCATCTCGTAGCTGAGCCCGTCCTTCAGGTACAGGATGATCCGGGTCTCCAGTTGGTCCTTGTACCGCTGGTACTCGGTATTGCCGTTGCCCTGCTTGCTCTTGCGAACCTCCGGAAACTTCCGGGCGGCACACCGCTCCTTCGCTTCGTCGATCTGCCGGCGCAGCCCCGGTCCGTGGAACCAGTCAAAATTGAACATGAATGTACTCCGCGTCGGCTCCGGCGTGGCCATCCGGCGCTCCCGCTTGTGGATGCGACTCCGCGCTCGCGGGTATCATCGTCGCAAATGACGCCCGCCGCGAAAACCCAGCTTGTTCAGACCCTGGCCCGGGAGGTCGGGTTTGACCTCGCCGGGGCGGCTGCGGCTAGCCCGATCCGACGGGCGGCCTATTATAGGCAGTGGTTGGCGGCGGGCTACGGGGGGACGATGACGTACCTGAAGCATAATGTCCAATTCAGAAGTGAGCCGGGCCACGTGCTGCCGGGTGCGCGCTCGCTCATTTGTGTGGCCCTCAACTACAAGCGGGCCGACGGGTATCTCCGCCCTTCGGCCCGGCCTGCGATGCCGACCTCGAGCAACGCGGAACCCACCGGCGTTATCGCTCAATACGCGCGTGGACAGGATTATCACGTCGTGCTGCGCCGGATGCTGCGGACACTGGTGGCTCGTCTCCGTGATTCCCTGTCCGAACCCTTCGAAGCCCGTATCTTCGTCGATACCGGACCGCTGCTGGAGAAGGAGCTGGCGGTGGCGGCGGGCCTCGGCTGGTTCGGCAAGAACACGTGCGTGCTAAACGCGCGGCTGGGATCGTACCTGCTCCTGGGTGAGATTGCTTCAACCTTGGAGCTCGAGGCCGCAAGCCCGCAGACGGATGGGTGTGCTCGGTGCACTCGCTGCCTCGATTCTTGCCCGACGGGCGCGTTTATCGGACCTCGAAGACTCGACGCCGCGCGCTGCATTTCCTATGTCACGATCGAGAGCCGCGAGCCCATCGACACCCGCGTGCAGGCCGCGGTCGGCGATCGTGTCTTTGGGTGCGATGTGTGTCAGCAAGTCTGCCCGTACAACGCCCGCGCGCCACTGGCCACGCACCCGGCGGTCGCCGCCAGCCTCCTTCCAGAACGCGTTAAGCTTCTGCCTCTGCTGGAATTAAGTTCTCCTGAACACCGGCGCATGCTGCACCGCACAGCCGGCCTGCGGGCCACACCAGGGATGTGGCGCCGCAACGCGGCGGTCGCCCTCGCGAATGCGCCCGGGTAGCCGGCCGAGAATGGGGATCCTCCGAGGTGACGCATCCGCGCGACCGCTAATATCAATATTTGCGTCGCCCGGCGATTTTTTCTTGACAACGCGGTCCGGCATGGTCTATAAGGGAGCTTGGTGTAGTGACCTGCAGTTGGCCCATCAGGGTTGATGGAAGAGGAAGGAGGAGTGTGGAATGATGGGGAAGTCCAAGGGCCTGTTTACAATTGCGTTCTGTGCTGTCGTGTTCATGGGCGTGCCCGTGGCGTCGGCGGGATTCTCCGACGATCTGGTCAGCGTCCTAGCGTGTATTGGTGACTCATGCTACGGGTTCGACGTGTTTACGGCGGACGATCCGCGCGGCCAGCTCGTGTTCAACCCCGAGACGCAGGCGTGGACGTGGACGCTGCTGGTCAACGTTCCGATCCTGAGCTTCGATGAGCAGATTCTGCTCGGCACCCTCCAGGCGGGCGACACCAACGTCACGTTCGGCCAAGATCCGTCGGTGAACCTGGGCTTCGCGGTGGAATCTGGGTCAGCTCCGGGCGGAACCTCGTTCACGCTCAAGTCCGCACTGTTGACGTTCCCGACGATTAACAACCCAGAGGGCCGGGCCAGCGCTGGGTTCACGTTGACCGATGGCGTGGACGAGGACGGCGCCACCTTGTCACCGCTGAACGGTGACCCCGGATCGTACAAGGCCCAGTACAACGGCTTCGTCCCCAGCGGCACGACGTTCACGCATCTGATCCCCCAGATGGTCGCGGATCCGATGGGCACGACCAGCTTGTCGCAAGAGTATCCGGGCGGCGGGCTTTACGAGCCCATCGGGAGCCCGGTGAGCGACATGAGCACGCAGGTGAGCTTCCTGTTGTCGGCGAACGATATGGCCAGTGGGTCGTCGGTGTTCGAGGTTATCCCCGAGCCGTCGGGGCTGCTGCTCCTGGCGGTCGGGCTGGCGCTGGTCCGCCGCCGCGGCTAGGACGCGCGGCTTTGTGGACGAAGGGACGAGTATTTCCGAGGCGGCCTGGGTTGGTGGAGTGCTTTTCCGGAGCGAGTTATTCAGCGGCATCGCTGCGAAGGAAGGCTTAACAGGAGAGGGTTGAAGGATGGTCCCGCAACTGAAGAAGCTAGCATGGCTGCTGCCCATAACGGGGGTGTTGTTGGCCCCCATGGCCGCTAACGCGGGAAATATCTCGAGCGTTATTTTCCGCATCGAAGCGACGAACACGGTCGGTAGTGGCTACCTCGAATTCTACTCGGATCAGTTAGTCTACAACCCCGCCACGAACCAGTGGGTGTGGACCACCGGCTTCAACCAGATTCTGGATGGTTCCGACGTGGTCGCCACCCTCGACGGCGCCACCCTTAAGCTCGTGAAGGACCCGGCGGAAACCAAGGCGTACTACATTGAGCTCGATTTCGCGCTGCACGCCGGCCCCAGCGACACGGACTTCTTCATCAAGTCCGCGCTGATCGATTTCCCCACGCTCCCGCCGGAGGCGTTGCAGCCACCCACCGGCGGAGGCCGGGCGACGGCTTCGCTCAACATTACCGACAATAACAATAACGGCGTGACGTGTATGCCGCTTGGCCCGAACGGGTCCGGGGACTACACGGCCCAATACGACGGCTGGGTGCCCGACGGGATTACGTTGGCAACCCTAATAGGTTATATCTCAATCGGCCCGGGCGGCAGCGGCGGCAGCAGCCAGACCTATCCGACCGGGAGCGGGTACGCGCCGATCGACGTGGCCGTCTACGACATGAGCGCCATGGCCTGGTTCAACCTTACGTATGGCGATGCCGCCGGTGCCACGACCACGTACAGGATCCTGCCGGAGCCGGCGGCTGGCCTTGTACTGCTGTGCGCGTTGGCGTTGGGATGGCGCCGGCGGTGAGCCGGGCCGTTTGCCGAGTTTCTCCACGGCACGGGGGCCAACCGCGTTGGCCCCCGTGCTTTTTTTTGTGAGAGTACTTATTACTCAGGGCGGAAAACGTTGAACATTGTCATTCCGAGCGCAGCGAGGAAGCTTGCGGCGGATGCGGCAAGATGCTTCGCTTCGCTCAGCATGACAGTCCAACAATTCCTGCTCCCCTTAGTATTAAGCCGGAGCGCGCGGCGCGGGTCGGAGGGACGATCCCCCCTCCGGTGCTCGACAGGCGCCGTGAACCGGTTGGTCCCGGACAGGGCTGTGCCGACCTGAGCCGCTTGGCACGGGGCGACGTGGCGGAAAGGAGTCGCCATGCGAGTGTACGCGCTCTTGTCCCGGATTTCCCAGATGATGTCTAGAGTGTAGAATACTGGACATGGGATTTGGTCTGCAAATCATGGGGTTTCCGGCAGCACGGCTCCAAACGGGCGGAGAACCCAATGGGTGAAGGACGCACGGAGGCGTTGCGGGTCGGTTTTGACGTCGGCCTGAAGCTCGAATTCCACGGCTCGCAGGTCACGTCGGACGCCGGGTTGCTGCCGTATCGCGAACTTGATGACGTGCTCGGACTGACGGCCATGGCCGGGGGCCTCCTGCACGACTGGCGTACGGGCAAGAACACTCAGCACACGCTGACGGCGTTGCTTCGGTAGACGGTCTTCAGCCGCCTGGCGGGTTACGAGGACACCAACGACGCCGAGCGGCTGAGCATCGATCCGGCCATGCGGTACGTCGTCGGGGGTCGGGCCAGAGATCATCAGGCTGCGTCAACCAGCCAGATGGGCCGCTTCGAGACCGAGCTTCTGACGGCCAGGAAGAACCTGAAGGCGCTCATGAGCCTGCCGGGGATGTGGATTGACCGCGTTCGTGAGCAGAAGGCCAGCGCGCAGATCATCCTCGACCTGGACAGCTCAGTCAGCGAGACGTACGGCGAGCAAGAAGGCTCAGCGTACAACGGGCACTTCGGCTGCACGTGCTACCACCCGCTGTTCTGCTTCAACCAGTTCGGCGACCTGGAGCGGGCCCTGCTTCGGAATGGAAACGTAGCCAGTGCCGACGATTGGCGCTCGGTGCTGGAGCCGGTGGTCAGACGATACCGAGACCTCGACCTCCGCCGGTTCTTCCGCGGCGATGCCGCGTTTGCCCGGCCGGAGCTGTACGAGTACCTC
>CAZWYT010000091.1:0-17525 GCA_964638325.1 uncultured Planctomycetales bacterium
TCTGGGGCACGGGGAACACCGTCACGATGCCCGACAACCTGAACCCGATCGTGGCCTCGGTGGGTGTCAACGAAGTCCTGCATCGCCCGCCCGGCAGCGCCTCAGTGCGGAGGTCGCCGAAGCCGGCTTCCGCCAGCCAGCCGCGGCACTGGGTCGGCGTGTAGTCAAAGCCCTCGTGCGTCTCGATCAGCATGTTCAGGCTCATGAGCAGCCCGAAGGCGTTTCGGCGTCGCTCGTCGTCGATCATGGCGTCGTAAACGATGAGCGCGCCGCCCGGTGGTAGTGCCTCGTACGCCCGCTGCAGGTCACTGCTCAGCTCCGTGCCACCCGGCACGTAACTGCGGCAAGCACTTCCCCGTTTAGCGGGGCGCGGCAAAGTATTGGTCGTGCGTGGGGGGACTTCGTCGCCGGTGCAGTCCGGCACGGCGGAACCGGGGGAGAGACTGGGCGGTGGAAAGGGTTGGGCGGCGTTTGACTTACGTGTAGCTAGCGAGCCCTCGCGCGCTGCGCACGCGGGCGGTGGACCTGGGGATTGACCCCCGATACTCCCGGCCACACACGGTCGCCGGTCGTTGCGCCCATCGACGCAGACGGCCAGTCGCGCAATCTCGACCTTCCCGCGGTCGCGGTCGCGTACCCCCGCGCGGTGAAGGACCCAGCCCGTCGCGCGCGTCGCGCATTCATTGCCCCTGACAATCACTCCGCCGTGCCGTCCACCGCGCCTCTACGGGGGCCCCGACCCCGGTGTGTCACGCCTACTCGCAGCACTGCGGCGGAAGTCTTCCAGCGCCTCGGCCGCCTTGGCGTTATTAGGCTCAACTTGAAGCGCACGCTGGCACCGCTCTGCGGCCTCCTCAAAGCGCCCGAGCCGCCCGAGAGCGGCGGCCGAGTTCAATAGCGTCGGCACATGTTGGGGCTTCTGCTTCAGAATTTCATCAAACTGTGTCAACGCTGCCGCGTAGTCCTCACGCATCCACTGAATAAATGCCAATTTCAGCCGCGCGTCCGAGGCTGCGGGCTCCAGATCCGCGAGCTTGGTGTACTGCTCCGCCGCCTCTTCCAGGCGGCCGGCCTTGGCCGCGAGCACAGCATATTCCTGACGTGCCGCGACGTTTTGGGGCTCGCGCCCGATTACGTCGCGTAGTTGTATTTCGGCCAGGTCATCGCGATCCACCTTCCGAAACAGCCCGGCCGCCGAAAGCTGCATCCTTGTATCGATGGGCCGCAAGCGCACCGCCTCTAGCAGGTGACTGACGGCCTGTTCCGCCGCCGCAGGCTGCTGCGCCGCGACCTGGGCAAAGTGCACGGCGAGGCAGTGGTGCGCTTGGCCGGCTTCCGCCTGGAAATAAGACGTCCGCTCGGGTGGATTCGTCGATAAGAACGCCGCCGTCATTCCGCCGACCGCCCCATAAGCCGCGAGCAACCCCCAGCGCCGCTCGTGCCACGCCGCTGGCAGGCGCGACAGACCGGTTGCCGCCAGCAGGATCAACACCGGCACAAACGGCAGGCGGTAGCGATCGCACGTGAAGAAGGCGACGATCGTGCCCAGGTAGATTACGCCATACAGCAGCGGCAGGGTCCACATGCGCCACTCGCCACGGAGCAGAATCAGGCCTGCTATGCCAATACACGCGACAACCGGAAAACCGACCCAGTAGACGGCTGACAGCGGCGACATCCGGGCGAAGAAATGGGTCGGCTGGTTGTTGTAGGGCTCGATCGGGCTGAACGACAGCCGCAGCTTGAGCCACAGCAGCCGCAGCCAGCCGGCCGGATCAGAGCGAATCCACGCCCAGGCCCGGCGATACCAATAATCCGACACTTCGCTCTCTTTGAGTGACCGGCCCAACTCGCGCTCCGGGATTCGGTGCGTATCCACGTACCCGCCGTCCCAATCCGCCCGGGTGCCAGGCACGATTGCCGCGACACCATCTGACTGAGGGTTATTGCCGATGTAGAAATTCACGCCGCCGTTCGAGGCGATCAACACCCACTCGCCGCTGACGATGCGGTTGCGGATGGTCACCGGCAGAATCGTTATCGCGGCCCCGAGAAACAGCAACGCCAGCATCTGCCACCGGCCAGAAGCCGGTGCCACTCTTTCCTTAGCGGCCGATCCCCGTGCCGGCCGCAAGAGGCCAACGCCCTGCCATTTGGCAACCAGCCACAGCCATAGGGCGATACCCGGCGCCAGCGCCAGCGTATTCGGCCGCGTCAGTGCCGCGAGTCCCAACACGATGCCACTGACGAAGAAAGAAACGCGGGATCGACCCCGCGCCGCGTGCAGCAGCAGGATCAGCAGCAGGATGTTGAGAAACAGCTCCAACCCAACGGTCAGCAATTGCGCATCAAACACCACGAACGGCCAGTACACGGCTGCGAGCAGACCGGCGATGACCCCCCGCGGCTGCCGGCCAAAGTGGTCCCCAAGACGGCGATCAGCAAACAGGTCACCGCCCCCAGCGCAGCGCCCGCCAGCCGCGCGATGACGACATTCGGCCCCACCAGCTTGTACAGGCCTGCCAGCAAGTAGTAGTAAAGCGGGGCCCGGAAGAACGGTCGTCCCGCAAATGGCTCGGGGAGCGCCTTCCCGGCCGCGATAGACTGCGCCCATTCGTGGTGCTTCTTCTCGTCCATGATTGGCGCGGAAAAAGCGGATTGTGCGTGAATTGTCCCCACAAGTGACCAACGCGCATGCCCAGCGCGGCCAGGAAGACAAGCGCCAGCAACAGACGCTCGCGACGCG
Organism: uncultured Planctomycetales bacterium; assembly: GCA_964638325.1. GTDB lineage: Bacteria > Planctomycetota > Phycisphaerae > UBA1845 > Fen-1342 > JALHJL01. Next base: position 2,747 of record CAZWYT010000091.1, read on the forward strand.
TATGCCCGGTCGCGCGTGGATGCGGACTTGTTGTCTTCGCCGCCACGCACGCCAGTCTACAGACCCCCTGTGCGGTCCGCCAACCCAGGGCGTGAGATCTCGTGCGGTTGGATCGGACGGTACGGAGCCCGCCCGGATCAGCGTGCAGCTCCGTGCGAGGGCCGGCGCTGGATTCCACCTGGGCTACCGTGCCCGTGCCGAAGGGACCGTTCCAACCAAGCACCTGCGGTTCGTCCGACTGGGAGGCCCGGTACACTGCGGGGCTCACTAAGTCGGCGTATCGTGGCGGACACTCCACGGCGGGAAATCGTCATCGAGACGGACCCGCTGGGGATGGCGCAAGAAGAAACCCCGCCAAGACTTCCGGCGGGGTTGTGCATAAATCAACTCCCCGAGTAGGATTCGAACCTACAACAATCCGCCGCGGCGGATTAACAGCCGGGTGCGTCGGCGGAAAGGACCCGCCGCAGCCAGTCTCGGCGAGCACCGGATTTCAACCAGCGTTCGCGACGCATGGCGGCGGCCCGCGTCGGATAGTTTTCCGCATAGATGAGTTTCCAGGGCCCACAACGCCGCTTGGTGTGCAAGGTGAGCCGATTCGCGGGATCGTTGTGCTGGCCCAGCCGCACGACAAGGTCCTGGGTTTGCCCGATGTAGCGCTCGCCCGTGGGCTCGCTCTCCAAGACGTAGACGTGAAAAGCCAAACTCCCCGAGTAGGACTCGAACCTACAACAACCCGGTTAACAGCCGGGTGCTCTACCGATTGAGCTATCGGGGACCAGGCACGCCCCGCGGGCGTCACATTCTACAACAATATCGTGTCCGTCGCCCGGGAGTCAACCCCGCCGAACGGACCCATAACCCGACCCGCCGGGAGAGCCCGGCCCTACGTCGGCCACCCGCCACGGCGGGCAGGCTCAGGGCCGACGCTACGATCCCGCCGCCGTATCATTCCAGCGAGGTTACTGCCCGGTGCGCAGCGTCTCGCCAAAGTCGATCCGGCCACCGTGGCTGCCGATGGCGGCGATGCCCTTGCCCGGCGGCACCACGAAGATCAGCCCGAGGACGGCGTTGTCCTGGTCCTGCAGGGCCCTGCGAACGGCGCTGTCCTTGAAATCCAGCATGCCGCGGAAGCTGGGATCGTCCGGCAGGTAGACCAGCTCGACGTAATCCTGGTCGCCCTTCTTCACAATCGCGTAATAGCCCACCAGCGGATACGCGTTACCCGTGTCGTCGTACGCTTGGTACTGGTTCGTGACGGCGCCGGCGAAGTCCATCACCTGTCCGAGCAAGGATTTGGCCCTGCGTGGCCTCGTCTGCACCTGGAAGACCCGCTTGCCCTCGGGTGCCTTGAAGTGCGACACGTTCTGGTCCGCCTCTTTCTCGGGCGCTTCGAGCGTGCTGCGGTCACCGGTCAGACGCCCCGACGCGAACGCCGTGCCATCGAGTTGCACGTCGAGCATCGGCCGGAGCCGGTCGAGCCGCATCGGGAACGGCAGTCGGTCCCGGTCGCCGGTGAACTGCCGGTTGGTCGTGTCGATGAAGCGGGCTGCGCCGCTGGCCCGCTCTTTGCCCGCGGGTCCGGCTTCGGGAGCCGCGAGGGCGAGCCGCTCGCCCGGCGGCGCCTTGGCCAACTGGCCTTTGGTGACCGGGGCGCGCGCATGTCGGCGATATTCGACGAAGCGCGGATCAAAGCGGTCGTCGACCTCGAAGTAGGCGTCGATGGGCGTTGGGCCGGAGGCCTGCAACGCGAAGTTGTTGTCGAGTTCTACCACGCGCAGATACGACGCCAGGTTGGGATCGGCGCCGCCGATGATCTGCGGGATGTACTCCCGCGGCTCCGCGGTGCCGTCCGCCAGCTTGATGTCGCCGACCAGGCGGATCATCGACGGGCGGAAGCGGTGGACGGCGCTCTGCTTGTCGCGGTCGGCGGACGCCCGCAGGAGCGTGAGCCGCAGGCCGAGCAGCTTGTGTCCCGGCTGGACTTTGTAGTCGAGGGGCTCGTAGGGGGGTTTGGGGGTGGTCTTGTCGGGGGCTCCTTTGCGGTAGCGTGTCTCATCCTGGGTGAGGCGCTCGGTCTGCACCCAGTAGGTGTCCACCTTCAGCCCGTCCTTGAAGCCGTCGCCCTTCTCGTCGCGGATCGGAGCCGGAAGCGACTCGTGCTGGATCGTGTTGCCGCTCCAGAACACCCATTGGGCAAAGTCAGGATACACCGCCGCGAACGGCGTCGCCCCGCGCAGACTGCCGCGGCTGAACAGGTCGAACAACCCCGCGGCGAACTCATCCGAGCGCAACCAGAGGTGGTTGCGGCGAAAGGCGACACGCTCGTCCTGCTTGCGCTGGTCCGGGGGGATATCGGCGGCGTCGCGATATGTTCGGTTCTCCGGGTCGCGCTCGTAGCGTGAGAACATCATGACCCGTCCGCCCCACGGCAGCATGAGGAAGCCGATGACCATCATCCCCACGCAGATTTGGCCGGCCAAAAAGCCGCACACCGCCCCGCCGCCCCAGTCCACGTACATCGGCACGCGCACGTTTCCGCGGATGAACGTGTCGCTCAGGATCCGCAGGACGAGGAACGTCAACGCGAACAACAGCACCAGGGACGCCGGTTCCGTGAAGGCCGGATGCAGCCCAGCCTGCCCGGTCAGCAGGTCATTGAGCGGCTCGTAGAAACCGAAGGCCACGGCCAACGCCGTCACGCCGCACATGAGGTTCAGGATGCCGCTGAAGAGCCCGAACATGGAGTGCATGAACGTGATGCCGAGCACGAGCAGCAGGGCGACGATGTTGAGAACCATGTTCTACCTCCCGGCCGCCGGCCGGCCACTCGGACCACTCGGCCGCGGACGCGCCTGTTGGCGCGGGGTTGGGGCGCGCGGCACGCCCACGGGGGCCACCCCCTCGCCACGCATCACCCGGGCCACCTCCTGGATGCTGGTGATGCCGTCCAGCGCCTTCTCGAGCGCGTGCGCCTGCAGCCCCAGACCACCTTTCTTGGTCAGGTAGTTCTGAATCTCGCTCACGGACGTGCTCCGGCGGAGCACCTCCCGCAAGGGGGCGTCCACGGTCAGCCAGTCAAACACGCCGGTGCGCCCCACGTAGCCGATCCCCTGACACGCCTGGCAAAGGATCGGCTCGCCGCGCTTGTCGAACTGCGGCTCGGGCGGCCGGTAGAGGATTTTATCCTCGGGCAGGTTGAGCTTCCGCATCATCTGGGGGTCCGGCTTGTAGGCCTGCTTGCAGGTCGTGCAGAGGACGCGGACCAGCCGCTGGTTGCAAACCGCCAGCAGGCTCTTGGCGACCAGGGCCCGGTCGCCGACCAGGGCGATCCACTTCCGCAGGGCCTCGAGCACGTCGCCGGCGATCAGCGCGACGTAGACCTTCTGCTTCTCGGAGGCCGCCTTGGCGGCAATCACCGCCGCCTCGCGCTCGCGCAGGTCCGGCAACACGATGATGTCGGGGTCCGAGCGCACGAGCTTCAAGAGGCGCTCGGAGAACGTGGTGGTCTCGGTCGGCGAGATCAGATTCTGCGTGACGTTGTCGAGATCCAGCTCCTTCTCATACTCGATGGTCTGGACGTTTTGCAGGAAGCGGTCGTGATTCCGGGTGAAGCTGTAGATCGAGGTCGTCAGCCCGTTGGCGGACGGCGCCGACAGCACGATGACGCCCTTGCTGGTTTCCTTGGTTGCCTGGGCCGCCTCGAGCTGCTTGGGCATGAAGCCCAGGTCGGGCACCTTGAGGTCCGCCTCGTGGCCGATGATCCGCACGGCGAGCTTCTCGCCGGCGGTGGAGCCATCCGTCCGCACAATCACCTTGTGCTTGTTGTCGCCGATGGCCGCCAGGATCATGCCCTTCTGCGGCTTGCGGCGTTCTTCGAGGCTGAGGCCGGCCATCTGCTTGACGTACTGGATGAGGGCATCGCCGTCCTGGCGTGTCAGGCTCTCGCCCTCAACGGGCACGCCGTCCACGATGTAGCTAACGCGGGCGGCCTGCGGGCCGGCGGGGGCGAGCTCGACGATGGTGGCCCGGCGCCAGAAGGCGTTGAACATCAGGTCCTGGGTGAGGCGATACTGCTCGCGCTCCGCGTCCTCGGCCGGGATCTCGACGACCTTGCGGTTGGACGCCGTCAGACGGACATGCTCGGTGACATCCACCTTTTTCTTCCCGCCGAAGCCTTGCTCCCGCAGGCGCCGGAGATGGCCGATTGTGAAGACGCGGTCGTCTTCCTTCACAAACCCGTTGCGGTGCACGACGTACATAACCATCGTGGCCAGGTTGATCACCACCATGATGGGGAAGCCGATGGCGAACAGCGGCACGAACAGGCCCACCAGTGCGGCGGTGACCCCCGCGCCCAGGAAAACCAGGTTCCACAGGACGCGGTAGGTGTTGACGGCGACGGTGTCCTTGTCCACCCACTGGGCAAATACCGCCCACAGGGTGAAGACCAGCACCAGCGCGCCCAGCTTGACCGGGTCCACGTACACGTAGCTCGAGGGGACCTGAGCCAGCAGTTCCAGGGTGGCGATCACCAGCGCATCTCCTGAGGCCGCGCCGTCGGCGGCGCCGGTCCACGTTAACCCAAAATACCCGCGGGACGTCCCTTGATGCCCTTGAGCGCCATCCGCAACTCGTCGGGGTTCGGCGCGGCTTCGTAGGCGGTGGGGTGGTCGATGTAGCCCTCCACGACGAGTCGCCGCAAGTGCTCCGTGAAATCCACCATCCCGTCGGGGTACGAGGCCCGGATCACGTCGATGATCTCGTTGTCCCGTTCCTCACGAATGAGCTTGCGAACCGAGGCGCTGGTGAACATGACCTCCACGGTCGGCACCAGCGGAACGCCCTCCTTGACGCTCGGGACCAGCTTCTGGCAGATGATGGCCTTGAGATTGAATTCCAGGGCCTGGCGCACCTGGCGCCGGTCCTCCGGCGGAAACAGATCGAGCAGGCGCGAGATCGTCTGGGCGGCGCTGGAGGCGTGGATCGTGCCGAAGACCAGGTGCCCGGTCTCGGCGGCATGGACGGCTGCGCTGAAGGTCTCCACGTCGCGCATCTCGCCGATCAGGACGATGTCGGGGTCTTCCCGCATCAGGTACTTCAGCGCGTCGTGAAAGTCGAGCACGTCGATGCCGATCTCGCGCTGGTTGATGACCGCCCGCTTGTCGGTGAACAGGTACTCAATCGGGTCCTCGATCGTCACGATGTGCACCGGGTCGCGCTGGTTGATGTGGTCGACCATCGCGGCGATGGTCGTGCTCTTGCCGGAGCCGGTGATGCCGGCCAGCAGGACCATGCCCTGATGATAGCGCGTCACTTTTTCGAGCGATTCGGGCAGGTACAGCTCCGCGAAGTTGCGGATGTCGCGCGACACCCGCCGCGCCGCGACCGACATCTTGCCGCGCTGCTGAAACGCGTTGACGCGGAACCGGTCGGCGTCCCCCTGCGGGCCGACATCATAGGCGAAGTCGACCGCGCCGCGCTCCTCGTAGAGGTTCCGCTGCTTCTCGCTGAGAATCTCGAAGATGCCGTCGCGAATTTGCTCCGCCGTCAGCGGCCCGCCCTGCAGTGGACGCAGGTCGCCTTTCATCCGAATGATGGCGGGCAGACCGGCCTTGAGATGCAGGTCGGAGACCTTGAGCTTGATGACCGCCTTGAAGTACTTGTTCAGCGCCGGACCTTTCTTCTTCCCGTCCCGGCCGTCCTCGTCGATCGGCGTCTCGATCGGGGGTCCCACCGGCTGCGGCGACGCGGCCATTGTCCCGTCCCTTTCGTTGGCAGGCGTCTCAAGCGGGGCTTCGGCCATGCAGTCAGGTCCTCCAGCTATGCGGCCAGCGCGTGCGGCGCCCCGCCGGCACAGCGCGGCGGTAGTATACGGCGGGATAGCCGTTTGCATCTAGCGCCCGCGCGCTGGGGCACTGAATTGTATCGGGTGGACAAGGACCGGCAGGGCGCGTGGCATGGACCCCCGCGGCCGACGCTCTTTGGGCCGGGCGGGCCGGGTAAACGGCCGGTCGATCAGGCAGACTGGCTCGCCACAGAAACGGCTCAGAACCGGCGCGCCTCGCTCCGCTAGGGGCATGGCCCCTGCCCGGTCATCAGCAGGTCGACGAACGGGTTAATGTCGTCGAACGACCCCTGCCCGTACGCCCCATCGCCGTTGATGTCGCCGTTGAGCGGGTCGCAGCCGGCGAATTCGGTCAACCAGGCGCTGCAATTCGACAGGTACATCACGAACGGGTTGATGTCGCCGAAGTCGATGAAGCCGTCGCAGTTTAGGTCGCCCGCGCACGCCGGGCAGCTCCAGCGGGCCCAATAGCGCGAGACGTAGCCGCCCGCGGTCGTGAACCAGCCCCCCGCGATCAAGTCGGCATTGTAGACCGTCAGGGCGTAAACTTCGTAGTTCATTCCCGACCCCAGCGGCTGCCATTCGCCCTCGACGGACCAGCGGGCGATGCGATTGCAGTTGACGCCACCGGCCTTCGTGAAGATGCCACCGACAATCAGCTCGCCGCGATAAGTCGTGAGGGAGCACACGTACGGGTAGAGACCATCCACTCCCGACCCCAGCGGCTGCCAGGCGCCGCCGTTCCAGCGCGCAATGCCAACGCACGTCAGGCCGCCAGCGGTTGTGAAGTCGCCGCCCGTGATCAGCTCGCCGCTGTAAACCGCTAGAGCGCGTACCTCCGAAATCGTCCAGTCATCGCCGATGCCCAACCCCAGCGGCTGCCAGATGCTACCGTTCCAACAGGCGATCCTGTAGCACGTTACGCCGTCGGCGCTAGTGAAATCGCCGCCGGCGATCAGTTCGCCGTTGTAGGTCGTCAGGGCCCGCACGCATGTTCGGAGGCTGCCGCCGCCCATCCCTGACCCCAGGGGCTGCCAGGTGCTGCCATCCCAACGGGCAATGTAATTGCACGTCACGCCGCCGGCGGTCGTGAACTCACCCCCCGCAATCAAGTCGCCGTTGTAGACCGTCAGCGCGTACACGTATGGGTAGGAGGCGCCCGTCCCTGTCCCCAGCGGCTGCCAGGCACTGCCGTTCCAGCGGGCGATGTTGTTACAGGGCACGCCACCGGCGATAGAGAAGTTACCGCCCGCGATCAGCTCACCATTATAGACCGTCAGGGCCGACACCGAAGGGTAGTCACCACCGTTCATCCCGGACGCCAGCGGCTGCCAGGCGCCGCCGTTCCAGGCCGCGATGTTGTTGGCGACGACGTCGCCCGCAACGGTGAAGTCCCCGCCGACGATCAGTAGCTCGGGCTCCGGTCCCGAACCATCCGGGTCCCAAGTAATCGTGGCGTACACCGGCCCATCGGTGGTGGGCACGCCTTCCCCCGGCAGCCAGTCGCACTGCTGGGCCGGCGCCCAGGCCGCCCCGGGTGCCAGGAAAGCCGCAACTGCCAGAATGATGTTCCGTCTATTCATGGCCTCACTCCTCACCGAACCGGTCTGCACGATGCCCCAATCGGCGCGCTGTCCCTTGCTTGCTTCGGGCTCTGATCGCTGGTGCGCTCGGTACCGGTGAGATGTCCGTCGCGGCAGAGCCACGAACGCTGCTGTCGATCCGCCGTGGTACGGAATGGTCCTCGGGGCGGGTCAACGCCTTGGGCCTCCACCGGTTGGCGCTCTCTCGCTAGTCGCCGTCCAGCGGATCGAGCCTAGTATAGCCCAGTTCGGTCGCGTGCACCACTCAAGCCCAATCACTCACCCCGTACGCCCGGCTGCCACGCTGCAAGAACAGCGCGAAGCTCAGGCGCTGCCCACCCGGAGTCGGCGCAGCACGCGCAGCCGGTCTTGGGCCCGCGCGCGGGCTTGGAGTGATTCGTCGTCGTGGCCCGTGTGCTCGTCCACCGCGCGGTTCGCGGTCGCGACCATCTCCGCGCTCAGGTCCTCGACCGGCAGCGCCTGGCCCGTCAGCACGGTGACGTGGTTGTCGAGGACCTGGGCGAACCCCCCGTCGATGAACAGGCGCCGCGTGAGCCCGGCCTGCGTGTAGCGGAGTTGGCCGATGCCGAGCTCACACATGAGCGCGGCGCGGTCGCGGAGCACGCCCAGTTCGCCGTCATGGGCCGGGATCACCACTGCGTCGACTGGCTGCTCGAGGACCTGTCGCTCGGGCGTGACGACGACCAGATGGATGTTTCGCGTGTCGGCCATAACCACCGGACCTTGTACGTTGCCCGTTGGCGCAAGTCAAGGCGGCGCTGCACCCGGCGCTCTCATTGTGGCGCGCTGGTCGAGGGTAACCCCCAGGCGAGATTCTGTCCTGTCCCCAACGAGGGATACCTCGCTTCAGCGGGGCGGAAAAGACGGTCAATGTCAAACCCTCCTTCCCCGGCCGCCCCATGTCCCATTTAGCAGCCCGCTATAATCCGCCGATAGCGAGGTTGTCGTGAAAGGGCACTTTGGCCAAGCGTCAGCGCCGACATCGCAAAGCTGCCGCGCAGCCGCGGTCCAAGCTGCGCCGCGGGCTGTGGATCATCGGGGCGGTTGTCGTCGTGGTTGCCGCCGGGGCGGCGATCGTCTACCGGGCGGGCGGCCTGGGGCTTCTGCACGGCCGTTCCCCAGGGCGGCTCAACGTCCTGTTGATCACCGTCGACACGACCCGGGCCGATTACCTGGGCTGCTACGGCGGTACGGCGGCCCCCACGCCCAACATGGACCGCCTGGCCCGCGAAGGAACCCTGTTCCGACGGTGCTCCACCAGCGCCGTAATGACTTTGCCGTCGCACTGCACGATCATGACGGGGCTCTATCCGTTCGTGCACGGCGTCCGGCAGAATGGGACGGGCCACCTGCCGACGGCCGCGAAGACGCTTGCGGAGGTGCTTAAATCGGCGGGGTTCGTGACGGCGGCCTCCATTGGCTCGTATGTGCTGGATCCGCGTTTTGGCATCTCTCAGGGCTTTGACGCCTATCACGGGGTGCAGTCGCGGACCGGTTCTGACGTCGCGGGTGCACAGCGCAAGGGTGACAAGGTGTGCGACGACGCCTTGGAGCTGTTGCGCCAGCGGGCCCGTCAACGCTTCTTCCTGTGGGTACATTTCTACGACCCGCACTACCCATACGAATCGCCGCGCCACCCCGACGTCCTATCCGCCGCGGCGTACGCGGACGAAATCGCCTTCATGGACAGCCAGATTGGGCGGCTGCTGGACGGGTTGCGGGAGCTGGGAGTTGAGCAGAATACGCTGGTGCTCCTGGTTGGCGACCACGGCGAGGGTCTGGACGAGCACCTGGAGTACCAGCATGGCTATTTCGTCTACGAGACCTGCCAGCACGTGCCGCTGCTGGTGCGCTGCCCGGGCGTCGTCCCCGCGGGCCGGCAGATCGACGCGGTCGTTCGGACGGTCGACGTCGCGCCGACAATCCTGGAGTTGACCGGTCAGCCGCCGCTGAGCGCGGCCTCGGGCGTCAGCCTGATGCCGCTGCTCGCTGGCCGATCCGCCGATCTGCAACTGCGCGCCTACGCCGAGACCGTGGAGCCGTACGCGCTGTTCCGACTCTCGAGAATCCGGACGCTCACGGTTGGCGAGTGGAAGTACATCTGGTCGCCCAGTCCGCAGCTCTTCGACCTCGAGTCCGACCCGGGGGAGCTGCACAATGTGATGGCCGAGCATCCGGATACGGCCATGTCGCTGCGCGAGCAGCTCCGCGCGCTGCTGGCGGAAGCCCCACCCCGCATTGCCGAGGATACGCCTCCCGCGCTCACCAGCGGCGAGACTGCCCGACTGGAGTCGCTGGGCTACGTGGCCGCCGTCGCCGACTCCAACGCCGCCGGTATGAGTGAGTTGGATACGTTCGAGCCGGAGGGGGGCGACCCGCATGCGCACGCCGCGGTCATACGCGCTTATGAGCACGCGCGGGACGCGATCGGACGCGGTGGTTTTGAACAAGCCGAGACCGAGCTGCGGAGCGTTCTGGCCGCGCTACCGGACGCGCCGTCGCCGCTGCGCGATCTGGCGTTCGCGTTGAGCCGGCAGGGCAAGTTGGACGAGGCGTCTGGGACGTACGAGCGGACGTTGGTGGTCGCGCCCGCTGACACGGGGACCCGCGTGCAATACGCCTCCCTGCTGATGGATCGCCGGCAGTGGGAACAGGCCATTGGGCAGGCTGAGCAAGTGTTGCGTCTAACTCCAGATGATTTTTCGGCTCATATGATTCTGGGCGCCGCGAACACCAATTTGAACCGACTCGCTCAGGCCTGCGCGCACCTGGAGGCGGCCACGCGCATTGAGCCGCAAGCTGCCGGCGCCATGTCCGCACTGGGGCAAGTGTACTTCAAGCAGCGGCGTTTCACCGAGGCGGCGGAGTGCTTCCGGAAGGTGCTGGCGCTGGACCCGGATTCGGAGCATGCCCGCGCGGCCCTCCAGGCCGCCGAGCGCGAGCTGCGCGACCGGCGCCGGGGGTCGTAGGGCGAAAAAAGGTGTCAGGAACCTTTTGCCGCGGAGCGGCCCTTTGGGTGCTGGGCACAAAAGGTTCCTGACACCTTTTTTCGCCCCGGCCGCTGCGGGCAAAGCGAAACCGCTCCTAGCCGAACCTCCCGCGCTCGCGCGGGGCGCCGGGGTTGAACAGCGGCTTCTGGAAGGTCGCCAGGTAGCCCTTGCTCTGGAAATACCCCAGCAGCTCTTCGACCGTGCCAAACATCCGCGTCGCGGTCTCGGTGATGAACGGCGACGCCTCGACCTTCGGCTGCCAGACGACGTAGACCTCTTTCGTGCCCTCGAACGCGTGTTGCAGCTCGCGCTCGACGCCGGAAGACAGCCCGGGTTTACCGGTGGGCAACTCCGGAATGAAGCTCACGATGATGTCCGACTGGTCGATGAGCTTGAAGTCCCGCGCGTAAATCTGCGCGTCGATGTCGCGCGCCAGACCCGTGACCTCGGCGATGTCGAACGCGAGCTCCCGCCCGTGGACAGCCACGACAAACTGGGTCTTACCCTCCTGCATCGCCGCCGCGGCGTACGACAGCAGTCGCTTCTCGTCCATGTCGCCGGGGTCGAAGGTGATGAAATGCTCGGCGATCGCGGCCCGAAAGCCGTCGATCTCCGCCAGCGTATCCGGCAGGTCCATGATATGCGTCATCGGGAACGACGGGTACACGCGCTTCGTCTCGGGCTTAAAGATCAGGCGATAGAGCGATTCTGCCGAACGATCGTCGGGGCCGCGGGCGAAGACATAAAAGCAGCCGTGGCCGCGGACCGCGCTCGCGAGAACCTCGGTCGCGAGAATCTCCTCTTCACGCCAAACCAGGATGTCCTTGAGGGAGTGCGCAACATCATGCTCCCGGGTCAGGCATTCATGGACGGCGTCTAGATTGTCGACCAACGTGACGTAGAGGTCGGCGTCAAGCGCCACCATCTGGTCGTGATCGAATGCCGGGAACAGCCCGTGCTTCCAGCGAAACGAGGCATGTGTGTTGACGATCATCGTCTGTTCACGCGGGGCGGCAGCAAGTATGTCCTTGAACACTGACCGCCGCAGCGCATGGAGGCGACCAAGAGGCAGGTCAAGAATCCGTCCGCGGGCAACGTCACGTGCCTCCGCGTACATCATCCTCCCAAGATGAAAGACTCGAACGGGGTTCCCGCGCGACTCGGCGAGCGAAGCAAGTCGGTCCAGAAAGGGCGTCTTATCGACCCCGACCTGGCCGGTGACAACGACGCGCCGAACAGGCGCGCGAGGTAACGGCAAGGACGACTGCTTTTCCTGACCGCTGTTCAAGATCGCCTCCAACTTGGCGGGATGGCCAGAGCCCACTGCTCCGGCTGCAGCCTGGTGCCTCTCATCTCTTCCAGGGCCCAAAATGCTCTCCGAAACTGTGAGCCCTTGCGCGATCGACGCGCAATTCACGGTAATAGACGGGCCGTACCAGCCCCTTTGACAAGCCCGCTGGGAGCTGGACCGGGTGTTCGGAGACGCTCACTATGCTTCCGTACTCGGGAAGCACGTCCTTTAGTTGCGCATAGGCGTCTTCGTGCAAGAGCAACGCATCCGTGTTTACACTGAGAAGCCGGGAGACCTGGTCAATTGGAATTCCAACGTAGTCCTCTGTGGGCCGTGTTAGGCGCTTCGCAATTCCGAAATTCATTGCCCCACGGACCCTGAACGGAAACTCCGCATCTCCCGCAATTGCTGCCATCTGGAAGGCCACCTGGTCAACGAGAATAAAAGACTCGAACAGGTTCCGAAAGGTGGGCGCGCATAGCAGGGCGCCGTCTCCGGTTTCCTTAATGATGCGGACGTCGCTCGCGGGCGCGACGGTCTCGCGGACGAGGGTAAATAACGTCTCCGCCCGAATGTAGCCTTCCTTTGGCCCCCTTAACAGGCGATAGTTACTGCTATCAACCAGGTCCAGCAGGCACCAGAAGAGCATAGAGTCCGGATAGCGATCATAACGGCTAGCTAGGTCCTCGCGGACCTTCATCACCTGGGCCTGCATTTTTGTCGCAATAAACCCGAGGTCCATTGGCAGCCTCCACGCCCTAGAGCGCCTGTATTCCGACGAAGTCGTATATCTCCTGGTCGCCCATGTCCGCGAATATATTAACGCAGAGCTGTATCCGATGCACGGGGTCCCGAATTAAATTGAGCGCTCGGTCGATCGATTCGCGGCGCCACATACTCCTCAGGGCCAGTTCCCTTACGCGCGTCTCCAGTATCCCCTCCGTCCCCGTGCCGTCGTAGAGGAGATCCATGCAGGCGACACTCACGGTGCTGAGCATCTTGTACCGGTTCTCGACGCGTGGCTCCTTAAACACGACCCCGTATAAAAAGTTTCTGAGTCCGTCGAGCGCTCCGACCGCGTCCGGCGACAGACCGATTGTGGCATCTTGCCGGCCCTCTCGGAGGGCCGCTCGATTCACGGCGCCATCGCCCAGGCCGTCGAGAATCGAATTCGAGTGTCGGACGAAGTCGGAAATGAAGTATGTATAGAGCCCGCTAGCATCGCGCATGGTAAGCGCCCTCGCAAGTGCTTGATCTATGTCACCCCCGAGAGCGGCAAGAGCATCCGCGTACACTGGATCCCGCTTGTTAAGCAACGCGGCGTGGTTTGCGTCGTTCAGATTCTCGATCACCCAGGTAATATCATCGGCGTACTGATGAATAATCGCTTCGTAAGTGACGTGATCCCACTTTATTTCGTGGCGGCCCGATGTGGCGAGGTCAATCGGACAGCGATGAAAAAAGGAGTCCTTCCCTATCGGAAGGCCACAGGAGTGGCGCCAGATCCCGAACATGACCTCAGGTGAGTATGACAAGGGACGCGACTGAACTGTATAGGGATTCGTCGAAAGCTGCCAGTACCCCTGTTGACCGCTGGAGTATGCCGAGTCGACGCGCCTGCCAGCAGCCCACGGCACGTATCTGAGCAGCTTTTCCTTCAAATCGGTCGAGCGCAGATTTTGTATCCAGGATGGTAGCGGACAATCACCGAAATCCAGGTCAAGCTGCGCCGGTCTGCGTGAGGGTCCAGCGGCGCCGTTGGAAAGGTCATTATCGATCTTGCCTACCCTTCTCACTACCCAATCGGATACGGCGCCCTTGGAAGCATGCACGAAGGGAAGAGCGCCGGTTTTGGCCCCGAGCGCGATGGCCTCGGCGAAATCGCCGTTCATCCGGAGCGCGCGGCAGATGGACCGGGTTACCTGTTGAGTGCGCAGCGTGTGCGTCGTGTAATTCCTGACGATCCGGCGTTGCCCGTTGTACAGCACGTGGTACTTCTCCGTTTGGATGCGCATACCGTCAGAGTAAAGGATGCGGTCGCGCTCGATCTGGAGAGGCGTCCGCATAATCAGCCTGGGGCGACGGGCCGGGTTTTGCCATTGGTCAGCGAAGGTCTTATAATACTCACCGCCGTCAAGAAAAATGGGGCTGAAGAATTCAAAGCTCCGCTTGGCGTAGGCCCCTAGGCCCACTTCGAGGTGCTCAACGTGCGTGTTGTAGGGCTCCGCGGACATCGTACGCTCCCCTTTACCTGGGACATTGGGACAAACAGCTATTTAATTTACTCGCGCGCCGTCCCCGGGTCAACGCGCTCAACGTATGCTCGCGCTTCAGCCGCTCGTGGACCGCGTCGAGGTTGTCCACCAGCGTGATATAAACGTCGGCGTCCAGCGCCAGCATCTGGTCGTGGTCGAAGGCCGGGAACAGCCCGTGCTTCCAGCGGAACGAGGCGTGCGTGTTGACGATCACGGTTTCGTGTTGATCGACCTCCGCCAGGATGTCCTTGAACACCGAGCGCCGCAGCGCGGCCAGCCGCGCCAAGGGGAGGTCGAGGATCCGCCCCGGCCGCACGTCCCGTCCCTCGGCGTACATCCGGTCGCCGATGTGAAACCGGCGAACCGCGTGGCCCCGTGCTTCGGCCAGCGCGGCGACCGCCTCGATGAACGGCTTCTTGTCGACGCCGACCTGCCCGGTCACGACCACGCGGCGACCCTGGTGGCGGGGCGCTCCGAAGAAGCCGGGCTGGGCCGCTTGTGTCATGGGTTGTGCCTGCGCTCGCGTGCGGCGCGCTGGCGCCGCGCATCGCGGGAAGCCGCACCCGCGCCGCGACGGCACATGCCCGTCTTGACGGCCGGGCGCCGGCGCTTATCATGATTGTTTCGCGGGGAGTTCGCAACGTCCCGCGACCCGTACATTGCGGCTGTGGCGGAATTGGCAGACGCGCAAGGTTCAGGTCCTTGTGAGCGATAAGCTCGTGCTGGTTCGACTCCAGTCAGCCGCATGTCACTGAAACACGGGCGGTTAGCGAAAAGCTGATCGCCCGTTT
>CAZWYT010000092.1:0-17394 GCA_964638325.1 uncultured Planctomycetales bacterium
GGCCGACGGCGGCTTCCGTCAGGCCGGCCGCCAGGATGCCGCGGGCGGTGTCGGAAACGAAGGTAAAATCCCGTGTTTGGCCGCCGTCGCCGAAGATGATCAGCGGCTGACCGGTCATGCAGCGCAGCAGGAACTTCGGAATGACCTCGCCGCAGTCGCCCTCGTGGTGGCAGCGCGGGCCGTAGGTGTTGAAGGGCCGCACGACGACGGTGGGGAAGTCGTAGGTCCGGTGGAACGCGCGGGTGTAGCACTCCCCGGCCAGCTTCGACGCGCCGTACACGGTCCGCGGAAACGTGGGATGGGCCTCGGTCATCGGCGCGTGCTGCGCCGTGCCGTATACCTCAGAGCTCGACACGTACACGAAACGCCCGACACTGGCGCGGCGGGCCGCGACGAGCAGCTCCAGCGTGCCGCGGGCGTTGACCTCGTGGTTCTCGATGGGCGAATGAATGGAGTGCCGTACCCCCAGACAGGCCAAATGGAACACGATGTCGACGCCGCGCAGCAACCTCCCGATGGCATCGTGGTTGCGGATATCCACGACGTGCAACTGCACTTGGCCGGAGGGCAAGCCCGTCAGGTTCTCGCGTCGCCCGTTGCAGAGGTTGTCCACCACGACAACCTGCGCATCCAGCGCGACGAGCTGGCGGACGAGCTCGGAGCCAATGAACCCGGCCCCGCCGGTCACCAATACGGACTTCCCGATCCGGGTCATGGAACGTGCTCATCCGCAAGCGACGCAACGGCCGCGCCGGACACCCGCATGCGCGCCGCCTCGCGCACGCCGGCGATGACCTCGTTCTGCTCTGTCTCGGTCATCTCGGGATAGAGCGGCAGGAGCAGGCTGCGGTCGCTGGCTTGCTCGCTGCTCGGCAGCGCACCCGCACAGCGGCCGTGGAACGCCGGCTCGCGATGAATGCTCATGATCCCGGGCTTGGCGGCGATGCCGCGCGCCCGTAGCGCCGCCAGCAGGTCATTGCGCTCCAGCGGGGCGTCCGCTGTGAGCTGCAGGATGTAGCTCTGGTAATTCGGCTCCGCGTACTCCGGCACGAAGGGCGTCTGCCAGAATACGTCGGCGGCAAAAGCCTGGTCGTACCGCGCGGCCAATTGGCGGCGGCGCGCCACGATCTGGTCCAGGCGCGCGAGCTGGGCGAGTCCCACCGCTGCGTGGAGGTCGGACATCCGGTAGTTGTATCCGACGCACAGGTAGCGCTCGATGATGACGTCCGGGGCATTGTGCCGCACCGTGTCCGGCACGCTCATCCCGTGTTGCCGCCACAGCCGCAGCCGCTCCGCGTACTCGTCGTCGTTGGTGAGCACCATCCCGCCCTCGCCGGTCGTGATCACTTTGCGCGGGTGGAAGGAGAAACAGGCCAGCGGCGAATGGGCGCCGATCGGGCGCCCGCGATAGCGCGCGCCCAGCGCGCAGGCCGCGTCCTCGATGATCGCTACGCCGCAGCGCCGGCTGAGGTCGGCAAACGCGTCGATGTCGGCCGGCAATCCAACCTGGTGGACCGGGATGATGGCCTTCGTGCGCGGCGTGATGGCGGCCTCGGCCGCGCGGGGATCGAGGTTGTACGTGCGTGGATCGACCTCCGCGAGCACGGGCGTGGCGCCGCTGTGCACCACCGCATTGGCCGTCGCGATGAAGGTCAGGGCGGGCACAATCACCTCGTCCCCCGGCCCGACGCCGACGGCGAGCAGCGCCATGTGCAACGCCGTCGTGCAACTGCTGCACGCGACGGCGTGCCGCGCGCCGCAGTACCCGGCGATGCGGCGCTCGAACTCGGCGACGCGCGGCCCCTGCGTCAGCCAGCCGCTGTGGATGACCGCGGCGACGGCGTCCACCTCCGCGGGACCCACCATCGGCTTCGTGAGCGGAATCATGTCGGCCTCACTCGGGCGGCTTTCCGCCAGGCGCCGGGAGCGGCGTTCACGTCTGTTTACGCCGCAGGTACAGGACGAGCATGCGGCTCAGGTCCCCAAGGTCCTGGCGGTGCAGCGCCAGCCGGGCGGCGAGCTCGTTGATGCGAGCCTCGTACTGGGGCTCCGCCGGCGCGACGAGCAGCGGGTGCACGACGCGGGCCAGGAAGTCGTACACGCCGAAGTGCGTCTCCTGCTCGACCGCAAAGTGGCGCGCCAGGTACGCGAGCAGCTCGTCGCGATCGAAATCGAGGTTGTGCCAGACGACGGGCTGGGCCGGGAGGCCGACGGCGGCGCGCAGCAAGTCCAGCCGCCGGCGCCCCACGCGTGAACCCTCCAGGAGCAGGAAGTGCCCCGCGGGCCGAACGACGCCGGCGATGCGGGCCAGGGCCTGGCACTGGTCGGCCCAGGACGTGAGGTTGATCAGGCAGCGTTCGGAGAGCGCCAGGTCGAACTGGCCGAAGTGCTCGGGCGTGAGCGCCAGCACGTCGATAGCAGCGAACGACACGCCCGGGGTCGGCCTGCTCAGCGCCGCCTGGGCCCGCCGGGCGCGCTCGATCATGTCCGCGCTGCGGTCGATGCCGACGACTTCGCGCACGCGGGGCGCGATCTGGAGGGTCGTGTAGCCGTTCCCGCAACCCACGTCGAGCACGCGGAGGTCGGGCTGCAGGTAGCGTTCGATGACCTGCAGCTCGAGCCAGCGTTGCCACACATCGCGGTGCGTGACGGCGTTCTCGGCGGCGCCGTCGCGCGCCCGCTGATCCCAGAACTGCCGCACGGCCTGGTCGCTGACGGTGGGCATGTTACGCTCCCCATCCCGCCGCGGTGCGCCCGGTTTCGGCCAGGACCTGGAGGTGCGCCGGAACGCCGACCACGACCTGGCCGGGGGGCACGTCGTGCGTCACGACCGCACCAGCACCGACGAGCGCCCCGGCACCGATCGTCACGCCGCACAGGATGACCGCACCGGAGCCGATCGAGGCCCGCCGGCACACCCGCGTGGGAACGACCTCCCAATCGGCCGCGGCCTGCAACTGCCCGTCGTCACGCGTTGCCCGCGGGTACTTGTCGTTGATGAACATCACGCCATGGCCGATGAAGCACTCGTCCTCGATCGTGACGCCCTCGCAAATGAAGGTATGGCTGGAGATCTTGCAGCGCCGGCCGACGACCACGTCTTTCTGAATCTCAACAAACGTACCGATCTTCGTGTCGTCGCCGATCGTGCAGCCGTACAGGTTCACGAAGCCATGCAACTGGACGTTGCGGCCCAGGCGAACGTCGGGGGCGATGCGGGCAAAAAAGGTGTCAGGAACCTTTTGTGCGCAGCACCCTGCGGGCCGTTCCGGCAAAAGGTTCCTGACACCTTTTTTGCTCGTGGTCATAACGTGATGCGTCCACCCTGGGCCTTGATGCTCCGCTGCGCTGCGTCCAGGATCCGCACCACCCGCAGGCCGGCCCGTCCGTCCGTGATCGGCGTCGCGTTGTCGCGCACGCAATCGACGAAATGGCTGACCACGGCACGGAGCGGCTCGCCCAGCTCCAGCCGTGGTGACCAGATGTCCCCCATGCGATAGTCGATCAGGATGTTGCGCCGATCCTCGAGGTCATCCTGGCGCACGCTGATTCCACTGTCGTAAACCTTGATGGTCTCCACCGGGTCGAGGTCGTTGTAGACCAGCCCCTTCTTGCTCCCGCCCAACATGGTGTAGCGGATCTTGACGGGCGAGAGCCAGTTGACGTGGAAGTTGGCGATCAGGCCGTCGCCAAAATCGAGGTTCAGGTACGCGACGTCTTCGTGTCCGCTGCTGGTGTGCACGCTGCCGAAGGCGGCGACGCTCCTGGGCGTGCGGCCGATCAGGTGATCGACGATCGACAGGTCGTGCGGCGCGAGGTCCCACACCACGTTCACGTCGCGTCGAAACAGGCCGAGGTTGATGCGCACGCTGTCCACGTACAGCAGGCGCCCCAGCTCGCCCGCCGCCAGCAGCTCCTTGATCTTCCGCACCGCCGGGCTGTACACGAAGACGTGGTCGACCATGAGCGTCAGCCCCCGACGGTCGGCCAGATCGACCAGCTCTTCGGCTTGCGCGACGTCGGCCGTCATCGGCTTCTCGAGCAGCACCGACTTGCCGGCCTCCAGAGCCGCCTTCGCCAGCGGGTAATGCGTACCTACCGGCGTGGCGATCGCCACCGCGTCGATCTCTTTGTCGGCGAAGACCGCGACCGCGTCGGCAGTGGTCCGCAGGTTCGGGTGCCGGGCTTTCATCGCGGTGGTGCGGGCGTCCTCGGGGTCGCAGCAGGCGCACAGGTCGTCGCCAATGACGTCCCGAAAGTTGCGCAGCAGGCTCGGGCCCCAGTACCCAAGCCCGATAACCGCGACCCGGACCGCCCGGCGCCGCTCCGCCGCGGAATCCGCCGAAAACGGCCGCACGCCGCCCTGGGGACATGTCACTGCCGAGGTAGTCATGCACGAGCTCCACGCGGCTGGGGACAATCCACTGACCTTATCGACGGGCTGTGGCCCGTGGATGGAGCCGCGCGCGCGTGCACGACGCCCGCTCCCCTGCTAGTGCGCGGCCAGGCAGGCTTTGCGCCCGTGCACGCCGCCGGACCGCATGAAAACCGGCCCAAGCCCGCGGGGAGCGCGCGTGGGCGGCGGCCGGGCCCCTGCGGCGCCGGCGCCCGCAGCCACCGCAGACGCCGCAAGTGGCCCGTCATGGTCTTTCGACGTACGCCTGTGGCCGCAGTCGGACCAGCCGCATGCGGATGTCAGTCGTTCGCAAGAGGTCCCGCTGGGTGGGGTTGAAGCCCTCGTACTGGTAGGGCAGGAATTGGAGTGGATGCGGCGCCTCCCGCAGGACGTCGTGGTCCGGCAGACGCATCGTCTCGGGCGCCGGCCACAGATGCTTGGCATACAGCAGCCGGTATTCGCCACACGCCTCGCACTGACCAGGCCTGAACGCCGCGGCATCCATGTCTATCGTCAGGTCGGGGAACTCGCGCTCCGCGGCCTGCACAAACTCGCGCGGGAATACCTGCCGCAACGGACCGGAGAAGTTCCACCCCGCCTGCACGACGAGCGCGGCGATGCCGGTGGTCGCGAGAACACGCGGCCAGCGCCGCCGCGCGAGCATCCGGTCCAATCCGAAGGCCGCCAGCAGGCCGAAGAACGGGATCATCGCCCGCGCGATGCGGCCGTACACGACGAACTTGTGCAGGCCCACTGAGCACAGGACCATGCCGCCGTAGAGCCAGGCCAGCGCGCCCAGCCACAACCGGACGCGGGTTGGGCCGGCGCGCCAGTGCCGGATGGCGACCGCCGTCGCGAGCAACCATACCGCGAGGAGCCCGTGTTCGGCGTGCCAGAGGTACTCCCACGGCAGGCGCCAGCCTTCGCCGAAGTCGCCTTGCGTGACCGCGCTCGAGAACCGGACCAGCGCGGACAGCAGGTGTGCGCCGACCAGCTTGCTCGCGAGCACCACGGTCAGGGGCGGCGTGGCCAGACCCAGGCCACACAGGAGTGCAGTCTTGCAGCGGCTCCATACGGTTTGACGATCGGCCAGGACACGGATCAGGCCAGCCAGGCCGGCCAGCAGCCAATAGCCGGTGTACGTCAGAAACGTGAGCCCTGCCAGAAGCCCGCAGAAGAACACCACGCGTCGCCGCGGGCGCTCGCGCGGTGCGGTCAGCAGCGCCCAGAGTCCAAGACTCAGCGCCAGGTCGTACGGCAGCAGGTGCCGGCTGTAGTAGAACATGGCGTTCGAGAGCGCCATGAAGAGGGCCGCCAGAAGGGCTTCGCGCGCGCCGGCCCCGGTGCGCAGCGCCAGGCGCCACACGAGCCAGATGTTCGCGACCGAGCACATGGAAAACAGCAGCGCCGCTATCTGCGGAGCCGGATGCGTCGCCAGCTCAAGTGTGGCGGGCAGCAACGCCAGGAACTTAAAAAAAAGATGGTCGACCTTGGTCGTGAAAAGCCACACCAGCGGGCGCGGATCGCCCGACGTCAGCGCGGCCAGCGCAGCACGGGTCTGGATGTAGCGTAGCTCATCGGGAAACACCAACTGCCCGCCCAACAGCACCAGAACAACGCGGAGGATTACCGCGGCAATTAGAATGCCGACGAGCACCCGCCGCGCTGAAGATACGGTCGCCTTCACCTTCGTGTCCCCATCCGCGTTTCTCCGACCGCGGTCAATCCTCGTGCCGGGCCGGCGCGTCGCGGAGCGCGATCGGTCAGCAACCCTGCACGGCGTGCCAGCGGTCCTACGGGCCGGGCGTGCACGGGACGCAGGCAAGCTCGTTCGGTCCGAGCTGGGCGTTCACCGCCGCCCCGGCAGCCGCTTCGTCAGCCGCGACGCACTTGCTGACGTTAACGAGGCACATGGCGAAGCCCAGCATGAGCCACAAGTCCTCGGTGAATAGGCGCGTGGTGAACAGCGCGCACGCCAGGTAGCCGAGGAGCGAAGTGCGCAGGGCCAACGCGTGCCAGCCGAGATGAAACCGCGTCTGCCAGCGGTAGAATTGAATCTCGGTGAAGTTGGGCCACTGCTGGGCCAGCCGCCGGAGTTTCCCGAGCCGCCGAATGGTGATCGCGAGAATCAGCACGAAGACAAACAGCCCCGGCCAGCCCAGCTCCGCGAGGCACGCGATGATCGTGTTGTGGGCGCTGCGAACCACGTCGAGGTCCGGCACGTACTGCATCACCGTGTGGTGGAAGTTGCCCAGGCCGATCCCGAACGGGTAATCGGAAGCCATGTCGAACGCCGCCTTCCACAGCGTGACGCGGCCCGTCGAGGAGGCGTCTTGCCTCCAGTTCGAGATCGTCTCCATGCGCCGCCACCAGCCAGGGTCTGTGAGTTGCATGGACAGCAGCGTGCCGGCGAGGACGGCGGCCCAACCCTTCAGGCGATAGCCGCGGGGCAGCGAAAGCACGCCGGATACGACCATGACCGCCAGGCCGACGAGCACGTTGCGCGTGCGCGTGGCGATGATCGTGTTCACGGCCATCGCTCCCGTGACCAGCGCGAACAGCCGGCCCCACCAGGTGCGCGACATGAAGAACAGCCCCCCGATCAGCGGCAGCGAGGAGACCAAGTGTGCGGCCAGGCCGCTCGAGTCGTTGAAGTCCGGCCCGCCCAGGCCGGCCGTCAAGCGACCGCTCTGCGAGGTCCCGGCACCGCCGGTCGCCTCATAACCGAGGTAGGCAATGCCGACCAGCCAGGCCAGGATGACGACGTGGTAGTGGAGCGGCGTACGCACGCAGCGGACCAGAATGAAGATGACGATGAGTGTCTTGATGAACTTTTCGGCCAGGTACTCGCCCCGATCGGTCAGGTCGACGCCCCACACCAGGCTCCCCAGGGCCAGCAGGCCAAACACCAGCGCCAGCACGAAGGGGACCTGGAACTGGCGGGCGCCGTGTTCGAGCGGCGGTTGTCGAACCAGCATGCCCAGGCCGGTTGCCGCGGCGACGACGAAGGAGGTGCGCAGTCCGAGCGCCCGGACGGATTCGCCCCACCATTGCGTTTCCGGGTTGAGATGGTAGACGAGAAGGTAGAGCGTGATCCCGACAATCGGGTTGAACAGCGCTGCACACGTCCCGCCGACGTAGGCGATCCAGAACGCGACAACGGTCAGTGACATGCGCTGCTCTCGGCTCCCGTGCGAGTTCTCTACGGGTGTTATCGGCAGAGGATTGCCGCAGACCGAGAATCTCCGCGGTCCAGAAGCAGGGCCAGCATGATGCCCCAGAGCGGCAGATAAACCAGGTGATAGCGCGCCTGCGCTTCAAAGACGGTATGGATTATCAGCCCCAGCACGAAGAGGCCCAGGCACAGCCAGGCCAGCGGCTGCTCGTCAAAACGCCGCGCCAGTCCCCGCACGCCCACTAGCGGCCAGAGCATCAGGATCAGATACCAGCCGTTCGTCGCGGTGTGCAACGCGGTCTTGAGGATGGCCCCCCAGGTCGCATCGCCGCGCAGGGCCGCCGTGTAGGTCTCCACTGGCAGCAGCCAGTTGTCCGAGCCCAGGTAATGGACCTGCTTTTGTGCGACGCGCCACGCGGCGCCCGCCGGGTCCGTGCGGATCGCCGCCAGACCGAGCGCGAAACCGGTGGACGAGAGCTTGAGCTCGTCGCCGCCGGTCATCGCCTGCAAGTGCTCCCAGGCCGGCTTGTAGAAGCTGCCCGTCCCGCCCGGCGCCCACGAGTTGTAGAAGTTCCCGCCCGCGTTGGTCGTCAGCGGAACGAAGCGGCCCAGCACGACGTAGTTTCGGATCGTCCACGGCACGATCGAAACCAGCATCGCCGCACCATACCACACCGTGCCAATCGCGCTTCGTCGCCAGGAGCAGCGCGCGGCGAGTAGCGCGCCGCCAATGGCCAGCGGCGTCACGCCGAGCGTGGGGCGCACGAGACAGGCCAGCCCCAGCACGGCTCCGGCGGCGATCCAGCGGGCCGCGTCGGGCCTTGCGCGGCGACCGATCGAAATGACGGATCGCACTTGCGTCGTGGACGACAATCGCGGCAGCAGCGCCATCGAACCGAGTACCAGCACGAGCACCAGCTCGTCGTACGACAGCACGTCCACATGCAGGTTGCGGCCGGGCCAGGCCGCCGTGAGCAGCAGCGCCGCAACCGCCGCGGTCGCGCCGCCGTGCCTGCGCACGGCCTGCCAGGTCAGCAGGTCGGCCAGTCCGGCCAGGAAAACATTCCCAAGCTTGGCCGCCAATACCGAAACTCCGAAGACGCCATACAGCGCCGCCAGGAACGCGGGATAGCCCGGCGGCCAGTAGGCGCGGTGTTTCTCGGTGTCGTAGACGCCGGTTTCCACGAGCCGTACCGCCAGCCCGTGATATACGGCGTGGTCACTGGCCGGCTGCGTCGGCACGAGGAGAACCCACGCCAGACGCAACACGGTCAGCGCCCCGACGAACAGCAGGACGCCGCCGATGCGTGCCAGGTATGGCGTAAGGCGTGTGCGAATTGATCGAAGCTGCCGGCGCAGCGACGGGCTGCGCCACGCGACCACCAGCAGCCCGCCGCCAAGAATGTGTCCGGCCGCGTAGGCGGCCGTGCTGGGCCACGATGTGCTGACTTTGCCGGCAACGTAGCCCACCGCAGCCACGAGACAATCGCCGACGATGAACCATACGGCGGCCGCAGCTAGGAGGCTGAGCAGCCGTGGTCGCCAACGTGCGGGTGCGCGGCGCGCGTCTGCTAGAACGCGGCCGGCACGCACCTGCGACGGACGTGCGAGTATCGCGGGCACGGAGAACCTTCCGATTGGACATCGCACCCGCCGCGGGGAGATCGGGCTCTCGCACGGCGGCGCGCGGCGTCCGCAAGAATCTGCTGCACTCGCCCAGCGAGTTGTGGCCAATCATGGGCGCGGCGTACCCAACGGTAACCGCTGGCGGCGATCCGCGCGGCGAGGTCTGCATCACCCAACAGCCGCGACGTGTGCCGCACCCAGTCCGCTTCACTGTGCGCACACAGGAGGTCGCTGCCGGGCTGTGCGCTGAGCCCGGCCAGCGCCCGGGGGCTGGCGATTACCGACCTGCGCATCGCGCAGGCTTCGAGCACCTTATTCTTCACGCCGCCGCCCAGGTGTGTGGGCACCACTACTACCGCAGCCCGCGAGAGATACGGTCGCACGTCCGGCACGTCGGCGTGCACGGCGACACCGGGCAACCGCGCCAGCTCGCGCACCGCTGCCGCCGGCTCGCGTCCGACAATGAGCAGCCGGCGGCCGGTAAAGCCGTTGCGAACCCGCGGCCAGATTCGCGTCGTGAAGCGGACGATCCCGTCGATGTTCGGGGGGAAGCTCAGCGAGCCGACGAAAGCCAAGGTGCCGAGTTCGCCCGGCTGCGATGGCCCGGAGAAGTAGTCGCAGTCCACCCCGTTGCTGACGGCCTCCACGCGGGCATCTCCCATCCAGCGCCGGGCGTACGACGCGTCGACGCTGGACGCGAAGAGCGTGGCATACGCTTTGCGGCCTGCGTGCCGCTCAAAGAGGGCGTACAGCAGCGCGGCGCGCGCCCGACGCGGCCAGTGCTGCACCCTGTCCCGCACGGTGTACAGCACGAGCTCATCCACGGCATCCCAGACGGCTGGCACACCTACCACGTCGATGTACTGACCGGCCACCGCACCGTAGAGCAAGGCCACGTCGAAACGCTCCGGCCGGGCGTGGGTCTCCAGCCAACCGCAGACCGCCGGGCAGTAGCCGAAGTGACGCCGCGCCGCCCCGGCGATCCACGGGACGTCTGGACGCAACCGCGGCCGCTCGCGCTCCGGCGGCACGCCGATGTTCAGCACGCGCAGCGAGTCGGGCAGATGCTCCGGGGACCGTGGCGCTTCCGGCAAAGCCAGCGTCACCGACGCATCCCGCGCCAGCCATTTCAGGAAGTTGTACAGACGCAGCCGCCCCCCACTATTCAGCGGCCAGGGTTCGCGCCGCGCGACCACCAGCACGCGTAGTTGGGCCGACGACGGCACCCTCATACCCCTGCCTCGACCAGCGCCGCGGGTTGGTGGACCGCCTCGGCCCCGGACGCCACCCACCGCTGCACCGCCACCAGCACGCGCTCGACCGCAATGTCCTCCATGCAGTTGGGTGACATGTCGCAGCGGCGGAAATAGCAGGGTGCGCACGACAGGCTCGTAACCATCTTCTCGCCACGCCCGTAGAGATCAATTTCCTGTGGACAGGTCGGCCCGAACAGCACGACGGCGGGCACGTCCCCGGCGATGGCCACGTGCATGGCCAGCGTGTCGCCCGTGACTACAACGTCGCAGCGCCGGACCAGGGCCGCGAACTCGAGCTCGGCGTGGCCGCAGCCGGTGTCGAGCACGCCGGGACAGCCCGTGGCGATCGCCGCGTTGACGTCGCGTTCGTCGGGACCGCCCAGCAGCGCGACGCGCCAGCCGTTCTGCGCAATCAGCCGCTGCGCCAGCGCGACGAACCGGTCGGGCGGCCAGTTCTTGTTGGCGAACACGTGGCCGGCGCCGGTGTTCAGGCCGACCACGACCTCGCCTGGGGCGACGCCCAGCGCATTCCACACGTGGTCCGCCCGCGCCTGCTGGGCGCCGGCGGGGTACAGGTGATAGCGCTCCCCGCGGTACTCCAGCCCGACCGCCTCGTAGATCAGTTGCTGATGCGTCTTGCGGTTGTCGTGGAACTTGATTTCGTCATCCAACCCGAGCGCAAAATACGGCCCACACTCCGCGTTCAGCGGATACGCCGTCCCGTACGCGCTGAGCCCGATGCCGCGCTTGTCGCGCGCGTCCACACGCATGGCCAGCGCCGTCGGTCCGGGCTCCTTGTCCAGGCTGAGGCACAGGTCGAAGCGTTCGTGCTCCAACGCGCAGACGGTCTCGGCGTCGAAGGCTAACAGGCGGTCGATCAGCGGATGATGGGCCAGCGTGCGGACGCCGCCGGGGCGCGTCACCCACGTGATGTGGCTTTGCGGCCAGGCTGCCTTGAGCCCGGGGAGCAGGGCCGCCGTGCGGATCACGTCGCCCAGCGCCCCGAGCTTGATGATCAGGATCCGGTGCCCCATCGGGCTATGCTTCGCACACTGCGTCGGGCAGACACCCTGCACGCCCACGGCGCAGGGCCGGTCACCGCGGTAGTTCCGGCAGTCCAGCTTGAGGAACTGCCCGGCCTGGTCGCCCCAGATCGGCAGGTTCATCGCACACCACCCTCCACCAGACGCTGACTCGCCGCCACAGCGCTGCCGCGCGCCGCGTCCGCCCGGCACATCTCGTACACCGCGCACATCGCCTTCGCGGTGCGCTCCCAACTGAAATGGGCCAGCCGCGCGCGACCCCGCCGCACCAACTCCCGCGCCGTCGACGGCTCCAACAGCCGCGCGATCCCGGCGGCGATGCTATGCGCGTCGTCGGGATCGCAGTAGATCGCCGCGTCGCCCGCCACCTCGGGCATGCTGCTCACTTGCGCGGTAAGCACCGGTACGCCGCACGCGAACGCGTCGAGGAGCGGCAAGCCAAAGCCCTCATAGCGGCTGGGCATGAGCAGGCCGACGGCGCCTTGCAGCAAGGCAGGCACGTCTTCGTGCGGAACAAACCCCAGCACCCGGCACTGCGCCGCCACGCCGAAACGTTCGGCCGCCGCGGCCAGGCGACGGCGACACTCGGCCGGTTCGCAGCCCACCAGCACCAGTTGAATCCCCCGCCGCAGCTCGGCCCGCACGGACGCGAAACCGGTGAGCACGCCACGTGCGTTCTTGCGCGCCGTGCTCCCAGAAAAGGAGATCAGCCAGCGTGCGCCGAGCTGGTACTTGGCGCGCAAGCGCCCGAACTGCTCGTCCGTCAACTTGGAATCCACCTGTGCCAGGACGCGCGCATCCGGGGCCCAGGGGATGACCGTCATCCGATGCGATGGGACACCCAGGTCACGGTGTAGCTCGTCCCGGGTCGCCGCCGACACGGTGATGATGTGCACCGCCCGCCCCACGCCGCGCAGCACGCCTCGGCGAAACGCGCGGGTCTGGCGTGGCGGCAATTCGCCCGGCAATCGCAGGGGAATAAGATCGTGAATCGTCACGACGAAGGGGACCGGGCACCAGGCCGGCGCAACGTTAGCTGGGAAGTGCATCAGGTCCACGCGGTCGCGTCGCGCGGCCCACGGGAGCCGGAGCTGGAACCACGCGTCCAGACGATCGCCCGGCAGGTTGACCTGCCGCAACTGCACATTCGGGTGGCACCACGGCGCGTCTTCACCGGCGCGCTGCTCGGCGGACAGCGGGCGCTGGTGATACAGGACGAACTCCCACTCGGGGCGCAGTACGGGAATCAGCCGGTAGGCATCGAGCAGGTTGCGCCCGGTTCCCCGTGGCCGGGGCATGGTCATACAGCGTGCGTCGAGTCCGATTCGCATAAGATCCACTGCCGACTCGGTGGCGGATGCACTGTACGCCGCGCGCGGGACGGCGAGCGCGCACCGCATCTCCCCCACCTCTGTCTTCCCTTATCGGTAGTCCGAAGCGGGGTGGTAATCTGCGACCCAATGACCGTGCGCGACTCAGCGCCGAATTGGACGAGCCCGGAGCGCAAGCGACGGGGCCAGGACCGCTCGCTGGTGCTTGGGGCTCACCCCGGCGGCGCGTGCTTGCGCACGTCGATTCCGCAAGTGACCGGAGTTCTAGGACGGGCCGGGCGCTCTCACCCCCGAAACGCCTTTTCTTGCGCGGTCAGGCAGACGCAGGATCTGCGTCGCCGGCTGGCAGGCAGATCGATCTCCACATCCGCGTGGTCACGAGCCAGGCGCCGAACACCAGTACGAAGGGGGTCAGATCCGGGGCGTGATGGGCCAGGAGCACCCAGCTCAATTGGCCCGCCACCAGGAGCCCCAGGAGCACCAGGAGGGCGATCCCGCCGCCGCGGCCGCGCGTCAGGATGAGGACGACCAGCGTCAGCAGCGCGGAGCCTGCCAGCGGGCCGACTACGCTGGTGACGGCCGCCACGAAGGAGGCGTGAAACTGGGCGTAGAACGGGATCCAGTGGGCCGCCGAGCCTGCCGGCGGATGGGACGATCGCCGACCAACCCACCGGCAAGCGACCGTCACGGCAGCCAGACCGGCCGTGATCGTCCACAGCAGCCAGCCGGCCCGTGCCTGCGCGAACACGAGCGCGTGAACATGCCGAGCCGTCCGCTGTACCCGCACGGCGTACAGGCAGCCCGCGCAGGCGCCCAAAGTGTCAACGAGCACGTCCGTTAGACTTGATGAACGGGCCGGCATGACCTGCTGCAACAGCTCGGTCAGATAGCTCAAGCCGACGGCGAGCACCATCGCGAGCGCAAAGTCCGCCAGGTTGGTGCGGCCGCGCCGCCGAACCAGGAGCCGCAGCGCGATGCCCGCCGGGACGTAAACCGCGAAGTTCGTGGCCACATCGTTGACATCGCTGTGGCGCCAGGCCGGGATCCAGCTCCAGGACCCGGGCTTCGCGATCCAGGCCCCCCGACTCGCGCCCACGGGCCCCAACGTCCCATAGACCATCGCGCCCAGGTACACGAGGCAAAGCACACGCAGCGTTCGGCGCCCAAGCACGGGCGGCTTGGTGACGCCGTCCACGCTCACTGGGCAATCGCCGGTGCGATCGCCAGTCCGGTTGCCGGGCTCCCGCACGGGCACGACGACCCTCGGTCGACTCACGTCTGCCGCCGGCGCGCGGCGCGCCCCACACGTGGCGTGCCATCGCCCCGAGCGCGGCTGTCTGGTGGGAGGGTAGGAATCAGAACACGCTGCGGCAACGGCGGACTGGCTTTGCGCAACGCCCGTCCACGCCGACCGCGCGGACGCAGTGTATACCGGACTACCGTGTGCTGTTGGGGAGCGTGAGCGCTGGTCGTGCGGCAGAGTGGCCGGCGGTCAGCGGTTGCGGTTCTCGATCCACCAGCGCTCCATGAAGGGCTGGCCCCACTTGTTGGGCTGCGTGGTAGCGGGCGGGGAATCGCGATGCATCAACTCGCGCAGGCAGGCCAGCGTGTAACCCTCGAAATGACGCTGCGCCTGATAACCGGCATCCTGCTCCCGGTGATCGCCGCGCTCCGCGCCCGGCGACACTTCCGCCCGTTCCTCGTCAAGCATCCGGGAAGACGCCTGGATTGTGGCTAGCGGCTGTTGCGCATCCGCGTCGTACAGCACCCCGAGCACTTGCGCCGAGTTGGGGCCCACCTGGCTGGACGCGTAGACGAGCAACAGCGGCGCGCCGAATCGCACCGCCGTCGTGCACAGCGTCGGTAGGCTCTGTCCCTCCGGCCGCGTGCTCCGCGGCCGCAGGAAAACGAGCTTCTGAATCGCCGCCACGCCGCGCATCTGCTCCGTCCAGTACGCCTGCTCATTGCTGCGCAGCGGCACGAAGAGCAGCGGTTCGGCCGCGGCAGGGCCGTCGGGGACCAGCTTGGCGATCGCCAGCACGCAGGCGAACCGCCCTTCGCTCGGCTGATCCACGAGCAGGGCGAAGTCGTTGACCGGCGCGGGCAGCCCGGCGGCCAGCTCATCCATGCGCAGCGGCGGCGTGCAGGCGAGCCGCTGTTTCTCGTGACAGCCGACGGCGAGCAGGACAAGAACAGCGGGCAGGATTCGAACGAGACGTTCCACGGGTGCGCTCCGGACTTCGTGCTCTGGTCTCATTATCGGGTCAGTCGCGGCCCGGCCTGCGTAGTTCTCGTCGCCGAGATCGGGCTCGCGGCCGCCAACTTATGGCTCCGCAACACCCGACCGATATTCCCGGCGGCCCTGGGAGCCCGTTGAAAACGGGTACAGGCACCGCTGGAAGGGCGCTCGGCGCTACCGCGAAGGCCCTGTGTGGCGGTCCGCCGCGGCGGACAGTCCCCTTTTTCAACGGACTGCTAGGGAGGCGTGTGAATAGCGAGCGATGCCGTCTTTTCTTTCGATAGCCACGGACAGCCGACGGACTGGCGTTCACCTTGCGGCCGGCGTGAAGACGGTCCCGCGCGCCAGAGTAGCGTTGCAGCGGTTCATGGCCGCGCTGTCCCCCGCCGCGTGGGTGTGTCTCGACTGGCTGATAATAGGGGCCGCCGCGTCCGCCGCGTGCACCCTGCTGGTGTTGGGAACCCGCGGGTACGGGTGGATCGCGCACCGGTGGTTGGTCAGCGCGACCTTCTGCACCAGCATGACCATGGCCGGGCTGGTTTTCGGACTCTATGAGCGCCGGACGCTGCTGGCCCGCAGCCGCATCTTCGTCCGTTCCACGCTCACGCTGGTCCTCGGCGTGGTGCTGGGTTTCGCCTGCCTGTCACTGTTCTTTTACGTCGCCGCCAGCCGCTGGGTCGGGCTGACCGTCGTGCTGGTCTATGCCCTGATCGCCATCCCGGTCCGCCTAGTCGCGCATGAGGTTATCACCACGACGCGGGTGCGTCTGCTGTGTGTCGGCGACGGCCGGTCGATTCGCAAGCTCATGACCATCCTCGGCCCGCTGCAACACCGGTGCTACGCGGTCGTCGGGCACGTTCAGGTACCCGCGGGGCCGTTGCGCCTCGTCGCGGGCACGGCGGCGTCGGCGCACGAGCCACGCTTCCGCAACGACGACGATCTGCAGTTCCAGGAAGCGTGTCCGTGCATCGGTGATCTGGCGCACCTCGCCGACGTGCTGGCGCAGTACGGCGTGGACGAGGTCGTCGTCGGCTCGGAGCTCGTGCACGACGGAGCGGTGGGCCGGGCGGTGGCCGCCTGCCTGGAACAACGCTGTCGTGTCACCGACCAGGCGACGTTCGTGGAGAAGCTGCTCGGCGAGGTGCCGGTCGAGAGCATCACGGCCGAATGGGTGCTGCGCGCCGACGTCCAGAATCGCGGGAATTACGAAGCCGTGAGCCGCCTGCTGAGCGCCGTGGCCGCGGGCCTCGGATTGGCGCTAACGCTGCCGCTCTGGCCGCTCATCGCGCTGGCGATTTGTCTGGACAGCCGGGGGCCGGCGTTGTTCCGGCAGGTGCGGGTGGGGCGGTACGGGCGCTTCTTCAAGATCTACAAGTTCCGCACGATGCGTACGGATGCCGAGAAGGACGGGGCGCGCTGGGCCGCCCTCAACGACACCCGGGCGACGCGCGTCGGCCGCTGGCTGCGTAAGTCCCGCCTCGACGAGCTGCCGCAGCTCCTCAACGTGCTCCGCGGCGACATGGCCCTGGTCGGGCCGCGGCCCGAACGGCCGGAGTTCGTGCACAATCTCGAGCAGTTGCTGCCGCACTATCGCCTGCGCCACCTCACCAAGCCGGGACTGACCGGCTGGGCCCAGATTCACCACGGCTATGGCGGCAGCGTGGCCGACGCGCACCGCAAGCTGTGCCTCGACCTGTACTACCTCAAGCACCGCGCACTCGAGATGGATGTGGCCATCCTGATCCGTACGCTCGGCACTTTCGTGCTCGGCGCACGCTAGTCCGTGTCTCCAGAAACCCGCATCGCAGGCCGTCCACACCGCGACCGGAAGGGGGTAGGCCGAAAAAAGGTGTCAGGAACCTTTTGTGCCCAGCACCCAAAGGGCCGCTGCGGCAAAAGGTTCCTGACACCTTTTTTCGCCCGTCGCCGGCCGAAGGCGGGGCCTAAGCACAGCCTCGCAAAGGTCCTTGTCCCTAACCGCCGGTGAGCAGTCCGACGAACGGGTTGATGTCGCCGAAGTCGACGACTCCGTCGCCGTTGATGTCCGCGCTGAGGATATCGCAGTCGGGGTACGCGTCGGCGTAGCCGACCGGGTCGCTCAGGGCGAGCACGAAGACGTTGATGTCGCCGAAGTCGACCGACCCGTCGCAGTTCACGTCGCCGGGCACGATCTGGGACGGCGCCTCGACCTGGCCGCTGGCCCCCTGCCCCGTCGACGTCGTGCCGAAGATTATGCCCCCAGGCTGGATCGTGTACGCCGGATCGAAGTAGACTTCCAGCCGGTCGCCGGCGTAGTTGATCTGCGCGCCGTACTGCGGGGCGTGGGGG